>NZ_JBVHBT010000005.1:0-348580 GCF_057626655.1 Flavobacterium sp. SP2
GGAAAGTTTGAGATCAAAGCTTACTTTTTGATACTCATTTTTTCGACAGGGTTGTTTTTTTGGTGTTTCCATAGGATACTAAAAGTGTTTAATTTTTAGTCAACCTATTTTAGGACGAGAGGTCAGGTAAAATGGCAGTTAACGGGCCGCGGCTTGCTGAAGTGGCGACTTCGTAACCGCTTATTTTCTTTCAAATATAATGTTTCTTGCGAAAAGTGAACGTGTTTTTAAAGAAAAAGTCGCCATTTTAGCAAACCGCTGTTGTGCGTTCGGTTTTTTATCTATTAAAATTTGACATCATCTCTTTCACAATAATATTTTGCAGGTTCAACTATACCGCCTTCTCTATATTTATTTTTATATATTTTGCTGTAAATTGTATCACCATTTTTATTTGTTTTTCTTGTGACGATTGGTGGATCTGAATAAATTATTTCGTAAACCTTATCGGCTTTTTTGCATTTCAAACATTTTACTTTTGCAAAGAATGTTTTCTGATACTTTGCAGTGAAATCTAAATTCATTTCGATGTTTTCACCTTCAAAATTCGTTACAGATTTTAATAAAATTGTTCCAATTCCGATTCCGCTACAATAAAAGTCAAATGATTTTTCGTTTTCAGGAGTAAATGTCAATTTGAAGTTTCCATTTCGGTCAGTATAACTTTCCGCCAATATTTTTCCGTCTGCTTTTACAAATATTTTTAAAGCAATAATATCATTTATTAGTTCCGCATTTTTGGGTTTTAAATGTCCATTTATATAAATCGGATTTGAAAAGTTTTTAAAACTCAATATTACAAGAATTACAGAAATCGATAGAATATGTTTTAATTTAAGTTCCATTTATTGTTGTTTTTTATTCAATTTTCCGTCGGTTTTCTGTCGCGCGAAACTGACGCACAACGTTCCGGCGCTTGGCGAGGTTGCGAACTTCGGAACTGATTATTTTCTTGCTAAAGATAAAATTTCTTGCGAGAAATTAACGTGTATTTACTACAAAATTCGCAATCTTGCCAAACGCCTATTGTAAGCTGGTTTTATTCTTCTTTTTTAATAAACTTTCCAGTTCCGCATTGAATATGTAAATCTATTCTGCAAACAAAGTAATAGACATTTCCTTCCACTTTAATAATTTCAAAATAAGGTTTTTGTTTAGCGATTATCTTTTGAAATTCAGTGAGTTTAGTTTCATCAATCTTTTCATTATTTTTTAATAGGAAACTACAATTGCTTAGTGTTATAATTTCGTAGTCTTTCATTCCATCGTCTTGGTCGGTATAATAGTGATTTCCGTTTATTTCAATTAAACTCGAATTTCTCTCTTTTGCGTCATATTGGATTTCGTATTTACCATTTTTCAGCATAGAGCAATTCTGTCCGAAAGAAGAGAAACTTAAACTGATTATAATTAGAATTAAATATTTTTCCATTTGCGGTTGATTTTTTGCAGTTTTGGCGGTAAACTTGCTTACAACTAGTAAATAGCACCAAATATATGTAACATTTTTTAAAATTTTAGGGTTCTTCAATTTTTTTGTCTCGTCTACCAATCGATCTAACGGACTTTGGATCTTGTTAACTGCTGTTGTTGTAAGATGCGTGTACAATGTTGTAGTTTTAATGTCCGAATGTCCTAAAAATTGTTGAATGTATCGAATATCTGTGCCGCCTTCTAATAAATGAGTGGCAAAGCTGTGTCGTAACGTATGTACTGTTGCTTTTTTTTCCAATCCACTTTTCTTAATGGCTTCGCGCATTACTTGTTGTACACTTCGCGTACTGTAAGGTTCGCTTGCAAATTGTCCTTCAAAAACATAATGCTTTCCATTGTAAATTTGCTTATACAATTCTAACGATTTTACAATTGATAAAGGCAACATTACCATGCGGTCTTTCTTGCCTTTAGCATTTCGAATGTGGATTTTATGTTCTAAAAACAGTATATCTACCCATTTCAATTGGACTATTTCGCTCACGCGCAACCCAGCACCATAACCAATCAACAACAATAATTTATGTTTCGGATTGTCTACAACTTGAAATATTTTTAAACATTCTTCCATGGTTAAAACCGATGGTAATTTTTTTTCTTTCTTTGGTCTTGGTATTTTAAGTTCAAAATTTTTATTGTTGGCAACTTGTTGGTAGTAAAACTGAATTGCATTAACCATGCTATGTCCTGTTGTTGCTGACAAGCCTCGCTGCATCAAGCTTCCTAAATAGTGCACAATCTCTTTCTGGGAAAGATGCACTGGATCTTGATAATCAAAATGCTTTAAAAATTGAATGAAACTTCCTGTATAAGTGCGTAACGTTGAACTACTATAATTTAAAGCTAACAATTGGTCAACCATACTTGATAAATAAGGTAAACCCCGAGCAGGAATTTTATTCAAAATGGTGTCTTTAGTCTTACTCAGTTCAATGTTTTTTCGATTAGGAAGGTTTTTAGAGTTCAAGTAGTTTTTAGAAAGTGTACTCACAACTTTTATTTCCATCGGTAACAATTGTGTTTCGATACTGTCATAAACAATTGGCGCGGCAGGAAGCAGATAGCAATCTTTGACTGTACTGTATTTAGCCAACGAAAATCGCTTTAGTTTTTCATGAACAGCCGCAATTCTTGGAACATATACTTCAATCCAAGAAGTATCTTCTGGGTGCGAAGTAATTTTTACGGTAGTTCCTTTGTAACTTTTAATGTCGGTTTCAAAGTCCTCTCCAAAAAAAGGTTGCGTCATCAAAACGGCTTCAACCTCTTGCTTTGTCTTAGGATTCCGAATAACCATGTAGGCTTTGTAGTTGCTATTCCAATATACGCCTTTAATTCGTAATAATTTTTTGCTTATTTCCTGATTATAGTGCATTTTAAAAACCCAATATTTTCCAATATTTTCTAACAATTGCAAACGCATTTTTTGTGCAAACGGAATTACTTCGGTTTTATGTTCAGGTTTATCTTTTGAATCAAGATCTAACTGATGTGCGCTACGAGTAGCTATGGGTGAAAGGTCACGGCTTCCAAGGCCGGTCACCAAATGTGCATTTGTATTCTGTTCTGTAGGTGCTTCTATCGTAATCGAATCAAAATTTTCTTTCAATTTAGAATACGATTGTGGCGAATAATCAAGATACCAACAGGTATTCGTATAGCTGAATGTGGCGTTTAGTGTTTTTAGTTTGGCAATGATGTCTTTATTGTAGGTAAAATAAATTCCAATTCTAAAGGCATTGCGATGCCATATTTTTTTAATTGTAATTGACATAGGCGTATATAAAGTACTAATATACAAAATAGTAAGCAAATATAAGCTTCAAATTGTAATTTATTTTTTAAAATAATTGAAAAGAAAGAATCAATTATCTTGAAAATAAGTAGCTACTATTTCATTTAATAGCGCAATACTGAGTGGTTTGTTTTTAAATCCTAAACGAGGACTTAAATTTTGAGCGCGCTTCAAATCATCCGGATTATGTGATGATGTAAGCATTATGATAATGATTTTAGCTTTTAGGTGTTCGGGAAGTTGTTCGTATTCGGTCAGAAATTCCCAACCATCCATAACAGGCATGTTAATGTCTAAGAAAATCAGCATTGGTTTTGGATAATCTTCACCTTGCGAAGCATATTTACCCGTATTAGTTAAATAGGCTAGGGCTTCTTTTCCGTTCAATACAACGTCAATTTTTTCGCTAATAGCAGCCTTTGCTATTAATTTCTTATTAATGTAATTGGTCGCTTCATCATCATCAATTAGTAAAATGCAGTTTAATTTATTCTTCATATTTTAACGTGTAGGTAAAGTAAATTTAAAAGTGCTTCCTTGTCCAAAAACCGATTCTACCCAAATTTTACCACCGTGTAAGTGAATAATTTTTTTGCAATGCGAAAGCCCAATTCCGGTACCTTCATAATCCAATCGGTTGTGCAGTCTTTTAAAAATTACAAATATTTGCTCAAGATGATTTTCCTCAATACCAATGCCGTTGTCTTTAACCGAAAAAACCCAAGAATCACCTTCATTTTGCGCTGCAATATGCAATACTGGAGTTTCCTCTTTTTTAGAAAACTTAATGGCATTTCCAATCAAATTTTGAAACAACAGCCTCAATTCTAAACTGTAAGCTTTTACAGTAGGCAAGTCATCAAATGTGATTTGGGCATTATGTTCTTTTATATACAAGTTCATATCGATTAAAACATCTTCTAAAAGGGAATTGCAGTTTACATCTACAAGCGTTCGTTCTTTGCCAAGTCGAGAATAATCCAAAAGTCCGCGAACCAAGGTTTCCATTCGTTTGGCAGCCATTTTTATATAATTATTGTAGGTAAGCAATTCGGTGTCTTCATTGCCTGTAAATTCGTCTTCAATCAAACTTGTAAAACTGATAATTGATCGAAGTGGTTCTTGCAAATCGTGGGATGCAATGTAAGTAAATTGCTCCAACTCTTCGTTTTTATGTTTCATCTCCTGCAAATGTTGCAAGTTGGCATCTTCTGCTTGCTTTCGCAAACTTAAATCTCGGGTAATCTTACCAAATGCAATTACCTCGCCAGTATCATCATGAATGGCATTGATTGAGATACTTCCCCAAAACGTTTCACCATTCTTTTTTACGCGCCAACCTTCGTCATTAGCAACTTTATGCTGCTTAGCAGTTTCGATAAGCTTGGTAGGAAGATCATTTTCTTGGTCGGTTTTGGTGTAAAAAAGACGGAAGTTTTTGCCTAAAATTTCATCTTCGGTATAGCCTTTTATCCGTTGCGCACCAGCATTCCAATTCTGAATGTTTCCATACGTATCTAGAAGAATAATTGCATAATCTTGAATTTCATTAACAAGTTTAAAGAGATAGTTTTGTTTATTGGTTAATTCCATGCTAGAATTGCTTTATTTTTCAACAAAAGATAATTAATCATATCAAACTTAACAAAAAAATGCAATAAAATACAATTATAAAATTATTTGTACCAGTTTTAAATAAACGCTCCAAAGTGCCAAAGAATTCCCGACGGATCGTGAACAAAGCATTCTTTTCCCCAATATTCAGTTCGAATCGGTACAATTCTAGATTCTGGATATTTAGCGGTTAAATCAAGTTCTAGTAAGTAACTGTAAAAGCTTTCTACCGAATCAACTTCCATAAAAACCATAGTATTGTCTATCCAATCTTGTAGGTAATAATCTTGAAGGTAAAAACCAAAACCTTGATACTCAAAATACGATAATGTAGCACTGATACTATGTTCGGTAAAACCTAAATCAGCATAAAAATTTCTTGAAGTTGTATAGTTTTTAGCACCTACAAACGGTCGTATCGATTTAATTTTTGAATTCATCAGTTAAAATTTTACCGAATATATAAAATTTAGTACTTACAGCAATTTAGATTTTGATTTTTAAACGTAAATTTGCTGCTATTAAAATTAAACCAACAAAAAATTGCTATTACAATTAAAAGAGGAAACTAAAGCAGTTCACGCTGCAGTCGAAAAAGTTCTGATTACACAACTCAAAAATCTCAATACAGTAAACGAATATGCTGTTTTACTTTCTAAATTACATGGCTTTTTTTACCCAATTGAAAACAGAGTTCATGAATTGGTAAACATTTCAATTTCAGATTTGAATACTAGAAAGCATTGTCCTAATCTAGAATCTGATTTAGCCAATTTACATTTTACTCCTTTTTCAAATAACAATTTGTTTGCAGATAAAATCAATTCATTTTCTTATGCACTTGGTGTGTTATACGTTATTGAAGGTTCAACACTTGGTGGTCAAATAATTAGTAAAATGCTAAAAGTACAAGTACCTACTTTGCAAGATAATCAACTTTCGTATTACAATTCGTATGGCAATTTGACGACTGAAAAGTGGATTACTTTTAAAGAGGAAATGAGTCAATTGGAGTCAATAATTAACCAATCTGAACTTTTTTTAGGTGCGCATGAAACATTTGAAGCGCTTCGACTTTGGTTGGAAAAATAATACTGAAACGTTAAGAAACAGGAAAGTACATGTAGAATTGAGCTCCTTCGTTTGGCGCTCCATCGGCTGTGATGATGCCGTTGTGCTTAGTCATTATTTTTTTACAAAGTGCTAATCCAATTCCTGAACCACTATAATCACTAAGATTATTCAATCTTGAAAATATCTTAAAAATTTTTTCATTATACTGATTGTCAAATCCAATTCCGTTGTCTTTTATTGTAATTTGATGAAATTTGCCCGGATTCGTGACGCTATTTTGATCTAGATGTACAATTGAAGCCGTTACTTCAATGACAAGAGGAATAGGTGTATTTTTAAATTTTAGCGCATTGTATAGTAGGTTAGAAAACAATTGTTTTAATAAAAACGCTATGCCGTTGATTGTTGGCAAGTCACCAATTTGTAATGTTGCTTTGTGTTCCTCTAGCGAATCGTTTATTTCAGTTTTAATTTCGTCAAAAACAGTATTTAAATTAGTTAGTTCAAAATCCGAATTCATGACCGATGTCTTGGTGTATTTTAAGATATCGGTAATTAAAGTTTGCATTCGTTCAGCCGAAGTTTGCATTTTCAAAATCTTGTTTTGAACATCATCGGGTAAGGTCTTCATTTCATCGCCAACAAGTATGGAAGCCATCATTCTAATTTTTCGAAGCGGTTCTTGTAAGTCGTGTGTACTAATCCAATTGATGTTTTCGAGTTCAGCGTTTGCATCTCTTAAAATATCGGTAAGTTTGCGCTGTATTTCTTTTTCTTCAGTAAGTAGTATAGATCGTAAATGCAGCATGAAAAAGTTGTAAAAGCTAGTAGTTGCATTGATTTCTGATTTCAACCAAGCACTACTTGAATCTTTAACACTTTCAATAAAGGTGGCAAACGATAACCTTGGCGACAAGCCGTTTTCATTGATATCGATCGACTTGTGTGGATTGCCAGCCCAATGAATGTCGGTAGTGGTAGGTTCTTTAAACCACAATAAACAATCGGTTTCATTACCCAATGAATAGTAGTTAATTCCAGGAAATCGTGAACTTATGCTTCCTAAATCAGAAGTTACTCGAGCTAATGAGCGCATGTGCACATGTCCATCTGAGCAATATTGATGCAAGAAGAAGCTTAGTTTTTTTATTTCTTCTTCGTTGGGCGTTTTGCCATAAGAATATACGGTATTATCTATCAATGCCGCAGCTCCAGCACTGTTGCAAAGTTTAATTGTCGCTTTCTTTTGGTATAATTTTTCGATAGAGAATCGGTCGAAATCTAATTTTTCCGACGTTAATTTTTCAACCGATTGATTGGCTTTACGAGCAATTTTGTACTCTTCGTTGAGCAATCGAACCTCAATTTGAGATGTAATAAAATGTCCGTGAAGTTTTACCGTATTTCTAATTTCATGACTTAGATACTTTGGTTTGTAATGATGACAGGTTATCAATCCCCAAAGTTTTCCTTTGTGCAATAACGAAATTGTAAGTGTTGCCCTAACGCCCATATTTCGCAGATATTGAATATGAATCGGCGATACACTTCGCAATACAGACCTGCTTAAATCTAAAGTCTCAAATGAAGTGTCATTAGCTTTAAAAAGCGGTACAGGTGTATAGTTGATATCACCAATAATGCGTAAGTGATTTTTTATATATAATTCTCTTGCTTGCGCAGGAATATCGGTATGTGGATAATGCAATCCCAAATACGATTCTAAATGCGCTTCTTTACTTTCGGCAATAACTTCGCCATTATATTTTTCGTCAAATCGGTACACCATAACCCGATCATAATTTGTAATATTTTTGATGGCAACGGTAACCGAGTGGGCAAGTTCTTTTAAAGTAAAACTTCCTTCAATATAGCTTAGCAGTTGTTTCGAGGAATTGTATAATTCATTACTATTAGTAAACATCGATTCTAAAAGCTCACCTTCAATTATAATTTGATCATCTTCTAAATGTAAGCTTACAGCATATAATTTATCAAAAATTAAATGGTTAAAAACCTTTACTGATTCCTTGTCTGAAGTAGTAAACAGAGTCAATTCGTCTGAAAAAGAAGACCCGAAAATAGAGGCAATAGGTTGCGTTAACAGTTGCTCGTGTGTGTAGTTAAGATATTGATACACATTTTCACTACAAACCATTATCATGTAACTAGTAACATCAACAGAAAGCAAAAAACCGTGCGGCTGAATCAATCCTGGGATGTGAATTGGCTCGTCTTCACAATTTTGTAAATTAACAAGATTACGGTTTACTATATCTTTAAAACTCATACAACAACTTTAAGTAAGTAAAGATATTAATTTACTCTTTATTGTAAATAAAATTTTCTAAATCAACTTTGTGTTTTTCCCAGTTAGTTTTGATAACACAGGCAATCATCTGCATTAAATCATGAAAATTATAGGGTTTGACTACATAGTAATTAGCACCCAAATCATGGCTTATTTGAATACTCTTTTCATCATAACTAGTAGAGTACATAATAACTGGATATTTCATTGTTTCTGAAGTGTTTCGAATTTCTTCCAACAACTGAAATCCCGATTTTCTTGGCATATTGATGTCTAAGAAAACGACACCTTTTTCTACTTTATTTTTTTTGATGTTATCCAATAGGCGATCACCATTGCGGTGAATATGCAAATTTATGGGTTGTTGCTGAGCAGATGCTATTTTGACTACTGCATCTTCAAAGAACAGTAAATCATCTTCATCATCATCGGCATAAAAAATTGCAATTTCACTCATTCAAATTGGTTTAGAATTAAGTAACAAAATTAGACTATTTGTTTATTTAAAACTTCTAATTTTATTGCTGAAATTTTTTAATTTTACTTTTTTGATTCCTCTTGTTTGGTCAATTCTTGAATGGCAAGACGGCGTTTTTCTTTCAACTTTTTAAAATGCGATGGATTGTATCCCGTAATTTTTTTGAATTGAGTTGAAAACGCAGATAGGTTGTTGTAATTCAATTTTTCAGCAATTTCGGTAAAGTTAAAATCTTCAAATAATATGAGTTCTTTGGCGCGTTCTACTTTAATCAGATTGATGTAATGCACAATAGTACAAGCTTCTAAATCGGAAAAAATAGTAGATATATAATTGTAGTCTTTGTCTATTTTTTTGGTCAAATATTCTGAAATATTAACTTTTATGTTTTGTTCGTTGTTAATGTATTCGTGACAAGCTTGTTTTACTTGCTCTATCAAAATTCCACCTTTGTTTTCTACAATCTCCAAACCTACTTTTTTTATAATGGAGTTGAGTTTTTCTTTTTTCTTTTCGTCAATACTTTCTTTAATTTCGGCTTCACCTAAAACTACTTTAACGGGATGTAAATCAAGTTTTTCAATAGCATCTTTTACAAACACTTTGCAACTCTCGCAAGCCATATTTCTGATGTAGATTTTCATAGGTTAAATTTTAGTCAAAAGTACATTTATTATCAAATTTAAAAATAAAAAAGGAAAAAAAAGCATAGTATTTTGAAACAATTTGGAGCCCATTCTTATAAACAATTGAAACTGAAATTACTATTTCCTAGTTTTGCTTTGGTTTCGTTCGTACTTTGTTCGATAAAAGTATGATTTTTTGCAAATGGTTTCGAACCAAATACGAACCAAATACGAACAAAACCCCCATAAAATCGCAGTCAACCCGTCAAGAGGCTTGATTGGACTTCAAAACCATTCAAAACCATTCAAAACCTGTCAGTATCAGTCATTATTTTCGCACAATTTAATTATGCAAAGCACGAATTGTATGAATCTTTGAATTTTGGGCGAAATAAAAATAGCACAAAGAAGCGCAAAGTTTTACACAAAGTTCCCCAATGAGTTTTTAATTTGTGGCAAAAAAAGTAGCACAAAGACACACAAAGTTTTACACAAAGAAACACAAAGTTAAATCTTTTCAATTTTTTAATTTGTGGCAAAAAAAAATAGCACAAAGGAGCGCAAAGTTTTACACAAAGATACTCAAAGCTAAGTCTTTTTAATCTTTTTAATCTGTGGCAAAAAAAATAGCACGAAGAAGCGCAAAGTTTTACACAAAGAAACACAAAGTTAAATCTTTTCAATCTTTTAATCTGTCGCAAAAAAAATAGCACAAAGACAGACAGAGTTTTGCACATAGACACTCAAAGCTAAATCTTTTTAATCCGTGAATCGGATACGAAAAAAGAGATTCTATTCAAAGCAATGATAAATTCATTACAAACAAATAATTTTACATTGAATTCCGCAAAAATAATAGGAAAAACGAACCACTTTTTTATATTTTTGCAAGGCACAAAATCAAACGCAATGAACTTCGATAGAAAAGAATTATCCAATCTTCAATTATTAGATTTATATAAAAGATTACTAAAACCAAGACTTATAGAAGAAAAAATGCTAATTCTTCTGCGTCAAGGAAAAGTATCCAAATGGTTTTCTGGAATTGGTCAAGAAGCCATCTCAGTAGGAATCACTGCTGCTTTAGACCAAGACGAATACATCTTACCAATGCACCGAAATCTAGGTGTTTTCACCGGTCGTGACATTCCGCTACACCGCTTGTTTTCACAATGGCAAGGCAAGAAAACCGGATTCACAAAAGGACGTGACAGAAGTTTTCACTTTGGTACGCAGGAGTTCCACATCATCGGAATGATTTCGCATCTTGGTCCGCAATTAGGAGTTGCAGACGGAATTGCATTGGCAAACAAATTGAAACAAAACGGCAAAGTAACCGCAGTTTTTACCGGAGAAGGCGCAACGTCTGAAGGTGATTTTCACGAAGCGTTGAACATTGCTGCCGTTTGGGATTTACCAGTTTTATTCGTTATCGAAAACAACGGTTACGGATTGTCAACGCCAACTAACGAACAATACCGTTGCGAAAACCTTGCCGATAAAGGCGCAGGCTACGGAATGGAAAGCCACATCATCGACGGAAATAACATCTTAGAAGTTTATACCAAAATAGCCGAATTGAAAGCTTCGTTAGCCGTAAATCCGAGACCAGTTTTATTGGAATTCAAAACCTTTAGAATGCGTGGTCACGAAGAGGCGAGTGGCACAAAATACGTTCCGCAAGAGTTGATGGACCTATGGGCAATTAAAGATCCAATTGCCAATTATAAAGAGTATTTGGTAAATGTAGGCGTTCTTTCGGAAGAATTAGACACCGAATTTAAAGCCAAAATAAAAGCAGAAATAGACGAACATTGGGCAATTACACAAGCCGAACCAGATATTATCGCTGATTTAAGCGAAGAATTAAATGACGTATACAAACCGTATCAATTTGAAGAAGTTAATCCTTCTGATGAAGTAGAAAATATCCGTGTGGTGGATGCTATTTCACATGCGTTGCGTCAGTCGATGGAGCGACACGATAATTTGGTAATTATGGGACAAGACATTGCCGAATATGGTGGTGCGTTCAAAATTACGGAAGGATTTGTTGAGCAGTTCGGAAAAGAACGCGTTAGAAATACACCTATTTGCGAAAGCGCCGTAGTTTCTGCCGGAATGGGATTGTCTATTAACGGACATAAAGCGATTGTAGAAATGCAGTTTGCCGATTTCGTTTCTACAGGATTCAACCCAATCGTGAATTTATTAGCAAAACAACATTACCGTTGGAACGAAAAAGCCGACGTAGTTGTAAGAATGCCTTGCGGTGGCGGTACACAAGCTGGACCATTTCACTCGCAAACTAACGAAGCTTGGTTTACTAAAACGCCAGGTTTGAAAGTAGTTTATCCAGCGTTTCCTTACGATGTAAAAGGATTGTTGAATACTGCAATTAATGATCCAAATCCGGTGATGTTTTTTGAACACAAACAATTGTACCGTTCGGTTTATCAAGATGTACCTAAGGATTATTATACTATTCCGTTTGGAAAAGCGTCGTTTATTAAAGAAGGAACTGATGTTACTGTAATTTCGTTTGGAGCGGGAGTTCATTGGGCTTTAGAAACCTTATCGAAAAATCCAGAAATCAAAGCCGATTTAATCGATTTAAGAACGTTGGTTCCAATGGATACGGATGCTATTTTGGCTTCGGTTAAGAAAACGGGAAGATGTATTATTTTGCAAGAAGACACCTTGTTTGGTGGTGTTTCGAGTGATATTTCGTCGTTCATCATGGAGAATGCTTTTGAATACCTTGATGCTCCTGTAAAACGAGTTGGAAGTTTGGAAAGTGCTATTCCATTTGTGAAATCGTTGGAAGATCAATATTTACCTAAAGTTAGATTTGAAGAAGCTCTATTAAATTTGTTACACTATTAAATTTAAAGATATGAAAAAAAGTATTGGATTACTGTTTTTACTTGTTTTGACAAGCTCGTTTATTACATCAGAAACTACTAAAGGATTTAATATTGTTGGGAAATGGAAAGGAATTGATGAAAAAAATCAAGAAGGAAGTTTTATTTTTGATGAGTTTGGATATGCAGTCATGATTAAAGATGGAGAGCGTATTGGAGGAAAAGAATTTGATTTAAATGGTGAAAAGGGTAGCATGACTTACCAACTTGATGAAAGTACATCACCTATAAAATTTGATGTTATTGTTACCAATTTAAAAACTTCTGAAAAAATGTCGATGCTATTTTTAATGAAAATTGTTGATAACAATACCTTTATTTTGGCGTCTGATTTCAACAACACAAGACCAAAATCCTTTACTAATGACAATTCAGTCACTTTTAAAAGGCAATAACCGAAGTACTAAATGGTTTTTAAATCATTTTTTTTACACTTAAATAATCTGTACAATGAAACCTTTATTAGAAAAGTTATTATTGGAAGACGCTACGATTCATAAAGTAAAATATGATAAAGAGTGGTTTTATAATCTAGACGATATTGCATTTTATTTGAAAGAAGATTTATCTGAGGTAGATTTCATACATTTACCTATGCTGATTTTTGATGAAGAAGAAATCGTAAAATGCAGTACATTTGAAGAAATTCAAAGAGGTAGGAAAGAGGTGAAGTAAGTATAACGTTTAAATAATAAATGAGTTGTACATATTGGATTTCTTTTAAGTTGACTGATTTCTGATAAAATTCCGGAGTACAGCAGCTGATTTGATTGTAATGCAACTTTAGAAATTTTGTATATGGATAGCAAATTAAAAAGTAAATTAGTAGCACTTCAACATTTGTTTGTAGCGCTAATTTTAATTCCAAAAGGTTACGACAAAATTGAGCACCACTACGACTTAATTGGTTGGATTATCCTACTTATGGGAGTTGTGGTTTTGTTGTATTTTGTTTACCAAAAAATTGCAAAAACAAGCAGTCATTTACTAGTTATTGGAATTCATTTATTCGAAAGTGTGGCACTATTTTTAACTTCATATATTTACTTTGTTGAGGAAAAAAGATTTTTACCTTACATAACGGGTATTGCTGGAGTTGGATTTTTAATTGCAACAGTTCTGCATTGTAAACCTACAAGAAAAACAAAAGAATCATAAAAGTACATTTCAAGAAATTCAAAGTAGTAGGATAGAGGCGAAGCCAAGTAAACCAAAAATAATATGGATGCAAATGCAGTTGGAGCGTTGAAGATAAAATACCAAGAAGTAATTGATTTAATAGCTCAAAAAAAGGCAATTGAAGCCGAATTAAAACTTTCGGAACTTACTGAAAAAGTAAATGATTTAATCGATTTTGCTACTTCAGATAATGACTTGAAAGAGTTGAGTTCGTTTCAAATTTTGTCCAATCACTTGCAATTGAAAATAGATGTTTTAAAAACTTCGTTAAACTAAATTTATACATTTAAAAATGAAAAAAATTACGCTTCTGCTTGTACTGTCACTTTTTGTAAGTTGTCAAAAACAAAATCCAAAAACCGATACCGAATTTGAACGTTACAAAAAAAACTTTGTAGATAACTTGTGGAAACTCAATCCAGGTTGGGCTTCTAATGTGGGTTTTCACAAATACGACAGCATTCTAGTTGTTCCAAATGCCGCCTATTCAAAGAAGATAATTGAATTTGCTAAAGCTAATTTAGATTCGCTCAAATCCTATCAAATAGAAAGTTTATCGGATAATAATAAAACCGATTTCTACATGATTCAAAATTATGCTGAAAGTACTATTTTTTCGATTAACGAATTAAAATCAGATACGTGGAATCCTTCAGATTATAATGTTTGTGGCGCATTTGCTGAAATATTGAACGGCAATTACGACACATTAGAAACCCGATTGAAGAATTTCGGAATTAAAATGAATTTTATTTCAGCTTATTACGAAGCGGCGAAAAAGAACATTAAAAATCCAACAATTGAACATACGCAATTAGCCATCGACCAGAATTTGGGAGGCATTTCAGTATTTGAATCCGATTTGAAAACCGCTTTAGAGAAAAGTAAATTATCAGAATCTGAGAAAAGTACCATTTTAAACAAAGCACAAAAATCGGTTGAAGCAATTAAAGAATATGCAGCTTGGTTACAAAAATTGGAGAACAAAACGCCAAGGTCATTCCGATTAGGAAAAGAATTGTACGCTAAGAAATTTGATTTAGACATACAGTCAAGTTATTCAGCCGACGAAATTTATCAGAAAGCAATTAATCATAAGAAAGAGTTGCATGAAAAAATGTTTGTTTTGGCCGATAAATTGTGGTCAAAGTACTTAGGCTCAACTCCTAAACCATCCGATAAACTGCAGGTAATCCGACAAGTAATCGATAAAATATCAGTACAACATACTACGCCAGAAAAATTTCAGTCTGAAATAGAAAAGCAAATTCCTGAGCTTACAGCATATGTAAAAGCGAAGAACTTGTTGTATATCGATCCATCAAAACCATTAGTAGTGCGCAAAGAACCCGATTATATGGCTGGAGTTGCTGGCGCTTCTATTTCGTCACCCGGACCTTATGATAAAAATGCCAATACGTATTATAATGTCGGAAGTATGTCGGGTTGGGAAGCTGACCGTTCTGAAAGTTATTTGAGAGAATACAATGATTATATTTTACAAATTTTGAACATTCACGAAGCCGTTCCCGGACATTACACACAATTGGTTTACAGCAATCAATCGCCAAGTATCATCAAATCGATTTTAGGAAACGGCGCAATGGTAGAAGGTTGGGCAGTGTACACCGAACGCATGATGCTAGAGAGTGGTTACAAAAACTCCGACGAAATGTGGTTGATGTACTACAAGTGGAATTTAAGAACTACTTGTAATACTATTTTAGATTACAGTGTTCATACTAAGAATATGTCGAAAGAAGAAGCCATAAGTTTGCTAACCAACGAAGCCTTTCAGCAACAAGCAGAAGCCGATGGTAAATGGAAACGCGCTACCTTATCTCAAGTACAATTGTGTTCTTATTTTACAGGTTATACCGAGATTTATGATTTTAGAGAAACGCTAAAAAAGAAAGAGGGCAACCAATTTGACTTAAAGAAATTTCATGAAAAATTCTTAAGTTACGGTAGCGCGCCAGTAAAATATATTAAAGAATTGATGTTGGATAAAAAGTAAAAAAAATATGAAAAAATATATAGTTTTAGTTCTAGTTGCGCTAACATTTAGCTCATTTACATTAAATGATAGTACTGCTGATTTCAACTTTGTTGGAAAATGGAAAAGTGACGATAAAACCGAAGAGAATTCGGGATTTATTTTTGAAGCCGATGGTTCCGCTTTTATGTTTAAAGATGCTCAGAAAATTGGTGGAAAAAATTTCGAAATTAATGGTTCAAAAGGTTCGATGAAATATAGTGTCGATAGTAAGTCAAGCCTAATAAAATTGGATATTGTCATTTCATTAAGTAAGCCACGAATTGAAACAAAAAAACTATTGATGTTAGTAAAAATTATAGATGCAAATACCATAAGTATTGCAGCTGGAGATAACGAATCAGTTCGACCAACTAAATTTACACAAGCGAATACTATAATTTTTAGAAGAATTAAATAATAATAAGATCATAAACATTTACTTGTTTTGCAAATATTTAATCGTACGACTATTCTAAAACATTCAAAAAAATCCTATACAATGAAAATAATTCAACGAGTAACCATTTTAGCAATCGCATCACTTGCAATCATTAGTTGTACTAAGAAAGAGTCAACTTTTATCGATCCGTTGGTAACAAACCGTGACACAACCGTAAATCCATCTGATGATTTTTTTGCCTATGCCAATGGTGGTTGGTTTAAAAAACATCCCATTCCGTCGTCCGAACGCAGTAATGGTATTTTCAGAATGATTCAAGATACCATCAACAATCAAATAAAATCGATTTGCGAAAAATCAGCGGAAGCCAATGCAGCCAACGGTAGTAACAAGCAAAAGATAGGTGATTTTTATGCTTCCGGAATGGATTCTGTAGCTATAAATAAAGCGGGTATAACTCCGTTAAAAACTGAATTCGCTGCTATTGAATCGATTAAAGATGTTCCAAGTGTATTGAAATCAATAGCGCATTTACAAAGTATTGGCGTTGGTGCTGGATTTGGTTTCTATGTAGGTCAAGATGACAAAAACAGTGCAAAAAATGCTATTTTCTTACACCAAGGAGGATTGGGATTAGGACAACGCGATTACTACTTCAATACAGATGCTGAAACCGTTACCATTAGAACAGAATATGTAAAGCACATTCAAAAAATGATGGAATTGATTGGTGTCAATAAAGAGATTGCATCACAAAATGCCGCGTCAATTATGAAATTGGAAACCGATTTGGCTAAAGCTTCTCGAAAATTAGAAGATTTACGTAATCCACTTCAGAATTACAATAAAATGAGTGTTAGCCAACTGAATCGAATGACTTCTAATATTGATTGGAATGGTGCTTTAAAAGATTTAGGAATTGCTAAAGCAGATACCGTAATTGTAGGTCAACCGGAATTCTATAAAGCATTCAACGGAATGTTAAAATCCTATTCTGTTGCAAATTGGAAAACGTATTTGAAATGGAATGTACTAAATTCTTACGCATCGTATCTTAATAAAGAAATTGAAGACCAAAATTTTAAATTTTATTCCACAGTAATGAGTGGCGTAAAAGTCCAAAGACCAAGATGGAAACGCATTGTAGAACAAACAGATGGTTCGTTAGGAGAGTTAATTGGTCAGGTTTACGTTGAGGAATATTTGCCAAAAGGAACGAAAGAAAAACTATTAGAAATTGGAAACAATATTCGAGACGTTTATGCAACGAGAATTAAAAATCTGGATTGGATGAGTGAAGCAACCAAAGTAAAAGCGCTTGATAAGTTGAAGAAAATTGTAATGAAAGTAGGTTATCCCGATAAATGGAAAGATTTAAGTTCGATTGCTATCGATAGAAACTCCTACCTAAAAAATGTGATGGCAGTCAATAATTGGTCGTATAACGACATGATAAACAAGTTTGGCAAACCAGTTGATAGAACCGAATGGGGTATGTTTCCACAAACGTATAACGCGTATTACAATCCAAGTAATAACGAGATTTGTGTGCCAGCATGCAACATCATTGTGCCAGGTTTTGAAGGTAGAATGCCAGACGATGCTGTATTGTATGGTATAATTGGTGGTTCTACTTTTGGTCATGAAATTACCCACGGATTTGACGATCAAGGAAGTCAATATGATGATAAAGGAAATTTAAACAATTGGTGGACAGCAGAAGATTTGAAGAAATTCAAACAAAAAACACAATTGATTGTTGCACAATACAGTAAGTTTAAAGTTGGCGATAAAAATGTGAATGGCGATGCCACACAAGGAGAAAACATAGCCGATTTAGGTGGAGTAGTAATGGGTTACGAAGCATTCAAAAAAACAAACCAATTTAAAACGAATAAAAAAATTAGCGGATTATCGCCAGATCAACGTTACTTTTTGGCTTATGGTTATGCATGGATGGTAAATGGAACAAAAGAATATTTAGCCCAGCAAGTAATGACCGATGTGCATTCGCCGGCACGATTTAGAATTAATGGACCTTTGGCAAATGTTCCAGAATTTCACAAAGCATTCAATATTAAACCAGGAAACTCAATGTATCAAGCCGATTCATTGAAAGTGGTAATTTGGTAATAGTTAAAAAATTCTATTGAAAAGGTGCTAATTTTTTTAGCACCTTTTTTTATATGTCTGTTTTAAATTTCTTTGGAACAACTAACAAATAAGAAGTTTTCAAGGCGTCTTTGCACATTTCAAGTGGTATTTCATTGAGATTCATGTGCGTCCAACCTTGTTTTCCCCATTTATTTGGAACTGGAAACATAAAATTTTTATTTAAGCAAAATAAATCTTGATCAATTTCTGAAAGTTTGATAGTCGCTCTATTTTCTTTACTGTTTAGCGTTGCAAATATTTTTTTATTCACTCGAAAACTTGTTTTTTCAAAATGAGGAGCTTCCGAAACGTGAGGCAAGTTCATTGCGATTGCTGTAAATTCCTCTATACGTACCATCTTTAGTTGTTTTCGACATACTTTTTAAAATTATTTAATATGCTTTGCCAACCTTGTTGTTGCAATTCAATTGGATTTTGATTTTCTGCTTCAAAAGTTTCTACAACCTCAACATGGTCTCCAATTGCAATAAAATCAACAGCGACTGTTCGTCCATCTGCCAAAGTAGATTTGATTGATTTTTCTAGTCCTATTTCGGAGTAAGTTCCTTCTAAATCAAAGCTCATACTTCCGTCTTTTGCTGCCATTGTAAAGATATAATTTCCACCAACATGCAAATTATTTATCGCTTTAGGCGTATGCCAATCGTCTGATGCGTGGTTCCATTGCTCAATGTGTTTTGGAGTTGTCCAGTAATTCCAAACTTTTTCGATTGTACTGTTTATAATGCATTCCACCGTGATTTTTGTTCTATCTCCCATATTTTTATATGTTTTGAATTATAATAGGTTCGACATTAGCCTAAAAGTACCTTTATGAAATATAAAATTATGAATTAAATTGTTATGGTACAAAAATTGTGATTCAATCTTTAAATTTTAGTAACCCTATGAAAAGAATAGTTGCTTTATTTCTGTTTTTCTTACTTTCTTGTTCCAAAAAATCTGACAACCTTAAAATTTTGGGGATTCAACCTTATGAAAACTTTTCGAAAAGTAAATCTGAGAAAATTGCAAAAATCATAACGGATTTCTATGGTGTAAAAACTGTTATATTGTCAAAAATTGATTTGCCGAAATCCGCCTTTGTAAACCTAAAATCACCGAGATATCGGGCTGATAGTATCATTAAATTTCAAAAAAGTATAAAAAACGATTCGCTTGATTTTATTTTGGGTTTAACCAGCAAGGATATCTCGGTTACAAAACATGATAGTCGTGGCAAAATTAAAAATCCAGTATGGAAATATAATGATTTCGGAATTATGGGTTTGGCATACCGTCCAGGAAATAGCGCAATTATTTCTAGTTTTAGACTTAAAAGTAAAAATAAAGAAATTGAATTTGAACGATTGAAAAAAGTGGTCATTCATGAATTTGGACACAATTTAGGTTTGCCGCATTGCCCAAACAAAAACTGTGTGATGACAAGTGCTGCCGAAAAAATTGCAACAATAGACCAAGAAAAAGCAGCATTGTGTAGTCAATGTAAAAAGCAGTTGAAACGTTGATTACATCATTTCGATAAATATTTTTTTTATCAAATTGATTTCATCTTCATACATAGTTTTTTTGCGTGTGGCAAAATACAACGTATTTTCTAACGGAACTTTACCTTTCCAAATCAATTGTATTTGGTTGTTATTGATTTCTTTATTACACAGAAAATCAGGAATTACTGCTAGACCTTTTCCGCTGCTTAAACAACGTACAATAGAGTTTAGGTTTGGAACTATATAATTCGGACGAAAATCGGCGTATTTGTTGAAATTCAATTGCCAAAACCGACGTAAATGTTCCATGTCGCCAGTCGTACCGTACCATTTTTGTAGTTTTAACCAATTTTCGGTTGCTTCGAGATTATTCTCTTTTTCTATCGCTTCAAATTCCGATTTATCAATATCATTTCCTCCGACAAGTACAATTGTTTCAGATGAAAACGGTTGGTATTCTATTGTGTTTTTCGCAACCATTTGCGGTGTAATGATCAAATCTAAAATTCCTTTTTCAAGATTTTCAACCATCAACGGATAGTCACCAAACTGAATGATTACATTAAATGGTAAAGTCGAAATGTACTGTTCTAAAGTGATTTGGAAAGTTTCAAAACACATTCCGATACTGATAGTTGGCGTATGTTTTTCAGTACTTCTTTGGAAATTTTGTTCGGCTTCTTCCAATTTACTTAAAGCTTCAATTGTAAAATTGTACAAAACTTTTCCTTTTTCAGTTGGAACCATTTTTCGTCCAGTACGGTCAAATAATTTGTAGCCTACATAATTTTCTAAGGAACTTAGATGCAAACTTACACCAGGTTGCGAAATAAACAATACTTCGGCAGCGCCAGTCAAGGTTCCTGTTTTATAAACCGCTTTAAAAGTGCGATACCATTCTAGATTTACCATAATCAACTATTATAATTCTGATGCAAAGGTATGAATTAAGTTATTTTAATAATAGAAAAGACGGTCGTAAATTTGTACCATCAAATTAAAGAAATAGAATATGACAAAGATATTTATAATTAATGGCGGACAAAAGTTTGGTCATTCAGGTGGGAAATTCAACGAAACTATTTTTCAAGAAACGCAAGATTTTTTTAAAAACAAGTCCAATTTTGAAGTTAAAACGACCGATATAAACGAAGAGTACAATCCTGCAGAAGAAGTTGATAAATTTGTTTGGGCAGATGTAATTGTGTATCACACACCAATTTGGTGGTTTCAATTGCCACACGGATTTAAGAAATATATAGATGTAGTATTTACCGAAGGACACGCAAAAGGCATTTATCATAGTGATGGAAGATCGTCTAAAAATCCTGCCATAAATTATGGAACAGGAGGAATGCTTCACGGAAAAAAATATTTGTTGACAACTTCATGGAATGCGCCAAAAGAAGCGTTTACTTTGCCTGGAGAATTTTTCAACGAACGTAGTGTTGATGATGGACCATTATTTGGTTTTCACCGAATGAATGCGTTCACAGGAATGACTGCATTAGAAAGTATGCACTTTCATGATATTGAAAAAAATGCTGATGTTCCAAGAGATTTAGAATTATATAAAGTACATTTGACTCAACTTTTTTTAAATTAATATGACAGTAAATTTAACCGTAATTCTTGAAGCTAAGCCAGAGAATAGTAATCAAGTAAAAGAATTATTGCAAAATTTGGTGGAGCAGACCAAAAAGGAAATTGGCTGTTTGCAATACGACCTGTATCAAAATAAAGATAATACTAATGAATTTATATTTCATGAAATTTGGGAAAACCAAGCCGCTTTTGATTTTCATAATTCACGCGAGTATATCACCGATTTTTTTGGATTAGCTTCAACTATTTTAAGTAAAGCGCCTCAAGTAATTTTTACAAATAAGATGGCTTAAAAAAAGAGCAACTACCTATTTGATAGTTGCTCTTTTTTAATTTATATTTTTCCTAGTAACCAAAATATTATTAAAAATATAATGATGGTACTGATGCAACCACCACCTAATTTTTTGGCGGAATATCCGGCAATTAAAGTTTTAAAAAATCCGTTCATGATGTTATGTTTTTAAGGTTAGATTCAATTATATAAAAACTTTCAACATCATAAACTGTATCCTCAATGATTTCAGTTTCATTGTTGATCATCAGAATATTATTCAAGTTTGTTTCTAAAACTTCGATACTTGGTGTGGTAAATAATAGTCCCATTTTTATATAATTTAGTTTTACAAAATTGCTATATAAATCGTATAAAAAGTTATATTTTAATTGCAAAAAATTATATAATTTCGGTAAATCACTCGTATACAATACAAAATCAGTTAGTAAGGTTACTGACTAATGAATGCAGTTTAGTTTTTTTATTTGAACTTTTTAATTAGAAGTTGATAATGAAAATGGAAAGGAACTCTCGGTTGTACCTCTTTTAGTATTGGGAACTTCGGACATTTTGAAATTAAAAGTTCCTCCTTGTAGTATGGATTCATGGTTTATCCAGTTTTTTAAGTATTCTTTTCCGTTCAAATCTACTTTCTGAATATATAGTTTTTTTTCACTATTGTTTGGAGCTGTAATTACAAATTGTTTTCCGTTTTCTAAATTTAGGGTTACTTTTTTAAACAGTGGCGTTCCCAAAACATATTCATTAGTAGCAGGACAAACTGGATAAAATCCTAAAGCAGAAAACACATACCAAGCAGAAGTTTGACCATTATCTTCATCTCCACAATAACCGTCTGGTGTTGGTTTGTATAATCTATTCATTACTTCCCGTACCCAATACTGCGTTTTCCAAGGTTCACCAGCATAATTGTACAAATAAATCATGTGTTGAATAGGTTGATTTCCGTGAGCATACTGACCCATATTGGCAATTTGCATTTCTCTAATTTCGTGAATGGTTTCGCCATAATAACTGTTGTCAAAAACTGGCGGAATGGTAAAAACGGAATCCAACATGGAAACGAATTTTTTATTTCCTCCCATTAATTTTGATAATCCAGCAATGTCGTGAAAAACACTCCAAGTGTAATGCCAACTGTTTCCTTCGGTAAATTCATCTCCCCATTTGAAGGGATTAAACGGTTTGTGGAAACTACCATCTTTATTTTTACCTCGCATTAAATTGGTTTCAGAATCAAAAAGATGCGTGTAATTCCTACTTCTTTTTTCATACAAATCGATTTCTTCTTGTGGTCTATTCAAAGCTCTTGCTAATCGGCTAATGGTGAAGTCGTCGTACGCATACTCTAAAGTTCTTGCAGCATTTTCATTAATGCCAACATCATACGGAACATAACCAAGTTTGTTATAGAATTCTACACCTTTTCTTCCAGTAGCTTGTGGACCTTCATTATTAGCGCCATGCAATAAGGCTTCATATAGTTTATCAATATCGTAACCTCGAATTCCTTTAATGTAGGCATCTGCGACTACTGAAGCAGAATTATTTCCAATCATAATATCGCTATACGATGGACTGCTCCATTCGGGTAACCAACCGCCTTCTAGATAATCGTTCAGTAAGCCTTGCTGCATTTCTTTATTTATGGAAGGATACATTAAATTTAGAAATGGATATAATGCTCTAAAGGTATCCCAAAAACCAGTTCCTGCAAATCGATAACCAGGCATTACATTTCCAGAATAGGGACTGTAATGAATAATTTTATTTGAAGCATCAATTTCATACATTTTCATCGGGAAAAATAAAGTGCGATAAAAAGTAGAGTAAAAAGTTCTGACTTGTTCTTCTGTTCCGCCTTCTACTTGAATTCTTTCGAGTGTTTTGTTCCAGGTGGTTTTGGCTTTTTGTTTTACAGTTTCGAAAGAATCATTTCCAATTTCCTTCAAATTGACTTCGGCTTGTTCAAAACTTATAAATGACGAAGCTACTCTTGCTCCAACTCGCTCTTTTGCATTAGCAATATCAAAATTAAGTAAGGCAGACATGTGCGATCCAGATAATGCGAGTTCTTTTAGTTTGGTTTTATCATTGTAAAGAGTAGAAACTTTAAAAGGTTTGTCAAATACAATAACAAAATAATTTTTGAAATTACTTAATTTACCTCGAGCATACCGCGTACTATAACCAATAATTTTGTTTTCTTCAGGGATAATTTTGATATAGGAACCTCTGTCAAAAGCATCAACAACTACAAAAGCACTATCTGTTTTCGGAAAAGTAAATTGAAAAAAAGCCGCTCGATCTGTGGGAGTTATTTCAGTGGTTACATCGTGATCGGCCAAATAAACGGAGTAGTAGTAAGGCTTCGCAATTTCTGATTTATGGCTAAACCAACTCGCGCGTTCTTCCTCATCAACAGTTCCTTTCCCAACTAGTGGCATCAATGAAAATTGTCCGTAGTCATTCATCCACGGTGATGGTTGATGCGTTTGTTTGAATCCTCTTATTTTTTTAGCATCATAGGTATATTGCCACCCATTTCCATTGTTTCCAGTTTGTGGTGTCCAAGCATTCATTCCCCAAGGCAAACCAATTGCTGGATACGTATTTCCGTTGCTTAAATCATAACTACTAGCGGTTCCCATTAAAGGATTTATGTATTCCACTAAATCTTTAGAATTTACTGCGTGTTGAGAATATCCCAGAAAATAAAGTAGCAATAAAAGGTAGACTAGTTTTTTCATCATCAGAAATTTTAAAATAAAATAGTTATTGTATTTAGTGCTGCAAAACTTTTTGGATGAATTCAAAAACAACAATTGCTTTAGTATCATTTTTATAACATTAACTAACTTTGGTTTTCTTAAAAAGTGGAATTAGTTTGTTTTAAACTTTCCTTATTCAAGTAACTCATCAATTTTTTGAGCAAGTTGGTAATCTTGATCGGTTATTTGATTTTTGTCGTGACTGTATAAAGTGATTTCCAATTGAAATGCTTTATGAATTTTGCAATCGGGATGATGGTTGATTTCATCAGCGTAATTAGCTACTTTTAAAAGAAATTGTGCTAATTCAGTTTGTGATTTAAACTTGAAATTGTTTACTAGTTTTCCGTCAATTACGTTCCATTCCATGCTATTTAGTATTTACCGTTTAGAAGTTCTCCACCGATTGCCGATTTGGTTTCGATGCCAAGTTTCTTCATCATTTCAAAGGTAGTACAAACTGCGGCAGATGTAACAGGAATTCCGCATTCAGCTTGAATTAAATCAATTGCTTCTAATGATGGCATTTGCACGCATGCTGAAACTACTAAAACATCAACATCAGTCAAATCCAATTGTTTGTAAATTTCCAATAAATTCAACGGATTTTGTGCAGCGACTTCCAAATTATCAGGAATTTCTAAAGCAATACTTTCTTTTACTTTTATACCTTGATGTTCGATATAATCTACAACCATATCGGTTAATGGTCGCATGTAAGGTGTAATTATTGAAATTTGTTTCGCGCCCAAAACTTTCAAACCGTTAATTAAAGCTCCAGCAGAAGTTACAATTGGAGTAGGAAAGTCGTTGGCTATAGTTTCCTGATGCAAATTCACTTCAGAAACGCAGTGATAACCTCTTCCCATGCTCATAATTGCTACCAAACAAGCGTAACCCATAACGTCAACATGCGCGTCAGAAAGTTCTTGAGCACATTTCAAACTCATGGCATCCATGGCTTCGAGTTCTTCTTTAGTTACTTTTTTCATTCGCATTCTGCTCGAATGGAAAGTAAATCGTTCTGGCAAAATGGTTTCGCGTGAACGAAAGATTGCTGGTATTTCGGTTTCCATCGTTACATTACTGGATGGAACTATTTGTCCTATTCTGTATTTCATTTTAAGTATATTTAGTTTCACTAAGATGCACAAAGGTTTCACGGAGATTCACAAAATTTTGTGCGACTTTGCGTTTACTTTGTGAAACTTTGTGTAATAATTTCTATATCTCTTTAATAGTATTCACGATCGTTCCAATTCCTTCCACAGTAGCTTCGACAACGTCACCATCGTACATCCATTCTTGTGGATTTCTTCCTGCACCAACGCCTGATGGAGTTCCGGTTGCAATAATATCACCAGGTTCCAAAGTGAAAACAATACTTAAATCTTCAATTAAATCATTTATGTTGAAAAGTAGGAATTTGGTGTTCGAATTTTGCTTTTCTACGCCGTTTACTTTCAAGGATAAATTAAGATTGTGCGGATTTTCGATTTCGTCTTTAGTAACTAAAATTGGTCCCATTGGTGCAAACGTATCTTGTCCTTTAGAAACAATCCATTGCCCTTCACGACGGCAATCACGTGCCGAAATATCATTGATAACCGTATAACCAAAAACGTAATCCAAGGCATCGCTTTTAGAAACGTATTTTCCTTTTTTGCCAATAATTACTGCCAATTCCACTTCCCAATCCAATTGTTCGGTTAGTTTGGTGTTTTTTATAATTTCTGTATTTGTCGCTGTTACAGTTGTAGGCGGTTTTGAAAATATAATTGGTTTTTGTGGTAATTTCCCCGTTGTGTCCAAAGTTCGTGCACTTTCGGCAACGTGTTCTGTATAATTTAAACCAATTCCGATGATGTTTTTTCGAGGTTTTTCGATAGGAGCGAGGAAGATGACTTCGTCCATTTCATAACAGATTTCTTCGAAGAAATTTTCTGGAGTTTCAGAAACCATTTCGGTAATTTCTGCTATGATTTCAAATCCCATATCGATGAGTTCCAACATATCGTTAGGTAATGGAAAATTGGATATTTCTCCAAAATCTTCCATGTCAATTACTTGATTGTTGTGGAGGAAGCCTAGTCTTGGTTCGGTGTCTTGTGTTTTGTAGGTAAGTAGTTTCATTATGTTTTATGTCTATTTGATAGTAGTTTGATAATTGCAAAAATGATTAATCCAGAAAAGAAAATGATAGTTGTATATCCAACAATCACAGTAAATTCATCCTCTTTTGAAATAAGATTTATTCCTAAAATAATAAAGACCAATGCAATGCAGATTCCAAATAATGGTATTTTTTTCATTTTGTTTTTTTTGAAATTGATTTTTGAAATTGATTTTTGAAATTGTTATTGCAATTGAAATCCGTTATTCTCTTCCAATTCTCGTGATTGGTATAATCCTAATTTTTCAATTACTGGTAAATCGTTGAATGAAAATAAGCAAGCATCTTCAGTTTCTGATAAATTGTGATGTTCGTGCCAAGCCCAAGATGGAACGCAGAAAATATCACGTTCTTTCCAGTCAAATCGTTTTCCGTTGATGATGGAATATCCTTTTCCTTTTGCACATTGATATACGAATGAACCTGTGTGCTTATGGGCTTTTCCTTTGAAATTAGCTGGTAACAATTGCATTGATGCGCCCATTGTTTGCATTACGTGTCCGCCAGTTAATGGGTTGGAATAGTGCATCAAAATTCCGTCAAACGGATTGATTTCATTCACTTTTACAGTTTCTAATAATGCTGGATAAACCGTTTTCCAGGAATATTTGAATAATGGCGAATAGGGTTTGTCCCAAACTTTATCGGCTGGAATAAATCCTGAAGTTCCGTAGGTAATTGGTGAAAAATTTACTGGAAAATCTAATGGTTGTTTTCCATCATAAACGGCATAATCATTTGCTTCGAGCGCATTTACTAATGGAATATCCAAACCATCTTGCCAGATACAGGTTTTTCCGTTTGCATCAACGCCGTGTTCGTGCCAAGTCGAATTGGGTGTAATTACAAAATCGTTAACTTCAAATGTGATTTTGTTTCCGTCAACAACGGTATAGCCGCCTTCGCCTTCCATGATGAATCGCAATGCCGATGCTTTGTGTTTGTGTGCCGATGTACTTTCGCCTGGACGAGTAACTTGAATTCCAGTGTACAACCAACCAACGGCAGCAGAAACATCTTTTCGTTTGTCGTTTACCAAATAAACAACGCGTCTTCCAGCTTGTTCTGGAGTTACCAATTCGGATGATTTTAGCACTAATTCCCGTAAATCGTCGTACTTCCATAGCATTGGAACCGAAGAACTTCTTGGTTCCCAAGGTTCAATGTCGTTGGCAACGGTCCATAATGCGCCAGCGCCAAGAGTTTCTAGTTCTTTGTAGTAGGCTTCGAGTTCTGGTGTGTCGTGAACCCTTGCTCTTCCTAATTGATCGTCTGAAAATTTATCTTCCATATTTTTATTATTAAACTCCGACAGAGTTCAAAACTCTGTCGGAGTTGTTTTAGCTGGGTTTTATTCGATTATAAAATTAATAATTTCATTAAAATTTTGTTTTTGAGAATGATAAGTAATAAACTCATCTTTGTTTCCATAAATATCGATTATTTCTTTTCTTTTTAACTTTGTTGGTTTGTCCGACAAAATACTATCATATGATGACCAAGGATATAAACTCATTTGCTGAACAAATCCATGTTGAACTGGATTATTGTGAATGTAATAAATTACATTTTATAAATATTTATCTGATGTTATTAATTTTCTTTCAAAGGGTTTTTCAAATAATCCACCTGTCCTTTTAAATTTCTTATTTATAGCTTGCGTATAAGCATTAAACAAGTATCCAAACTGTTTTGAAGGTTCTATTGATTTCGGTTTTTCAATCGTTGAATATTCTAATTTCTCAAAGTCAATTTCATTGTCCAGCCATGTATAAACTAAAATGTGAAAATGTTTTTTCAATAAACACCAAGCATAAGTATCCGCGATTGGTGAAATATATTTGTCAAAAAGTCTTAAAAAATGATAATAACTCTCGTTACCAAAAAATACATCAATACCATTATTACCACGATTGTAAATGTGGTAGTAGTTTCCTTTTTCTAGAGGTATTGGTTTGTAATTTTTCATATGCTTTTTTTATAACTCCGACAGAGTTCAAAACTCTGTCGGAGTTGTTTAGAAATTAGTTATCTCTTATTAAACTCCTCATGATTATCAATAAAGGTGATTTTTCGGGTAGGAGCAATGTTTACTCTTAAGTCAAAAATATCAAATCTATTGTAATGTCCAAGAATGTCGTGCATTTGTTTGGGTTGGATGCATTTCTGCAAATCGATATCAGCGTAAACAATTCCTTCATCATCGATTAAAGGTTCGCCAACAACAGCGCCATTCGGACCAATAATCCCCGAAAATGCAGAGTTTTTACGAGTTAGTAATTCATCCACATTGGGAACATCATTTCGCAATGCGTCTTTTATTTCTTGCGAAATTGTAGAACAGGAAACTATTGTAAATAATTTCCCTTCGAATGAATGTGCGGCGGCTCGAATTTTAATTGCTTCGGCCATATCGTAATCGGGTGGCGCAACTGGAAGGGAAATGTAGTTGGCAATATGAATTAATTCACCTTGAGAAAGCAAAGTGAATCGTGCTAATGTATTGGTGTTTTCACCACAAGCCAGTGTTCCAATTGGACCGATTTCTGTATCATAAACTTTCAAGGATGAACCATCGCCAGATGTCCAAGTTAGTTTTTCTGCCCAAGTTGGTACTAGTTTTCGGTGCTTTCCAATTAGGTTTCCGTTGTTGTCTATGATTAAATTGGTGTTGTAAATCTCGCCGTAACTGTCTCCACGTTCGTTGATTCCGATGACGATATGACAATTAAAATCTTTTGCCGCTTGAAATAACGGTTTCATGGATTCATCAGTAACTTTTACAGAACATTTGTACAATTCTTCATACCATTTACTTCCTTGAACTGGCGTCATGATCCAATTCCAATACGGATAACCTGCCACAAAAACTTCAGGAAAAGCAATAAGATTTGCGCCGTTGGATGTAGCTTCTTTTATAAAGGATATAGCTTTATCAATAGTTTTTTCTACGTTAAGAAAAACAGGTGATGTTTGGACTGCAGCGGCTTTGAATTTTTTGAATTCCATGTTTGTATTATTTTAAATGATGAATTTTAAATTTTAAATTACAGCTAGGGTTAATTTAAAATTTATAATTCGTAATTCATAATTTTCTTCTTCATTTCCTCATTAAAAGGTTCGGCTTTTATATCGTTTTTATTTTCTTGAAAGGCTACGTTTACTAATGTTACTTCGCCTTCAAGACAGGTTTTTCCTTCTTCGTCTTCAAATTTAAATCCGCATAGGATGGAAGCAGAGCCGAGATTTTTTACCCATAGTTTTTTGGTTAAGATTTCTCCTAATCGTGCCGCTTTCTTAAATTGCACTTTTAAATCCACAGTTGGAATTCCGTTGGTTTCGTGCATTTTAGAGAACGGTCGGTCGAGTGCTTCTTCAAACCAATCTTCGACTAGACAATTGAGCATTTCTAGAAATCTTGGATAGAATACAATTCCGGCGTAATCTACATGATGGAAACGGATTTTTTCTTGTTTTATAAAAGGTTGGTTCATATATATTTGTCTTAACCTTGTCAAAGTTCAAAATTCTGAAAGGGTTTGTTAATGTATTAAAATTGATCTATACTGGCTCTTTTCCAATCCTTAAAAAGCGTATTTGGAACCGTACTTCCGTCAAGTAATGAGCCGGTTTTTATCTCTGGATACGTTTCTTCAAATGTTTGCGATTTTCCTAAATTGATGCGCGTACTTACCACGGAACGGTCAACTTTGTCCGGATGATCAATTCCAGCAGATGCCATTAAATCCATTGCCGATTTTACAGTTTCATGCTGAAAACGAGCCACACGAATGCTTTTTTCTTCGGGAACCAAACCTTTTGTAAGTCTTGGATCTTGCGTTGCAACTCCGGTTGGACAAGTATTTGCGTGACATTCTAATGCTTGAATGCAACCTAAGGCAAACATCATTCCGCGTGCTGAATTACACAAATCGGCACCAAGTGATAAATTTCGGATGATGTCGAATCCAGTAATTACTTTTCCGCTACAGATTATTTTGATTTGATCTTTGATATCAAAACCGTTTAAGGCGTCGTAAACAAAGGCAACGGCATCGCGCAATGGCATGCCAACATGGTCTGAATATTCTTGTGGCGCCGCACCAGTTCCGCCTTCGCCACCGTCTACGGTTATGAAATCGAGATAGGTTTTTGTAGCAACCATCGCTTTACAAATGGATAGAAATTCGGATTTGTTTCCGATACATATTTTCATACCAATAGGTTTTCCTCCGGAACCTTTTCTTAATAATTTTACAAATTCCATTAATTCTAATGGATTAGTAAATGCCGAATGGGTTGGAGGTGAAATGATGTCATGCCCTTTGGAAACTAAACGAATATCAGCTATTTCATCGGTGACTTTTTCTTTTGGTAAGATTCCGCCATGCCCTGGTTTTGCACCTTGTGAGAACTTGATTTCAATCATTTTCACGTTATCCAAAGTGGCACGTTTTGTAAATTCGTCGTAGTCAAATTTTCCTTCGGAATTGCGGCAACTGAAATATCCTGTACCAATATTCCAAACGACATCACCTCCTTGTAAATGATAGGGCGAAAGTCCGCCTTCACCTGTATTGTGGTAAAATCCGCCTTGTTTTGCTCCGTTATTCAAAGCTAAAATTGCATTTTTGCTCAAGGAACCAAAACTCATGGCACTGATGTTGAATAAACTTGCATCATAAGGTTTTTCACATTGAGATGAACCGATATGAACTCTCGGATTTTCATTGACATTTGAAAAAGAAATAGCTTTAATACTATGATTAATCCATTCGTAACCATCTTGATAAACGTCAAGTTGCGTTCCAAAAGGCATGGAATCGGTTTCTTTTTTGCTTCGCTGATAGACTAAACTTCGTTGCAATCGTGTGAATGGTTTTCCGTCGGTATCACTTTCTATGAAATATTGCCGAACGCCTGGTCCAAGCGCTTCCAGTAAATAACGCATTCTACCTAATAGTGGAAAATTTCTACGAATCGTTTTTTTGGATTGAAACATATCGTAAAACCCCATGATTATCAGCGGAATGAATATCAACAATAGAAAACTGAATTTCCAGTTGATATAGGTTAGAATTCCAATGATTGCCAAGGATGTTATGGCGAATGTTATAAATACTTTTCTCATTTTTCAGTTTTATTTACACGAATTTTCACGAATTCTTTTCTGCTTATTATTTCACGAATTATGGGTTTGTGAAACTTATTAATTCGTGCAAATTGGTGAAATTTGTGTTTAATTTTTATTCTTATTTCAATTTAAATCGTTGTATTTTTCCTGTTTCGGTTTTTGGTAGTTCAGTTACAAAAAATATTGTTCTTGGATATTTATATGGTGCAGCTGACTCCTTGAACCACAGTTGAATATCTTTTTTGAACTCGTCGGTTGCTTTAGCATTATCTTTTAGTACAATGTGAGCGCAAACTAACATTCCGCGTTCTTCATCAGGCAAACCAACCACCGCGCATTCCAAAATATCTTCGTGGGTTAAAAGTACGGATTCTACCTCAATTGCGCCAATATTATAACCAGAAGATATGATCATATCATCACCACGAGCCACAAACCAGAAATAGCCTTCTTCATCTTGTCGGAAAATATCACCGGTGATATTCCAACCATTGTCTACGTATTCCTTTTGTTTTTCAATTCGATTTAGGTATTTACAGCCCGTAATTCCACGAACGGCCAATCTTCCTGGTTCGTTGGTTGGAACTTCATTTCCGTCGGCATCAATTATTTTGGCTTCATAACCTGTAATTGCTTTTCCAGTTGCGCCAGGTTTCATGTTTGCTTCGTTGGACGAAATGAAAATGTGTAGCATTTCGGTAGCTCCAATTCCGTCTATGATTTTCAAACCTGTTGCATCGTACCAATCTTGCCAAACCTTTAATGGTAAGGTTTCGCCGGCAGAAATACATTTGCGTAAGCTAGAAATAGTATACTCGTTGACTTTAGTTGTTATGATTCTCCAAGCTGTTGGCGCTGTAAAACAAATGGTGATTTTGTATTCTTGAATGGCTTTTAATAATAAATCTGGTGAAGGTTTTTCAATTAAAAAAGTGGAAGCTCCAAAGTATAGTGGAAACAAAACCAATCCGCCAAGACCAAAAGTAAATCCTAGTGGCGGACTTCCGGTAAAAACATCATCTCGATTAGGTTGTAGTGAGTATTGTGGAAATGCTTCGCAAATATTTAAAATATCTTTGTGATAATGCGATGTCATTTTGGGTAAACCAGTTGTTCCAGAAGTGAATCCGATAAGACAAATTGAATCGGCTTTGGAATGGTAATTTTGAAAAGTTTTTGATTTGAATTCCATCAAATTTTCCAAATCTGAATTTCTGTAGAAGCTGACTCTTTTCAGAAAATTGGATTTTACCAGATTCATTTCGTCCGACAATTCGCTGTCGCAAAAGGCGTGAGAGATTTCGGCACAATCAATAATTGTTACTAATTCTTTGGCGCGAAGCAATGGCATTGTGGCAACAACAATTCCACCAGCTTTTAAAATAGCAAACCAACAAGCGACCATCATGGGATTATTGGCAGAACGAATCAACACACGATTGCCCGATTTTAATCCTAAATCATCAATAAGAACATGTGCAATCTGATTGGCTTTTTCATATAAATCTTTATATGTCCAAGTTTCTTCAAAAGTTCGAATGCAAATGGTATTTCCACGACCTTCCTTAATATGATTATCCAATAGTTTGTCAACGCAATTCAGCATTTCTGGATGTTGAAATTGGGGTAAATCCAAAAAAGAATATTCCGGAAGAAATTCTAATTCGGGTAAACTATGGTGTGCAAAATTGTCTTCGTAGTGTTTCATTTTAATTTTTAATTACAACTCCGACAGAGTTTAGAACTTTGTCGGAGTTAAATCATTTCTTATTGCTCTTCGGTTTCAACGCTTTTTTCATTCCGTCAGTTTGTTTTCTTTCGGAAGTTTTTAACGGATATAAATGTGAAATTCCCATCGTGTACTGATTTGGAATATCCTTTGCTTCAAAATTTTCGTAAGCCTGAGCGTTTCTAACAAAATAAGGATCTAATAATAATGGTCTTCCAAGTGCCACAATATCGGCGCGACCGTTTAAAATTATGGTATTTATTTGATCGATATCCTGAATATATCCTGCTGTAATTGTTGGAACTTGTACAGTATTTCTAACCAAATCTGAAAATGGTGTTTGCCACATTCTTCCTGTTTGTGGTTTCTGGTTGGCAACCGTATTTCCTGTCGAAACGTTGATAATGTCGGCTCCAGCATTTTTAAAAGCGGTTGCAATTGTGAGTACATCTCCTTCTGAAATTCCGTTTTCTGCCCAATCGGTTGCTGAAATTCTGACAGACATTGGCTTTTCTTTTGGAAAAACGTTCCGCATTTCAGTGAAAACTCGTAATGGAAATTTCAATCGGTTTTCGATACTTCCGCCAAACTCGTCTGTTCGGATATTGGTTAATGGCGATAAAAAAGAAGCTAATAAAAATCCATGGTGCGCTTGTAATTCGATCATGTCAAATCCCGCATTATCTGAGTTTATTGTTGCTTTAACAAATTGAGAAGTGATTGCATCCATATCGGCTAAAGTCATTTCTTTTGGTGTGGCAAACTTTTCATTAAACGGTATTGCTGATGCCGAAATTAATTCCCACTTTTGATCCAAATCATCCTCTTCCCAAGGTTTCTTAGTGGCGCCTTTTCTACCAGAATGACCCAATTGGATTCCGATTTTAGTTTGAGTATATTTATGAATAAAATCATTAATGTTTTTCCATTCAATTAGTTGATTTTCATTATAAATCCCCGCACAACCTAAAGTGATACGTCCGGTTTCTGAAACCGCTGTCATTTCGGTTAAAATCAATCCCAATCCGCCAATTGCTCTTGAAGTATAGTGTTGAAAATGCCAGTCGTTCACCAATCCGTTTTCAGCCGAATATTGTCCCATCGACGACATTGCAATTCGATTTTGAAGTTCTAAATTGCGAAGTTTGAATTTTGAAAATGCAGCTGGCACTTCGACAAGCTCAGTGTGACAATTGGTATTATATTCATTTAAAACTTTATCTGTAAATGATTTATCGCGCAATCGTAAATTCTCATAAGTTACTTTTTTGGCGCGTGTCATACAGCCGAACGCAAATTGATAGAACGGATGCTGATTATGTCGGTTCATGTTCTCAAACCAATCTAATGACACTAAAGCGGCGTACTGAATCATTTCAACCGTATTTCTTCTGGATTGATCATATTGTTGAAAGGCAGCTTGTACATCTGTTGGATTTGCCATCACGGCATCAAACAAACCAATGGCAGAATCCATTGCTAATTTTGTTCCAGAACCGATAGAATAATGCGCTGTAGCTTTGGCATCACCAAGTAAAACGATGTTTTTATGATACCAATTCTGATTCGTTACATGAGGAAATTGACGCCAGTGTGATTTATTGGAAATTAAAGGATGACCATCTAATTCCTCCTTAAATATTTCTGAAATTTTAGAAATGGTATCGGCTTCGTTGGTGACTTCAAAATTGAATTTCTGCCAAGTTTCATCGGAGCATTCAAAAATCCAAGTACTCATTCCGGCTTCGTATTGATAGGAATGAGCGACTATTAATCCGTGTTCGGTATTTCTAAAAAAATAGGTGAAAGCATCTAATGGTTTTGTCGAACCAAGCCAAACGAATCGATTTTTCTTTAATTCGATTTTAGTTCCAAAGTCTGATGCAAATTGCGTTCGTATTTGACTTCCAATTCCGTCCGAAGCAATGATAATGTCGGCATCGTCAAATTGACTTAAATCGTCCACATTGTGTTCGAAATGCAGATTTACACCTTCTTCCTCGCATCGTTGTTGTAATAATTGTAATAATGTTTTTCGAGAACATCCACAAAAACCGTTACCGGCAATGTTTACGGTTTCATCATCACGAGCAATAATAATGTCATCCCAATAGGCAAATTTGCTTCGGATTAATTCATACGATTGCATGTCGCGTTTTAGGAATTCGCCTAAGGTTTCATCAGAAAAAACTACACCAAAGCCGAAACTGTCGTCCGATTTATTGCGTTCGTAAATATCGATTTGGCAATCGGGCATTGCTTTTTTTGTTAATATTGCGAAGTAAAGTCCGCCTGGACCACCACCAATTACTGCTATTTTCATTTATGCTGAACTTGTTTCAGTATCTTATTGAGACACGGTTAAATTTATTTTTTGGAACACAGATTGGAAAAATTGGAGAAATTTTCTAATCCATGAGTTTTATCGTTTTATAGAGAATAATTCGCCCAGTTTAGCATAATTTGATCCTGCTAAACGAGCTATTGGTTTATAAGTTTCTAAATTGATTTTGTAATTATCCAACAGTATACTATCATCGAAATGCATCATAACTATTCGGCCAATGACAATGCATGCGCCACCATTTTTGTGATTTTCTAGAAAATAATGATGCACCATTTCGCATTCAAAAGTGACTAAACTTTCTTTGACACGCATTGGTTTTATTAGTGTTGATGGAATAGGAGTGACCGTTGCCAATTGGAATTCGTCAACATCTGAAGGAACAGTTTGCGCTGTGGTGTTCATTTTTTCTGCTAATTCTTCGGTAACCATGTTGACTACAAATTGTCCATTTGCTAAAACATTGTTTAAGGTATCTTTGTTAGTATTGTTACCGCGAGTTGTAGAAAACATAACGTGTGGCGGATCTTCACCTACGGCGTTGAAGTACGAGAAAGGAGCAAGGTTGTTAATTCCATTTGCATCAACAGTAGAAATCCAGCCAATTGGTCTTGGAATTACCGAACCTGTGAGTAGTTTGTAAACGGCAGAATGCTCTAATTCGTTAGGATTGAATTGCATTATTTTAGTTGTTTGGTTTGTACACAAATTAAATAAAAAAAGATGAATATTCGTAAAAATATGTGCTTTTAAATATTGATTAGTTTAAATAATTAAGATATTCATGAAATTTTGAAACATTTTAAACAGAAGTTGTAACGTATTAATGTGTTTGAAAACATAACTTGCAAATAAAAATTTAATATGAAAAAGATAGTATTTATGGTTTCATTATTAGCAATGAGTGGCATTGCAATGGGACAAGAAGAGCAACAACCTAATGACGATCAACTTCAACAACAAGCGCCGAGAGAAACTCAAGTTCGCACAGAACGAGCTGCAAAGCGTGAAGCTAAAAAAGCCAAACAATTAGAAAAAGAACGCACCACAAATGCCGAAGTAAAAAAAGATAGCGTGGTACGAAAGAAAAAAGTTGAAAGACGAAGTACACCAAATTAATTAAAGAGAGCAAATTCTAGATTTGCTCTTTTTTTATTTCTGACTTTGTCAAAACATCTAATAAATTAATTAAACCACAATAAAATCAATCTATTTTTACATACTGTGTAAAAAAAAGTTAAAAAAATTACATTTTATACTTTTGTATAATTGCTAAATTAGTATATTTATGCAAAATTTGTATATATGGAGATTTTAGCATGCCCAAAATGCGGAAGCGATACTATTGTCAAAAGCGGTGTAATCAAAGATAGACAAAGGTATTTGTGTAAAAAATGCAATTACTATTTTACCGTTAATAAATTAGGAAAAAAAATAGATGTTTACTATGTTACCAAAGCATTACAATTGTATTTAGAAGGATTGAGTTATCGCGAAATAGAACGTATTTTAGGCGTTTCGCATGTTACGATAAGCAATTGGGTTAAGGAGTATAAAATCAAAAAACCAGAACATACGGATTATCATCCTACTTATAAGATATATAATCACTTAGAACTGGTAGAGTTTCTTAAAAACAAGGATAAATTGTCTGGCGCCGGAATGATAATTACCGAGTTAGGAGACAAGTTTATGCTAATAAAATGGGAGCGGTTTAAGGATTAACTATAGTGTTTTACAAAATTATATATCATTATTTTTTTCATTGATAAAAAATTGGAATTTGGCTGAACCAAAAATTTTAACCAACCAAAATTTTAATTATGAAAAAAATAATTTTTATGGCTGCTTTACTTACAGCAGCTTTGTCTTTCGGACAAGGTTCTCCTGATTATGGTGGAGGAATGAAATTTAATCTAAATCCAGAAGGGACAAAGTACATGCGGTTTATTGCGTGGAATCAAATTTGGATGCGTTCAACCGAATTGAACCCAGGAACACTGGTAGGAGATGAAGTTGCAACCAAACAAGAAGACATTGGCTTACGAAGATTACGTATTCTAGCTTATTCTCAAATTTCACCAAGATACATGATTGTAACACATATTGGTATCAACAATCAAACTTTTACTAATGGTGGTGCAGCTGGAACAACTGGAACTGGTGGATATGGCGCTGGAAAAAAGCCAGGTATATTTTTTCATGATGCTTGGAATGAATATGCAATTGCCTTACCAAAAGAAGGTAGAGATTTCAGTTTAACCGTTGGTGGTGGATTGCATTATTACATGGGATTATCGAGAATGACCATGTCGTCAACATTAAATTACCTTACAATTGATGCACCAATTTTCAATTGGCCTTTGATAGAAAATTCAGATCAATTTGCGAGACAAATAGGCGTATTTGCTAAAGGTAAATATAAGAAATTTGAGTACCGATTCAGTTTAAACAAACCATTTACAACCAATCAAGTTCCAAATGATTTTACATCTAGCGACAATGCGGTTGCAGTGGATAACAGCGGTAAAACGAAATGGTCAAAAGCGGGTTATGTAGAATATCAATTTCTTGATAATGAATCTAATTTTCTACCTTACAAAGTAGGTTCTTATTTAGGAACTAAAAAAATGTTTAACATTGGAGCTGGTTTTTATACTGCACCAAGCGGAACTAAAACATCGGTAAACAGCGTAATTGAAAAACACCCAATCAATTTATTTTCTACCGACGTTTTTGTAGACATGCCAGTAGGAGATAAAGCTAAGAAAATGGCTGTTACTGCTTACAGCGTATTGTATGACTATGATTTCGGTCCAAATTATGTTAGAAATCTTGGGATTATGAATGTTGGCGTTGCCGATCCTAACTTTACCGGAACACGCGGTTTAGCAGGAGCTGGAAATTTACAACCTATGATTGGTACTGGAACTATTTGGTACACGCAAGCTGGTTTCTTATTGCCAAATAAAAACGAAAAACCTAAAGTTAGAGTTCAGCCTTTTGGAGCTTACACTTACAAAAAGTTTGATGCATTTGAGAAAGCTAGCAACCAGTTTGATATAGGAACTAATTTATTTCTAGACGGACATCATGCTAAACTAACTGCTCAGTATTCAACACGTCCTGTTTACACAGCCGCCAACAATATCGACAAATATTTGGGTGAATTTTTATTGCAATTACAAATTTATTTATAAATCTAAAACCAACTTAAAACTAGAATAATATGAGTGATAAATCATCAAAAGGAATTTGGAAAGTCATTTCTGCTTCCTCAATGGGTACAATGATCGAATGGTACGATTTTTACATCTTCGGAAGTTTGGCCGTAGTATTATCTACTAAATTCTTTCCATCAGATAATCCAACAGCAGCATTTTTATCAACCTTAGCAACATTTGCAGCAGGTTTTGTGGTTCGTCCGTTTGGAGCCTTGTTTTTCGGTCGATTAGGAGATTTAATTGGTAGAAAATATACGTTCATGGTAACGTTGATGTTAATGGGTGGAGCAACATTTTTAATTGGTTGTATTCCGAGTTATGAAACCATCGGATTCATGGCACCACTTTTAGTTTTGATATTACGTTTGCTTCAAGGATTAGCTCTTGGCGGTGAGTATGGTGGAGCAGCTACTTATGTTGCCGAACATGCACCAGCGGGTCAAAAAGGATATTGGACATCATGGATTCAAACTACTGCAACTGTTGGTTTATTCGTTTCTTTAATGGTAATTCTTATTACCAAAGGATTATTATCTAAAGAAGCATTTGACGAATGGGGTTGGAGAGTTCCGTTTTGGGTTTCTATCATCATGGTTTTTGTATCGTATTTAATTCGTAAAAATATGGACGAATCTCCAGTTTTTGCAAAAGCTAAAGCTGAAGGTAAAACAAGTACCAATCCATTAAAAGAAAGTTTTGGTAACCGTTATAATTTGAAATTTGTTCTTTTGGCTTTATTTGGAGCAACAATGGGTCAAGGAGTTGTATGGTACACAGGACAGTTTTATGCTATGAGTTTCCTTAAAACAGTAATGGCTGTTGATTCTTCTCAAGTCGATACACTTTTAGGAATAGCTTTAATTTTAGGAACGCCATTCTTTGTTTTCTTTGGATGGTTGAGTGATAAAGTAGGTAGAAAAGCAATCATGATGGCCGGTTTGTTAATCGCAATTATTGCTTACCGACCAATTTACAGAGCAATGTATCAAACAACTGATTTAGCTTTGAAAACTGAAGTTGTAGATCAAACTAAAATTGTACCAAGTATAAAAGAAGTTGATGCTACCAAAATGGATTCAATTTACACTACTACAAAATCATTTACTGATGGAACTGCGGTTGAAGAAATTAAAACCAAACATTTTGAAAACGGAAAGTTAATGCTTGACGACAAAGGAAAAGATAAAATAGAAACCAAAGTTACTAAAACAATTAACAGTAGTGACAAATGGATGCTTGTGTTCTTAGTTTTTATTCAAGTAATATTTGTAACTATGGTTTATGGACCAATTGCAGCATTCTTGGTAGAAATGTTCCCGGTAAAAATTAGATATACGTCAATGTCGTTACCTTATCACGTTGGAAATGGTATATTTGGTGGATTACTACCAGCAATTTCAACCTATTTTGTTACAACTGCCAAAGGAACCGGACCAACGCCAGCCAATCCAGAGTTTTATTTGGAAGGTTTGTGGTATCCTATCATCATAGCCGGTGTGTGTTTCGTAATCGGAATGATTTATATTAACAGAAAAAACAATACTCTTCACGACTAAAATATAAAATTATGAACTCAATAAAAAAGATTTTAGGAATAGTTTGGATGCTTTTAGCATTAGCCACAGGATATTACTGCATTGATATTTTTGGACCAAAACTTACCTCAGGAAAACAAGACGATTTGGTATTCGGAATAATTATATTTTTTGTACTGATGCCGCTTGTAGTTGCAGGATTATTCACTTTTGGATATTACGCTATTCAGGATGAATATAAAGATTAAAGAACAAACAAACTTATTTAAAACTTTAAGCTCTTATTTATAAGGGCTTTTAGGTTTTTTAGTATCTTTAGATTCAATATGAAAAAACGACATCAACAAAAATTAGTAATATTATCAATAGTAATGCTTATTGGATTGAATCTTCCAATAGTATTATTGTTTGATTCTGAACACAATTTTTTAGGTTTTCCTGTGGTTTATATTTATTTTTTCTCTGTTTGGCTTGTTTCAATTTTACTATCATTACTAATTGTTAAACGGTATAATGAGTAGCATTTCACTATTAATAATCTTATCCATCTATTTGGCTGTACTTTTTTATATTGCACATTGGGCAGAAAAAAAAGGGAATAGTAAATGGACTAATAATCCCTACGTTTATACTTTGTCTTTGGCTGTTTATTGTACAGCTTGGACTTATTATGGAAGTATTGGAGTTGCTGCAGATAGCGGATTAGATTATTTACCCATTTATTTAGGACCAATAATAATTGCACCGTCATGGATATTAATTCTTAAAAAAATCATTCGAATTTCTAGAGTTAACAAAATTTCGAGTATTGCCGATTTTATTTCACTTCGTTATGGAAACAGTAGGTTTCTCGGTGCCATTGTTACAGTAATTTGTCTGACGGGAATTTTACCCTACATCGGACTTCAACTCAAAGCAATATCTGAAACTTTTCATGTAGTTACCAAAACTGCAATGAGTAATTACGTTTTCGATGATACCACAACGTATGTTGCCATCGCTTTAGCACTTTTTGCATCTTATTATGGTACAAGATATGTTGATGCTTCCGAAAAAAGAAAAGGAATTGTAACAGCCGTTGCTATGGAAAGTGTATTAAAATTGGTGTTTTTCGTTGTAATTGGCGTTTATGTAACTTTTTTTGTATTTGACGGATTTGATGATATTTACCAAAAAGCAATTGTACTAGAAAACTTCAAAGAAAAAAACACCATTGGAGGTTTGCCACAAGCAATCAATTGGTTTTTACTTTGCATATTGTCCATGTTTGCAATTTTTTTACTTCCACGACAATTTCAGGTTTCGGTTATAGAAAATAATCGGGAGAATCACATCAATACTGCGGTTTGGCTTTTTCCCTTATACTTGTTATTGTTTAATATTTTTGTATATCCAATCGCTTGGGGTGGCAACATTTTGTTTGATGGAAAAGAAGTAAACTCGGATGTGTATTCACTTTTAATTCCACAGTTTTTTAACAACAAAGTTCTAACTGTCATGGTATTTCTAGGCGGATTTTCAGCAGCAATATCCATGATAATTGTTTCCTCAATAGGATTGTCAACGATGATTACTAACAATGTTTTGATTCCGTACAACTTACTCGGACGATTGAAAAGTCAAGACCAAACAATTAGTAGTAAAACAATTATAAACAGTAGAAAAATAGGCATATTTTCATTGATAATATTGTCTTATTTTATGTACCGCTTTTTTGGATTGGATTACAATCTAGTCTCGATAGGTTTGGTAGCTTTTGTAATCATAGCGCAGTTAGCACCGGCTTTTTTCGGAGCATTATTTTGGCGAAGAGGTTCGCGATTGGGCGCTGTGTATAGTATTTTAGTCGGATTTATAATTTGTATTTTCACCTTGTTAATTCCTTATGCAATCGGAATTGGAAACATCAACAGCACGTTCATCTCTAAAGGATTTATGAATATCGAGCTACTAAAACCATTTCAACTGTTTGGTTTGGATTATCTCGATCCCGTTCCGCACGCACTATTTTGGAGTTTGCTTTTCAATTCAATTACTTATTTTGCAGTTTCCGTAAGTTTTAAAGGTAATTATCGCGAAAGAAACTATGCCGAAATGTTTGTTGACATAAACAAATACATAACCATGCACGAAAATGCATTTGTTTGGAAAGGAACTGCCTATCGTTCGGATATTGAGAAAGTACTGATTCGATTTTTAGGCTTGGAACGAACCAAACGCGCCATGAATATTTTTAATTTGAAATACGGAATTGATAAAAATGAAGAATTGGCCGATGCTAGATTGATCAAGTTTTCTGAAAATTTACTTACTGGCCATATCGGAACTGCTTCTGCTAGAATATTGATTTCTAGTGTTATTAAAGAAGAAAAAATATCATTACCCGAAGTTTTGAAAATTTTAGAAGAATCGAAAGAAAATATCATTACCAATAAAAAACTCATCGAAACGTCAAATGAGTTGAAAGAAATCTCAGCCAAATTGCAAGATGCTAATGAATCACTTATTGAAAAAGACAAGCAAAAGGATGAATTCTTAGATACGGTTACGCACGAATTAAGAACACCAATCACAGCCATTCGAGCAGCGAGCGAAATTCTTCATGACGATGATGATATTCCTGAGGATTTAAAAAAACAATTTCTGCAAAATATAATTTCTGAATCGGATAGGTTAAACCGATTGATTGATAAAATTTTAGATTTAGAAAAATTTGAAACTGGAAAACAAAAGATAAATATTGCCGTTTACAACATTATAGAAACTATAGAAAAAGCAATCGATCCGTTGCAACATCTTATTAATAACAAATATATTACTGTTCATGTTGAAGGTAAAAAAATAGTGTATTTGAACTACGATGAAGACCGGATTTTTCAAGTTATTACCAATTTAGTTTCAAATTCAATAAAGTTTTGTCCAGAAATTAATGGATTGATAACCATTTCAGTAGTTGATAAAGTAAGTTATATTGAAGTTCAAGTGCGCGATAATGGAAAAGGAATTACTGCCAATGATTTTGAATTAGTCTTTGATAAATTTTACCAATCTACAAATCAGAACTTCAAGAAACCTATCGGAAGTGGTTTAGGATTAGCTATTTGCAAACAGATAATAGAACTTCATAAAGGCAAAATTTGGGCATCAAATGCTAAGAACGGTGGCGCATGCATTACATTTACATTACCAAAAAAATAATACTTATCTAAATGAAAAAGATTTTAATTGTAGACGACGAACCCAACATTGTAATGACGTTGGAATATACTTTCAAGAAAAATAATTTTGAAGTTTTTATAGCGCGCGACGGATTAGAAGCATTAGAAATTTTGAAAACTCAGTTTCCTGATGTAATAATACTGGACGTCATGATGCCTCTTGTTGACGGATTTGAAACCATCGAACAAATTAAAAAAAATGATAAACTCAATCACTGCAAGATTATTTTCTTATCAGCTAAAAATAAAGAAAGCGACATCGAAAAAGGTTTAGCTCTTGGTGCCAATGCTTATTTAACCAAACCATTTTCAATAAAAAAAGTTGTGGAGCAAGTAAATCAACTTGTAGCACTTTAATTATTTACCAAACTAAAACACAACCAAAAACCCAATGAATTATAACGATTTTTACAATAAAAGCATTTCCGAACCTGAGATTTTTTGGAAAGAACAATCCAACGAATTAGAGTGGTTTCAAAAACCTGAAACTATACTTTCAAAAGATGAAAACGGTTATCCCTTATGGTTTAAAGATGGTGAACTTAATATTTGCTATTTAGCAATTGACAAACACATTCAAGATGGTTTTGGAGATAGTATTGCTTTAATATATGATTCTCCAGTAACGCAAACCATAAAAAAATATACCTACAATGAAGTAAAAACTGAAGTAGCAAAACTTGCATCAGGCTTAATTTCGTTGGGATTAAAAACAGGCAACACTGCAATTATTTATATGCCAATGATACCGCAAGCGGCTTTTGCTATGTTAGCTTGCGCAAGAATTGGTGTAGTTCATTCGGTTGTTTTTGGCGGATTTGCGCCACACGAATTAGCAATTAGAATTGATGACTGCAAACCAAAAGTTATCATAACAGCGTCATCTGGAATCGAAGTTGATCGGTTGATAGCGTACAAACCGCTTGTTGACGAGGCAATTGAATTAGCCAATCACAAACCTAAAAAAGTCATCGTTTTCAACCGAAAATTAGGCGCTAGAATTCCGTTTAAGAAATATGATGTTGATTACGATGCCGTAATTTATGGTTCAGATGAAGTTGCTTGTATTCCAGTGAATGCAACACATCCTTTGTACATTTTATATACTTCTGGAACAACTGGGAAACCGAAAGGAATTGTTAGAGATACTGGTGGTTATGCAACAGCCCTTAAATTTTCTATGAATTATATTTATGGTGTAAAACCCGATGAAGTTTTTTGGGCTGCATCCGATGTAGGTTGGGTTGTCGGACATAGTTTTATTGTTTATGGTCCGATGATTAATCGAAATCCTACCGTTCTTTTTGAAGGAAAACCAATAAAAACTCCAGATTCAAGTACCTTTTGGCGCATTATCTCTGAACACAAAGTAGCAGCAATGTTTACCGCACCAACAGCAATTAGAGCTATAAAAAAAGAAGATCCAAACGGAGATTTTATAAAAAAATACGATTTAAGCTCTTTAAAAACCCAGTTTTTAGCGGGTGAACGTTGTGACGTTGCGACCTTAGATTGGTATCGAAAACACATTCCAATTCCAGCAATAGATCATTGGTGGCAAACAGAATCGGGCTGGCCAATGATTGCTAATATGATGGGAGTCGAATATTTACCAATAAAACCAGGTTCAACTGGAAAAGCTGTTTCAGGTTATGATATCCGAATTTTTAACGATAATGGCGAAGAACTTAAAGCGAAAGAAGAAGGTTATGTTGTCATTAAATTACCACTTCCTCCTGGAACATTGATGGATTTATGGAATGACAATAAGCGTTTCAAGAACGGCTATTTGGAGAAATTTCCAGGTTATTATTTTTCTGGCGATGGCGGATATAAAGATGAAGAAAACTATATTTACATAACCGGTAGAGTAGATGATGTTATTAATGTCGCTGGTCACCGACTTTCAACTGCAGAAATGGAAGAAATTGTCGCTTCTCATTCGGCTGTGGCAGAATGTGCTGTTATTGGTATTCATGATGACTTAAAAGGTCAAATTCCATTGGCATTAGTAGTTGTAAAACTCAGTAATGAAATCGAAAGCTTTCAACTAGAGCATGAAGTGGTGAAATTAGTTCGAGAACAAATAGGTGCTGTAGCATCTTTACGAAATGTAGTACTAGTTGACCGTTTGCCTAAAACTCGTTCCGGAAAAATTTTAAGAAAATTATTGCGAAGTATTGTTGATGGAGAAAATTTTGTAATTCCTTCAACTATAGATGATGAAGCAATAATTGACGAAATAAAATTAGCGTTAACCGATTACAAAATTGGATCATTCAAATAAATATAGCTATACTAATTTAGCAAATTATATTTTTTTGAATTCCGTAGATTACTTACATTTACATAATAGTACAAATAGATAAAACAGATTTAGAATGAGTTATTACAAAATAGAGAATTTAGAAAATTATTTCAAAATGTATAAAAAATCGGTTCGCGAACCGAGAAAATTTTGGGATAAGATAGCTGATGAAAATTTTACCTGGTATCAAAAATGGGATAAAGTAGTAGAATTTGATATGCAAGAAGCACAATTTACTTGGTTTCAAAATGCAAAACTTAACATTACTAAAAATTGTATCGATAGGCATTTAGCGCGTCGTGGAGATAAAACAGCAATTATTTTTGAGCCGAACAATCCAGAAGAAGAAGCACAACATATTTCTTATAATGAATTATACGCAAGAGTGGCTAAAATGGCAAATGTTTTGCGTGAACAAGGCATAAAAAAAGGAGATCGAGTTTGTATCTATCTTCCTATGATACCAGAATTAGCAGTAGCTGTATTGGCTTGCGCACGTATTGGAGCTATACATTCGGTAGTTTTTGCAGGATTTTCAGCTTCTGCAGTTGCAACTCGTATTAACGATTCTGATTGCAAAATGGTAATCACCTCAGATGGTGGTTATCGTGGTAATAAAACTATCGATTTAAAAGGAATTATCGATGAAGCATTGGACAAATGTCCTTGCGTAGAAAAAGTATTGGTTTCTAAAAGAACCAATACTGAAATTAAAATGAAAGAAGGACGTGACCAATGGTTGCAGCCACTTTTAGATCAAGCTATTCCAAACAATGTTGCCGAAATAATGGATGCTGAAGATCCTTTATTTATACTTTATACATCAGGATCAACTGGAAAACCGAAAGGAATGTTGCATACTACAGCAGGATACATGGTACAAACTGCCTATTCTTTTAAAAATGTTTTCAATTATGAAGAGAACGATGTGTATTGGTGTACTGCTGATATCGGTTGGATAACAGGTCATTCTTATATTTTGTACGGACCATTATTGAACGGTGCAACAACAGTTATTTTTGAAGGAGTTCCATCGTATCCCGATTTTTCACGCTTTTGGGAAATTATCGAAAAGCATAAAGTGAATCAATTTTACACGGCGCCAACTGCAATTCGTGCTTTAGCAAAAGAAAGTATTGATTATGTTCAAAAATTCCCACTACAATCTTTAAAAGTAATTGGATCGGTTGGAGAACCAATAAACGAAGAAGCTTGGCATTGGTACAACGACCATGTTGGAGGAAAACGTTGTCCATTGGTAGATACTTGGTGGCAAACCGAAACGGGTTCTATCATGATATCGCCATTACCATTTGTAACGCCAACGAAACCATCGTATGCAACGTTACCTTTACCTGGAATTCAACCTGTTTTAATGGATGAATTGCGTAATGAAATAGAAGGCAATCAAGTTGTTGGAAGTTTGTGTATTAAATTTCCATGGCCATCAATGGCACGCACTATTTGGAACGATCACGACCGATTTAAAGAAACCTATTTCTCAGCATTTCCGGGTAAATATTTTACTGGCGATGGTGCATTACGTGACGAAGTAGGTTATTATAAAATTACAGGTAGAGTAGATGATGTAATTATTGTTTCGGGTCATAATCTTGGAACAGCGCCAATTGAAAGTTCAATAAACGAACATCCTGCGGTTGCAGAAAGTGCAATTGTTGGATTTCCTCATGATGTAAAAGGAAATGCGCTCTACGGATTTGTAATATTAAAAGAAACTGGTGAGTCTAGAAATCACGAAAATTTATCTAAAGAAATTAATCAACTCATTTCAGACCAAATTGGACCGATTGCTAAATTAGATAAAATTCAATTTGTATCAGGATTGCCTAAAACACGTTCGGGTAAAATTATGCGTAGAATTTTGCGTAAAATTGCCGAAGGTGACTATTCTAATTTTGGCGATACATCAACCTTATTGAATCCAGAAATTGTAGAAGAAATAAAGAACGCCAAAGTATAACAAACCTATTTATATAAATCTAAAACTGTTTTGATTCATTTCAAAGCAGTTTTTTTATATGTAATAATGTAAATAAAATTATAATTTGTGTAACTCCTACTAATTCTATTTTAAGTAAATTTACTAAATGAATCAAAATTCGGAAGTAATTATTGTTGGCGGAGGATTAGCAGGATTAATTGCTGCATTACATCTTTCCAATCACAATATCAAAGTTATTTTGATAGAAAAAAATGAATATCCACGACATAAAGTTTGTGGTGAATATATTTCCAATGAAGTGCTTTCGTATTTATCTCAATTGAATTTAGATATACAAAGTTTAAAGCCTGTTGCAATTCAAAAATTAGAGTTCTCATTAAATTCTGGTAGAAAAATCAATTCCGATTTGCCTCTTGGTGGATTTGGAATCAGCAGATATACGTTAGATAACTTTTTGTTTGAAGAAGCTAAAAAACGAGGTTGCACTGTTTTACAACAAACTGTAAAGGAAATTTTATTTGATAATGATGCTTTTACTGTTACAACCAAAGAAGGTGTTTTTTCGTCAGCCGTGGTACTTGGTGCTTTTGGAAAACGTTCCAATTTAGATGTTAAATTTAAGCGTAATTTTATTCAAAAGAAAGCACCTTGGCTTGGTGTCAAAGCACATTATAAAACTACATTTCCTGATAATTTAGTGGGTTTGCATCACTTTAAAGGAGGTTATTGTGGCGTTTCAAAAGTTGAAAATAATTTAGTAAATATTTGTTATTTGGCCAACTATGAAACATTTAAAAAATATAAATCGATTGAAGATTATCAAGAGAAAGTACTTTGTCAAAATCCAAATTTGAAATTAATTTTTCAAAATGCGACACTACAATTTGAAAAACCAATTACAATTAGTCAAGTTTCATTTGAAGAAAAAAAATGCGTTGAAAATCATATCATTATGATTGGTGATACCGCTGGATTGATACATCCGTTATGTGGAAACGGAATGGCTATGGCAATACACAGTGCGAAATTGGCAAGTGAGCAGTGCATCGATTTTTTAAAAAATAAAATTAGCCGAACAGAAATGGAAAATAGGTATACCAAACAATGGAATTTCAACTTTAAAAACAGATTGAAAACTGGCAGATTGCTCGGAACACTTTTGCAAAATGAAAAATTAGCTCAAATACTGTTGAAAATTTTGATTATTTTTCCTTTTATGCTTCAAATTATAATAAAAAAAACCCATGGTAAACCTTTATAAATGGCAATAAATACTACGTATAGAACCAATCAAACTGAAATTATGGATGATTTTCAACTCGAAGGATTTGAGTTGCAAGATGCATTGGATAAAATTGCCAAAATCAACCAACTATTGGGAGGAAATCGTCTAACTTTACAAGGATTGAAAACACTTTTGGTTTCTTTAGATAAAACTAAAGAGCTTACAATTGTTGATATTGGTTGTGGTAACGGTGACATGCTACGATATGTTTCAGAATTTGGAGAAAATGCAGGTTATAAGTTTAAGCTGATTGGAATTGATGCTAATGCCTTTACCATTCAACATGCGCAAAAATTATCCAATCATTACCCTAATATTTCCTATCAATGCACTGATATTTTTAATGAATCATTTAATGAATTGAAATACGATATAGTTTTGTGCACCTTAACTTTACATCATTTTAAAAATAATGAAATTGAAAATTTGGTTACTACTTTTTACACTAACTGCTCGACAGGAATTGTAATCAATGATTTGCATAGAAGTAAGATTGCGTACAAGTTGTTCCATGCTTTATGTTGGTTATTCAAACTCAATACAATGTCACGTGAAGATGGATTAGTGTCTATTTTGAGAGGATTTAAAAAAGAAGATTTAATGCAATTTTCACATAAACTTGGTTTAAAAAAATATTCAATTCATTGGAAATGGGCATTTCGATACCAATGGATTATAGTAAAATAATTCGAACAGTTATCAAATAGTTTCAGTACTATTGACCTAAACATTAAATTTACAATGAGCGTAAAAATCATATCAGTAGCCAAACAATTACCCGAATTTTCAAGAGAAACCGCCGAAATCATGCCGTTTCTTGATGCTTGGTTGCATGGACAAGACGAGCGATTTATAAAAAAAGTCAAAAAGATTTTTGAAGGAGCAAACGTAGACAAACGCCATTCAATCATGGATCCAATTGAGGTTTTTACCAAAACTTCTTTTGAGGAACGAAATAAAATTTATGTTAGAGAAGTAATACAACTTGGCGAAAAAGTGCTTCAAAATGCATTACAAAAAGCCAATTGGAAACCGAGCGATTTAGATTATATCATTACAGTAAGTTGCACAGGCATAATGATTCCGTCGTTGGATGCTTACCTTATCAATAAATTAGGATTGCGTCAAGATATCATTCGATTACCTGTTACTGAAATGGGTTGCGTTGCCGGAATTTCTGGGATGATTTATGCCAAAAATTTTCTGCAAGCCAATCCTAATAAAAGAGCAGCTGTTGTTGCGGTTGAAAGTCCAACGGCTACTTTTCAGCTCGACGATTTTTCTATGGCAAATATTGTAAGTTCTGCCATTTTTGGCGATGGTTCAGCGTGTGTTTTGCTCTCCTCTTATGAAGAGGAAAAGGGTCCAAAAATTCTTGACGAAGCCATGTATCATTTTTATGATAACGAACACATGATGGGATTTGAAATGACAAATTCGGGATTGAAAATGGTTTTAGATATTGAAGTTCCCGAAACTATAGCCGAACATTTTCCCTTATTTATTCATCCATTTCTAGAACGAAACGGACTGACAATAAACGATATTGACCACCTTATTTTTCATCCTGGAGGAAAGAAAATTGTACAAACCGTTGAAGATTTATTTTCAGAATCGGGTAAAAATATTGACGATACCAAAGAAGTTTTGCGACTTTACGGAAATATGTCGAGCGCGACTGTATTATACGTTTTAGATCGATTTATGGATAAAAAACCAAAGGCTGGCGAAAAAGGATTGCTTTTAAGTTTTGGTCCAGGTTTTACAGCTCAAAGAATATTGATTGAATTTTAAAAAAAAAGATATGAATACCGAAGAAATAGTATCTAAATTGCCCTACACAAAACCGTTTTTATTTGTGGACGAAATTGTGTCAATATCTGAAAATGGGGTAGAAGGATCCTATTTTTTTAATCCGAATTTAGATTTTTACAAAGGTCATTTTCTTAACAATCCGGTTACACCAGGTGTTATTCTTACCGAAACCATGGCGCAAATCGGAGTTGTTTGTCTCGGAATTTATTTGGTTGGCAATGCATTCAACAGTAATACAAAAATCGCTTTAACTTCATCAGAAATTGAATATTTACTTCCTGTATTTCCATCAGAACGTGTAGTTGTAGTTTCCGAAAAAGTATATTTTAGATTCGGAAAGTTAAAATGCAAAGTCAGAATGATAAATGATAAAGGGTTAGAAGTTTGTCGAGGTACAATCGCAGGAATAATTATATAAAATCGAAATTAAAATTTTTAACACCTTACATAAATGAAAAGAGTTGTAATTACAGGTTTAGGAGTTGTCGCACCAAATGGAGTAGGACTTGAGGCTTTTACAACTGCCATAAAAAATGGCGTTTCTGGAATACAACATGATGCAGAATTAGAACGGTTAAATTTTTCTTGCCAAATTGCAGGAACACCTGAAATTTCAGAAGAATTAAAACGAAACTATTTTACCGAACTCGAATTAAGAAATTTCAATTCCACTGGGATTTTATATGGCGTTATGGCTGGAATGGATGCTTGGCATGATGCAGGTTTGACGATAGTAAACAATGAAATTCCCGATTGGGATTCAGGCACTATTTTCGGAACTGGAACTTCGGGAATAGAAAAGTTTAGAGAAAGTATCTATAAAATTGATGCGTTTGAGACGCGAAAATTAGGCAGTACCGCTGTAGCACAAACTATGAATAGTGGCGTCAGCGCTTATTTAGGAGGAAAATTAGGCTTAGGGAATATCGTTTCAACCAATTCATCGGCTTGTACAACAGGTGTAGAAAGTATTTTGATGGCTTTTGACCGCATTCAAGCTGGAAAAGCCAAACGTATTTTAGCTGGAAGCACAAGCGATTCTGGTCCTTATATTTGGGGTGGTTTCGATGCGATGAAAGTTTGCACCTATAAACATAATGAGACGCCAGAAAGCGGCTCGAGACCAATGAGTGCAAGTGCTTCAGGATTTGTACCTGGAAGCGGAAGTGGCGCACTAGTTTTGGAAGAATTAGAAACTGCTTTAGCAAGAAACGCCAAGATTTATTGCGAAGTTCTAGGAGGAAATAGTAATTCTGGAGGTCAAAGAGGATTGGGAACAATGACCGCTCCAAATCCTATTGCGGTGCAAAAATGCATTAAAGATGCTTTAGAAAATGCAGGAATTCAACCACAAGACATCGATACAATAAACGGTCATTTAACTGCAACATCTAAAGATGCGCTCGAAATTCAAAATTGGAGTGAAGCATTAGGTTTATCTGGTGCAAATTTTCCAGAAATAAACTCTTTAAAATCGATGGTCGGGCATTGTTTATCGGCTTCGGGAAGTATTGAAAGTGTAGCTTCTGTATTGCAATTACATCAAAAATTTATTTTCCCCAACATCAATTGTGAAGATATTAATCCAACGATTTTAGAGTTTATCGACAGTACAAAAATTCCTCAAAAATTAATTGAAAAAGACATCAATATAATAGCCAAAGCTAGTTTTGGTTTTGGCGACGTAAATGGATGTATAATTTTTAAAAGTTTTGTAAATTAGCCAAATGCCAAAGCGAAATTCACCCAACGATATAAATGAAATCGATGATTTAAATCGATTAGATGACATTGTTCATGATAAACGAAATGCGAAACGTGCCAACGAAAAGAAAACGCGTCGCGATAGGCATTACGAAAAACAGTTCATTAAAAATACCATAAAAACACATCTTGAAAAACATAATAGTATGAGCAAATCTGAAATAATAGAGAAGTTAAAATCAATCATCAAGCCCTATATAAATAACGAATTAGCATTTGAAAATCTAACAGAAGAGACCGATTTTATTACTGATTTACAAATAAATTCAGCTAATCTAGTCGATGTGATTTTAGATATAGAAGAATTTTATTCTATAGAAATTGACACCATTTCTATGGAAAAAATGGTTAATGTTCAAGCGGCAATTGACATTATCGAATCGAAACTTGCGGATCAATAATGATTGGCAACGACATAGTCGATTTAGCTTTAGCTTCCAAAGAAAGTAATTGGAGACGTAAGGGTTATTTAGCTAAACTACTTACTGATTCCGAATTGGATTTATTTCAAAATTCGAATCATCAAGAAATTGATATTTGGAATTTATGGAGTAGGAAAGAGGCAGTTTACAAAATACTGATTCAAGAAGGCAAATCACGTGGTTTTTATCCTAAAAAAATAGAATGCTTGAATTTGGATTATTGCAACGGAATTGTAAAGTTTGAAAACGATTTATACTACACAAAGTCTTATTTTTCAAATGATTTTGTGTATTCAGAAGCGGTAAAAGCAACTTCAGATTTCAAAAAAATAGAGAGTTTTACATCCGAAATGGAATTATTTAAAATAAATGGAATTCCATTTGCAGAACATAAAAGCAAAATAGTTGCTGTTTCAAAAACACACCACGGACGATTTGAAAAAATAGTTTATTTGAATTTTTAAATTATAATAATTTTAGTTTTTCAATCAAAATTGATTTCATTTTGTCATAGCCTGCTGCGTTTGGGTGTACGCCATCATCACCATATTTTAAATTCAAACCTTGTTCAGAATCAACCATTTCTGCATAATAATCTACATAGATTATTTTATTTTTTATAGCATAGTCGTTTATCAATTTATTTAAATTAATAACTCGTTCTGCAGGAAGTATTTTGGGATTCCAGTTGAATTTGTTTGCTGGTAAAACGGAACATAAAACTACTGTAATTCCATTAGCCTTAGCCAATTCACACATTGATATAATGTTATCAAGAATTCCTTGATTCGAAATGGGTCCAGTATTCTCGGCAATGTCATTAATTCCAGATAAAATCACAACAGCTTTAGGTTGTAAGTTGATAACATCTTGACGAAATCTAAGTAGCATTTGTGGTGTTGTTTGTCCACTTATTCCACGATTATAATTAGAAGTTGAAAAGAAATTACTATCGTTAATTTTCCAAAATTCAGTAATAGAATCTCCCATGAAAACTATTTTTGAATCGGTTGGAGTAGCAGTCAATACACTATTATTTTCTGCTTCGTATTTCTTTAAATTTGCCCAATCGTTTTTCATGGTTTGATTTTGACTGTACGCGAAAGACGGAATTATCATGATGATAAGCAGTACTAAAATGGCGCAATTTATTTTAATTTTCATATTAAATATTCAATCTAGATTTTAGCCTTAAGAATAGTATTGCGATTGTGTAGGCATCATCTGTAGTTGAAATTCTATCTGTTTTTGGAAGTTTGAACAAATTGGAAAGTTCGTCTAAGGAATAATTTTTGTCGTTGATGTCATGTAATTTTTTGTACATCACTTCAACATCCAAAGCTTCATTTTTCAATCTACCACAACCCAATTTGTCCAACGATTCGTTAATCATTTCCACATCAAAATGAATTCTGTGGCCAACTAAAGTAGCGTTTCCTATATAATCTATTAATTTTTCAATTGCTTCAGGTTCAGCTAGTTTTGGTAAACTGCTTTCGAGTAAAAAATCGTTTGTAATGCCATTATCATGTAAATATTTGTATTGCGGAATTACCACTTCAAAAGTGTCAGCTAGAATTATTTTTTCATCAATTATTGCAACAGCTCCAAACGAAATAATGACATCTTTTTTAGGATTTAATCCTGAAGTTTCCGTACTTAAAACCACATATCTATTGGATTTTTTATCAAATTTCGATTGATAATTTTTCCAAAATTCGGGACTTTCTTTACTAATGTTTTTTAACCAATCTAACATAATTATGAAAATTGAGTAAGTTGAAATCTATCTTTTATTAACTCTTCCAAATCCTTCATTGGCTGTAAGGCATTTTTGAGCTTTTCTTTTTCAATTTTTGAAAGTTCGTCTAAATTGATAAATTGTCCCGAACTATCGTTTTTTAATCCTTCTAAAGTTCTAAATTTTAATAAGGCAATATAAGCTTCGGCACAATTTAGGTAAACCTCTGCATGTTTCGGATCGGTAATTGCTAACTGTTTATATCGCAAATAAGTAGTATTGATACCTTTGATGTTGTTACTTAAAACAAATAATCTAGCACCATCTACCAATGGCATTAATGCTTTAGTTTTGATATCAAATTTTCCTTTATTTTCGCCCTCTTCTTCGACATTAAATTTCTTAAAAAAGTTTAATGGAGTAGGCTTTTTCAACGCATCATTTCCTAAGTAGTCAAAGAATAAAACATTGTTTTTGGCATTTTTAAAAATCACTTCTGTTATGGCATCTTCAAGTTTTAATTCGCCAAAAGCCATCTCATAATCAAAGAAAACACTGCTTATTTCATTTGAATTTTCACCTGGAGTATTCATCCAACTGTTGTACTGTTTAGTCCAGTCAGTCAGAGATTTACACCACATCATATTACTAGCTACATGATGGTTTGGACATATAGGATAACCAACTTTTTCCAAAGTAGTAGTAGTTTTTTTAGCTAATTTAATAAAGTAATCTTTCACATCTCGATATTTATCAGCAACTACATCTTCAAACACCAAAATACTATCTTGATCGGTATATAACAATTGCTCTTTTCTACCTTGACTTCCAATGCTTAACCATGCAAATCGAGCGGGTGGCGATCCTAAATCTAATATGGCTAATTCGACGGCACGTTTTACTATTGCCAAGGTAATTTCACCTGCAATATTACTCACATGTACTAAAGGAATATTTTTACTTATAGAAGATTGTATGATTTCTGAAAGTTTATCTCGTACCTGTTTTAAATCTTTTGCAGTTTGAGAGCGTTTAATTTCTTTAATCAAAATCCCGGGATTATTGGCTTGTGCTACGACTAAATCGTGTTCAGAAATTATCCCTCTTATATCAGATTTATCGGTGCCATCGTGGGTAACACAAAGGTGTGTAACATCATGCTTAAGCATCACCAATTGCGCTTCGGCAACCGAAATATTGGGTGTTACCGCAATTACTGGCGACGACATTATTTTATCGATGCTATGCGACATAGGGTAGCGACCAGTAGCGACTTTAGATCTAAAATCATTGTCTGTTACTATACCAACTGGGTAATTTTGATCAATAATTAAGGCATTATCAACCAAATTATCGGTCATTAATTGAGCAACTTCTTTGATTGAAGTGTCTAGAGCAATTTTTAAAGGCGTTTTATTGTAATTTAACGACTGAAAATATTGCATATCCGATTGATTATCAGAATATCCAACAGAATCCGAAAGCAATTTTCCAGAATTTTGATTGTCTAATGACGATTTAGTATTTGTTGCAAAACTTTCTAATAAGAAGGTCAAAACCTCTTGGTTTTGTGCAACAAATGGTTTGAATGTACTAATCGGAATAGCGTAAACAATACTTTCTTCACGAGCCTTGGCGGTCATTTGGTAATTGTTTTTTGCAAAAAATGGACGTAAACCAAATATATCACCAGGATAACATTTGTTAAGCAACGTTTCTTCAGAATCTACAATTACGGTAAGATTTATAACTCCAGAAGCAACAACATAAAAAGTGTCGTGTAACGTATCGTTTATTTGAAAAAGATTTTTGTTTTTTTCTAAATTTAATACTCGAATTGTAGTTGCAATCTTAATTAAGTCATCGTAAGACAAAAAATTAAACGGCTGAAAATCTTTTAAAAAATCGGCTACGCGTTGTGTAATTGCATTACTCATAAGTTTGTTTTATAAAAAAATTACTGTTTTACAAAGATAGCAAACCTTAGCAAGGATAAGCATTTTGAAATTATTTTTTTAATTATATTATTTTAAATACAGTTTTAGTAACTTTACAAGGATTGTTTATAATATGACATTTAAATTTACAAAAAAATATTTTTTACTATTGGCTGCCATAAGTTGGTTTGCACTTGTTACGCAATTTATTTTGATGATAAGTAATAGAGTAGTTGGTATATCGGAAACAATTTTACGTTTTTTTTGTTTTTTTACTATTTTAAGTAATATTCTAGTTGCTGTTATTTACACTTCCGAATTATTTAATGACAAAAGCAAAACTAACTTCTTTCTCAATTCGGTAACACAATCAGCTGTTGCAGTTTATATTACAATTGTTGGAATAGTATATAATGGTATTCTAAGATTTATTTGGCAACCTCAAGGATTACAACGCTTTGTTGATGAATTATTGCATTTAGTTATTCCGTTGCTGTATGTTATATTTTGGTATGCTAATGTAACAAAACCTGAATTGAGATATAAACAAATTTTCATTTGGCTTATATTTCCAGCATTTTATTGTGTTGTAGTTTTATTTTTAGGTAGTTTTTCTAATTATTATCCTTATCCGTTCTTGAATGTCAATAATCTCGGACTGTTTCAGGTAATTTTAAATTCAATTTACTTAACACTTTTTTTTGGAATAGTTTCTTTAGTATTCGTACGCATTAATTTGCGGAAAAGAAAAGATTGATAACCTTGCTATTAAATTATTCTATTTTACATAATATAAATTATAGTTCAAATTATTACATTATTTTTAAGGTATAATTTGGCTATTTATAGTTCTTGCATGACCTTAATACGATTGAGTTTTCCAATAAGTAATATCAATTTCAAAGTATAATCTTCAATAAGCCACGAACGATAATTTTTGGTCACATTTCCTAAGCAAACACAATATTGACGAATTCTATATTCAATATCATCATTTAATTCTTTAGCTAATTTTTTGGCTTCTGATAAATCTTCAGAATTATCAACACACATGGCTGCATGCTGGTCTAATGATTTTTCGATTATCGATTTAGCTTTTAAATTGTTTTTGACTGTAAATTTAAATTCTTCATTTACATCAAATGTAATATCTTTAGTTTTAGCAAATTTTTTACGTAATTCGTCTGGCATTACATATTTAAAATTACTTTCAATATCGGCATCTTCACGCAGACTTTCTAAGTAATATTCTGGCGATTTGAAAATGTGTTGCCAATCTACCGGATTATTCCACAATCCAAACCGTAATGCGTTGTTTCCTAAATCAATAACTGTAAAAGCATCTTTATTTGGCAAGCGTCTAGAACCTCGTCCAATCATTTGAAAATAAAGTGTTAACGATTTTGTGGCACGATTTAAAATTATGGTTTCAACCGTTGGCTCATCAAAACCTGTAGTTAAGATTCCCACCGATGTCAAAATTGCATCTGGAGTTTTTTTAAACCATTGCAAAATTTCTTTCCGATCTTCGTTACTCGTCGTATTGTCTAAATGGCGGATATTGAATTTTGCATGTCTAAAAGTTTCATAAACATGCAACGAAGTATTGATTCCGTTATTGAAAATTAACGTTTTTTTACCCAATGATTTTTCAGTATAGGCATGCAATAATTTTTCTTGCATAACCATATTGCTATATAAATCGTCAGACGATTTTACCGTATAATCACCGTTGATTCCTACTTTCAATGAAGTAAGTCCGACATCATAACTATAAGTTGTAGCTTCTGCTAAAAAGCCTTTGCTAATTAGAGATTGAATCGTATCGCCTACAATAAGTTCGTTGTAATTTTCATACATTGGTAACTTAATGTTAGAGCTTAAAGGTGTTGCAGTTACTCCTAGAATAAAGGCATTTCCAAAAGAACTGAACAACTTTCTAAACGAGTTGAAATGCGCTTCATCGATGATGACTAAACCTACATTGTCAATTTCTAATTTTTCATCGTTTAGGCGGTTTTTCAGCGTTTCTACCATTGCTACGAAACAAGAATATTCGTCTTGATCGGGCAATTCTTTAATCGTACTGTTGATTACTTTATTCTTAACATCAAATCCTTTTAGCATTTTTGAAGTTTGCTTACAAAGCTCAATACGATGGGTTAAAACAACCACTTTTTTGTTGTATTGTTCTAAATACCTTCTTGTAATTTCAGAAAAAACCACAGTTTTTCCACCGCCAGTTGGCAACTGATACAGCAAATGATAGTTGCTTGCTGCATTGTCGATGCGTTCAAAGATCTTATCAATATCACCAATTTGGTAACTATAAAGTTCTTTTTTTTCTTCTTTAACGGTCGATATCTCTTTGTCTGACATAGTAAAATTTACAATTTTGCAAAAGTACGTCTAAAAAACAGTTATCGAACTATGTTTTTTAAAATTGATAAAAATTTATTGAAATCATTATTAACTTTAACTAAAAGTTTAAATGTAGTAATCGAGAAATAAATAAATTTGATTTAAAAAAATAGATGTACAAAATTTACACTTCGCTTTTAATCGTTGCGCTAATCATAATCAGTTGTTCTACTGATGATTTTAAAGCGAATGAAGACCAAAGCAATAGTTTTCTATTAGATTCAGTTTTGATAGATACTACATTTTCTGACACAACAATAATTGATACTACGTTAAACGATACAATCATAACTGATACAATCGTAAATGATACAATCGTAAATGATACAATTATTGCTGATACAGTATATAATGATACCTTAAATAAATACTAATAATCAAATCGTTCAACAATGGCGTTGAACTCATATTTATTTGGCCAGTCTTGACTGATACTTTCTTCTTTAATAGCCACTACTCTACTTTTAAAATCTAGTAAAATGCCTGCTTCAATAAGGTAGGAAATACTTTGTTCGAAAGAATTTAGCATGCTTTTGTAAAAAGTATCATTATAAATTCTTTTTTCAGACGAATAACTTTGTGCAATTTCAATGTTATATAGCATTACATCTGCAATTATAAAGGCATCAACACCCAAAGTAATGAAATGTTTAATAAATTTTTGAGCCGTAGAACGACGCATTTTAGGTCTTTTTCCGCGAATTGGAAAATACTCATTTGTAATTTTTAGTTTTGCATCTTTCACCAAATTTTTTTCATTCGGATTGAAAACAAAATCATAGTACACTTTTACTTCTTTAAATTTATCATACAATTCCACCAACTGTTCTTCCAATTGTGGCTTTGTTAAATCGCTCAAATATTTTTTTAAATCTCGTTTACTCATAAATCAAGTCTGTTTTACAAATGTAAATTAGTTTGTGTGAAATTAATTAATAAATGATTCATAATCCTTATTTTTGTGCAAATAAATTTTACTACGATGCTTAAGATATTTAAAATTGTTGCTGTTTTAGAAGGAATCTCTTTTTTAGTTTTGCTTGCCAATATGTTGTTCATAAAGCCTAATAATTTGGACTTGTATAAAACCTTGTTGTTTCCAATCGGAATGGCTCATGGCGTTTTATTTATTGCCTATTTATATTTAGCATTTGTAAATTATTCTAAACAAAATTGGAATTTTAAAGATTTAGCGCTTATTATTTTAGGTTCGCTAGTGCCTTTCGGTACTTTTTACATCGAGAGAAAATACTTAAAAAATGCTTAAATTGATTGAGAAAATATTTGGATGGATTTATCCTTTGATGCGCAAAATGTCGTTTGGCGACGCTACGGCATCATATATAAGTCTGTTATTGAATAGTGTTATTCTGTGTTTTTTAGCCTATTGTATTTATGTGGTATTCAGATTAGTTCTGGTTACCATAATGGCAATTATTGCAAAAAAAACCAAAACCCGATTTGATGATTTGTTAGTATCCAACCAAACGGCCAAATATATTGCGCACCTCATACCGTTTTTATTTATATATAAATCGGTTCCTATAATTTTAGACAAGTTTGTGTACTGGGAAACAATTTTCGGAAAATTAGTCGGAATTTATATTATACTCCTTGTACTTTGGATTGTAAGAAGTATTTTAAAAGCCATTCGTGATTATTTAAAAGAAAAGACGCAGTATAGCGATAAACCTATAGATAGTTATATTCAGGTAATTATGATTGTGCTTTGGATTTTTGGAGTAATCATTATTATTTCTGAAATTTTTGATATCAAAGCAACTACTTTATATGGAACGCTTGGAGCAGTTTCTGCGGTAATAATATTGATTTTTAGAGATACAATATTAGGATTTGTTGCTAGTGTTCAGGTTTCGTTAAACGATATGGTACGTATTGGCGATTGGATAACTTTTGACAAATTTGGTGCCGATGGTGATGTAATCGAAATAAACTTAGCAACTGTAAAAGTTCGAAATTTTGATAATACAACCACTACAATTCCTACTTACAGTTTGATTTCGGATTCTTTTAGAAATTGGCGTGGTATGTTGGATTCTAAAGGAAGACGAATTAAAAGGCATTTGCTAATCAAAGTTAAAAGTATTCGTTTTTTAACCCAACAAGATTTAGAAAAACTAAAACAAATTCAACTGATTTCTGCCTATATTGAACTGCGACAAGTTGAAATTGATTTATACAATAAAAAGCACAATATTGATAAATCTATTTCTATAAATGGTAGAAATATGACCAATTTTGGATTGTTTAGAAAATATATAACGTTTTACCTGGAGAATTATCCCGATTTAAATAAAGATATGATTTTGCTCTGCAGACAGCTACAACCAACTGCACAAGGAATTCCGTTAGAAATTTACACTTTTACACACGAACAACGCTTTGTAGAATACGAATACATCATGTCGGATATTTTTGATCATATTATTGCAGCAATTGAGTACTTTGATCTTGAAATATTTGAATTACCTTCTGAAAAAGGTGATTTTATACCCAATTAACGTTTAAGTCGGTCTTCAACATACTCAATAGTTGTTTTTCCATGAGCACTAGGTTTGCCGTCTTCTCCTAGGCTTACCATGGTAATCGTATCAATGGAGATAATAATTTCTTTAGTCATCATATTTCTGACTTGACAAGTTAATGTGATTGATGAATTTCCAAATTTTACAACATCAATACCAATCTCTACAATATCACCTTGCTTGGCTGAACTTCTAAAATTTATTTCAGACATATGCTTAGTCACAATTCTTGGATTTTCTAGCTGAATAATCGAATATAAAGCCAATTCTTCATCAATCCATTCTAGTAAACGTCCGCCAAATAAAGTGCTGTTTGGGTTTAAGTCTTGAGGTTTTACCCATTTTCTTGTATGAAATCTCATCTATTTAAGTATTTTTTAACAAAGGCTAAATTAAGAATTTGCTCGTTAATATAATGCAGTTTAACAAACTCTTTTAGACAAATTAAATCAATACTAATCTGATGTGGATTTGAAATTATAACTATTTCAATTTAAGGTTATTTTAATTGTAACTAAATCGCTTAAAAAATCACATATAGTATTGATTATTAGTTTATTGCTAATATTTTAATGGATGAATTATAGTAATAAATTGCAAATTTAGAAAAGTATATTTAATGCATTATTGAACTTGTGAATTTTATAAAGTACATAAAAAATATAGGTTGAAATAAATGTTAAAATTTCAAATGAAAAGTTTGCTTACTGTCTTGAAAAGCAAGATATACTTGAGTTTTTTTAAAAGTTTTACTTGAAAGTAATTGTTAAAAGTGTACTTTTGCAAAAAAATAAACAAACATGAAAAAAATCGTACTTATCTGTTTAACCTTGTCGTCTTTAACTTCCCTAGTTGCACAAGAAAACAAAATTAACACAGACACTATTACAAAGAAGAGTTTCAATAGATGGACTATTGAAGGTTTCGTAGGACATGCAAAAGGAATTAAACCATTCGCACCAGGTTATTATTCTAGTAATCCTAACTCTTTTTTAGGAACAATTGACGCTAACAGTTATGATCTTGGAGCAAGATATATGATCAGTCCAAAATTTGGATTAAAAGGAGCATTATCTTATTCTAAAATAAAAAACTCTAGTGATAGCGAAAGTTTACCATTTGAAATGCGTCAAATAGGAATTTCTGTTCAAGGAGTTGCTAACATGGGTCGCGTACTAGATTTAAACGAATACATGGGTCGTTTTGGTTTATTAGTTCACGCTGGTGTTAAAATAGATCAGTTGACCTCTAGAACTGAAAATGTAAATTATGGTGTTCACGAATATTTGGGTGGTTTAGTAATTGGTATAACTCCTCAGCTTAGAATTGCTGATAAGGTATCATTAATGTTTGACCTTTCATTCCAAAAAAATCTAAGACAAAATTTAGCTTATGATGGATCAGTTTCTGATCTTAGTAATAACTTAAATGGTGAATTAATTACAGCTTCATTAGGATTATCATATTCTTTCGGTAAAGAAAAAATGCACGGAGATTGGGCTGAATTAGATGAAAAGAATTTAGAAGAAATCAAAGCTTTAGAAAAAAGAATTGGTGACATCGAAACTTTGATGAATGATACTGATAAAGATGGTGTTCCAGATTATTTAGATAGTGAAAATAATTCTATCGCTGGAGTTGCTGTTGATACTAAAGGTAAAATGGTTGACATCAATAGAAATGGTGTTCCAGATGAATTGGAAAAATATTTAGAAAAATCATTTGCTGCTAAAAATGCAACTGATTCTAATAATACTGCTGTAGTTAAGAAATTAATCAACGAAGGGTATGTAACTACCTATTTTGATTTTGGTAAATCTAAACCAACAAATGTTTCAACAGAAGGTATCGATTTTATGCTTACTTATTTGAGAAATAATCCAACTGAAAGCGCACAAATAATTGGTCATGCTGACGAAATTGGAACCAATGAAGTAAACAATAAACTAGGTAAAGCAAGAGCTGAATCAGTTAAAGATATTTTAGTTAAAGCTGGTATTGATGCATCTAGACTTTCAACGCTTTCTAGCGGAGAAGATACAAGCGTAGATCCAACATCAACTGGAGCAAGAAAACTTGTAAGAAGAGTAACTTTTAGAGTAAATTAATTAACAATTTAGTCTTAATAAATATATTAAACCTCTGTATTTTACAGAGGTTTTTTTTATAACTTTAAATAAAAAATGGAAGCTAGAGAAAACTTTATTCAATCACTTCGTGGTGATGCTATCGGAACTGTAACATCGCAATCATCTAAAGAAGAAGCTTTTCAAAACCAAACGCTTCGGCCTATTTTAAAGCTGCAAAACGATTTGCTAATTCAAGTTTTTATAAATTATGCCGTAAAACAAAAAAATGTTTTCTTTGATTTTACTCCAGATAAAAAAATGGTTTACATCGAAAATACAATTCATAGAGATATAAAATTTAGAAATTCTTTAAAAGGTATGATAATCGGACTTTTTACAATTGAAGAGTACCTTGTTTATATTGAAAATTCATCAAATTTGAATAAACGAATGATGAACATGCTAATTGAAAGGCTTAAAAGTCAGGTACAGATTATTTCTAAACCTTAAATTCATTGAAGATATTTAAAAACACTGAATAAAATGTATCGTATTATTAACGATTTGGCAAAATCTCATAATCATTAAATACTTAATCGTAAAACTTATATTACACTAAATTTTTGCATATTTCACATTCTTTTTTTTATTATAATTGTTAAAAGTAATTATATTTATGAAAGAAGAATATTTTAAATGGTATTCACCTAATTTAAATCGTGAAATTGAAATGCTCGTTTTTGGGCATTCAGGTTATCCTGTAATTCTATTCCCAACCTCAATGGGAAGTTTCCATGAAAATAAAGATCAAGGATTAATTGAATCCGCACGTTGGTACATCGAACAAGGATTAATTCAAATTTATTGTCCAGATAGTATCGATAAAGATAGCTTTTACAACAAAAAAATACATCCAGTACACCGCATTCAAAACCATGTTTGGTATGATAAATTTATTTGTCATGAAATTGTTGAGCGCGTAAAAAACAATACAAGTTCAGGCAAAGTTGCCATAGCTGGTTGCAGTTTTGGTGGTTATCATGCTGCCAATTTTGCGTTTCGTCATCCGGGCTATGTAAGTCACATGTTTTCTATGAGTGGCGCTTTCAATATTAAAAGTTTCATGGATGGTCATCATGACGATAACGTATTTTTCAATTCACCAGAAGATTTCCTACACGGACTCAACGATCCAAATCTTTGGCAAATGGATATTTGCCTTGGCACTTCCAACTGGGATATTTGCCTCGATGCTAATTTAAAACTTAGTAAAGTTCTTGCTATGCGTGATGTACCGCACTGGTTGGATATTAGAAGTGATCAAAAACACGATTGGCCAGTTTGGAAAGAAATGTTTCCGCATTACTTGTCTAGAATTAAATTTTTTTAAAACAATTACAAACTAATAATAGTATCGAATATGAAAAAAATAGGAATTTTATTTGGAATGGAAGACACCTTTCCGCAAGCATTTATTGATAGAGTAAATTCTAAAAATGAAAAGGACATTATTGCCGAAGCCGTGTCTATAGATAAAGTTGTGCAAAATAAAGACGGCGAATATGCTGTAATTATTGATAGAATTTCGCAAGACGTTCCATTTTATCGTGCTTATCTTAAAAATGCAGCATTAACAGGAACTAATGTCATAAACAATCCGTTTTGGTGGAGTGCCGACGATAAATTTTTTAATAATTCATTAGCAGATACTTTAGGCGTTCCATTGCCAAATACCGTAATTCTGCCTTCAGCCGAACATCCTACCGATACTACTTCAAAATCATTCCGAAATTTAAAATTTCCTATGGATTGGGAAGGGATTTTCGATTACATCGGTTTTCCAGCCTATATGAAACCTTACGCTGGTGGCGGTTGGAAGAATGTATACCGATTAGAAAATAAAGAAGAATTTTGGGAAAAACATCAAGAAACTGGCCAATTGGTGATGTTGTTACAAGAAGAAATTATTTTTCAAGATTATTACAGAGTATATTGCCTTGGCGGAAAAGAGGTAAGAATAATGCCTTATGAACCGAGAAATCCGCACCATCTGCGCTATGTGGTAGAAAATCCAAATACGGATAAAAAGTTAATGGCGACCATAAAAGACTATACTTTACGACTTTGTAAAGGACTAGGTTATGATTTTAATACCGTAGAATTTGCAGTACGAGATGGAATTCCATACGCGATAGATTTTGGAAATCCTGCACCAGATGCTGAACTAACTTCTGTTGGAGCAGAAAATTTCGAATGGGTTGTAGAGCATGCAGCCAAAATGGCAATTGCAGCAGCCAAAAAACAGAAACCTGGAAAAATGAATCTTACTTGGGGAACTTTTATAAAAGATGCTTGTAAATAGTGGTCAGTATTCAGTAAGTAGTGTTCAGTTTTAAAACTTTAAGATTTGATAATCTTTTTAATTTTTAAAAAGTTGAATTTTAAATACTAAACTTTAAATTAAACACTATTGCCCTAGCCCAGATAGTAATGAAAATCCTTTTCTTTTTTATTTTCAAAAAAGAAAAGATTGCAATGGATAGCTGGATTTAGCTTCAAAAGAAAAATAAAATTATGTCAAAAAAATTACCAATATTCACACTAGGTGTCGAAGAAGAATATCAAATTATTGATCCGGTAACGCGCGATTTACGTTCGCATTTGTCCAAAATAGTTGATGGTGCTAAAATAATTTTAAACGAACAGGTTAAGGCTGAAATGCATCAATCTGTGGTGGAAGTTGGTACCAATATTTGTAAAAACGTTAAAGAAGCAAAATGCGAAATTACTTTTTTAAGAAGTAAAATTGTGGAACTTGCCGATAAACAAGGTTTGGTTGTTGGTGGCGCAGGAACGCATCCTTTTTCACGTTGGCAAGACCAACCTATTACTGATGATCCTCGTTATCATATGATTGTAAATGAGTTGCAAGATGCGGCACGATCTAATTTAATTTTCGGAATGCATTGTCACGTAGGTATTGAAAATCGTGAAGTTGGTTTGCAATTGATGAATCAGGCTACCTATTTTTTACCTCACATTTTTGCGCTTTCCACAAATTCGCCTTTCTGGGAAGGACGAAACACCGGTTATAAATCGTTTAGAACTAAAGTTTTTGATAAATTTCCAAGAACTGGTTTACCCGAATATTTTGATAGCGTACAAGCCTATGACAATTATTTAGAAACTTTAGTTAAGACAAATTGTATTGATAATCCGAAGAAAATTTGGTGGGATTTAAGACTACATCCGTTTTATGATACCATCGAGTTTCGCATTACCGACATGTGTCTAACAGTTGATGAAGCCATGTGTATTGTAGCTGTTATTCAGGCAATTGTAGCAAAATTATACAAACTTACTTTACACAATACCAGTTTTAATATTTATCGATTAGCCTTAATTAAAGAAAACAAATTCAGAGCTGCACGATATGGTATTGACGGAAATATGATTGATTTTGGTCTTCAAAAAGAGGTTGAAACCAAATTATTACTACATGAATTACTAGAGTTTATTGACGATGTTGTAGATGAATTGGATAGTAGAGAACAAATAAACTACATTCATACGATCATGCGAGAAGGTACTGGAGCAGATAAGCAACTTGCCGTTTTTAACGAAACTAATGATTTGAGCAAAGTAGTCGATTTTATAACTAGCGAATTTACAAGAGGTTTCTAAAATTTAGATAAACATTTGGTAGATAACTTTGTTTACAACCAAAATTGAAATATTAATTGATTGTTATAAAAAAGTTATCTTTGTAAACGAAATTGATATAATTTTTAGACTATGAATAATCAAATAAGAATAGCAGTTTTAGATATGTATGATGGCGAACCCAACCAAGGAATGCGCTGTATCATTGACATAATAAATAGGTTTAACCAAATGGTTACGTTTCAAATATTTGACGTTCGTGGTAAAAATGAACTTCCAAATATAGAAAAATTTGATATTTATATTTCCACTGGTGGACCAGGAAATCCATTAGAAGGAAACGGAATTTGGGACAAAAAATACTATGAATTCATTGACAATTTGTCCAAATGGAATAACGAAAAAGACCTTAAAAAACATGTCCTTTTTATTTGTCATTCTTTTCAAATGGCTTGTATTCATTTTGGCTTGGCTCAAATTACCAAAAGAAAAAGTACTTCGTTTGGCGTGATGACCATGCATAAAACAGAAGAAGGTCTTACTGATCCAATATTTGAAGGATTACAAAATCCGTTTTATGCTATTGACAGTCGCGATTATCAAGTAGTTCAACCAAAATTGAGTGTTTTTAAAAAGAAAGGTGCTGAAATTATTTCGTTAGAAAAAATTCGAAATCATCGTGGTGATTATGAACGCGCTATTATGGCGGTTCGTTTTTCAGAATATTTTGTTGGAACACAGTTTCATCCCGAAGCCGATGCTGTTAGTTTTATTGCCAATTTAAAAAATAAAGAAAAACGCGATAAAATTATTGCCATGAAAGGCAGAACCAAATTTAGAAACATGTTGGAAGATTTGTTGGATGAAGATAAAATTTTCAAAACCAATGAAACCTTAATTCCAAATTTTCTTAGAATTGCAATTAATGATGTAATTAAACACAAGAAAGCCCTATCAAACTAGCGAATAAATAGTACGCTGATTTTTTATAGATGACTTCTTACTAATGTCTACAACCAAATGAATTCTAAATACAGAAACCTATTTAATGAAAATTTCACAGTTGAAAAGTACAATGCTTTTTTAGATGATATTACTTCAGATTTTGATTATAAAGTGACTTTTAGAATTGGTGAAACGCCATTTTTTATTCCAAAAGAATTAAAACAACAATTGGTTGAAGGTTGTAATGAGGTTATATCTTTTATAAAAGAAAACAACTTTAAGGATTTAACAAACAAAGCGTTAGAATTAAATAGAAAAGTTCCAAACGAAGACGATCAGACTACTTTTTTGTGTATCGATTTTGGAATATGTGAAGAAGATGGCCAAATAATTCCAAAGCTTATTGAAGTACAAGGATTTCCATCTTTGTATAATTTTCAATATAATTTGGCAGAAAAATTCAAAAGCCACTACCCTTTTCTATCTCATTTAACTCCTTTTTTTAACGGACTTTCTAATGAGGAGTATTTGAAAATTGTTGAAGAAGCTATTTGCAATAATCATCCTAAAGAAAATGTCGTTTTATTAGAAATTGAACCTGAAAAGCAGAATACAAAAATCGATTTTTATTATTGTAATCGTGATTTTGGTGTTCCAATAGTTTGCGTTACCGAAATTTTTGAAAAAGGAAATCAACTTTTTTATAAAAATAGTGATGGTGTTGACGTTCTTATTAAAAGAATTTACAATCGTGTAATTTTCGACGAATTGGATTTGAGAACTGATTTAGATTTAAATTTTGATTTCTCCAAAAGTTATGATGTAGAATGGGCTGGACATCCAAATTGGTTTTTCAGAATTAGTAAATTCATTCTGCCTTACTTAAAAGGAACGTATTTTATTGAAACTACATTGTTATCAGAACTTAAAGAAATTCCTGAAGATTTAGAAAATTACGTTTTAAAACCTTTATTTTCATTTTCAGGAACTGGCGTAATTTTTCATGTAAAACGTGAAGATATTGAGGCTGTTAAAGAAAAAGATTTATATATTTTACAGAAAAAAGTCAATTATCTTCCTGTAATTCAGTCGCCAGATGGCAAAGTAAAAGCTGAAGTAAGAATTTTAGCAGTTTGGAAAAAAAATGAAGAAACTCCTACTCTACTCACCAATTTAGTACGATTGAGTCGTGGCGAAATGATTGGAGTTAAATTCAATAAAGATAGAGATTGGGTTGGCGGAACTGTTGGGCTATTTGAGCAATAAATTTCAAATAAATCTTCGCTTAATTTCAACCAAGGATTTGTCAGAATATAGTAGTTCAGCACAAATCTCTTTTCGTAAAATATCCAAATCTACATAATTGAGATGCTTTGCCCAAGATGTTTCATTTAAAATCATTTTAAGATTCTGAATGGTCTTTGCAGTGTTATTGGCATTGCGCAAAAACGCTTTTCCATCGTATTCATCAGCATCTTTATGATAAAAATCTACTTCATTGGATTGAAAATCTACTTTCACAAAAAATAATTTCGAGATTTCATCATTAGGTAAAAAATCACTCCATTTAGCAAATCCGACTGTTGTATTTTGATTTTTATAATTCGCAGTTGAAATCAATCTCCATCTGCAATTGGATGCTCTTCCCCAATGGTTTGAAATTCTAAAAACGCCTTCATCATTGAAAATGTATGCGCTTCCAGATTTACTTTTGTAATTAATTTTCAAATCTTGTATCGCACTAAGATGAACTTCATTCCATATGCAGAATGTTTGATTATGAAAATTCCGCCTATTATATTTTCCAGTCATATTTGAGTTAAAATAAAAAGATTCACTCTTTGATTTTTAAAAAGTGAATCTTTTATATTTTTTAATGCAATTTTTTAAGTTTTTCTTGTTGTGCTGTGGTGGCAAAATCTGCAATCAATCGTTCTGCATAAACATCAAGTAATTCTCGAACTCTAGCATGCTTGTCACTTTGTACAATTAATCCAGCGTGATAATCTAATGGAACTCTAAAACAAACTTCGGCATCATTAAAACTTGACAAATCGGGATGTTGGAATTTGGATAAAGTAAGTACAATGCCCGCAAATTCTTTTTTGATTTTAGGTAATTTATATTTTGCATTTTTTACCAACGCATCTTCTATTGCAGCCCATTCTTTCCATAAGTTGATATCAGATGCTGCGTGAACCATTTCAGCCAAATGCGCGCCACCAACCCTTGAAGCTGTTTCTAGAAAATATATTTTACCGTCTTCTTCACATTTAATAAATTCGGCATGTGATGCTCCGTGCTTTAAGCCAAAACCTTTAATAACTTGCTCGTTGACACGTTTTATTTCTTTATCATCATCAGAATTATAAGCAACATTGGCACTACGAAAAATACCACCACCTTGAGAAATTTCCATTGGTGTTGCCAAATATTGAGAGGTTAAACTGAATAATATTTTACCTTCAAATATCAAACTGTCACAATGAAAAACTGCTCCAGGACGAAATTGTTCTAACAAATATTTGAACCGGTTATTTCCCATTTCATTGATATGAATCCACAAACTTTCTTTGTCATAAACCTTAATGATTCCAGATGCTGAAGCTTCCGATCGAGGTTTTAAAACCCATGGTGCGGCAACGGTATCTGCAAATGTATTGATATCATGATCGTTGAAAAGTGAACAAAATTGCGGATTAGAAATGCCACAGCTTTTCGCACGCATTCTCATGGCCAATTTATCTCTGAAATACCTTCCAGTAGTTTGTCCCATTCCATCAATTCTTAAATTTTCACGTAAAAAAGTTGCTTTTTCTACATCAAAATCGTCGAGTGCAACAATTGCATCAATTTTTTTATGACGCATTAAATCAGAAACTCCAGCCAATAAATCGTCCAAATTCCAATCGACATCTTGTCCCGGCATGAAAAATATTTCATCAATATATTCAAATGCCCAAGGTTTATCGCGTAACTTTTCGGACGTAATTAAATAAACACGATTTCCATGTTTTTTTAAATTGATTAAAAAATCATTTCCTTTGAAATAATTTGAAATACAAATAAAATTTTTAGTGTCCATAAGTTACAAGTTTTCAATAAAGTTAGTAATTAAATGTACTCCAAATGCAGTTGCATGTTTAGTTTTTGCAAATTCATCATCACCAAATGCTACTCCAGCAACGTCAAGATGTGCCCACGAAGAATGTTTATCGGTAAAATATTCTAAAAATTTAGCTGCCGAAATCGCTCCAGCAACTGGTTTTCCTGAATAATTTTTAACATCGGCAATCTCACTTTCAATATCGCCTTTGTAAGCATCCCAAAGTGGTAATTGCCATAATCGCTCTCCAACTTCATCGCCAGATTGCTGCAATTTTTTAGATAAATCATCATTATTTGTAAATAACGCTCCGCATTCAAAACCTAATGTCGCAACCGAACTTCCTGTTAAAGTTGCAATATCGATGATCGTTTGTGGTTTGTAATTTTTTATTAAATACGATAATCCGTCGGCTAAAATTAATCGTCCTTCGGCATCCGTATCAATAATTTCAATAGTGCTTCCGCTGTAACTATGAATAACGTCACTTGGTACGAATGATTTTGCATCAACCGAATTTTCACAGGCAGGAACAATAGCAGTAACACGATACGGTAATTTTAAATCGGCAATAAGTTGCATTGCACCAAGTACAGCGCCACCACCAGCCATGTCGCATTTCATGTGAACCATACCAGCAACTTTAATATTCAAACCACCAGTGTCAAATGTGATTCCTTTTCCAACCAATCCGATGTGTTTTTTAGCGTTGGACGGATTGTAATCCATAATTATAAATTGTGGTTCGCGTTCACTTCCTTGACCAACTGCCAGAAAAGAGTGCAAACCAATTTCTTGACATTTTTTTCTATCAAATACTTCAGTTGAAAATCCGAATTTTTTTCCAGCGTCGATTGCCCAATCGGCTAAGAATTTTGGCGTTGCAGTGTTGGAAGGCAAATCGACCAAATTATAGACTTCTAATTGTGCATTTGCAATTTTTATTCCTTTAGAAATTGAATCCTCAAAGTCAATTTTAGAGAAAATTTGTAACTCAAAATCGGGTTTATTGAATGGATGAATTTCTTTTTTCTTGAAATGTCCCAGATTATATGTTCCTAAAACAAGTCCGGATACAGATGCTTCAACCTGATTTTTATTGAATTCATTTGGAATAACTAAAACAGTATGTACACCAAATGATTCTTTATTTTTGGAAGCAACTCTTCTAAAAATAGTTTTCAAAGATTTGTAATCAGTTTCTTTTCCGAGGCCAATAAAAATATGCGTACAATCGTATTTTTCGACTAAATACTGGGTATCTTTTTTTCCGTAAAAAACTTGAGAATATACCGAAACACCATGAAATTCGATGGGTACAATATTTTTAGCAGTGGTTTCGTATACAGGAATTAATAATGTTCCTTTAAATCCGTGAAGGTCTTCTATTTTACTTGTCTTAATCATCTTTTAATTTTCTTTAGAGCTAAAAAATAGCCATTCAATTGCTTTTGGAAATTCATCACTCCAAAATCGTTCATTGTGCTTTCCTTCCATATTGATACTCAAACGAATTTTCATTTTTTCTCCAAAACCTTCTTTATTTAGTAATCGTTTTTTGAATTTTTTTACGTGGTCAATCATGGTTTCGCTTTCATCTCCGCCAGCATACAAGTAAATTCGAGTATCTTGTGGCTCATCCATATCTAAAAAAGAAAGTTTAATTTTTGGAACAACCCAAAGTGATGGCGAAAATATCATGAGTTTTCCAAAAACTTCGGGATACATTATTCCTGAAAAAATACTAACCAATCCGCCCATCGAGCTTCCTCCTATTCCGGTATTTTCTCTGTCGGATTTAGTTCGGAAATTTTCATCTACAAATGGTTTTAATGTTTCTGTTAAAAAACGAATGTACTTTTTTCCTTGTCCGTTTCCAAGAACTGTATTTCCTACATTGTATTCCTTAATGCGTTCTTTTTCGGCGTGTTCGACAGCGATAATTATGATTTTACCAATATTATATTCTGCCATAACCGCAAGTTTTTTATCAATTTCCCAATTGCCATATTGTGCATTTTCATTGAATAAATTTTGCGCATCTTGCAAGTAAAGAACTGGATAATGTTCGCTAGAATTGTCGTAATCATGAGGAAGTAATGCCCAAACTCGTCTGGTTTTGTTGAGCTGAGGAATTTCAAATTCTTCTGAAATCAATTTTACTTTCGGAAGAAAATTATTTTTAAAAGGTAGCCAGTTTTTTCGCCACTTTTCAACGTGTTCTTTTTTTACACCGTTTTTACGCTTTGAAATTCTGTTTTCGGTTCGGTTTCCGTATTTATCAATTTCAACTTCGCTCCAATCGCCGCGCGTAAATTTGTATAATATTTGATCTGAAAAAGCAAAATTTGATGGAAACTTAAAATGATACAGTCCATTTTCTATGCGTTCCATTTCAAAATTTTTGTCTTGAGTTTTCCAATCGTTAAAATTTCCAGCAATATATACCGGACGCTCATCATCTTCGTCGGTGGTGAGAATAATGTTAAGTTGTGGCTCAACTATTTTTTTAGAAATTAAACTATTATTTATGAGATTATCTTCGGTCATTTTCATTAAATCTATACACTATTGTAAAAAGTAAATATAGTTTTTTGATTTTTTATATTCAAACGAACCGACGATTTTAATTGATAATTTATTTACATTTCTAGTTCAATAGATATTTGATAAATAAAACTATTATTTTTGTCTTGATTTTAAAACATTCACAACATCATGAAGCTGAAAACCTTTGGCTTGAAGTAAAATTAAGTAGTGAAAAAGCAAATCAGCACTTTCATTTAAGAATAAATTATCGTCATTATCTTTGGCTTCAATAACTACTTCCACAGCTTCTTCGCCTACCTTTTGAATTATTTTATTAATCCCTTTTTTAAATAGCGAGGCTACATAACTTTCGTCTGATAGATTGTTTTTTCTATCGGTAATTGTAGTTTCTAATTTAGATAGAAAACCATAATTATCCCAGTTCTCTTCTGCCCAACAAGTTCCAGTTCCGTTGTGACAAGTTGGACCAAAAGGCTTTACTTGAATTAAAAAAGTATCCGAATCGCAATCTAATTTTATTGTTTGAAGTTCTAAAAAGTTACCACTTTCTTCACCTTTAGTCCAAAGACGATTCTTAGTGCGACTAAAAAAAGTTACTTTGTTGGTTTCCAAAGTTTTTAAATAGGCTTCTTCATTCATATAACCCAACATTAATACATTTTTGGTTTCGCTATCTTGAATTATTGCGGGAAGTAAATTGTCAGGAGTTTTATTGAAGTTTGGTTTCATATATTTTAGATTCTAATTGCTATATATTTGCTTTTTAAATACTGTTTTAGTTCAGGAATTTGAATTTCATTGTAATGGAAAACACTTGCTGCCAAAGCTGCATCGGCATTTCCAATATTGAAACTATCTTCAAAATGCTGCATTGTTCCTGCACCACCAGAAGCGATAATTGGAATGTTTACACTAGCTGAAAGTCGTGCTAAGGCTTCATTAGCAAATCCGTTTTTAGTTCCGTCATTGTTCATTGAAGTGAACAGAATTTCGCCTGCGCCACGAGTTGCTACTTCTTTTGCCCAATCAAATAAATCCAATTCGGTTGCTACCTTTCCTCCTACCAAATGTACTTTCCAAAAACCATCAACTTGCTTGGCATCAATGGCAACAACGACACATTGGCTTCCAAATTCTTTGGACAAATCGTTTATTAATTGCGGATTTTTTACGGCTGCTGAATTTATCGAAACTTTATCAGCACCATTTTTTAAAAGTATTTCAACATCTGAAATTGACGAAATTCCACCACCAACTGTAAAAGGTATATTAATAGTTTGTGCCACATTTCTAACCAATTCTACTAACGTTTTTCGACCTTCTTCTGTTGCCGAAATGTCTAGAAATACTAGCTCATCGGCGCCTTCATCTGAATATTTTTTGGCTAATTCTATTGGGTTTCCTGCGTCTTTTAACTCAAGAAAGTTGATGCCTTTTACGGTTCGACCCTCTTTTATATCTAAACACGGAATGATTCTTTTTGTTAACATTTTTTATTTCTCGCAAAGACGCAAAGGCGCAAAGCACTTTTACTAATTATTTAATATGTAATTTTCTAATTGTTTCAATGAAATACGATTTTCATAAATTGCTTTTCCAATAATTGTTCCTTCGCAACCTATTTCGGCTAATTTTGGAAGTTCGTCAAAGGTAGAAATTCCGCCGGAAGCGATTAGTTTTAGGTTTGGAATTTGCAATAGTATTTTTTTATACAATTCAAAACTTGGTCCTTCAAGCATTCCATCTTTGGCAATATCGGTACAAATTACGTATTGAATTCCGCTTTTTTGGTAGTTTTCAATAAACGGAATCAACTCTTCACTACTTTCTTCCAACCAACCAGAAATAGCAACTTTTTCGTTATTGGCATCGGCTCCAAGAATGATTTTATCTGATCCATATTTTGAAATCCATTCTTGGAATACAGTTGGATTTTTTACGGCAATACTTCCTCCAGTAACTTGATTGGCACCACTTTCAAAAGCAATTTTCAAATCGGAATCTGATTTTAATCCGCCACCAAAATCGATTTTGAGATTAGTTTTTGTAGCAATTTGTTCCAGAATCTTGTGATTGACAATTTTACTTGATTTTGCTCCATCTAAATCTACTAAATGTAAAAATTGAATTCCGTGTGCCTCGAATTCTTTAGCAACTTCAAGCGGATTTTCGTTGTATATTTTTTTGGTTGCGTAATCGCCTTTGGAAAGTCGGACGCATTTTCCGTCTATTATATCTATTGCTGGAATTATTCTCATTAAATTATTGATTTTTGATAAACTATTTTTGACTTTTGATCTAAAAAATTATAGTTTTAAAAAATTACTTAAAATTTGTTCTCCCATTTTACCACTTTTTTCAGGATGAAATTGTACTCCGTAAAAGTTATCTTTTTGCAATGCTGAAGAATATTCTGTTTCATAATGCGTCGTAGCAATCGTTTCTTCACATTTTGGAGCGTAAAAACTATGAACTAAATACATGTATTCTTGGTCGGGAATTTCGTTAAATATAGTTGATTTTAAATTTGCTATGGTATTCCAACCCATTTGTGGTACTTTGACTTGATTTGAAAATTTAATAACATTTACATCAAATATTCCTAAACCTTTGGTATCTCCTTCTTCGGAGTTGTTGCACATGAGTTGCATGCCAAGGCAAATACCCAAAACTGGTTGTTTTAATGTTGGAATGAGTTGGTCTAAACCACTTTCGATGAGTTTTTTCATGGCCGAACTTGCTTCTCCAACTCCAGGAAAAATGACTTTATCAGCTTCGGAAATTTCGGTTGGATTGTTGGTTAAAATCCCTTCGTAACCCAGCCTTTGTAAAGCAAATTGAATGCTCTGAATGTTTCCAGCACCGTAATTTATTATTGCAATTTTCATTATAACATTCCTTTGGTTGAGGGTAAAATCATTTTGCTTGCATCCCGTTTTACAGCCACTTTTATTGCTTTTGCAAATGCTTTAAAAATGGCTTCAATTTTGTGGTGTTCGTTCGTTCCTTCGGCTTTTATATTTAAATTGGCTTTGGCTCCATCGGTGAACGATTTGAAAAAATGGTAGAACATTTCTGTTGGCATTTCTCCAATTTTTTCTCGTTTAAAATCGGCTTCCCAAACCAACCAATTTCGACCTCCAAAATCGATGGCAACTTGCGCCAAACAATCGTCCATTGGAAGCGTGAATCCGTATCGTTCGATTCCTAATTTGTTTCCCAATGCTTTTGCAAATACTTCTCCAAGCGCGATTGCAGTGTCTTCGATGGTGTGGTGTTCGTCGACTTCTAAATCGCCAATTACCGAAATTTCCAAATCCATTTGTCCGTGACGCGCAATTTGGTCGAGCATGTGATCAAAAAAGGGCAAGCCCGTTTTTATATTGCTTTTTCCAGTTCCATCAAGGTCTAACGTGATTCCTATTTCCGTTTCATTGGTTTTTCTGTAAATGGTTTCTTTACGATTTTCTAGCTTTAGAAAGGTGTAAATTTCTTCCCAATCGTTGGTTTCTTTTGCAATATACTCGTTCAATTCTTCTCTTTTGGAGCTAATTTCGGAAACACCTAAGTTGGTATTATCGTTGATGAATATTGCTTTAGAACCCAAGTTTTTGGCTAGTTCAACATCGGTTAATCGATCTCCAATTACAAAGGAATTTTCCAAATCGAATTCTTCTGAAAAATATTCTGTCAACAGACCTGTTTTTGGTTTTCTTGTATTGGCATTTTCTGCAGGAAAAGTCTTGTCGATGAATACTTTATCAAAAATAACACCTTCATTTTCAAACGTTTTCATGATAAAATTGTGTACTGGCCAAAACGTATTTTCTGGAAAAATTTCGGTTCCCAATCCGTCTTGGTTGGTAATCATCACTAATTTAAAATTTAATTCAGTTGCAATTTTAGATAGATAATTGAGACATTTTGGATAAAACGTAACTTTTTCAAAACTGTTAATCGTTTCGTCTGATGTTTCTTGAATAATTGTACCATCGCGATCAATGAATAATATTTTTTGAGCCATTTTAAATTGTTCTTAAACTAATGATTAATTTTTCGTTTTCTTCTTTTGTACCAATTGTAATACGAAGGCAATTCTCGCATAAAACTTGATTACTTCTATTTCGAATTACGATTCCTTTTTCGATTAATTGGTCGTATCTTTTGGCTGCATCGTCAACTTTTATCAAAATAAAATTAGCATCGGTTGGATAAATTTTCTCGACATAACTAATTTTAGAAAGGGAATCAATCAATTTAGATCGTTCTGATTTTATCTTTTTTACTTGTGCTTCCAACGTACTTTGCTCCAATTTTTTCTCTGCATATTCTTGTGAAGCAATATTTACATTATATGGTGGTTTGATTTTGTTTAAAACTGATATAATTTCGGGTGAAGCATATAAAATTCCCAATCGCAATCCTGCCATGGCATAGGCTTTGGATAGTGTTTGAATAATAACCAAATTTGGATACAATTTTAAATCAGAAAGATAACTGTCGTTCTCGGAGAAGTCGATGTAGGCTTCGTCTAAAACTACAAGTCCGTTGAAGTTTTTTAAAATTTTCAATATTGCTTCATCATCAAAGGAATTTCCTGATGGATTATTTGGTGAGCACAGGAAAATTATGCGAGTATTTTCGTTTACTGCTTTTAGAATTTCATCTACATTGGGTTGAAAATCAGAAGTTAAAATTACTTCCTTATTTTCTATCGCGTTTATATTTGCCAAAACTCCATACATTCCATAAGTTGGTGGAAGTGTAATGATATTGTCTTTGTTGGGTTCGCAAAAAGCTCTGAAAAGTAAGTCTAGAACTTCGTCGCTTCCGTTTCCAATTAAAATTTGATTTTCAGAAATTTTTCTTTGTTTGAAAAGAATTGCTTTCAATTTTTTTTGCTGTGGATCTGGATAGCGATTTAATCCATTTTGAAACGGATTTTCATTCGCATCAAGATAAATCATGTTGTGTGTAAAGTCTTTAAATTCGTCCCTTGCAGAAGAATAGGGACTCATTTGTTTAACATTTTCTCTTGTTATGTTTTGAATATTAAAATCTTTCATAATTATAATTTGTTTTTCGCAAAGACGCAAAGGCGCAAAGCATTTTATATTATTTTAAATCATTTAATCGCAATGTGACTGCATTTTTATGTGCTGCTAAACCTTCGGCATCTGCCATGATTTCGATTGCATTTCCAATATTTTGAATTCCTTCTTTAGTAATTTTTTGAAACGTCATTGATTTTAAAAAACTGTCCAAGTTTACACCCGAATAATTTTTAGCGTAACCGTTTGTTGGCAGAGTATGATTGGTTCCAGAAGCATAATCGCCAGCACTTTCTGGAGTATAATTTCCAATAAAAACAGAACCTGCGTTTTCGATATTTTGAACAAAGTAATCTTCATTTTTGGCACAGATTATAAAATGTTCTGGTGCGTATTCGTTAATCAAATTTAGTGCTATTTCGTCGTTCTCTACATAAATAAGTTTAGAATTTTCAATCGCTTTTTTAGCAATATCTTTTCGTGGTAAAACTTCAATTTGAGCTGTAATTTCTTTTTCTACTTCTTCAATAATTGTTTTTGAAGTCGAAACTAGGATTACTTGGCTATCAACACCGTGTTCGGCTTGACTTAATAAATCGGAAGCTACAAAGTTGGCTTTGGAAGAGTCATCAGCAAAAACCAATAATTCACTTGGTCCAGCAGGCATGTCGATTGCAGTTCCAAATTGCGTTGCATATTGTTTGGCAACCGTAACAAATTGATTTCCTGGACCGAAAATTTTGTATACTTTAGGAATCGTTGCTGTACCAAAAGTCATTGCCGCAACGGCTTGAATTCCGCCAACTTTGTATATTTTAGTTACTCCACAAAGGTTGGCTGCGTAAATAATTGCGGGATTTATTTTTCCGCTTTTGTTGGTTGGTGAACACAAAATAATTTCGTTACAACCAGCAATTTTGGCTGGAATTGCCAACATTAAAACCGTAGAAAATAATGGAGCTGTTCCGCCAGGAATGTACAATCCTACTTTGTTGATTGCACGTTTTACTTGCCAACAAAAAACTCCTGCGGTAGTTTCTACTTCTATTTTTGATGATTTTTGAGCAACGTGAAATTTTTCAATATTGGATTTTGCCAATTGGATTGCGGCTTTCAATTCGGTAGAAACTAACTCATTTGCTTCAGCAATTTCTTCACTAGAAACTAATAAATTATCAACTGAAATTCCGTCGAAAAGTGAGGAATATTTTGCTACAGCAACATCGCCTTTAGTTTGAACTTCTTTAAAAATCTGTTTGACCGTAGCTTCGATGGCTTCGAATGTTTGCGTTGGTCTTTTTAAAATTTCTGACCACGTTGCTGGTTTTGGGCTTATTATTTTTTTCATTTTTATTTTTATTTTTTGCTTCAAAAAAGCTACGACTTCATGTTTTTATTTTGATTAACCATTAGTAAAAATTAAGTTCATTTAGGTTTTATTCTCGCAAAGACGCAAAGTCGTAAAGTTTTTTCAATTCTAAATAACTAAGTTATTGTATAATTATTTGGTACTTTTTCTTTTTAAAGAACCATTTTTTCAATTGGACAAACCAAAATTCCTTCTGCGCCAGCGTTTTTTAACTGATCGATAACTTCCCAAAAAGTATCTTCTTCAATAACAGAATGAACGCTACTCCAACCTTCTTCAGCCAATGGCATTACGGTTAAACTTTTTAAAACTGGCAATATTTTACTAATTTCATCAATCTTATCATTTGGAATATTCATCAAAATATACTTGGATTTTCTAGCTTTTAGAACCGACTGAATTCGGAATAGAAGTTTGTTTAATATAACTTGAGTTTCAGCTGAAATTGACGGCGAAACGGCTAAAACAGCTTCACTTTTGGTAATTACTTCAACCTCTTTCAAATTATTTTTGAATAAAGTACTTCCGCTAGAAACAATATCTACAATGGCATCTGATAAACCAATGTTTGGAGCTATTTCTACCGATCCCGAAATTTGGTGTAAATCGACAGTTACATTTTTAGATTTGAAATAATCAAGAACTGTATTTGGATAGGAAGTTGCAATGCGCAAACCTTCTAAATCTTGAATAGAATTGTACTCAAATGTTTTGGGAACGGCAACCGATACTTTACATTTAGAAAATCCTAGTTTCTCTATAACTTGTATATTTTTGCCTTTTTCAACTAATAGATTATCTCCCAGAATGGCAACATCTACGACTCCATCAAGTAGGTATTGTGGAATATCCGAATTTCTTAGAAATAAAACTTCTAGCGGAAAATTTGTCGCTTCGGCCTTTAATTGATCGTTTCCATTGTTGATAGAAATTCCGCAATCCTTCAGAATTTGAATGCTATCTTCGTTTAAACGACCCGATTTTTGAATTGCAATTTTTAGTGTACTCATTTTTTTGTTTGAATTAAATTATTTTGATTGAGTACAACTTGAGTAGAAATAAAAAACCCGTTTGATGTACTCAAACGGGTTTTAGAATATCGTGATTTATACACATACCATTAACACATCGCCTGAGAGCAATTATGAAAATGATGATGATGTACTTTATTTAAAAACATTTTTTGTTGTATTTTCTTCTGCAAATTTAAAGGTAAATAAAATTACAAACCAAATTATTTGCAAAATTTATGAGAAATTATGTTTTGTTTAACGCTAATCTTCGTGTTCTGCTTCTGCCGATTTTCCTATCTCACCTTGGTTTAGTTCTGCATTTGCTCTAATTTCGGTATGACGAATTTCACCTCCAGAAGTTCCTGTTTGTTGTGCAAGAAAAACTCCAATAGCAGCAATTACAAGTACGATGTATGAAACTAAATTTGCTTTAGCATGCTTTTTAAAATTTAAATACAAACCAACAATTGATGCCGCAGCTAAAACATATAAAACAAGTGCTAATTTTTCTGCAATTTCTTCGTGTTCATGAATGATATGTTTTCCGATATTTGGAAAATCTTCTACAATTTCTTCAGCACCTTCACCGGTATTCATTGATAAAAAGCCAAAAATTGCAGCAACTATAAAAAGACTGTAAGCTGTATTTTTGAGAATATTATTTTTAAAAAATAATCCAGCTAATAAAATACCTAATCCAAAAATTGTCCCAATAATTGGAAAATGGTTTACTACCATGTGTAAATGTGCGTCGTTCATCTTGTTTATTTTAAGTTGTTTTATAATTTATTTAGTGTTTTAATTTAATTGATCAGGTCAAAAGCACCTTTTGCTAAAATTTTAGTCTTATCATTTATAAGGTTATTCGCTGTAATTTCGACAAATTTTTCGTTACTATTTCCTTTTTTGACAAGTATTTTTTGAAATTTGTAACTGTTTTGAGTTTGATTAATTAATAAAAGTACAAAACTTTTTCCTTCTTGATCAATTATTGATTCTGTTGGAACTGAAAGTGCCTTTTTAGAATTAGTAACTATTTCGGCCTCGACGAACATTCCTGTAAGTAGTTTTTGTTTTACAGATTCATCCAAATGACCATGAACATTAATGGTTCTGTCATTTCCTTCAATCGATTTTCCAACCAAATGTACTTCAGCATTAAAAATTTCTTTAGACGCTTGAGGGACTTTAAAATTTATCTTTTGACCTTCTTTTACTTGCAAAATGTCTTTTTCAAAAACGTTTAGCTCTAAGTGTAAATGATCGGTTTGAACAATTTCTAAAATTACATCTGATGGCGAAGCAAACATTCCAACATTAGCGTTCATCACAACAATATCGCCCGAAATTGGAGAAAATAGCGTGATTATTGATGTTATTTTTCCTTTTTCAACTTGTGCTGGATTGATGTTGAGTAGCATCAATTTAGATTTTAAACTTTGATACATTGCCTTTGTTTTTCGATACTCACTCTCGGCTTTTAAGTAATTTTTTTGGGATGTTATTTTCTCGTCATACAACGTTTTTTGTCGGTCGTATTCTGATTTTAAATAATTTATTTGTTCGGCAACTTCCAAATAATCCTTTTGAATGTCTATAAATTCAGTACTTTCTAAAGTTAATAATGCTTGACCTTTAGTTACTTTGTCGCCAACCAATAGTTTAGTAGCCTTTACATAACCGCCAATAAATGTTGTAATTTTGGCCCTGTTTTGTGGTGGCACATCAATTTTTCCAGAAGTTTTGATGCTTACATCAAATGTTTGCTCTGTTGGAACGGTTAGTTCCATTTCTAGTGATTGAAATTGAGCCGCAGTTGCATTAATATATCCGTCTTCTATTTCTACAGGAGTTTCTGTTTTCGCCTCCTTACAGGAAAAAACTAAAAATGACAAACTCAGAATATATAATAATTGTTTCATAAAAATCTTGTTTAGTATATCAGATAGTGTAATTGATAAAGAGTTTGGTTGTATAAAAAGACATTCTCAAGGTAGTCGACTTCAATTGAAGTTGCATTTTCTAAACTTGTAATGTATTGAAAGAAATCAATTTCGCCTTGTTTGTAACTCCTATCGGCTACTTTTAAAATTTCTTTAGCCAATTTTTCTCCATACTGTTTATAATATTGAATGGATTCATTGTGCTTAGCTAATTCTTCTTTTTTTTGATTGCAAAATTTTTCAATTTTTATAGATTCATTCGCTTTTTGTTCTTCCCAAGATTGACTTTCTAGTTGCGCCACTCTAATTTTTGATTTGATTCCCGAAAATAATAGTGGAACTGAAACTCCAACTTGAAATCCGTATAAGGATTGCGATAATCCATTATTTTTTCCTTGAAAATATTCGAGATTAATATCGGGTAAATAGTGCTGTTTTTGTAATTTATTATTTAAATAATTATATTTTGTAATTGATTCAAAATAAGGAGTATATATTGAATTATTTGAATTGACTTCTAAATCATTGTTTGGTTCTAAATTATCTAAATTAATCACTAAATCTTCATCAGACTGAACTAAAGATTGTAACAATTGAAGCGTGGCTTTTTTATTTTTGTCAATTTGTGTCAGTCGCGTTCTTATTTGCCTAAACTTACTTTGCGCTGTAATTTTTTCTAAATAATTGGTTTCTCCTAATTCAAATCGTCTGTCGCTTGCTTTCGAAAAATTTTGATACAAACTATCCAAATATTTAAAAAGTTTTTCTTGATTGTTGTAGTACACTATCTCATTGTAAGCTAATGCTACCTCGCCAGAAATCTTATTTTTGTTGATCTCATGAAGTGCTTTTTCTTTTTCATATTCCGATTGGTTTAGGTTTTTCTGCGCACCATAAACAGTTGGAAATAAAAATTTTTGTTGGATACCAAAAACTTTCAAAGGTTGATTATTTAGTGCCAAATTATTCTGATCGTAACTGTAATAAATAGTTGTTTTTTCAAAATTATAAGCGCTAGAAATAGCTGCTTTGGCTTTGTCTATTTGTAACTGACTTGATTTTAGTGATTTGTTTTTTTCTAAACTTTTGGAAATTAGTGTTTCTAATTCGATATTTTTATTTTGTGCAACTCCTAAAGTTGTGAAGAAAAAAAGTAAAATGATATAAGTTGATTGGTTTGAATGCTTTTTAAATTTTGGTTTTTTAAATTCTTTTTGATCAAAAACTTTAAACAAAATTGGAAGTACAATCATGGTTAAAATAGTTGCGGTAAACAATCCACCTATAACAACGGTTGCTAATGGTCGTTGTACTTCGGCTCCGGCAGATGATGAAATTGCCATAGGTAAGAATCCTAAGGCTGCGGCTGCGGCAGTTAATAGCACTGGTCGTAATCTATCGATTGTTCCTTTTAAAATAAGTGCATTCATATCCTTCATTCCTTCGTGTTTGAGTTCTTTAAAATGTTCAATTAATACAATTCCGTTTAAAACTGCAATTCCGAAAAGTGCAATAAATCCTACTCCTGCCGAAATACTAAAAGGTAAATCGCGAATCCATAGAAACAAAATTCCTCCAACGGCCGATAAAGGAATGGCGGAATAAACCATTAATGCTTCTTTTACCGATCCAAAAGCAAAGTATAAAAGTATAAAAATTAGGAATAATGCAATTGGTACTGCAATTAACAATCGCACTTTTGCACTTAGTAGATTTTCAAATTGACCGCCGTAAGTAACATAATATCCAGCAGGTATATTAACTTTAGCGGCTACAATTTTTTGCACATCATCCACAACACTTTGCAAATCTCTGTTCCTAACATTAATTCCAACAACAATTCTTCTACGAGTATTGTCACGAGAAATTTTTGCCGGACCTTGCGTATATTCGATAGTTGCTAACTCTTGTAACGGAATTTGCTCGCCGCTAGGAGTAGCAACATAAAGATTTCTAATGTCTTCAATATCTTGTCGATTGGTTATGTCTAATCGAATAACCATATCAAATCGTTTTTCGCCTTCAAAAACAGTTCCAACAGTTTTGCCAGCAAATCCGAGTGTAATTAATTCGTTTAAATCGGAAATATTCAAGCCATATCTAGCAATCTTGTCGCGATTATAAACAACGCTCATCTGTGGTAATCCTTCAGTTTTTTCTATAATAATATCTGAAGCACCTTCAACATTGCTAATTGCGTGTTTTATTTGTGTTGCTTTTTGGGCTAGAACATCCAAATCTTCACCAAAAACTTTTACAGCAACATCGGATCTAGTTCCTGAAATTAATTCATTAAAACGCATTTCTATAGGTTGTGTAAACTCGATTTCCATATTTGGAATTTGATTTTCTACAGCCTCTTTAATTTTATCAGCAAGCTCATCTTTTGATGTTGCAGAAACCCATTCTGATTTTGGTTTTAATTTTACAATGATATCCGATTCTTCCATGCTCATTGGATCGGTAGGAACTTCTGCAGCTCCAATTCTACTAACTACTTGTTGTACTTCTGGAAACTTTTTCAAAATAATTTTTTCGATTTTGGTAGTAGTTTCAATAGTTTTAGTGAGTGACGTTCCAGTTTTTAAAACAGGTTGAATAACAAAATCGCCTTCGTCTAACGTTGGGATAAATTCACCGCCCATGGTTGTAAACAAGATTACAGAAAATAGTAGTAATGATAAAGCTCCATACAATACTTTTTTGGAATTATTTAATGCCCAAGATATTATGGGACGATACCATGAATTGAGTTTGTTTATTAATCGGTTGGAAAATGAATTAGGATTTTCTTGTTTGGGTTTTAAAAACAAAGAAGAAATTACAGGAACATAGGTAAAACATAGTAGCATTGCTCCTACTAAAGCAAAACTGAAAGTCATCGCCATAGGCCTAAACATTTTTCCTTCAACTCCTTGTAAAGACAATATTGGAATGAAAACTATTAAAATAATCAATTGTCCAAAAACTGCCGAGTTCATCATTTTAGATGCGCTCTTATAAGTGATTTCGTCTATTTGAATTTGTTGCTCTTCTTTCGATAAATGTGCTAAATGTTTGGATTTGTGTGCAATTTGAAAAGCTATAAATTCAACAATAATTACCGCACCATCTATAATTATTCCAAAATCGATGGCACCTAAACTCATCAAATTGGCATCAATATTGAAAATATTCATAAATGAAATTGCAAAAAGTAAGCATAACGGAATTACCGATGCTACTACCAATCCTGAACGCCAATTTCCTAAAAGTAAAACCACTACAAAAATTACAATTAAGCAACCTAAAACAAGATTTTCAGCCACAGTAAAAGTGGTTTTTGCAACCAATTCACTTCGTTCTAGAAACGGATTAATATAAACACCTTGAGGTAGCGTCTTTTGAATTTCGGCAACTCGTGCTTTAACATCGTGTATAACTTGTTTTGAGTTTCCGCCTTTCAACATCATCACTTGTCCAAGCACTTTTTCACCTTCACCATTTCCCGTAATTGCACCAAATCGATTAGCTGCACCAAATCGAACTTGAGCAACATCTTTTATGAAAATAGGCAGTCCGTTATTGTTTTTTATGACAATATTCTCAATATCATCAATAGATTTTACCTTTCCTTCGCCACGAATAAAATAGCTTTGATTTACTTTTTCAATATAAGCGCCACCGGCAATACTATTGTTTTTTTCTAAAGATGTAAAAACATCGGTGGTCGTAATATTCATGCTTTTTAAATTTGCACTGTTTATTGCAATTTCATATTGTTTGAGATAACCACCCCAAGTATTAATCTCTACAACGCCTTTAATTCCAGACAATTGACGTTTAACCACCCAATCTTGTAAAGTTCGTAAATCGGTTACAGAATATTGATTTTTATAAGCAGGTTTTACATCTATTATGTACTGGTAAATTTCGCCAAGTCCGGTTGTAATTGGTCCCATTTCTGGAGTACCAAATCCTTGAGGAATTTTTTCAGAGGCGGTTTTAATTTTTTCAGCTATTAATTGTCGTGGTAAATAAGTCCCTAAATCATCTTCAAAAACAATCGTTACCACAGATAATCCGAATTTTGAGATGGATCGGATTTCTTTTACACCAGGTAAATTGGCCATTTCAATTTCTACAGGATAAGTAATATATTGTTCGATATCTTGTGTAGATAAATTTCTCGAAGTAGTAATTACTTGTACTTGATTATTGGTTACGTCAGGAACCGCTCCAATAGCGATTTGAGTTAAAGAAAATAATCCGAAACAAAATACCCCTAAGGTAAAAAGTAAAACTATGAGTTTGTTTTTAAGACTAAAAGCTATTATTTTTTCTAACATTTATTTACATTTTTAATAAATCAAAGGTAGAATATTAAATAATACTAAAACTTAGGAAGTTCTTAATATAGCATTAAGGTATGCTTAATTTTATGGATGTTCCAACGTTTATTTCACTAGAAAGTTCAATTTTTATGGACAAAATATCGCTTAAACGCTTCACTATTGATAAACCTAAACCTATACCTTTAATATCGGTACATTCAATAGAATTCGAAGTTCTATAAAAAGAATCAAATACTTTTTCGATATCCGATTGTTCAATTCCTATTCCATTATCTTTAATTTCTAGAACAGTATTTTGATTTTCTTTAAAAATAGAAATAGTTACTTCGCCATTTTTAGTAGAATATTTAATGGCATTTGAAATTAAATTATTGATGATAATGGTTAACAAATGAATATCTGAATTTATAAAAAAGTCATTTGTATAGTGTTTTTCAACTGTAACAGAATTTGCATTGGCTTTTTGCTGAAATCTGTTTACAACATCATCCAAAATTGGATTCAAATTAAATGATTCAATTTTAAGAGATTTTTTTTGATTTTCAAACCGAGTTAGCAATAATAATTGATCGACTAAATCATTTATCCGATTGACTTCAGCAATGCAAAAGTTAATTTTGTCATGGTATTCTTGAGTATCTCTTGGCTTACGAATAAGTACTTCTAATGTTCCTTTAATAACTGCCAATGGAGTTCTTAACTCGTGTGAAGCATCTGAGGTAAACTGTTTTTCGCGTTCGATTGTATTTTCTAATCGGTCTAAAAGGTTGTTGATGGTTTGTGAAACTACATAAAGTTCATCTTTATTTTGCGGAAGCGTTATCCTGTCGCTCAGATTGTCTTTAGTGATTTTATTAGATGTTTCAATAATTGAATTGATTGGTTTTATGCTTCTACCTGCGATGATTCGTGCTATTAAAAATAGTGTTAGCAATACTAAAGGATAAGAAACTACAATTATTTTTTGAAGATTATTCAAGACCATTGTAGAATCTTCCAACGACATTGCAATTATTAAATATCCAACTGCTTTAGTGTTATGATACAAAGGAACTTGTATTTGACGTATAGCATTATTTTGCAATTTAGTGTCAAAGAGTTGGTTGTCATGAGCATTACTGCTAAAAGTTAAATAGTTGCTTTTTAAGTTTGGAGATTTTTCAACAACCTTATTATTTAAATCAACAAATTGAATAAAAACTGGATTAACATCTAAAGAATTATGTTCTCTTTCTTTCCATTCTTCTTTGTCAATTAAAACTATTTTACCATTTTCTACATTAATTTCAGATAAATGGCGCTCAACTTCAACACTAATATCTTTATTAATATGATCATAAACGCTAAATTTCACCATTATATAAATAGCAAAAAAAACCACAAAAACTAATAGTGCAGTTGTAACGATATAATTAAAAGCGATTCTGTTTTTGAATGAAAATGAAAACATTGCCTTGTTTTTTAGGGTCTAAATATCATTTGCAATATAGCCAACTCCGCGAATAGTCTTAATGCTTTCGTCTTCTTTGCTAATGTTTAACTTTTTTCGAATGGCATTCATAAAAACATCAATGACACCTGTATCGTAATCGAAATGAATATCCCAAACGTCTTCAATAATTTGAGTTCGAGTACATACTTTACCCTTGTTTTTAATTAAGTATTCTAAGAGTTGAAACTCTTTTTGTGTAAGTACAACTAGTATATTGTCACTAAAAACTTCGTGCTTTAACAAATCAATTTTGATTTTTCCTAAAGTCAAGAATTCAGTACTTCTGAAATGAATTTTTATCCGTTCTAAAAGTTCTTCAAAGCTGAAAGGCTTTTTGATGTAATCATTAGCACCTGATTTTAGACCTTCAATTGTTTCTTGAATAGTATCTTTTGCAGTTAAAAATAGTATTGGTGTAGTTTTATCTTTTAGTCGAATGTTTCTACATACATCAATTCCTTGCATTTTAGGAAGCATCCAATCTAGTAAAATCAAGTCTATTTTTTCGGTCAATGCCATTTCAAGACCTTGCTTTCCATCTTTTGCAACAAGTACTGAAAAATTCTCTTCTTCAAGACCTTGTTGCAAAAAATTAGAAATTCCTAATTCGTCTTCAACAATTAAAATAGTCATACAATTTACATTACAAATTTAAATCCTACCGTAACAATATTTGCATTTAAAGTATCACTACGCTGGTAATTGTTGTATCTAAAATCGATATTTTTTAGTCCAAACTTCCAAATTCTTGCTTTGGTAAAAATATCGGTATAGGAAACTCCAAATCCATATTGGTTGCTATTGAATGAAGACAAATCGTAATCGGATGTATAATATTGCTCGGTTGACAGATGTTGTTCATAAGGTGCAAAATATTTAGATTCGGTTTGTGTATAATAACGATACATTGGGAAAACCGTGAATTTTTCGTTGATTTTTATAGGTAATTCCACACTAGCAGTATGAGAAGTAATTCCCCAATCATCTGAATAATAACGATAATAGGTTCTTAATTTGAATGTTTCATTTATGTAATAATTCACTCTTGCACCAAAGGGAATTTTGAACCGTGTACTTGGTAATTTTTCGATAGCATCTGCCAATTGAAATACTCCAGAATTTTGCTCTGAGGTATAATTAGCGATAAATTGAGGTTGACCTACATAATAATTTGGCTTGTCGGCAAAGTAAATTCTGTGATAAGGTGTAGATAACAATCCTTCTTGACTTAATACATCTAGAAATACAGAAAACTGCAATTTTTTGCTCAAAATTTGAGAAAATCCAAATGATAACGAATAGGAATTTCTATTGGTAGCAGAAAATTCATTAAATCCGGAATTAGAATATCCTAAAGTTGAAACGCCATTTTCGTCATAAACCGTTCTTCCAAGGTTATTACCTAATTCATAGGGATAAATTGGTCTCCATTGATCTAAATATACATTACCTTTTAGACTTAATTCGGTATTTTTTTTGTTGAATAGTTTTGCAATTCCACCGCCAAATCCTATTGAAGTATAATCATATTCGTTAGAAAATGATACATCGGCATTCCAAATAAAATTTCTACTATCAGAACTGTGACTGTAATTTCCAACTAAACTAACTAATTGATCAGATTCTGAAGCTCCAGACGATGATGACCAAGGTGTTGGATTGGTCGTGTCAAATGGATTTATATTACTAGATGAGGCAGATGTATAGGAAGAAACGCCAGTATCAATGGTCAATACATCATCTGCATTCATCGGAATTGCTACGACAATATTGGATGCGACATCAGTTAGATTTTCAGTTCCACTTCCACCAGAAACTGCAGAGTGGATTCCATCTTGCTTATAGTAACTTAGTAAAAAATCAACCTCAGTTGATTCTAAAACTCTTTTTTTGAAAGTTACTGTGGTATCTTTGGGTTTTTCTTGCGCAAATCCTATTAGAGAACATACAGATGCTAAGGCTATTAAATATTTTTTCATTTTTTTTATTATTAATTACAGCCGCAACCACCACCTGTTTTTCCTCCGTTTGCTCCAGCTGCAGCTTCACGATATACTTGAAAAGTAACTTCGTAGCGTTCTGAAGTTTTGGCAGCGAGTTTCATTTCAGGATCGTTAATTAATTCTTTTTCATACTCTTTAACCGCTACACAAGAGTTTAATGTTAAAACGATTATAACTAAAAGCGCTATCTTATTCATTTGAAAATTGTTTTAAGTCTATATTTTTTGAGGTGTATATTTTTCCGTTTTCGTCGACCATAATGCATCCAATTCCTGGCAATTGGTTAACTAAATCCATACCGACGTCGTTTCCTAGTACAAATACTCCTGTGGCAAGTGCATCGGCAAGTTCGGTAGTTTTAGCGAAAATTGTTACGCTTACCAATCCTGTTGCTGGATAACCAGTTCGGGTATCAATGATGTGCGAATATCTCTTTCCATTAAAAGTTACATATTTTTCATAACTTCCAGAAGTTTCTACTGCTGTATCTTCAATTGGAAAGGTTGCAAAAATTTTGTTTTTATTGACAGGATTTTTGATTCCAACTTTCCATTGTTGGCCGTTAGGTTGTTTTCCCCAAGTGCTAATATCACCAGAGACATTTATAAGCCCAGAACTAACGCCTTTAGATTTCAATAGTTCTTTTACTTTATCGGCAATGTAGCCTTGACCTATTCCACCCAAACCCAGTTTCATTCCTTCTAATCTTAAAAAAACCGTTTGATTGACCTTATCTAAAACTATATTTTTATAACCTACTTTCTCAACAGATTTCTTTATGGCTTCGGCGGTTGGCATTTCTTTCATTGTTCCGTCAAATTTCCAAATTTTATCCATTGATGCGTAGCTAATATCAAAAGCGCCATCAGTTAGTATTGAAATCTTAATTGAACGCTCAATTAATTCGAATAACTCTGATGAAACTTTTATTGGTTTGATACCAGCATTTCTATTAATCTCAGATATTGGTGTTGTTGGAATCCAATCGGATATTAAATTTTCAATTCTTTTTACTTCAGCTATACCTAAATCGATATTTTTATTAACTTCAATAGTATCTTTTCCTACCAAAATAATTTCAAAAGGACTTCCTAGTAAGTACAAATTTCGTTTGTGCGTTACTTGTGCATGAGCAAAAAATGCAAAGAAATAAAGAAGTAAAAAAAATCTTATTTTCATCAGTTTTATTTTTCAAATCCTTTTAAAACTTTAATGTATTCGCTTGGTGAAATGTTTTGATAACCAGTCATACCTAGCGCCTTTCCATTTCCATCTAAAACTACTACCAAAGGATAATTACCGTTTTGATTGTATTTTTCAGCCAAGGCATCATTTTGCTTTTTTAGTGCTTCTGGCAATTGGTTGGCTTTCTTCTTAGGGAAATCTGCTTTGTACAAAACATAATTTGTTGCAGAATAGGTTTTAAATTCTTCTGATTGCCAAATGTTTTTATCTAATTTAATGCATGGTGCGCACCAATCTGAACCCGAAAATACTAAGATAAGTTTTTTGTTGGAAGCCTTTGCTTCTGCCTTTGCTTCTTCAAAATTAGATTTCCAATTTTGAGAAAATGTTGTTACTGAAATTAGTACAACAAGTAATGTGATGATCTTTTTCATGAGATTTAAATTATTAGTTCAAAATTATAACTAATTAACGTAATAAATTACCCAAACTTATTAAGATTTTTAGACTTAAGCTAATCTTAATTTTTCAAGCAGATTTATGGCTTTTTTAGTTCACTATTAGTAAATTAAGGTAATCTTAATTTAATTTTATTTACGAAAAAAAGTAAAATTATAGTTTTGTTTGATAATTAATTTAATGTTAAATAAATGAAAATCTTTCAAAACAAATCTCCTTTTTTTTATTTATTGCTATTATACGTAGTTATTTCAATAGTGTTACGTGTTGTATTACTAGTTCATCCACTAACGCAATCCACTTTTTTAACTAGTGATATTTTAAAAATCTTTTTCTTTGGCTTTTTATCTGATGTTTTTATCTTTATAATTGGAAGTTCATTTTTATATCTCTATTTGCTGTTTTTATCTAATAGTAAATTTAGTAAACCTTGGGGATATTTAATTTTTAGTTTGTTACTAATTCTCTTGCTTTACATAACCTTTTTTAATACAATTTTGAACGAGTATGGAGGTTCATTATTAGAAATTACCATTATTTTCTTGGGTTTAAAAACTATTCTTTTTGGATTACTACTTTTTTTACCTAAATACAGACCTAAAATTCGACTGGTGCTGTTTTCGTTTACCGTATTTATTTTTGTGCTTGTTATTATTCAAAATACTGTAAGCGAGTTTTTCTTTTGGAATGAATTTGGAGTACGATACAATTTTATTGCTGTAGATTATTTAGTGTACACCAATACTGTAATTGGTAATATTATGGAGTCTTACCCGGTAGTTCCGCTATTTTTAGCAATTGGTGTAATCACTTCAATACTTACCTTTTTTATTGTAAAAAAATCAAAAGGTTACTTAAATGACCTTCCTTCAATTGCAGATAAGTTAAAGAGTTTAGTCGTTTATTGCTTACTTATAACTTCTTCAATTCTAATAATTCCATTTTTATCAACTCAAGAAAACTCATCAAATGTTTTTAAAAATGAGCTGCAGGCTAACGGAATCTATAAGTTCTTTTTGGCTTTTAAGAATAGTGAATTAGATTATAATAAATTTTACAAAACCTTACCAGAAAAAAAGGCTTTCACTATTTTAGAAGAACAAATTCCAAATATTAAAGGTCTGTCTGCACAACACATCGTTGTTGCTCCAAAAAATGAAATACGAAAGAATGTAGTTTTAATTACTATCGAGAGTTTAAGTGCTAATTTCATGAAAACTTATGGCAATAAAGACAACGTTACTCCTTTTTTAGATTCGCTTGCTACTAAAAGTTTGTTTTTTACCAATTTGTATGCAGTAGGAAATCGAACAGTTCGAGGTTTAGAAGCCGTAACCTTATGTTTGCCTCCAACTGCTGGTGAAAGTGTAGTGAAACGAGAAGACAATAAAAATAAATTTACCACAGGAAATCTTTTTAAACAAAGAGGCTATTCAGTAAAATATTTATATGGTGGCGATGCTTTTTTCGATAATATGGAAAGTTTTTTTGGTGGAAATGGTTATGAAATTGTAGATAAAATATCATTCAAAGCCAATGAAATTACTTTTTCAAATGTTTGGGGTGTTTGCGATGAAGACATGTATAACAAAGCGATAGGTGTTATGAATCAAGAAGCTGAGAATGGAAAACCATTTTTTAATCATATTATGACTGTTAGCAATCACAGACCGTTTACTTATCCTGATAAAAAGATAAATATTGCAAAACCGAAATCTAGAAATGGAGGCGTTAAATACACTGATTATGCTTTGCAACAGTTTTTTGCGATGGCCAAAAAGCAATCGTGGTACAAGAATACGGTATTCGTCATTTTAGCTGATCATTGTTCTTCGAGTTCTGGAAAAACAGAACTTCCTTTAGATAAATATCGTATTCCAGCACTGATTTTTTCTGAAGGTTTTATTCCTCCGCAACAGTATGCTAAATTAATGTCGCAAATAGATGTTATGCCGACACTTTTTGGCTTGTTGAATTTTGATTATCAAAGTAAATTTTTCGGAGAAGATGTATTTCAAACAGCATACAAACCTCGTGCGTTGATTGCAACTTATCAAAATTTAGGTTTGATAAAGAATGATGTGTTGACTATATTATCACCAAATCGTAAAGTCAAACAATTTGATTTAAAAGTGAAAATTAATCCTAAATTAGGTGCTAATTTTCAAATTAACTTTGACGAAATTCCTATAAAAAAACCAAATCAAAGATTAATTGATGAAACCATTTCGTATTATCAAACTGCTTCTGAAATTTTAAAAAAGAAAAAAGACAATAGATTCTAAATGTATTTCTTTTAAAACACGATTTCCATCTGTATTTATGTAATTTAGTACAAATTATAGATTATGTTTCGGCACCAAGGAAAAAACAGAACATTTGCACACAATCTGCGATTAGCAACCTTGCTGTCTATGGTTGCAGGAATTGTAAATAGTACAGGCGTCTTATCTATTCATACTTTAACAACCAATGTTACAGGTCATTTTGCTTTTTTTGCCGAGGAATTTTTTAAAGAAAATTATCAAATTTCAATTGTATTTTTTGTGTTTACAATTTTCTTTTTCTTCGGTGCATTTACGTCCAATGTCCTTACCGAAATTGTAGTTAGAAAATCGCCTCACAAATCTCATTTTCTTCCAATTGCCTTAGAGATTTGTATTTTATCAGCAGTAGCTTTTTTTACAAATCCAATAAATAGCGATACGTTTGATGGGAAATATACTGCATTTGCGTTACTTTTCGCAATGGGTATTCAGAATGCACTTGTAACAAAAATATCGCAATCAACCGTTAGAACAACGCACCTAACCGGACTTTTTACCGATCTTGGAATAGAGGTTTCGCAACTGTTTTTTTATAAAAAAATAGAAGAAAAAAAGCGATTGAAAGCCATAATCTACTTACGATTGTCAATCATACTATCCTTCTTTTGTGGATGTATTTTAGGAGCCTTTAGCTACAATTATTTTAATATTAAAACACTGTTAATTGCAGTAATACTGCTAGTTGTAGCTCTAATTTATGATTACACCAGATTGAAATTAATAGAATTTAAAAGAACTTTGTTTCTTAGAAAACTATAGCAATCCATTATATTTTCTTATAAACCACTCGGTTGCAAGCAGCAGTGCAATAAAAACTAACAACCAAACCCAATCAATCAAAGGTGTTTTAGTAACAATGTTTTTCTGAATTGCTTTGTAGTCTTCATTTGATACTAATACTTTTATCAATTCATCAACTTGATTTGGTACATATGCAATTCCCGAAGTTTGAGTTGCAAGTTGTTTTAATCGAGAAACATCTGGGTTTACAAATTGTTTTTCAATATCAAAATCCAAAATTTCAAAAGTACTAGAATAGCTAGCGTTCGAATTCAATTCTTTTACGGTAAACGAATATTGTCCAGCCGAAAGTCCGTCAAGGTTTACCTTGAAACTATTTGTAGTTTTCAGTAAATCGTATTTTTTTACTTGCTTCGTTTTAGTATTTGTTACGGAAATAGTCAATCGCGCCTTTTCGTCAAACTCATAATTTTTATTGAAATATTGCGCAGTAATTTCTAATGCATCACCCGAATTATAAAAACGTTCATGGTTTACAATTAGAGATTTTTTGGAATCATTTGACGCTAAAAACTGAATTGTTTTATCTATAAAAACATCAAATTCTTCAAATGATTTTTTGTCTACATAACTGTGTGCGCGCCATTTCCATATATTTTCTCCCAATAAGAATGCAGCTCTTTTTCCTTGTGTATCCGAAAAAGCCATCAGTGGTTGATTGGTTTCAACATTTCTAATGCGTGATGAAAGTAAAACGGATATATCTTCGTTAGTCGTGAAAGTCCCAAATAAATTTTCTAATGGTGGAAAAGTTTCAAACCCAATATTTTCAGCTGCAAATAAGTTAAAATCAGAATTAAAACTTGCTAAATAATCTTCTTTCTGTGTAGCCGTTTTGAATTCGATCTGGCTTTGTTGTTGATTCAAAAAATTAAAATTAGTACTGTTTCCAGTAATGGTCCAAGTGTTAATTTTTAAATTTTTATTGGCATCATAAATTTGTTTAAAATCAGATGTTGGCTGGTATAATAGTAAGACATTGTAATTATTTAAATTACTGATTTGATTTAGCTTAAGCAGTGTTACTTTACGCTGTGCATTAGATTCGATGCTGCGTTTTAATGCGCCAATATCAGGATGATTTATAGAAGAAATTATAGCTACTTCAGTTTTTTGGTCAATAACTTCAACTGCAAATTTCTTTGAATTATTGTAGGTGTTTTTCTCAGATTCTGCCGATGTGATTTTGGCATTAAAAATTTGCAAACCTGTTTTATCAGCAGGAAGTAAAAGATTTATAACTTCTGATTTTTTAGAAGGCGAAAATGAAAGACTTTGTTTAGAAAGGACATTGTTTCCTTGAGCAATTGTAAAATTGGCATTGACCGTTTTAGTTCCGGAATACTGCAAAAAAACTTCTACTGGGAATTTATTTTTGTGAAATGCGTATTTATTTACATTTATCTGACTAATTTTTAAATCTAAAAAAGTGGTTGTATCACCAACGATTAAAGGATATACTTTATTAGTTGGATCAAAACTAAAAACATAATCAGAACCTGAAGTTTGGTTTCCATCAGAAATTAAAACTGTTGGGAAACTTAAGTTTTTATTGATGCTTTTGATGTTTTTTGCAACTCCATCAATGTTCGTTTGATTTCCTTTAAAATTAACTTCGTCAATGGATGCAATTGTTTTAAAGTCAGCATCGAAACTGTAGGTTTGAATATCAAATTTTTCTTTCAAATCAGCATTTGAAATCAATTTTGTGAATACTTCTTTACTTGCTAAATTAGCTTTTAAATCTTCGATTGAACTCGAATTGTCAATAACAATTGGTAAAGGTGTTTTGATTGTTTCAAAGGTACTTCTACTCATAATCGGATTAATCAGTAAAAGTAAAAGTCCGAAAATAGAAAGAAAACGTAAAAAAGCCAAGAGTTTTATCAGTTTCGACTTACTCTTGACTTTATAATAATATTGAAAATAGGAAAAACCAGCAGCAATTAGTATTGATACAAGTAATAACAAGATTGTCGTGGTATTCATTATTGTCTTCTATTTTAAATTTTAAATACTTTAATAATTTAAAATTTATAATTCAAAATTCATAATTATTTTAAGTAAGCATTCCTCCATCTACGTTCATAACTTGTCCAGTTACATACGCACTCATATCTGATGCGAAAAACAAACAAGCATTAGCAACATCTTCTGGAGTTCCACCACGTTTCAACGGAATAGAATCTCTCCAACCTTGCACAACATCTTCGTTAAGTTTGGCAGTCATTTCTGTTTCAATAAATCCTGGTGCAATTGCGTTACAACGAATGTTTCTTGAACCTAATTCTAACGCAACTGACTTTGTAAAACCAATCATTCCGGCTTTAGATGCAGCATAGTTGGCTTGTCCGGCATTACCTTTCACACCTACTACACTACTCATATTTACAATAGAACCTTTTCTATTCTTAAGCATGGTTTTTTGAACTGCTTTGGTCATGTTGAACACTGATTTCAAGTTGATTTCGATTACTTTATCAAAATCTTCTTCAGACATTCTCATTAACAAATTATCTTTTGTAATTCCTGCATTGTTTATCAAGATATCAATAGTTCCAAACTCTGCAATAACATCTTCGGCAAGTTTTTGAGCTTCGTTAAAGTTTGCTGCATTCGATTGGTATCCTTTGGATTTAATTCCTAAAGCATTCAACTCATTTTCTAATGCTAAAGCAGATTCGGCAGACGAACTGTATGTAAAGGCAACATTTGCTCCGTGTTGTGCAAATACTTTTGCAATTCCGCTACCAATTCCGCGGCTTGCGCCAGTAATTATTGCTACTTTTCCTTCAAGTAATTTCATGTTGTAATAGGTTAGTTTGTTTGAAATTTTAAAAGCCAAATATAGTACTATTTTAATATTCATTAAAAAATAAGATTACATTTAAACCTTTTTTAAGATATTTGGTCAAAGTAGTGCCAACCAAACTTTATGACGTCTGATAAACAACAGTTTGTAAGTATTTACAATCAATATAAAATTTTGGTTTACAATTTGGCGCTTCATTATTTGCAAAATGCAGAAGATGCAGAAGAACTAACACAAGATGTATTTGTACAAGTTCATAACTCGTTAGCATCTTTCAATCAAAAATCATCCTTGAAAACTTGGATTTACCGCATAACTATCAATAAAAGTTTGGATTTTATTCGACATAAAAAGAGTGCCAAACGTTTTTTTATTTTTGGTAAAAAATCGGAAAACGAAGCTGAATTAAATACTATTTCCACTTTTGAACATCCCGGAATTGCTCTAGAAAAACAAGAAGATGCTGCAATTTTGTTTAAAATTATAAACGAATTAACTGAAAATCAAAAAACAGCTTTTATACTTTCAAAACTCGATGGATTAAGCAATCCTGAAATTTCTGAAGTTATGAATGTGAGTATTTCTTCAGTAGAATCCTTGGTTTTTAGAGCAAAAGCAACACTTAAAGAAAAATTAAGTGACAAATTTGAAAATTACCGCAAGAAATAAAAATAACTTTCGTCTAAAAAATTATGGAAAGAGAAGAGTTTATTAATACAATCCTTAAGAGTGTAGATGGAATTACAAAAGTAACTCCAAGTGATAGCATTTTTCTAAAAATTGAAAAAGAGATTAATTCTAATAGCGTTCCAACCAAAACACTTTGGCTTGTTGCAGCGTCGGTTGTAGTTTTATTATCATTAAATCTAGCTTTATTAAGTGGAAAATCAAATTCGAATGAATCTGAATTGACAAATTTTGAAAGTTCAATAAATAAAAGTAATCAATTGTATAAATAATGAACAAGACGAAACTATTAAGCACAGCTGTCATCGCTTTACTACTTTTAAATTTTGGAATTTTAAGTTTTTTATTTATAACCAAAGGACATCGACCAAATGACAGAAGAATGCCTAGGGAAATTGTAATTGAAAGACTTCATTTCGATAAAAATCAGATTGTTGCTTATGAAGAAATTATCGAAATTCATAAAAAAACAATACGTGATTTGGATAAGTCAATTAGAGCAACCAAAAACGAATTGTATCAATTATTGAATTCTGATAAAATTGATAGTACGCAAAAAGACAGTTTATTTTTGAAATTAGCAATTTATCAAAAGCAAATTGAAACTACACATTTTAATCATTTTTTGGATATCAAAAAGATTTGTAAAAAAGAACAACTTGTTGATTATAAAACTTTAACAGAAGAATTGGGAAGCATATTTGCACCAAACAGAAAGCCAAAACATGACTAAAAGAAAGTATATTTTACTAATTAATTTTCTTTTCATTATTTGTGTTTCGGCGCAAACTAAAAGTGATTCCTTATCAGTAAAAATCAATTTAAAATTTGGTGATGAACCACTTGAATTAAACAAAAATTACAGTTCGAAAAACGACACATTACAAATTACTTCAGTAAAGTTCTATTTGTCAAATATTGAGATTCACTATCAAGATAATTCAGTTTTCAAAGAAACTAATAGTTATCATTTAATTGACATTGAAAACCCAGAATCCTTACATTTTAAGTTAAAAAGTCAGGATTTTAAACTAATTAAATCAATTCATTTTAGTATTGGTGTCGATAGTTTAGCAAGTGTTTCTGGAGCTAATGGTGGCGATTTAGATTTACAAAACGGAATGTATTGGGCTTGGCAAAGTGGCTATATTAATATGAAAATTGAAGGAATAAGCAAAAGTTGTCCGACAAGAAAAAATGCTTTTCAGTTTCATATTGGTGGTTATTTACAGCCTAATTATGCCATTACAAAGAGTAATCTCGATGTCAGTAACAATATTAAAGATCAAATATTTTTAAAAGTGGATTTTGGGAAATTGTTTTCAGAAATTTCACTAAAACAGACGAATACCATAATGATTCCGGGAAAAGATGCCATGAAGATAGCCGATTTATCAACCAAATTATTTTCTATTGAATGAAAAAAATGCTATTATCATTGGGATTAGGAGTAGTGATTTTTGGAATTTTTGCCTTTTCTAAAAATTACTTCACTCCTATTTACTTTGAAATTCCAAAAGGATTTCCAAAGCCTGTATATGATTTTTCGAAAAATCAATTGACAGAACAAGGTTTTCAATTGGGTAGAAATATATTTTATGATCCTATTTTATCAAAAGATAACACAATTTCCTGCGCGAGTTGTCATTTGCAGCAAACAGGTTTTGCTCATGTTGACCACGAATTGAGTCACGGATTTGAAGGAAAAATTGGAACCCGCAATTCGTTGTCCTTACAAAATTTGGCTTGGTCAAAAAACTTTATGTACGATGGCGGAGTTAATAATCTCGAAGTTCAAGCTCTTACTCCTATTTCAAGTGAAATTGAAATGCATGAAACTTTAGATAATGTTGTTGCAAAACTTCAAAAAACTGAAAAATACCCCAATTTATTTCAACAGGCATTTGGAACTAAAAAAATTACAGGACAATTGACTTTGAAAGCACTATCACAGTTTGTTGTACAATTGGTAAGTGCGAATTCTAAATACGACAAAGTAACTCGAGGCGAAGAGAAATTTAGCGAAATGGAACAGAAAGGCTACGAATTATTCAAAAACAATTGTGCTTCCTGTCATAAAGAACCACTATTTACTAGTGACACATTTGAAAATAATGGGTTACCAATTGATCCAACTCTTAATGATTTTGGACGGATTAGAATAACTCAAAATCCGAAAGACAACTTAAAATTCAAAGTGCCGACGTTGCGAAATATTCAATTTACATTTCCTTACATGCACGATGGTCGATTTAAAACATTAAATGAAGTTGTGAAGCATTATGATTCTGGAATCTCAAAAAGTGAAACATTGGCAATGCAATTAAATCAACCAATGAACTTGACTGATAATCAAAGAACGGAAATCATCGCATTTTTAAAAACATTAACGGATACGAAATTTTTGTTTAATCCGAGATATGGTTATCCAAAGTAAAAATAATATAAAGTTTCGCAAGAAATAAATTAGAATAACGTCTAAAAGAAATAAACCAACCTATTTATGAAAATATCAATAACCATCTTGACCTTTTTTATAGCATTTTTAGCGAATGCTCAAACCAATCCAGCTATTACGAGTTGGTTGCAAAATACTACTGGAATTACGGGTCGACATTACGTTGCTGGAAATTCTACCCCAATTGTAGATGCAGTTCAAGCCAATGTACAATCAGTACAATACAATACAACGTATGCTTATGTTTCGGCAACAGGAATTCCTGCCTACATAACTGGTCCTTTTCAAGATGGAAATCCATCGTTGGCCACTGCACAAAATAAAATTTTTAGATTTCCATTATCTCCAACTCAAAATATTGGAACACCAACCGCTACAACAGGAGGCAACATCGGTGTTTTTAAAAATGGTGTTGCGTTATTTGATTATCGTGACGGAGTTGCTTGGAATGCTACAACAAATGCACTTTGTGGCGGACCAGGAAATCCAACTTGTCCTGGCGGACCAACTGCGACACAAGCCTGGAATAGAGATGCAATTCCAGCCGAAAGAGCTGGATTTGATTGTGCAAAAGCACATCCAGCTATGGGGAATTATCATCATCATCAAAATCCAAGTGCTTTCAATTTAGACTTAGTAGTTACTTCAAATGTGTGTGATTTATATCCTTCGGATGGTTTGTATGTAATTAATTCTTCACAACATTCACCATTATTAGGATTTGCCTACGATGGTTTTCCAATTTATGGTGCTTATGCTTATGCCAATACCAATGGAACTGGAGCAATTAGCAGAATGAAATCAAGCTATCAATTGAAAAATCAAACTACAAGAACCAATGGACCAGCTGTTACTACAACTTATTTTAATGGCTATTTTAGAGAAGATTATGAGTATGTTGCACATCCTACTGATGCAACTTATCTAGATGTTCATAATGGGCGTTTTTGTATAACACCAGAATATCCAAATGGAATATATTGCTATTTTACGACTGTTGATGCCGAACATAAATCGGCTTATCCTTATGTTGTTGGACCAACCTTTTATGGAAATGTTGTTGCATCGACCGTAACTACAATTCCTGCAGGAACTACTACCTATGTATTAGCAAATGACACTTTTAATTTAAATAAATCTAAAATAACTGTTTATCCAAATCCTGCGGCAGATTTTATAGCAATTCAAACCGAAATGGTGGAGAAAGATTTGACTGTAGATTTGATTGACGAATTAGGTAAAGTGGTGAAAACTTCAAAAATTCTACAAGGAAGTACGTTAAGTATTATTGAAACTGATACAATTTACAACGGAATTTATTTTGTCAGATTGACGAATGGAAAGGATTCTAAAAGCTTTAAAATAATTATTAACAACTAATCAATTATGACTTCAACCAAAAACTTACTTTACCTATTTCTTATATTGATTTTATCAATTTCGTGCAATAAATCGGATGATTCTGAATATCAAGAGCCAACAGAATTGTTCCCAAATGTTAAAGCTACTTTTGGAAGTTCTTTAGATTTGGAAAATTTAAATAATTATGCCAATCAAACTATTCCTGCTTATATAACTAAAGATAATACTTTAGGAAATCCAATATCTGATAAAGGAGCTACATTAGGAAGAGTCTTGTTTTATGACAAAAATTTATCTTCCAACAATACTATAGCTTGCGCTAGTTGTCACAAACAAGCCAATGCATTTGGTGACGTTTCTGTTGCAAGTACAGGCGTAAATGGAACTACTGGTCGACATTCAATGCGTTTAATAAATTCTAGATTTTCTGTAGAACGCAAATTTTTCTGGGATGAGCGAGCTGCAAGTTTAGAAGTTCAAACTACAATGCCAATTAAAGATCATGGCGAAATGGGTTTTAGTGGTACCAATGGTGACATGAATATTGCAGATTTAGTTACTAAATTAGGAAACATAGGCTATTATAAAGAACTTTTTAAATTTGTTTATGGATCGGAAGAAGTAACTGAAAATAAGATTCAGTTGGCTTTAGCACAATTTGTAAGAAGTATTCAATCATTTGATTCTAAATATGATGTTGGACGTGCAACGGTTAATAACGATGGGCAACCTTTTTTAAATTTTACAGCACAAGAAAATAATGGCAAAAACTTGTTTTTAACACCTCCTCAATTTAATGGTACTGGCGTACGAATTGGTGGTGGTGTTGGTTGCGCTGGTTGTCATGCAGCGCCAGAATTTGACATTAATCCCAATTCTGGAAATAACGGAATTATTGGTACGATAAACGGAACTGGGATTGATGTTTCAAACACACGTGCACCTTCTTTACGAGATTTAGTCAAAACAGATGGCACTGTTAATGGAATGATGATGCATACTGGCGTTTTTACAACGTTACAAACAGTAATTGGACATTATGGAAACATCAATATTGCACCAGGAAACACGAATTTAGATCCGAAATTACGTCCAAATGGCTTTGGACAACAGCTTAATTTGAATGCTAATGAAGTGAATTCAGTTATTGCATTTTTAAGAACATTAGCTGGTTCAAATGTTTATGTTGATACTAAATGGTCTAGTCCTTTTCCGAATTAAAGAAACTGTACTATTTTTAAAAACAAAAAAGCTCTAAATAAATTTAGAGCTTTTTTTATATTGATTTTTTAAGAATATTATCCTAAAACTTCTTTTACTTTTTTACCAATTTCTGCAGGAGAATCTACAACGTGAATTCCACATTCTCTCATGATGCGTTTTTTAGCTTCAGCAGTATCATCTGCACCACCAACAATTGCACCAGCATGACCCATTGTTCTACCTTTTGGAGCAGTTTCTCCAGCGATAAATCCAACAACTGGTTTTCTATTTCCGTCAGCTTTAATCCATTTTGCAGCATCAGCTTCTAATTGACCACCAATTTCACCAATCATTACGATACAGTTAGTTTCTGGGTCATTCATTAATAATTCAACAGCAGCTTTAGTTGTAGTTCCAATAATTGGATCACCACCAATTCCGATAGCCGTAGTAATTCCTAAACCTTGTTTTACAACTTGATCAGCCGCTTCGTAAGTTAAAGTTCCAGATTTTGAAACAATACCAACAGTTCCTTTTTTGAAAACGAAACCAGGCATAATTCCAACTTTAGCTTCACCTGGAGTAATTATTCCAGGACAGTTTGGACCAATTAAAGTACACGATCTATTTTTGATATATTCGTTAGCTTTGATCATATCGGCTACTGGAATTCCTTCAGTAATAGCAATAATTACCTTAATTCCGGCATCAGCAGCTTCCATAATTGCATCAGCAGCAAAAGCAGGCGGTACAAAAATAATTGAAGTATCTGCTCCAGCTTGTTCAACGGCATCTTTTACGGTATTAAAAACAGGACGATCTAAATGAGTAGAACCACCTTTTCCAGGAGTTACACCACCAACAACGTTTGTTCCATATTCAATCATTTGTTCTGCGTGAAATGTACCTTCACTTCCAGTAAATCCTTGAACGATAATTTTTGAATCTTTATTGACTAAAACACTCATGGTATATTTTTTATATTGATTTTTAATTTGTGATGCAAAAGTAGTAAAATACTAATTAGTAACTAAGAATAGCATCTAGTTTTTTATTTAATTGTTGCTAAATTTATATATACAGGTTATGAAAATTGGCTCATTTGAAATCCTTTAAAAAGTTTTCCTTCTTTAAGCTCCCAAATAACAAAAAAGTGCGCCAACAGCATTTCTTCTCTTGGGTTTTCTATTGTTTTTACAAAATGGGAATACCGAACTGAAACAACATCACCTTCTTCAACAACATGGCTTATTCTTACTTTAGAGCGAATATATGCTCGGCTAAGTTCTTCGGTTAAGCTTATAATATCTTGGCGGTTCATCTGAATGAAACCCTTGCTGCTGTTCCAATCAACAGTAACCTCAGGATGTAGAAATGTATTTACAGCTTCTTTGTCTAATAATACATCTGATTTATAAAAATCAAGTACAATTTCTTTAGCTTGCATTATTTTATTGTATTTAAAATTTCTGGAATCTTTTTAATATTAGCCAATTGCTTTAGTTTTTCCCTTGATTCTTCAATAGGAGTTCCAAAGTAGGATTTTCCACCTTCAACAGATTTTGTTACCCCAGTTTGACCAAGAATTACGGCCTTTGCTCCTATTGTAATACCGCTTGTAGTTCCAACTTGTCCCCAAATCGTAACTTCATCTTCAATGATAACGCATCCTGCAATTCCGGTTTGGGCTGCAATAAGACATTTTTTTCCAATAATTGTATCGTGACCAACATGAACTTGATTGTCAATTTTGGTTCCCTCACCAATAGTTGTATCACCAGTTACACCTTTATCAATCGTGCAAAGTGCACCAATTCCAACATTGTTTTCAATTACAACTCTTCCTCCAGATAGTAATTGATCAAATCCATCAGGACGTTTTTTATAGTAAAAAGCATCGGCACCTAAAATTGTTCCGGCTTGAATAATTACATTATCACCAATAATACAACCATCATAAATAGTTACGTTGGAATGAATTATACAATTTCTACCAATTTTGACATGATTACCTATAAAACAATTGGGTTGAATAAAAGTGCCTTCACCAATTATTGCAGAGACAGCAATTGCTTTATCGGTTGCTTGAAATGGTCTAAAATGATGTGTTAATTTATTAAAATCTCGGAAAGGATCATCCGAAATTAAAAGTGCTTTACCTTCGGGACAATCAACCTGCTTGTTTATCAATACAATTGTTGCTGCCGATTGTAATGCTTTGTCGTAATATTTTGGATGATCAACAAAAACAATATCACCCGAAGTTACTACGTGAATTTCGTTCATTCCTTCAACAGGAAAATCATCAGCACCAATATATTGACAATCAATAATTGTAGCAATTTCTTTAAGCGAATGTGTTTTTGAGAATTTCATTTTGTTACTAAATTAAAATCAAAGTTATTCTTTTACACGTTCCATGTAAGAACTTGTAGCCGTATCAATTTTAATTTTATCCCCTTCATTAATGAATAACGGAACATTTACAGTAGCTCCAGTTTCTACAGTTGCTGGTTTTGTAGCATTTGTAGAAGTATTTCCTTTAACTCCTGGTTCAGAATAAGTTACCTCTAATACTACCGATGCTGGCATATCTACAGAGAGTGGCATATCGTTTTCGGTATTCACTTGAACGATAACATTCGTACCTTCTTTTAATAAATCTGGTGCGTCAAGTATTTTTTTATCTAATGTTATTTGTTCGTAATTTTCAACATTCATAAAATGATATTGATCACCTTCTGCATATAGAAACTGGTATGTATGTGTTTCAACGCGAACTTCATCAATTTTGTGACCAGCTGAAAAGGTGTTATCTAAAACTTTTCCGTTAGTTAAACTTTTTAATTTAGTTCTTACGAAAGCTGGACCTTTTCCTGGTTTTACGTGAAGAAATTCGATAATTTTATATATATCGTGATTGAATTTAATGCATAATCCGTTTCTAATATCTGATGTAGATGCCATTATTTTTTTTATTTTAAATGTTGAATTTTAAATTTTAAATGCTTTTGAATTTTTCAGTTTTTTAAATTTACTCTTAACTAAAAAATTATATTTTTTAACTATTAATATCCTCCTGAATATCCTTTCATAACACCTCGAGAAGAATTTCGTATGAATTGAATTATTTCGTCTCGTTCTGGCGTTGCTTCCATCTCAGCTTCAATTATTCCTAATGCTTGTGTGGTGTTATAATTTTTTTGGTACAAAATTCTATAGATATCTTGTATCTCTTTAATTTTTTCAGTGGTAAAACCTCTTCTTCTCAGTCCAACTGAATTGATTCCTACATACGATAAAGGCTCTTTTGCTGCTTTAGTAAATGGAGGAACGTCTTTTCTAACCAACGAACCACCCGAAACCATTGCATGTTCTCCGATATGAATAAATTGATGAATAGCTGCTAATCCACCAATTATGGCATAATCACCAACAATAACATGGCCTGCAAGAGCTACACCGTTTACAATTATTGCATTGTCACCAATATGACAATCGTGAGCAATATGCGCAGTTGCCATAATTAAACAATTATTACCAATCTTTGTTTGACCTGATGCAATTGTACCTCTATTGATAGTAACGCACTCTCTAACAGTCGTATTATCTCCAATTATTGCAAGTGAATCTTCACCTCCAAATTTTAAATCTTGTGGAACTGCAGAAATTACCGAGCCTGGAAAAATATTACAATTTTTACCAATTCTTGCACCTTCCATAATGGTTACGTTAGAACCTATCCAAGTTCCTTCACCAATTACTACATTATTATTTATGGTTGTAAACGGTTCGATTACAACGTTTTTCGCAATTTTTGCGCCTGGATGAACGTATGCTAAAGGTTGATTCATACTTACTTATTTATTGCTTTTTTGCTATTTGCGCCATTAATTCGGCTTCTGCTACTAGTTTTCCATTTGCGAATGCGTGCGCTTGCATATGGCAAATTCCGCGACGAATAGGTGAAATTAAATCACATTTAAAAACCAATGTATCGCCAGGTAAAACTTTATGTTTGAATTTAACATTATCAATTTTCATGAAATAAGTCAGGTAATTTTCAGGATCTGGAACCGAACTTAAAATTAAAATGCCTCCGGTTTGTGCCATTGCTTCTACAATAATAACACCTGGCATTACTGGCGCACCTGGAAAATGTCCGACAAAAAAACTTTCGTTCATGGTGACATTTTTCAAACCAACAACATGACTTTCAGACATTTCTATAATTCTGTCGATAAATAAAAATGGAGGTCTATGCGGTAGAATACTCATTATTTTATGAATATCCATTAAGGGTTCTAAATTTAAATCATAAACAGGAATTTGATTTTTCTGTTCTAATTTAATAATTTTCGCCATTTTCTTAGCAAACTGCGTGTTTACAAAATGACCTGGTTTATTAGCAATGACTTTACCTTTTATTCTAATACCAATAAGAGCTAAATCTCCAACTACATCAAGTAGTTTATGTCGTGCTGCTTCGTTAGGATAATGTAAAGTTAGATTGTCTAGTATCCCATTTGGTTTAACCGAAATCTTGTCTTTACCGAAAGCAACTTTTAGGTTTTCCATAGTTGATTCCGAAATTTCTTTATCAACATATACGATGGCGTTATTTAAATCACCACCTTTAATTAGCCCATTATCCAGTAACGTTTCTAACTCGTGTAAAAAGCTAAAAGTTCTTGAATTTGCAATTTCTGTTTTGAATTCAGAAATATTTTTCATGGTTGCGTTTTGGGTACCTAAAACTTTGGTTCCAAAATCGACCATTGCAGTTACTTGATAATCATCTGCTGGCATAACAAGTATTTCGCTTCCAGTAGATTCATCGGTAAAAGATATTACTTCTTTTACCACATAATATTTTCTTTCAGCTTCTTGTTCAACAACACCTGCTTTTTCAATTGCTTCAACAAAAAACTTAGACGAGCCATCCATAATTGGCGGTTCAGATTCGTTAAGTTCGATGATAACATTATCAACATCACATCCCACAAAAGCTGCTAAAACATGTTCAGAAGTTTGAATCTTAACACCTAATTTTTCTAAATTGGTACCTCTTTGTGTATTAACTACATAGTTCGCATCTGCTTCAATTATTGGACTTCCTTCAAGATCCACTCTTACAAAAGTAAACCCGTTGTTAATTGGTGCTGGTTTGAAAGTCATTTTGACTTCTTTTCCTGTGTGTAAACCTACGCCTGTAAGAGAAATTTCCTCTTTTATGGTTTTCTGTTTATACATTTTATTTATTGTTTAGTTTAATGTTTGTTTAAGATTGTATTAATCTTTATTTACTTGCTTTTTTAATGCTTCTAAATCGGCTACAATTTTAGGCAAATTTTTGAAATGAACATAGGATTTGCTAAAATCTGAGTAACCAAATGTTGGACTTCCTTGAAGCGTTTCATTATCTTTGATGTTCCTTCCTACACCAGATTGAGCTTGTATTCTTACGCCATTACCAATTGTTAGGTGACCTGCAATTCCTACTTGACCACCAATCATACAATTTTTCCCGATTTTGGTTGAACCAGCAATGCCTGTTTGTGAGGCTATTACAGTATTTTCACCAATTTCTACATTGTGTGCCACTTGAATTTGATTATCAAGCTTTACTCCTTTTCTTATAATTGTTGATCCTAATGTAGCTCTATCGATTGTTGTACAAGAACCGACTTCGACATTATCTTCAATTATAACATTTCCAATTTGCGGAATTTTGGAATACGTTCCATCTTCTTGTGGTGCAAATCCAAAACCATCCGATCCAATTATGGTACCGGAATGAATGGTGCAATTATTTCCAATAATAGTTTCTGAATAAATTCGAACGCCTGCAAAAAACACACAATTATCACCAATTACCACATTATCGCCAATGAACGAATTAGGATAAATTTTGACGTTAGTACCAATTGTTACATTTTTTCCAACATAGCAAAAACTCCCTAGATATAAATTATCGCCATAAACTACATTTTCAGAAATTATAGAAGGTTGCTCGACACCCGATTTCATCAGTTTCACCTGATTATAGTATTCTAATAGTTTTGAAAATGATTTATAGGCATCCTCAACTTTTATTAAAGTTGTGGTAATCGATTGTTCGGGTTCGAATGATTTATTAACAATTGTAATACTTGCTTCAGTCGAATATATGTAGTTTTGGTATTTAGGATTGGATAAAAAAGTTAGTGAACCTGAAGTTCCTTCTTCAATTTTAGCCAATTTATAGACTTCGGCACTAGGATTTCCTACTACTTCGCCTTCAAGTATACCTGCAATTTGTTCTGCTGTAAATTTCATCTGGACAAAAATATAAAATTTAATTTAAAAGCTATGAAACTAATAACACTTTCGGAAAACACATGTAGTATTTAATTACCGATTTGGATAATGCTTTTAGTTGTAATTGATCGGAAGAATCTACAATATCTTCAACGGTTTTATCTTTTTTATAAATACTAATTGGTTCACTTTGTTTGTTATAGGCTTGATTTTTTAATTTTCCTTTAAAAACAAAATACGAAGCTTCTTTAGCTGAAATACTGTGAAGATTAGCAAATTTATTTTTTAATTCGGTCAATTTTTCAAGATTGGGTTTTTCATCCAACATGATTATTTTAAGCAAATCTCTATTAATTATCATTTTAGATAAAGAACTTAAAACAAAATCGTCATGAAATTGCCAATTTTTTATGGCGCTCATTACATCAAAATCATCTAATTGGGCAAATATTTCGAGCGTGTTTGAATCAAAATTATCTAATGAAATTTTATTTTCTATAAAAAACAGTAAGGGTTTGCTACAAGAAACTTCATCACCTTTTTGCGACAATTCTTTGGCTCTTTTTAAAATTTTAGTCAGTGTCATTTCGGCAACAACACTTGTTTTATGCAGATACGCTTGCCAATACATTAAGCGTCTTGCCATCAAGAATTTTTCGATAGAATAAATTCCTTTTTCCTCCATTACTAAAACATCTTCTACTACATTTAGCATTTGAATCAATCGCTCACTGTTGATATTTCCTTCTGCAACACCGCTATAAAAACTATCTCTTTTTAAATAATCCATACGATCCATATCCAACTGACTTGAAATAAGTTGGAGCATGAATTTACGATGGTATTGCCCTTTAAAAATTTCGATTGCAAGTGATAGTTTTCCTTCAAACTCGGTATTCAATTTATTCATAAACAACAACGAAATCTCTTCGTGATGCACTTCTTCTACGATGCTATTTTCTAATGCATGGGAAAACGGACCGTGACCAATATCATGCAATAATATGGCGATATAAAGTGCATTTTCTTCATCTTCAGAAATTGAAACTCCTTTAAAACGAAGTGTTTGCACTGCTTTTTGCATTATATGCATACAACCAATTGCATGATGAAATCGTGTATGATGTGCGCCAGGATAAACAAGGTACGACAATCCCATTTGAGAAATTCTTCGCAATCTTTGAAAATAAGGATGCTGAATTAAGTCGTAGATTAAAGTATTGGGTATAGAAATGAATCCATAAATAGGATCATTAAATATTTTGAGCTTATTAATTTCAATCACAAAAGAATGTTATTTTTAACAAATGTAATAAATTAATAGGCATAAAAAAACTACAATTTATTAGATTGTAGTTTTGTAGGTTATTGTACTAGTTTTGAATCAATTATTTATTCAAAATATGATACGCTATTAATCCGTCAATTGGCCTTCTTAATACGTTACCAACTTGAATTCCGTGATTTCCTAGCACCACTTCTAATTCATCTTTTAAATAAAAAGCTATCGAACCAATGAAATGAACCGGCACATCTTTATAGTTATCATATTGTTTGATATAATTTTCTACAAATTCTTCCATTTCATATTGAATGTATTTTTTGCAGAAATCGGTATCTTTATGCTTAATCAAAAATTTTGCAAAAGTTGCTAAGTAAGCATTAGGATTAGGTTCTTTATACAAATTATTTTTAATATAGTCTGGATCAACATTGTATTCTTCTTCAAATTCTTTAGCCATATCTGAGGGCATTTGATTAAAATAATATCCTCTTAGCAAATGTCTTCCAAAACGATTTCCCGAACAATCATCCATTGCAATGTAACCCAATGATTGCACTTTTTGATGCAAAACGGTTCCATCAAAATAACTGCAATTAGAACCTGTACCTAAAATTGAAACTATAGCTTTTTCATTTTTTGGTGTAGTTGCATACACAGCTGCATAGGTGTCTTCGTGAACAGAAACTGCCGCATTTTTGAAATAACGTTTAAAAACATCGGTTAAAAAATTCTTCATTCTGTCGGTTCCACAACCTGCGCCATAAAAATATAAGTGGGTTGCTTTTAGTTTATTATGAGAAATATCAAACTTGTCTTCAAGTCGTTCAATTACCTCTTCTTCGTTTAGAACCTCAGGATTTAGTCCAAGTGTTTGGGTAGTAAATAATACTTTTCCCGAATCATCAATTGCTATCCAATCGGCTTTAGTAGAACCGCTATCAACAAGTAGTTTCATAATCTGTAATAATTTAGGTTTAGATTAAAATTGCTTTTAATCAATATTTGGTTTAGTTAGTTTGATAAATTTAAGGTTATTTAAATTGATTATTAAAAATCTACTTCAAATAAAAATCTAAGATAAAAAAAATCCTGCTTTCACAATTGAAAACAGGATTTAAATAGAACAAGTATTATTTTAAACCAGCAATATGTACTGATAAATCGATAAGTTTTGACGAATATCCGTATTCGTTATCGTACCAAGATACAATTTTAAAGAAAGTAGAATTCAATCCGATTCCAGCTTTTGAATCGATAATTGAAGTTCGTACATCTGAAACGAAGTCTTGAGAAACAACATCATCTTCTGTAAATCCGATAATATTTTTATAATCTGTTTCAGAAGCATTTTTCAATACTTTCATTATTTCTTCGTAAGTAGTTTCTTTTGCAACTTTAACAGTTAAATCTACTACCGAAACGTCAACAGTTGGAACTCTAAATGACATTCCTGTAAGTTTTCCATTCAAAGCTGGAATTACTTTTCCTACTGCTTTTGCAGCACCAGTTGAAGAAGGAATGATGTTGATGCTTGCTGCACGACCACCACGCCAATCTTTTCTAGATGGACCATCCGCCGTCATTTGTGTTGATGTAGTAGCATGAACAGTTGTCATTAAACCTTCTACAATTCCGAAGTTATCGTTGATTACTTTTGCCAAAGGCGCTAAACAGTTTGTGGTACAAGAAGCGTTAGAAACAATTGTATCTGTAGCTTTAGCTTCGGTATGGTTTACTCCCATTACAAACATTGGAGCATCAGCCGATGGTGCAGAAATGATTACTTTTTTAGCTCCACCATCAATATGATATTGAGCCGTTTCAAGCGTAGTGAAGATTCCAGTACATTCGGCAACTACATCAACATCTAGTTCATTCCAATTGATTAGTTTTGGATCTCTTTCTGCAGTTACTCTAATATTTTTTCCGTTTACAAATAGCTTACCATCTGTAACTTCAACGGTACCATTAAAACGACCGTGTACTGAATCATATTTTAACAAATACGCTAAATGGTCTACATCTAATAAATCGTTGATTGCTACAACTTCTACATTATCTCTGTTAAATGTTTCTCTGAAAACAATTCTTCCAATTCTTCCGAATCCGTTTATTCCTAATTTTACTTTTGACATTTTTTTAATGCTTTAGGCTTAATGCGATATGCTTTAGCCGATATTAATACTAATTGATTGTTTGTAAATTATGTTGACATTATATCTGACACTCGAAGTAATTCTCTGTCAATTTCTGATTTTCCTTTTATAGCCAATTCCAATGGTGTTAAAGCAACTTTGTCGTTTAAAATTCCTACCATATAATTGGATTTTCCTTCTAGTATAGATTCTACTGCTTTAACACCAAGTCTAGAAGCTAAAACTCGATCGTAGCAAGATGGCGAGCCACCACGTTGCATGTGACCTAATACAGAAACACGCACATCGTATTCTGGTAAATTTTCTTCAATGTAGTCTTTCAACTCAAAAACATTTTTACCAATTTTGTCACCTTCTGCAATAACTACGATGCTTGAAGACTTACCAGATGCTTTACTTTTCTTTAATGAATCTAATAATCGGTCTAAACCCAAATCCTCTTCTGGAATTAATATTTCTTCTGCACCAGCGCCAATTCCGGCATTTAGTGCAATATGACCCGCATCACGACCCATTACTTCCACTAGAAAAAGTCTGTTGTGTGAACTTGCAGTATCTCTGATTTTATCAATTACTTCTACTACGGTATTTAAAGCAGTATCGTAACCAAGTGTATGACTAGTTCCGAAAATATCGTTATCAATTGTTCCTGGAATTCCCATTACTGGAAAACCATATTCTTCATTGAAAATTTCAGCTCCTGTAAAGCTTCCATCTCCACCAATTACTACTAAAGAATCTATTCCTGCTTTGGATAAATTATCAAAAGCTTTTTTACGTCCTTCTTTAGTTTTAAATTCTAATGAGCGAGCAGATTTTAAAATTGTACCACCTTTGTTTACAATATTATTTACAGATCTTGGACCCATTTCTTTGAAATCACCTTCAATCATTCCCTGATAACCTCTGTAAATTCCAACACATTCAATATTATGATACGCACATGTTCTTACGACTGATCGTATTGCGGCATTCATTCCTGGAGAATCACCTCCGGACGTTAAAACACCTATTTTTTTGATTGGTTTCGACATTAAAATATTCGTTTAAAATGTAAAATTAACAAAGATGAAATGATTATTGGCAAGTAATTTTTATAATTTCAAGGAATTACTAAAATTCAATCGTTTTCGTTGATAAGTTTCTATTTTATAGGGTATAAAAATAACAATTTGATAAATACAGAATTATCAATTATTCGTCTTCGGGACGTGCTTCCTGATTCGGCTTTAAGTTTTTTTGCCTTTTTTTGTCCGCTTCTTTTTTGTCTTTATCAATCTTTATATAGTCAGGTAAGATATCAGAATCTTCAGATTGACCTGCTTCGTTTGTTAGACGGTCTAATTTATTTTTTTTGAAAATTTTATTGACTAATTCTTTGAAAGTATCAAAATCGACATCATAAGTCACACCTACTCCTTGCGTATATCCAATTCCTTGTCCTATATAGTTAATATCGTTTTCTCTATTGAATACGCGTAAATTTAGCGTACCATCTTCGTTTACACGATATTGAACTTCTACATTTCCAACAATAGTTGATTCGTTTATTCCTCCTACAGGTACACCAACTTGTCCGTTAATTGTAATTCTTTCGCTAATTTTACTTGATAAATTTGCTGTAAATCGTCCGTCAGTTTCGGCACCCAAAGTTCGATCGGCTCCAACATATCCTACTCCCAAATTTATTTTGGCATCGTCATCTTGAAACAAATCTCCAAATAAAGCACTAGCTCTTTCATATAAATTGTTAGCAAATTGACTTTGATTAACACCATCTTGACTAAGAAAACCGCCTGAAGAAAGCAAATACAACGCTTGAGTTTGACGTGTATCTTTATCGCCAAGTTTGGTCTCAATTTCAGATTTTAGTACCGAACTTACATTTGGAAAGTTAATATTAAAATCAGGTTCAGGACTTGATAAATTTCCTTTCAAGCCAATTACAACTTCAACAGGTATCTTTTTATTGAACGATGCATTATCTATTAAAACTGCTGGATTAGCTTGTGTTTTATAGATAGCTTCAAGGTCTAAAGTTGCCCGTAATGGATCGCCTTGCCAAGAAATGGAGCCATTTTTTTTAACCTCAAACTTTTTATCAATGATACCACCGTATTTAAAATTGTAAATTCCTTCCCAAATTTGAAAATCGCCAAACATTTGAAATTTACCACGGGTATTTATTGCAAATAATAATCCACCACGTCCATTGCCTCGCATACCGTGACCTGTATTTCTATCTAAAATAATTTCGATTGTAGCATCTCTTGTAATGTTAAAATCGAAATTCATTTCTAAACCATTGAAGTTTCTAGAATTGTCTACAACAGGTTTTCCAATATTGTATTTCTCGTTTTTGGTTGTAAAGTGAATAAAATTACTCTCAGTAACCGATTCGGTGTCGTTAATTGGTATTTTAATATCGGTTCCTGACTCTGATTCTGCATTCACATTTATAGTTAAACCTGTAGTTGGTCCAAATATTTTGGCATCACCTTTTATAAAAGCGACTCCATAATAAGGTGTGTCTTCTTGATCTTTGGTATTAAGCGCTAACAATCGGTCAGCATCAATTTGTAAATCAAGTTCCCAATCGGCAAATTGATTGTGCTTGATAAAACCATTTAAATTTCCTTCAGTTTTAAATTTAGAATCTGTGATTTTGGTTTTTTGAATGATAAATTTATTCTGAGTTATATCTATAATCGAATTTTCGCGTAACGTATAATCAACATTTAAATACGGTATGGTCAATCCTACTTCATCAGCAAATAATCGACCATTGTAGTCAATATTATTAACATTGCCATCAAGTCGCGCATTTCCAGATACAAAACCTCGAATATTAGATAAAACCTCTCCGCCAAGATTACTCAAAACGCCCAAATTAAATTTTTGGAAATTTAAATTCAAGTCCAATAAAGTTTCATTATTCACAATTTGTAAATTTCCATCGGCTTTAAATGATTTGAAATTTTCGTTTTCAATTTCAGATGTAATGTTGAACTTTTTAAAGTTATCTTCTCCTTCTATATCTAGAATAAGGTTTCCTAATTGGTTGTCATTTACATACAAATCTTTGATTTCTAATGAAGCTGTTGGCTGGTAAACCGAATTATTTTGTTTTAAAAACATTTCACCATTAAGACTTCCGTCAAATTTGAATTTCTTGACGTCTGGAGTTACTTTATTTAAATTGACATCTTTAAATGTAAGCTGAATATCTTTAGATGTCTTTCCGTTAATGAAACCTTTTAATGCAATTGATTGATTTTCGTGTGAAATTACAATATCATCAAAATTGAAGTTCTTAAATGATTTATCAAATACAATTTTGTTTTTATCATTCTCAGCTTCATTTATATTCCAAATGAAATCTTTAAACATCATTTCTGATTTATTAAATCCGACAATGTTTTGATTGTTTTCATCAATAGTATGGTACATGTTTAGATTATAAAAATCAGTACCTTTTTCGCCACCTTTAAACTCAGTTCTAAATGATAAAGTATCTTTGGATGTGACATTAATAAGCGAAAAATCACGAACCTTGTACATCTTGGTTTTGATACTATCTATTTGTACATACGTGTTGTAAAGTGGATTTTTATTGTCTATTTCCAACAAAACATTATCTAAATCGGTTTTAAAAGCATTAACTTTTTTAGAAGAAAATTTAAACTTAAAATCATTATCATCTCCATTTATGCTTCCTCTAACCGTTGTTGTAGAATCTAAAATAATACTTGGATTTAGGATTTCGACAACTTTATTAAAATCGGTAATGTTAAATTTTAAATACTGACCTTTCTGAAGCTTGTCTGCTTTGTAATTCGTGTACAGACTTCCAAGCGAATTTTGAACTAACTTTTGTATCTGATTGACATTGTATTTTCCAACTATTTCAGCATTAATGGCATCTGGAGAAATAATTTTAATTGTTCTTTCATTTGAATCGCTGAAACTAGAAGTAACGGTGACATTATCAAAGAAATAAGTATCCTTGGTATTTTGATATGATGCATTAGAAAGTACTACAGCACCTTGAAGATTATTGACATTACTTCCATTAACTTTCATTACAACATCTCCTTTAAAGACTGCTATTTCATCGTTAATGAAATTTAATTTTTTTAGATTTGCGTAATCTACAACAGCATGAAAATCATATATATTTTCTTTTTTGCTTAAGTCAACAGTTCCGCTAAAATCTAAAAATAAATTTGGATCATTAATACTCACATCACCTTTAAAAATTGGTTTTTTAAAACTTCCGTCAGCAATGATATTTTTATAAGTGTATCCGTTGTAGGTTGCACTCTGAATTTCTCCAGAAAATTTAGTATCTAAATATTTTTCATTAAATCCTTTTCCGTCAACATCAACATCCATGGTAACTTTACCAACATCTTTCCGATTTAAAAAGGCTCCAATATCAAAATTGTCTAAAGCAATTCTTCCGTTATAGGAAGCATTATCAATCGTATTAAGATTGGTCATTATCAATTTAGAATTGATAGATCCAAGAACCGTTTCTAGTAGAAAATCAGCATCAATAGTTTTTGTGGTAATTTCGGCATCGCCAATCAATTCAAATTTTCCCAGTTTACGCAACGACGTTGGAAGTTTTTTACCTAAAACATTTGGTAAAAGCGCCGTAAGATTATCGTAACTGGAAGCTATTTTGTCAAACGATCCTTTCATGTAAAATTGTTGTCCGTTTTTAGGAAATAAATTTTTAAAGTTTACATTACCAACAATTTGTGAATTATTTGAATCAATTAAATTTAAATTTTTTAACGTTAAGTTGTTTAACGTACCGTCAATTTTAGCTTTTAAGTTGAAGGTTTGATCTTTAGCAATTTCTTTATAAAAGAAACGAATGTCATTGGTTGAAATTAAAGCTGATTTGGTTGTAATATCAAACTTTACTTTATTATTAAAATCAGCAAAATCTTTAACCTTATAGTTTAAAATAACAGTCCCAACAAATTTGGAATAACTCGTTTTTAGATCTAATTCTTCAAGTTTAATTCTTGTTTTTGAATAAGCAAATTTCGACTGAAGATTTTCAACAACTAATCCGCGGTGATCTTTAAACGACATTTCTTTTATATTCGCCATAAGATCTGGACCATAAATTTTGAAATTTTCAATCACAGCATTGAGTTTCTTAAAATCTACATCTTTCGGATTCGCTCTATTTTCATCCAAAACAATAACTTGACTGTTCGTCAAAATTATTTTTTTGGATGTCATTAAAAATTTATTATTTGGCGCTTTACCGTTATCAAAAGCTTTAATGAATTGATCAAAATTGGTGCTTTTTTCGCCTTTATATGTTTTAATGTTCAAAACAAAATTATCTGCAGTAATTGATCCAAATAACAAATCACCTTTTAGCAATCTATTTGCATCTAAAATACTTGTAGCAATTCTATTAGCAGCAATTAAAGTATCCTTTTTTTTATCTCTAATCATAACATTTTTAAGCTGAACTCCGCCAAAAATATTTATTTCAACGCGTTCAACATTAATGTCGGTTCCATAATCTTCATTGATTGATTCAGTAAGATAATTGGCAATTTTAGTTTGAACAATCGGCAAAGTAAGAGCAATACCAGTTACGAGTAAAAGTAATAATAGTACTAATAGGGTACGAAGAATTACTTTTCTAAAGGTCTTGAAACGGGTATTTGTTTGTTTTTCTTTCAAATTTAATTTAGGCTTTGAATAAGAAAACTAAGAAAATAGTTACTTTTGTATTCGATGTAAAAATAATCGTTTTATTACGGTTTATCAAATATAATTCAAAAATTATGCCTAATGCAATCTAATGATGTTTTTATACTAGCAATAGAAAGTTCTTGCGACGATACTGCGGCTGCTATCTTGCACAATAACAAGGTTTTATCTAATGTTGTTGCAGGTCAAAAAATACACGAGCAATATGGCGGCGTTGTTCCAGAACTTGCCTCAAGAGCACACCAGCAGAACATTGTTCCTGTAATTGAAGTAGCGTTACAAAAAGCAAATGTGACAAAAAATCAGCTTTCTGCAATTGCCTTTACTCAAGGACCAGGTTTAATGGGTTCGTTATTAGTTGGTTCGTCGTTTGCCAAATCGTTAGCGATTGCTTTGGATATTCCGCTAATTGCTGTAAATCATATGCATGCGCACATCCTAGCTCATTTTATAGACGAGGAAGGTTATGACAAACCTACATTCCCATTTTTAGCACTAACAATTTCTGGTGGTCACACTCAAATTGTGAAAGTAAACGGTTTTTTCGATTTAGAAATAATTGGAGAGACTACCGATGATGCGGTTGGAGAAGCATTTGATAAAAGCGCGAAAATCATGGGTTTGCCTTATCCTGGCGGACCATTAATTGATAAGTTTGCTAAAGAAGGAAACCCCAAAGCATTTACATTTACTAAACCCAAAGTACCAGGCTTGAGTTTTAGTTTTTCTGGATTGAAAACACAAATTCTCTATTTTATTCAAAAAAACACTGCTGAAAATCCAAATTTTGTTGAAGAACGAAAAAACGATATTTGCGCTTCCATTCAGCATACAATTATTGAAATTTTAATGGATAAATTGAAAATGGCGGTTGCTGAAACCGGAATAACTCAAATAGCTATTGGTGGTGGTGTTTCTGCAAATTCAGGGATTCGACAAACGTTAAAGGATGCTGAGTCCAAATATGGATGGAAAACCTACATACCAAAATTCGAATATACAACAGATAATGCCGCTATGATTGGAATTGTAGGGTATCAAAAATATTTGCACAATAAATTTGAAAGTGCATCCGTAATTTCAAAACCTAGAATTGAATTTTAATATGAAATATTTATTTCTGCTGCTTTCATTTTCGATGTTTGGTCAAAAAACACCACAAGATTTTGGCTATAAAAATCTAAAATTTAATTACAAAAAAGAGGTTGTAGAAGTACTACTAAAATCCAAGAATAATGAGGAAAACATCAAAAAACCTTTATTTTTTTGGTGTCAAGGAAGTTTGCCACAACCTGTAATTAAATATAACGAAAATGGAATTTTTTCGGTTGTTCCATTTGATGAGAATGATTTTTTAGAAAATTATCATTTAGTTATCGTTGGAAAACCAGGAATTCCAATAATATCGGATGTTAAGAACTTAAAAGGTACTTATTCTATTTTAAACGATAGTCTCCAAGTTCCAAAGGAATATTCAGAACGTAATTATTTGGATTATTATGTAAAGCGTAATAATTACATTATCAGAAAGTTGCAACAAGAAAAGTGGGTTTCAGATGAGAAACTTGTGGTAGCTGGTCATTCCGAAGGTAGTACTATTGCTGCAAAAATGGCCTATGAAAATAAAAGTATTTCACATCTAATTTATTCTGGAGGAAATCCTTATGGAAGATTCTTAAGTATTTTGGCCGAGTCTATCTACAAAGAAAAAAATTATGATGTATTGGATTATTGGAGGGAAATTGTTGCCAATAAAAGCGATGCCTCTTACAATGGAGGAGATACTTATAAAACTACCTATGATTTTTCTACTCCAATGGCTCAATATTTACTAAAACTGAAAATTCCAATCCTAATAAATTATGGAACTAAAGATTGGAATGCAAAATATAACGATTTATTTTACGTTGAATCGATTAGAAAAAAATTACAATCCATCACAATTAAACCTTACCTTGATTTAGATCATAATTATTTTCCTGTAAACGATAAATTAGAACCAAATTATGAAATTTACAATTGGGAAATTGTCGGAAAAGAATGGTCAAATTGGCTGAAAAATAACTAAAAAAAATTATGCAATTATTTTATAATCCCGCTATTTCTAAAACTGATTTGTCATTTGTTTTTGATAAAGAAGAAAGCAAACACATAATTAAAGTATTACGTAAAAAAGAAAGTGATATTTTATTTGTAACCAATGGTTTAGGATTTTTATTTAAAACGGAAATAAAATTAGCTTCTGATAGTAAATGTACCGTTCACATCATCTCATTTGAAGAACAAGAAAAGCCAAAATATCATTTACACTTAGCGGTTGCTCCCACTAAAATGAATGAGCGCTTCGAATGGTTTTTAGAAAAAGCAACTGAAATTGGTGTTCAAGAAATTACTCCAATTATCTGCGATCATTCTGAAAGAAAAGTTGTTAAAACAGACCGTTTTCAAAAAATTGTTGAGTCAGCGATGAAACAATCGTTACATTATTTTATACCTAAATTAAACGAACCTATTCTCTATAAAGACTTTATTAAGAAGGAAAGTAACGGTCAAAAGTTCATTGCACACTGTGCAGAGACAGACAAAAAAACACTAAAAGAAGCACTTAAAACTGACCTAGATACAACCATATTAATTGGTCCTGAAGGCGATTTTTCTGTTAAAGAAATCCAATTAGCGCTCGAGAATAATTATATTCCAGTATCTTTGGGAACCACGAGATTACGAACAGAAACTGCAGCAATTGTAGCATGCCACAGTGTAGTTTACTCTAATAATTAATTTATGAAAAGCGTTTTTTTCAATTTAGTTCTATTTTTTTGTTGCACCTTTTTGATTCAAGCACAAAATCAAACTTTATTTATTGATAAAGACTATAATGCTGTAATTAAAGAGTCCAAAATAACACAAAAGCCATTAGTTGTTTTTTTTTATGCTAAATGGTGTGCGCATTGCAATAAAATGAAGTCTGAAGTTTTTATTGATAATGAAGTTGTAAAACTGTATCAAACTAATTATAATTGTGTAGCTGTTGATGTTGAAAGTGAAGCTGGGATTGCTTTGAAAAATAAATTTGAATCCGTATTCAAAGTAAAATCCTATCCAACATTTGCAATTTTAGATTCCAATGAAAATTTACTATATGCATCTTCAGGAGAATTAAAAAAAGAAGGATTTATCAAAATGGGAAAAGAGCTTTTAAATCCCGAAAACCATTATAAAAAAATAAAAGAAGATTTTTATGCTGATATTTCAGATCCTATAAATTGTTTAAAGTTTATTACAGTTCATAAAAAAGCTGGTTTTGATGTTACACCAATTACTAGAAAATATTTGGAAACACAAACTGAAAAACAACTATTTACCGAATTAAATTGGCGTATTCTATCCAACGGAATTACCGACATTGAAGCGAAAGAAATTCAATTTATTTCGGACAATAAAGACAATTTTGCTAAGGTTTCCTCTGAAAAACGAGTTGAAAGAAAATTATTTTTTGTGACTTCTGAAAACCTAAAACCGTCACTCGAACTATTGGACACTGTTGGTTATTATAAAAAAAGAAGTATTGCTGAAAAATTTGGTTATCGAAGTGTTGATTCATTACTTTTTAGATACGATTTAATTTTATATGAGCACACAAATAATTGGAAAAAATACGAAGAAATCGCAGTAGCATCTGCCGATAAATTTGCACAATCGGATTCAAAGACTTTAATAGAAATAGCCACTAATTTCGGAAATCATACTTCTAATAAAATAGCAATTCAAAAGGCTACAAATTGGCTCAAACAATCCTTGCTATTAGAAGAAAATTCTGAGAAATACAAAATACTTTCTAAACTATATTTTAAAACAGAAGATTATAAATCGGCATTAATTTATGCTCAAAAAGGAAAAGATTTTGCTTCCAAAATGGGTTGGAAAACCGAAGAATTTGATGTTATTATATCCGAAATAAAATTCGCAAAGAAATGAAGAAATTATCACAATTGATGCTACTGTTTTTATGTACAACTGTTGCGCTTGGGCAAGAAATAGCTTTGTTAAAATATAATGGTGGTGGCGATTGGTATGCCAATCCTACCTCATTGCCTAATCTTATAAAGTATTGTAATTTAAATATAAAAACTACAATAAAATTAAAACCTGCAACTGTTGAAGCAAGTAGTCCGGAATTATTTTCTTATCCGTTTGTTCACATGACTGGTCACGGCAATGTAGTGTTTAGTGATGCTGATGTTTCCAATCTTAGAAACTACATGCTTTCGGGTGGTTTTTTACATATTGATGATAATTATGGTTTAAATGAATTTGTCAGAAAAGAAATTAAAAAGATTTTTCCTTCAAATAATTTAGTGGAAATTCCTACCAATCATCCCATATTTCAAACACCAAATAATTTTCCATCTGGATTACCCAAAATTCATGAGCATGATGGTAAAAGACCACAGGCATTTGGTATTTTTGAAAACAATAGGTTGGTCTTGCTTTATACCTATGAAAGCGACTTGGGCGATGGTTGGGAAGATGCAGAGGTAAATAACGATCCTAAAGAAGTGAGAGAGAAGGCACTAAAAATGGGTGCTAACATTTTAAATTATATTTTCAATTACTAGTAATTTCATAAAAATATACCGTTTATCGATTATTTAAAAAAAAGTGATGTAAAAATTTTTTTATTCAACATTTATCACATAAAATTGTCAAATAATTAACCATAAACCAAATATTTTATGAAAAAACTATTTTTATCAGTATCGTTACTAGCGATGCTTTTTTCTTGTCAAAATGAAGATTCTTCATCTTCATCAACTGAAAACGCAAGTGCTTCACGCAAAATTTGTGCTTCTCAAGATGTGCTAGAACGTCAATTACAAGAAAATCCTGAGTTAGCTATCAAGATGAATAAAATTGAAGAGTTTACTCAAAATGCAATTGCTGAAGGAAGATTAGTAAATGGCAAAATTGAAATCCCAGTAGTTGTAAATGTATTATACCGAACTGCTGCTGAAAACATTTCATTGGCGCAAATTCAATCTCAAATTGATATCTTAAATAAAGATTTCAACGCGTTAAATTCAGATTTTAATCAAGTACCTGCATTATTTGCTGGAGTGAAAGCTAATGTTGGAATATCATTCGTATTAGATCAAGTTATTAGAAAATCTACAACAAGAACATCATGGGGTACAAATGATGCTATGAAAAGAACTTCAACTGGAGGATTAGCACCAGTAACACCTACTACAAAAATGAATCTTTGGGTTTGCACAATTGGTGGCGGAATTTTAGGATATGCACAATTTCCTGGCGGTTCTTCAACTACTGACGGTGTAGTTATTGATTCTAAATACTTAGGAAATACAGGAACCGCTGTTGCGCCGTTTAACAAAGGTAGAACTGCAACACACGAAGTGGGTCACTGGATGAATTTACGTCACATTTGGGGTGATGCAACTTGTGGAAGCGATTTAGTAGCGGATACACCAACGCATAACACGGCTAATTACGGAATTCTTGCTTATCCTCACTACAGCACATGTTCTGGAACTCCAGTAGAAATGACCATGAATTATATGGATTATACTGACGATGCTGGAATGTACATGTTCTCAAACGGACAAAAAACAAGAATGAATGCTGTATTTGCTGTGGGCGGATCAAGAGCTTCGTTTAGAAACTAGTTAGTTTAAGTTTTTAATATTTGTAAACTCGTTCATTAATTTGAACGAGTTTTTTTTATCTTTATCAACTAAATCAAAACAATGACTTCAAAAATTATTGCCAACGGTATTCTTAGATCAATTGGTGTTTTAGCGCTAATTTTCTTATCACTCTATTTTGTTTATGAAATTCAAAATATCATAGTCTATATTTTAATATCTATAATTCTTTCACTCATAGCTAATCCTATAGTTGAGTTTCTAAGAAAAAGATTAAAGTTTTCGAATACACTTGCAGTAATTTTTACATTACTATTCTTTTTGTTTTTAATTTTTGGATTGATAATGCTTTTTGTCCCATTAATTGTTTCTCAAAGCAATAATTTGTCATTACTTGATACACAGGCAATTCAAAATAAAAGCATTGAGCTTTATTCACAACTCATGACTTATCTTGATAATAAAAATATCGATTTGAATAAAATGCTCAATAAAGCCGATGTCACATCCAAATTAAATTTTAACTTTTTAACCAATTTTTTCAATACCATTTTAGGAACTATAAGTAGTTTAGGAATGACACTTGCAACTACTTTTTTTATTACTTTCTTTTTATTAAAAGATAAGGTTCAGTTTATAGTAGGAATGAAGAAAGTTCTTCCTGATAATAGCGAAACACAAATACTAAATTCAATTGAAAAAATAAGACACATGTTAACGCGATATTTTATTGGATTAATTGTCCAACTAACTATCATTTGCATTCTTTATCTAATAGTTTTGTTAGTTTTTGGAGTTGAAAATGCCTTTGTAATCGCATTTTTATGTGCTATCTTAAATATTATTCCTTACATCGGACCATTAATTGGATCAATATTAGCTGGTATTTTAACGATGCTTTCCAACATCAATAACGATTTTCAAACCGTTACTTTACCAACAACAATATATGTAACAATAGGTTTTTTTGTTGTACAACTTATTGACAATAATATCTCCTCACCTATTATTTTTTCTAAAAGTGTCAATTCACATCCGCTAGAAATTTTTCTTGTAATTCTAATTATTGGAACACTTTTCGGCATAACAGGCATGATTATAGCCATACCACTGTATACTATTATCAAAATTATTGCTAAAGAATTTTATCCAGATTATAAGGTCATTAAATTATTAACAAAAAACATTTAACTGGATAAATTGAATTAAAATTTTAGGCTAAATAACACCAAATAAAAAAACTTGAACCTGTTAAATACTAAAATACAAGACTTTATCAACGCTAATGTAGGTATTCCAATAGCCAAATTAGCGTTGCAAAAAAATCCGTTTCCTGAAATTGATTACAAGCTCATTTTAAATCAGATTGAAGCTAAAGCTAAAGCAAAAGATAAATTGCCAACTTGGTTTAAAACAGAAAATATAATTTATCCAAGTAAAATTTCGGTTGAACAAACTTCGTCTGAGCTAACAGCCAAGTACAAATCAACCCTTGTTGAAGGCCAATCATTAATAGATTTAACCGGTGGTTTTGGTGTAGACGACTATTATTTTTCAAAAAAAATTACAAGAGTTACGCATTGCGAAATAAATACAGCACTTTCTGAAATTGTAAAACATAACTTTTCAGTATTGCAAACTGCCAATATCAATTGTATTTCAGGAGATAGCACTCAAATTTTAAAAGATTTAAATCAAAAGTTTGACCTGCTTTACATCGATCCTTCAAGAAGAAATGATGCCAAAGGAAAAGTTTTTATGTTGGCTGATTGTTTACCAAATGTACCTGACTTACAAGAATTTTATTTTAACTATTCGGATAAAATACTTATTAAAACTTCGCCAATGCTTGATATTAGCGCAGCATTGACAGAATTAAAAAATGTAAAAACCATTCACATCATCGCTGTAGAAAATGAAGTAAAAGAATTACTGTGGGAAATTCAAAAAAATTTTAAGAATTCCGTAGTAATTAAAACGGTAAATTGTACTAAAGAAAAATCGGAGCAATTTGAATTTGATTTCAATACAACATCAGAATCAACTATTTCTTTGCCAAAAAAATATCTTTACGAGCCCAATAGTGCAATAATGAAATCTGGTGGTTTTGCTGCTTTAGGAATTTTCTATAATCTAGAAAAACTACACCAACACTCTCATTTATATACTTCTAACGAAAAAATAGATTTCCCAGGACGAGTTTTTGAAATTGAAAAGATTATTGATTATTCTAAACCTAAAATGAAAGAATATTTAGAAAATAAAAAATTCAATATTACGACAAGAAATTTTCCTGAAACGGTTGAAAATATTCGTAAAAAATGGAAAATAAAAGATGGTGGAAACGAATATTGTTTTTTCACAACCGATAAAAATAACAATAAAATAGTGTTAATTTGCAAAAAATAATATTTGAAATGAAATCAATTTTACTAGCCATTACTTTTATAGTATCAACATTTTCTTATGCACAAAGTAATTGTGAATACAGTACTAATGTTACCGACAGTTTAGGAACTTACAAATCAACCAAAGATTATCTTGTTCATGAAAAAATATTTGGTGGAACAGCCAATTATATATTTTTCTCATTAGCCAAAACAGATGATTTACCAACTCTAAATGTTCAGTTTTTAAACCGCAGTATGGATTTTATTAAAACCTATTGCTTTGATAAAAACTCAAGAATCTATTTTCAATTAAACAATGGTAAGATTGTTACAATGATTCACATGGATCAAGAAAGTTGCGGAACTATGGTACGTGATGATAAAGGATTTAACAACCGAATTACGACAGGATATTTTATGTTTATGAAAGATTCGTTTGAAGAATTGAAAAAATCGCCAATATCCTATATGAGAATAAAATATATTACAGAAACAGTTGACTATATTTTTTCGTCTTCAGTAACTTCAGAATTGGACAGAAAAACATATAATCCTGATAATTATTTCATCAATTATTTAAAATGTATCGAATAATATCAATCGCATTGCCACTTAAAATTAGCTAATTTATCTTTATAACTTTCCGATAAATTGTAATGCCACCATTCAGAATCAAATGATTTAAATTGATGTTTCAGCATTATTTTTTTAAGTAAAGCTCTGTTTTTCTTTATTTTAGATGATAAATTGTCGTAGTTATGACTTGCTTCGGGTCCAAAAAAATCAAATGTAGTTCCCATATCAAGTTCGGTACCATTTTTATCTACCAAAGTAATATCCACCGCACCACCACGGTTATGAATTGATCCTTTTTTAGGATCGGCAACGTAATCGGCATTGGGTACAATTTCCCACATTTTCTTTTGAATATCCAAAGGTCGGTAACAATCAAATATTTTAATCGAATAGCCCAATGAATTAAATTCTTTATTGGCATCGATAAGTTTTTTAATAGTCTTTAATCTTAAAAAACATTCATCGCAATCATACACCTTACTCTTTAAAAAATTATCATCTGTGGCATATTTCATATCCAATTGAAAACCAGTGCTAAATGATTTTAAATTCACAAATGTGGTGTCCTCGATTCCGGCATATAACTCTAACGAATTACCTTCAATATAATTATTTTTTAATGCATCTTTTTTGATGGAAGTAAACGACTCTGCAGGTTTGCAAGAATAAAGTAGTTGAAAAAATGATATTATTAGTACGAATTTTAAATTCTGCATGTTCCTATTTTTAAAATGACAATTTATAAAAAAAATTAGGATTAAGAGTTATTAGTTAATTTAATTATAAAAATAACGTGGTTTATACAATATCCAAAACTAACAAGTCAACTTTTATCGTACTTTTACATAAAAAAAGTGAATCAAGAAATTTTTGATGAAAGTCCGTTTAAGATTCAAATCTCTTTTCATAAACTTATTGAAAGTTTAGAAGAAATTGCTTTGTCTGACGTGAATTATCGTGCACAATATGCTCAATCATTGCTTGAAGAAATCGCGAAAGTGCCGCAATTAAAAACGGGTATAGAAGACGTAACATTGATTGATGCGCATGCCGATTTGATAAAAAATCTATTATCGGATTTATTTCCTACTGCATTAACACATAATGAAATTAAAGCCGTTACGATACCTTTCCAAAACTTTACTTTTAATTACACCGAAAGATTTAAAAAAATAATAAACGACGCTGGAGTTGAATTTGACACCAATTTTAGAGATTTCGACAACAATCAGTTTTATATAATGAGTTGTTGTCTAATTCTAAATGCACATTATGGTCAAAACTTTGATTTTAGTTCGCCATTATTTTATGATATTCCCGATGCTCATGGCATAATTAAACATTACAGAATACTATATAATGCTGATTTTGTTGAACTCATGCCTACCAAAAAATCGGTAGAACTTTCGCAAGAAGACATTCAATTTTTGATTGACAATTACGACAGTATTGAGGCTTGGAAAGAAAAATTCCCTCCTGAAAGTTGGATTATGAAAGGATTTGGAATTGTACAACTTTTTGATGCAACAATAGAAAGTGCCGTATCAATATTAAAAAGTGACTTACTTAAACCCGATTCTGAAATAGAAAATTTCACCGAAAATTCTCAGACAATATTTCGTTCAATTTTTAAAATTCCTGATTTAAAAGTTGGTTTTTCATTGTACAATTCTGAAGAAAACACGTTTGCATCAACTCTTAACGATGCTCATAAAATCCCAAGTTTTATACTTTTAAATTCTGATAATGAAAACTTTAACGATTGTAAAAACGAATTCTATAAATGCTTTTACGATACAGTCATAAATAAGAAAAATACATTTGCAATTTCTGATATTGATAAATTTGCTAAAAAAAGCGAAAATAAATCACTTGCAAATCATTTATTAAGTCAAAACATTAAAAGTTGTATTCTTGCGCCAATTGTAAAGAAAAGACAGTTATTGGGAATTGTAGAATTGGTTTCAGATCAAAAAAACGCATTAAATAGTTTAAACTCTAACAAACTAAAATTGGTACTACCCTATTTAGTTGATACTATAGATCGTTATAACATTGATTTTAAAAATCAAATTGATGCTATAGTTCAGAAAGAGTATACCGCTATTCACAATAGTGTTTATTGGAAATTTAAGAAAGAAGCGCAAGCCTATTTACAATCTTCATCTACTGCTAAAGACTATAGCTTTAAAGAAATAGTTTTTAAAGATGTATATCCATTATTTGGACAAATAGATGTGAAAAGTTCATCCGAACATCGAAATACTACTCTAAAAATTGATTTAAAAAATCAATTAGAAACGCTGCTTGATATTATTAGTAAAATAAAATCGACTACCAATTTTGTGATTTTAGAACAACGTGAATTCGAATTAAAATCGTTGCTAGAGCAAATAAAAGAAAATTTAAAAGCTGATACCGAGCAACAAATTCAGAAATATATTACTACTGAAGTTCATCCTGTTCTTAAAAACACAGAAACAGATTCAGAAATTACAGAATTAGTAAATTCCTATTTTGATAAAATTGATGAAAAAACTGGTATGTTTTATAACGAGCGCAAAAAGTTTGATAACACTTTATATGTAATCAATAAAAAGCTTGCCAAAGTTCTAGATACCAAGCAATTGGAAGCACAACAGATTTTCCCTCACTATTACGAACGTTTTAAAACCGATGGTGTTGAACACAATTTATACATCGGCGCTTCTATCGATCCCGATAAAAGTTATGACGAAGTGTATCTTAATAATTTGAGATTGTGGCAGTTACAAACGCTTTGCGAAATGGAATTGGAACACTACAAACTTAAAAAAGATTTACCCTACTCGCTAGAAGTTGCTTCGTTAATCTTAGTTTTTAGTTCGCCCATAACCATCCGATTCAGAATGGATGAAAAACGTTTTGATGTGGATGGTTCGTACAATGCCAGATATGAAGTTGTGAAGAAACGTATTGACAAAGCTCTCATTAAAGGTTCCGAAGAGCGCATTACAGAACAAGAAAAGATAACTATTGTTTATTCTCACAAAAACGAACGTGAGGAATATTTGAAATATATCAAATTTCTTCAATTTAAAAATATTCTTGAACCCGAAGTCGAACAATTTGATATTGAAGATTTACAAGGCGTTTCGGGATTAAAAGGTATTCGTGTAAAAGTAGTCAACGCTATTAAAAATTAGTTTTCAGTTTAAAAACGTTTGAATGCTATTGCAAATGATATAACCGAAATTACAATTCCTATCATGAAAATATTGTAGGTAATTCGCAAGAGCTTATATTTTCGTTCCAAAACTAATCCTAAATAATACAAATCTTTGGTCATAGAACTCAACAAATAATCTTTGTCTTTCATCATTTCTTTCATTGCCCATTCAAATTCTTCGTAAGGCATTTTGAAAAAATTTCCAAAAAACAATAAGTTGATTTTCTTGTCAGCAATGTCTTCTCTAGTAAAAGATCCTGTGGTAACTTTGGGTTTTGTAGATAGAATTGCAAAAATTATAGACAGCACGCTAAACAATATTAATATAAAAGTAGGTTGAATTAAATGATTGTTACTTGGACTTTCCAATTTTGGAATTAATGATGATAGTGCTATCGATATAATTATGGCATTAACCGATAAAAGAATATTAGCTTTACTATCGGCAATTTCACTGAGTCTGATGTGATTGGTTATGGTAATCTTAAACATGGTGTCAACCGTTTTAGACTCTTTCTTAGACTGTTTTTTTTCTTCTTTTTTTGTAATTTCTTCCATATTTAATTCGTTAATTTTTTTCAAAATTAGAGCTATATTTTTTTCTTTTTGAGGTTGCCATTCTTTGATTGCGTATGGTGTGTAAAACTGATGGCAATTGGTAAACATGTCTAGATTGCCTTCCATCCATTCTAAATCGTTATAAAATTTTTGTTCAACCGCTTCCCATTCTTTTCTGAGTAAAGTACTAGTTTCAAAATAATCTTCGTTTCCAAAATGATAATAATCAGCATCTTTGATTATTTTTTGAAAATCATTAATAGGTAAAATATGAAATTTCGTGGCTTCAATTATGTCACAAACAGATGCTACTAAACTTTTTGACAAATCATTTTCAGCTGCAAATTCAATAAAAATTTCTTTGCTTCGTTCTTCATGATTCAAACTTCCATCAATATAACCTGTATCATGAAACCATGCAGCTAGTTCAATAATTTGATTTTCATTTTCAGAAAATTGATAATTTTTTAGTAATTGTTTAGTTGCATTTACCACACCTTTCGTATGTTCTAAATTGTGGTAATTATATAACTTGGACAACTTATTTTTAAATAAATTTACAACGTAATTTTCGGCTTTGAGTAAAATATTCATAAGCATGTTTATAAAGTACTAATATATGAAAAACATTTCGGTAAAATTAAGTTTAAAATATTCTAAAACTTTTACACAATTATTAGTATTTGCATTATTATTTCAATCTTGTGCCTCCAAAAAACTTCAATTTGGAACTAATTACAAAGCCAACGAAACCTTTACAAAATTAGATTCAACTTCAATAGAACATTCCTTTTATTTAATTGGCGATGCTGGCTATGCCGACGATACTATTACACGATCTACACTTTCTGTACTAAAAGAAAGACTCGATAATGCAGAAAAAAATTCAACATTACTATTTTTAGGCGACAATATTTATCCTTACGGAATGCCAGGAGATAAAAAAGATCCTGATTATAGAGTTGCAGCAATAAAACTTAGAAATCAACTCAATGCTGCTAAAAATTTTAAAGGAAAAGTAATCATGATTCCCGGAAATCACGATTGGTATAGTGGTTTTGATGGGTTAAAAAATCAAGCAGAATTTGTTGAAAGATATATCAAAGATGATAAAGCCTACATGCCTAAAAAGCAATGCGCTATTGACGATAGAGAAATTAGTGACAACATCGTATTGATAACCTTAGACAGCCAATGGTTTTTGGAAGATTGGGATAACCATCCAAACATTAATGAAGACTGTGATATTAAAACCAAAGAAGGTTTGTTTGAAGAACTTGAAAACCTATTGAATAAAAACCAAGATAAAGTAAAAATTGTAGCCATACATCATCCACTAATAAGTAATGGTAGTCATGGAGGACAATACGGTGCTAGAAAGCAGCTTTATCCTTTAAAATATAAATTTCCATTACCTATTTTAGGATCATTTATCAATCTTATCCGAAAAACATCTGGTGTAAGTCCGCAAGACATCCAAAACAAAGTCTACACAACTTTGAACAAAAGAATTAAAGCTCTGATTAAAGGTCAAGATAACGTAATTGTAGTTTCTGGTCACGATCATAATTTACAGTTTATTGATAATGAAGGAATAAAACAAATTATTAGTGGCGCTGGATCGAAACAAGAAAACGCAAGAGTAATTAGTGATAACGATTTTTCTTATGGAAATAATGGTTATGCAAAATTAGATATTCTAAAAAATGGAGATCAAAATGTAAGTTTTTACGCTTATAAAGACGATAATGAAACGCTTCTTTGGCAACACAAAATTTACGCTAAAAAAGATTTTCCTAAAATAGAGTATCCCAAGAATTTCCCTGCTGTAACGAATACATCGATTTACACCAAAAAAATGACAACCAAAACAATCTTTCACAACATGCTTTGGGGAAAACATTATAAATACTATTACAGCTTAAATATTGATGCTAAAACGGCTACGTTAGACACACTTTATGGTGGTTTAAAACCTTTGGAAGCTGGTGGCGGGCATCAATCTAAGTCGCTACGATTAGCAGACAAAGATGGAAAAGAGTTTGTAATGCGTGCTTTGAAAAAAAGTGCTTCACGATTTTTACAAACAGTGGCATTCAAAGATCAATATGTAGAAGAAGAGTTTAAAGATACTTATGCTGAAAGTTTTTTACTTCAATTCTATACTTCGTCACATCCCTATACTCCATTTGCAGTCGGTAATTTAGCAGATAAAATAGGTGTTGCACATACCAATCCTAAACTGTTTTATATTCCGAAGCACAAAGAATTAAAAGAATTTAATGCCGACTTTGGAGACGAACTTTACATGGTTGAAGAGCGACCATCAGATAGTCAAATATCCCAAAAAACTTTTGGAACTCCAACAGCAATGATTAGTACCGAAGACGTATTGAAAAACTTAAAGAAAGATGAAAAATATGCTATTGATGAAAAAGAATATATCAAGGCACGTCTTTTTGATATGCTAATTGGCGATTGGGATAGACATTATGACCAATGGCGTTGGGGCGAATATAAAAAAGGTGATAACATAATTTACAAACCTATTCCTAAAGATAGAGATCAAGCATTTACTAAATACGACGGACCATTATTAGCCTGGATTATGACTTTGTCAGAATTCAAACACATGCAAACTTTTAAAGAAAAAATTAGAGATATTAAGTGGTTGAATAGAGAACCATATCCTTTGGACATGGCTTTTTTAAAAAATAGTACCGAAAAAGATTGGATTGAACAAGCACAGTATATTCAGAATAATCTATCTGATGAAGAAATAAACAATGCATTTAAAAATCTGCCACAAGAAGTTCAGGATAAGAATATTGACTTGATAATTAAATTATTGAAAATAAGAAAAAATGATTTAACTCAATATGCTTCAGAATATTACAATGTTCTTCAAAAAACAGTAATTATAGTTGGTACCGATAAAAAAGATAAATTTGTAATTACCAAAAAGAATTCCAATGAAATTGAAATTCAAAATTTCAGAATAAAAAAAGATGGTGAAGAATTAGTACAAACCAAAATACTAAATCCTAACAAAACTAGGGAATTATGGATTTACGGATTGGATGATGATGATGTATATGAAGTAAAAGGTAATAAAAAAATCAGAATAAAAGTCAGACTTATTGGTGGACTTAATAACGACGAATATAAAATTGAAAACGGAAAAAAAATATTTGTTTATGATTTTAAATCGAAGAAAAATACATTAGAAATTGATGCTAAAACTCGATTAAAATTAAGTGACGATTACGAACAAAATCTATACGATTATACAAAACCAAAGTTTAGTAAATTCAGTAAATTACCTTCAATTGGTTACAATCCCGACGATGGATTAAAATTGGGTTTAAAATACAGCTACACACGAACTGCATTTAAACAAAATCCGTATACTTCTAAAAATTCAATTATAGCCAATTATTATTTTGCCTCTAGCGGATATGAATTAAAATATATTGGAAGTTTTCCAAAATTATTCGGTAAGTGGGATTTAGAAATTAATTCTATGTTCACGAGTCCCAATTTTGTTGTAAATTATTTTGGTTACGGCAACGAAACGGTAAATAATGATCGCGATTTAGGAATGGATTACAACAGAGTCAAATTTGAAATTTTCAAATTTTCACCAATCGTAAAGAAGATTGGTCGCTACGGCAGCGAAGTAACATTTGAGCCAACTTTCGAAAACATTAAAGTTGATGATACAAATGGTAGGTTTGTAAGCCAATCGAATAGCAATAATCAACAACTTTTCGAAACCAAACAATTTGTTGGAGCAACAGCCAAGTATAGTTTTGAAAATTATGATTTAAAATCCAATCCAACTATGGGAATGGGATTTTCGGTTGCGGCAAGTTGGATTACCAATATAAATGATTCTAAAAGAAATTTTCCAACATTTGAAGGTAAATTAAATTTTAGTCACAAAATTGATTCTAACGGAAAAGTAGTATTTGGGACTTTATTTAAAGGAAAATATATTGTTAATAATAATTTTGAGTTTTTTCAAGGAGCAACTCTTGGTGGTGATTATGATTTACGCGGTTATAGAAACCAAAGATTTCTTGGCAACTCGTCATTCTTTCAAAGTTCAGATATTCGCTATAACATTGGTAAAATTAGAAAAAGTATTGTTCCGATGACGTACGGTGTACTTGGCGGCTATGATTACGGACGCGTTTGGCTAGACCAAGAAGATTCAAAAACGTGGCACCAATCTTATGGAATAGGTTTATGGTTAAACGGATTGAACATGTTTACAGCACGCATCACCTATTTTCAAGGAAGCGATGAAGACAGAAGCAGATTGGCGTTCGGATTAGGGTTTGGATTTTAAATCATTTAAATTGTACAGATATACATTTCCACCAACTTTTTTAGTTTTTTCATCAGCTATATAAATGGAAGTATTGTCTTTAAAGCACAATCCTTCTTTCTGGGTATAATTGTCAAGGTTTAAGGCAGTAACTTTTCCATCGAAAAAAGCATCAGCATCAAAATCTTCAAACAACCAAATTTGATTGTGAGCTAGTAACACCATTTTTTTAGCATCGGGCGATAATGCGGCACTTGTAATTGCACAAGTGCTATAAGTTTCACAAGTTTTAAATTTCCCAAGCAATATAGCTTTGTGATTACCTGGTTTGTTTGGAACTTTGTACATCAATGTTGTTCCATCAAATGCTTTACTCCTATTTTTTGTAAACAAATAAAAGTTATTATTAAACTCAAAAAAAGATTCGCAATCATATAAAAATGCTTTCTTTTTAGGTGGAAATTCTGTTTGTTCGGGATAATAGAATGAAACTTTGTAAGTAGTTTTAACGGAAGTACTATCCAATCTACTTTGATCAATTTTATAGATAGCCAAATCTTTTCTTATATTTCCATTATTTCCAAAATCTCCAATGTAAAGATTTCCTTCTTTATCAGAAGTCAAATCTTCCCAATCATTATTCTTTAAATCTTCAACTTTTATAGTTTTATTAATTGCGCCGTCTAAGTCTACAGCATAAATTTCATTTGCGTTTCCACTATCTTCAATAGTCCAAATAATGTCTGACGAAATGGATTTCTGAATTCCGGAAACTTCTTTTAAATCTTTAGGTAAAACAAAAACCAATTTATCTTGTGACGATATATTTTTACAAGAAATAAATACTAAAACGGATAAGAATGATAAAACTCGCATAAAATAATTTAGATATGTATAATTGTAAAGATACGCATAATCTTAGATAAATTTAAAAATGATTGTTGTAATATGAAACATACAAGAACAACAAAAGCCACTGAAATAGTGGCTTTTACTTGTGATCCCAGAAGGATTCGAACCTTCGACCTACTGCTTAGAAGGCAGTTGCTCTATCCAGCTGAGCTATGGAACCAAAATAAGTTTTTTATGAAAAACTCAAAAAAAGTCGGGGTGGCAGGATTCGAACCTGCGGCCTCCTGCTCCCAAAGCAGGCGCGATAACCGGGCTACGCTACACCCCGAATAGTTATCAACTAGTAATCTAGCGGAGAGTAAGGGATTCGAACCCTTGGTACAGTTTCCCATACGCATGTTTAGCAAACATGTCCTTTCGGCCACTCAGGCAACTCTCCAAGCTCAATGAACGTAAATCTTTTAAGCGGTTGCAAATGTAAGGTAACATTCTAATATTTACAAGAATTTCTGACGTTTTTTTTAATATAAATTTACTACAGAAATGAAATACTTAAAAATCAATCTAATACAAAAAAATATTTTTTTATTCTTTAAAAAGATGTCAATAAATCTTAATCAAAAATGTATTTTCCGTAAAAAATAGTAGCTTTGCAAGATAAACAAACTACCAACTTTTCAATACATAAGATTATGAGTAAAAAAATTGTTATCGTATCGGCTGTGAGAACTCCTATTGGAAGTTTTATGGGCGCTTTATCTACCGTTTCGGCTCCACAACTAGGTGCAACTGCAATCAAAGGTGCTTTAGATAAAATAAATCTTGATCCAAAATTAGTAGATGAAGTATTTATGGGAAATGTGGTTCAAGCCGGAGTTGGTCAAGCACCAGCTAGACAAGCAGCACTTTTTGCAGGTTTGCCAGAATCCGTAATTTGCACAACGGTTAATAAAGTCTGTGCTTCTGGAATGAAAGCAATAATGTTTGCAGCTCAAGCTATACAAGCCGGCGATGCTGAAATTGTAGTTGCTGGAGGAATGGAGAATATGAGTTTGATTCCGCATTACGTTAATTTAAGAAATGGCGTGAAATTTGGTCCAACCTCAATGGTTGACGGAATGCAAAAAGACGGACTTACCGATGCCTATGACAACAATGCTATGGGGGTTTGTGCGGATATTTGTGCTACAGAATATAACATTTCACGAGAAGACCAAGATAACTTTGCAATTCAATCGTATGAGCGTTCTTCAGACGCGTCAAATTCTGGAAAATTTGATGCAGAAATCGTACCAGTTGCCGTTCCTCAAAGAAAAGGCGAACCGATTATGGTAACCAAGGATGAAGAATTTACTAATGTAAAATTGGATAAAATCCCAACATTAAATCCGGTATTTACTAAAGATGGAACAGTAACTGCAGCTAATGCTTCAACGATAAACGATGGTGCTGCTGCTTTAATATTAATGAGCGAAGAAAAAGCACATTCTTTAGGATTGAAACCATTAGCTTATGTAAAAAGTTATGCTGATGCTGCTCTAGAACCAAAATGGTTTACTACTGCACCTGCAAAAGCGCTTCCGAAGGCATTAGACAAAGCTGGTATTTCAATTTCTGATGTTGATTATTTTGAATTTAACGAAGCTTTCTCAGTAGTTGGATTGGCTAATGCGAAAATATTAGGATTGCCAAACGACAAAGTAAATGTAAATGGTGGAGCGGTATCTCTTGGGCATCCGCTTGGTTGTTCTGGTGCAAGAATTGTGGTTACGCTGCTGAATGTATTAGAACAAAACAATGCTAAAATTGGTGCCGCAGCTATCTGTAATGGTGGCGGTGGAGCATCAGCAATAGTAATTGAAAGAATCTAAAAAAAGTAAATTTAGGATTTTATATTTGTAATTAAAATCCTAAATTAAAAATTTGTTATTTTAAAAAAGAAGCATGTTTGCCATTTGTAATTTATCTATAATTCCTTTACGATTTGAACCGTCTGACAGAAGCGAAATTGTTTCTCAAATTTTATTTGGAGAACATTTTGAAATTATAGAACAGCAAAAACAATGGTCAAAAGTTAGATTGCAATTCGATGATTACGAAGGTTGGATAGACACTAAGCAGTATCAAATTATATCCGAAGATAATTTTAATACTCTTTCAAAAGAAGCACTTATATTAAATTCTGATTTGGTTGAATATGTATCTAATGCTTCCAATAACTTAATTCCTATCACTCTTGGTGCTTCACTTTCATTTTTAAATCATAGTGATATTAACATTGAAAATTATGATTTTGAAGGATTAAAAATCACGGGTATCAAACCTAAATCAAATATTGTTGCAACAGCATATTTATATCTTAATGCACCGTATCTTTGGGGTGGAAAAACACCTTTTGGTATAGACTGTTCGGGATTTACACAAATGGTTTATAAGTTGAATGGTTATAAACTATTACGAGACGCATCGCAACAAGCTGGTCAAGGCGAAGTATTAAGTTTTATAGAAGAGAGTGAACCTGGTGATTTAGCGTTTTTTGACAATGAAGAAGGCAATATCATTCATGTTGGTATAATTTTAGAAAACAATTATATCATTCATGCCAGTGGAAAAGTAAGAATTGATCGTTTGGACCATTTGGGAATTTATAATGCAGACCAAAACAGGCATACGCACCGACTTCGTGTTATTAAAAAAATTATATAAAAAAAACGTTCTGAATTTCAGAACGTTTTTTTTATAAATGTGTACTCTCAATTATAGTTTTGCTTTTAATGCTTTGTATTCTGCATCCATTTCAAGAGCATTATAAACACTCATTAAAGCTCTTTTAGCTGGTTCATTTTTATCATCTAGCTCAACTGCTTTGGTTAGCAATGGTAAAACTTTCTTGAATGTTTTTTCTCTTTCTAATTTTAATACTTCGTAACGTTTCGTTTCTTTAGGAGTGGTACCTAGTTTGTTCATCTCTTCAACAAACTTTTCGTCAGCACGAAGCGTCAATTCTGATAAATTCAAATAGGCATTAACGTATGTTGGATCAATTTCAATTACTTTTTTATAGTATTTTTCGGCTTCTTCAACTTGATTTGCATTACCTGATACTACTCCAAGATTGAATAATAAATTAACATCATTCGGATTTTGTTGCAACGCTTCTCCTATCAATCGTTTATAGGAATCCATATCATTAATTTTGAAATATAAATCAGCTTCGGTAATTAATAACGAAGAATCAGTTGGATTTAATTTTCTAGCTTCTGTTATGGCAGCTTTTGCTTCATCAGTTTGACCTTTATCGACTAAAATCAAAGCAATGTTTTTATAAATTTCACCTCTTTTAGATTCGCTTTTTTCTTCTCTTGGTTTGTTGTGAGTTTTTAAACTTACCAACCTATCACGGTCAACTTTATTATTAAAAGATTCTTCTTTATCTGAAGCTAAGTTTACGGCATAATAAACAGTTGCCTCACCAGAATAATTTAGTTTTTTTAACTCTTGATAGTATTTTAAAGCAGCATCAAAATCTTTACCATTCACTGCATATCCCGCAGCATAATACAATTTTTCTGCATCCGTTTTATCCATTTTGTAAATAGAATATAAAACATCTGAAGCTTCTTTGAATTTTTTAGACTCACCCAACGCCACAACGTAATTCATTAATTCTGGTTTGTAAGAAGCAATTGTTTCTTTAATATCATCAGTTTGGATTTTTTTTCCTGTCTTTTTTTCATAATCCAAAGTTGCATTTAGACCTACTTCTAAATCAGAAATTGATTTTTGATTTACAAATTTCATCATTTGAACTTGTGTGATATTTTGTCCAAGCGCAGTAATTTCCATAATTGGCAACATGGCTTTGTAAAAACCAGTATATACTTTATCACCTTCCTCAGAAGCTAAAGTTTCCAATTTTGATAGATTAGCTTTATACTCAACTATATCATTTGCAGAAGGAATTTCTTTTGCATAAATTTTCTTCAATGCTTTTAACTCATCTTTTTGAGCAAAAGAAGCAACAGAAACTAATAACGTTCCGGCAATTATTATTTGTTTTGCATTCATCATAATTTGTTTTTAATTTATAAATTAGAAAATCACCAATACTGCTATTGGTGATTTAAATATACTCATTTTTATTCGTCAGAATCGTCTTCTTCAGTATCATCAGATTCCTCATCCTCTTCTACTTCATCGTCTTCATCGTCATCATCGTCTGCAACACCATCATCTTCTAGAACTTCTAGAACTGGTTTTACTCTTTCAATTACAGGTGCATCAATTATATTTCCTTCTTCGTCGACAATAACCTCTTCAACATCGTCTTTCATAACTTTGGTTACTGCAGCAATCGAATCATTTCCTTTAATGTTAATAAGTTTCACACCTTGCGTTGCTCGTCCCATAACTCTTAAATCCTCAACTGCCATTCTGATTGTTAATCCAGATTTGTTAATAATCATTAAATCATCTGCATCAGTAACAGAATTAATCGAAATCAGTTTACCTGTCTTCTCCGTAATATTCAATGTTTTCACACCTTTTCCACCACGGTTTGTAATTCTATATTCGTCAAGACTTGAACGTTTTCCGTATCCGTTTTCCGCAACTACAAGAATTTCACTATTCATGTCATTTACAGAAACCATACCAATTACTTCATCGGTTTCATCTTTAAGAACAATTCCACGAACTCCAGAAGCTGTTCTTCCCATCGGACGTGTCTTAGTTTCTTCAAAACGAACTAGTTTACCCGATTTTACAGCTAAGATAATTTGGCTATTTCCATCAGTTAATTCTGCTGCTAATAGCTCATCTCCATCTTTAATTGTAATCGCTGCAACTCCATTTATTCTAGGTTTTGCATATTTCTCTAAAGATGTTTTCTTAACCTGACCTTTTTTAGTAACCATTATAAGGTTGTGGCTGTTAGTATATTCCTTATCTTTTAAATCTTGAGTACAAATAAATGCTTTTACTTTATCGTCTGGCTCAATATTGATAAGGTTTTGTAATGCTCTACCTTTTGCCGTTTTACTTCCTTCTGGAATTTCGTAAACACGCATCCAGTAACACTTACCTTTTTGTGTAAAGAACATCATGTATTGGTGATTGGTTGCAACATACATATGCTCCAAGAAATCTTGATCTCTTGTTCCGGCACTTTTTTGTCCAACTCCACCTCTATTCTGTGTTTTATATTCAGTAAGATTTGTACGTTTGATGTAACCAGCATGTGAAATTGTAATGACCACATTTTCATCAGCAATTAAATCTTCAATACTTACATCACCACCAGAATATTCAATTTGTGAACGACGCTCGTCACCATATTTATCTCTAATTTCAGTAAGTTCTTCTTTAATTAATTCGGTTCTTAAAGCAACATCAGCAAGCAATGCTTTTAAGTGACTAATTAATTTCATGATTTCTTCGTATTCTGCACGAAGTTTGTCTTGCTCAAGACCTGTCAACTGACGCAAACGCATCTCAACAATGGCGCGTGCTTGAATTTCTGACAACTTGAATCGTTCAATTAATTTTCCTCTTGCTTCTTCTCCATCTTTAGACGAACGAATAAGTGCAATTACTTCATCAATATTATCTGATGCGATAATCAAACCTTCTAATATGTGTGCTCGTTCTTCTGCTTTTCGTAATTCGAATTGCGTTCTTCTTACTACTACATCGTGTCGGTGCTCAATGAAGTAATGAATCATATCCTTCAAATTCAACATTTGAGGACGACCTTTCACTAAGGCAATATTATTAACACTGAAAGACGCTTGCAGTTGTGTGAATTTATAAAGTGTATTCAAAACCACGTTTGGTACGGCATCACGCTTTAATTCGTACACAATTCGCATTCCATTTCGATCCGACTCATCACGAATATTAGAAATACCTTCGATTTTCTTTTCATTGATTAAATCGGCAGTTTTCTTAATCATTTCTGCCTTATTAACCTGATACGGAATTTCAGAAACAATAATTACGTCCTTACCGTTAGCTTCTTCAAAACCAACTTTGGCACGCATTACGATTCTTCCACGACCTGTTTTGAATGCTTCACGAACACCTTCGTAACCGTATATTATTCCGCCAGTAGGAAAATCTGGTGCTTTTATGTAGTTCATCAACTCATCTATTTCAATATCATTATTGTCTAGATAAGCCAATGTTCCATTAATTACTTCTGTTAAATTGTGTGGTGGCATATTAGTAGCCATACCAACTGCAATTCCGGTTGCTCCATTTATCAATAATGTTGGAACTTTTGTAGGCATTACTTTTGGCTCATACAAGGTATCGTCAAAGTTCAACTGAAAATCAACTGTTTCTTTTTCGATATCGGCCATAATTTCTTCCGAAATCTTTTTCATTCTAGCCTCAGTATAACGCATTGCAGCAGGACTATCGCCATCTACAGAACCAAAATTACCTTGACCATCAACCAAAAGGTAACGCATACTCCATTCTTGAGCCATACGAACCATCGCATCATATACCGAAGTATCTCCGTGTGGGTGATACTTACCTAAAACTTCTCCAACAATTCTTGCGGATTTTTTATGGGCTTTGTTAGAAAAAACTCCTAAATCATACATTCCATACAATACTCTTCGGTGTACTGGTTTCAAACCGTCGCGCACGTCAGGCAATGCTCTTGAAACAATTACAGACATTGAATAATCAATGTAAGCTGATTTCATTTCGTCTTCAATGTTAATAGGAATTAACTTTTCTCCGTCAGACATATTTATAAAATTTTAAATAAATTAATTTTTAATTCTAACGCGCAAGATACACTTTTTAACTATTTTTGAAAGCATTTTTAACTTCTAATTTCGACGATTTATTAACAAAATACACCTTTATAATAGTTAATAAATATAATGTTAACAGCCTTTTATTTGTCAGTATTTTTTTGTCACTTAGCTGTCAGTACTTTTATCGCGGAATGGTTTTTGCAATTCCGTATGTAATTCACTAAATTTACATCAATAATACATATAAAAATGGATGATAATTTTTCACCAAGAGTAAAAGATGTTATTACCTACAGTAAGGAAGAAGCATTACGTTTAGGCCATGATTTTATTGGTACTGAACATCTTATGCTTGGGATTTTAAGAGATGGAAACGGAAAAGCAATATCAATTTTGAATAGTCTTTCAGTCGATTTAGATCATTTAAGACGTAAAGTTGAAATTTTAAGTCCGCCAAATCCCAACATAGATTCTAGCATCGATAAAAAAAACCTGCATTTAACGCGTCAGGCAGAAAGAGCTTTAAAAACTACTTTCCTTGAAGCTAAAGTATTTCAAAGTTCCTCAATTAGCACGGCACACTTGTTGCTTTGCATCTTGAGAAACGAAAATGATCCAACAACTAAGTTACTAAATAAGCTTAAAATAGATTATGAAGTAGCTAAAGAACACTATTTAGATATGACACCAAAAGAAGACGATTTTTTAGAAAATCTACCAAAAAATGAATCTTTCAACGAAGATTCAGGACAAGATGACAGCCTTAAAGGTGATAGTTTTAATACGCCTGCAAATAAATCCAACAAAAAGTCTAAAACTCCAGTATTAGATAATTTTGGACGTGATTTGACCGAAATGGCAGAAGAAGGAAAATTAGATCCTGTGGTTGGTCGTGAAAAAGAAATTGAACGCGTTTCGCAGATATTAAGCCGAAGAAAAAAGAATAATCCATTACTAATTGGAGAACCTGGAGTTGGTAAATCTGCCATTGCCGAAGGTTTAGCGCTGCGAATTATTCAAAAGAAAGTTTCAAGAATTCTTTTCAATAAACGTGTGGTAACTTTAGATTTAGCCTCATTAGTTGCTGGAACTAAATACCGCGGACAATTTGAAGAACGAATGAAAGCAGTTATGAACGAATTGGAAAAGAATGATGACATTATTCTTTTTATAGATGAAATTCATACTATTGTTGGCGCTGGTGGAGCAACTGGTTCACTTGATGCTTCAAACATGTTCAAACCAGCCTTGGCAAGAGGTGAAATTCAATGTATTGGTGCCACAACATTAGATGAATACCGTCAGTATATTGAAAAAGATGGGGCTTTAGAAAGACGTTTCCAAAAAGTAATTGTAGAACCAACTTCGGTGGAAGAAACAATTACAATCTTGAATAACATAAAAAATAAATACGAAGACCACCACAACGTTACGTATTCTGACGAAGCAATTGAAGCTTGTGTGAAATTGACCGACAGATACATGTCAGAACGTTTCTTGCCAGACAAAGCTATTGATGCCTTGGACGAAGCAGGTTCTAGAGTTCATATTACTAATATTGATGTTCCTAAACAAATTTTAGATTTAGAGCGTCAGTTGGAGGAAGTTCGCGAACTTAAAAATGCGGTCGTAAAAAGACAGAAATACGAAGAAGCAGCAAAATTGCGTGATGACGAGAAAAAATTAGAAAAAGACCTAGCTATTGCTCAAGAACAATGGGAAGAAGATTCTAAAAATAATCGCATACAAGTTACTGAAGATAATGTAGCTGATGTTGTTTCAATGATGACTGGAATTCCTGTAAATAGAATTGCTCAAACTGAAAGTAATAAATTAGCTAAACTGCCTGAACTTATTCAAGGTAAGGTTGTTGGTCAAAATGAAGCAGTGTTAAAAATTGCTCGTTCTATTCAAAGAAATCGTGCTGGATTGAAAGATCCAAACCGTCCTATTGGTTCATTTATTTTCCTTGGACAAACTGGTGTTGGTAAAACACAATTGGCCAAAGTTTTAGCGAAAGAATTATTTGATTCTGAAGATGCCTTAATCCGTATTGACATGAGTGAATACATGGAGAAATTCGCCATTTCAAGATTGGTCGGAGCGCCTCCAGGATATGTAGGATATGAAGAAGGCGGACAATTAACTGAAAAAGTTAGAAGAAAACCGTATTGCGTAGTTCTATTAGATGAAATCGAAAAAGCACATCCAGATGTTTTTAACATGATGCTACAGGTTTTGGACGACGGATTTATGACTGATAGTTTAGGTCGTAAAATTGATTTCAAAAATACAATTATCATCATGACTTCCAATGTTGGAGCACGTCAATTGAAAGATTTCGGACAAGGTGTCGGATTTGGAACTGCAGCGAGAGTTGCAAACGCTGAAGACAATTCGAAAAGCATTATCGAAAATGCCTTAAAGAAAACTTTTGCACCGGAATTTCTGAACAGAATCGACGATGTAATTGTGTTTAACGCTTTAGAGAAAGAAGATATCAACGTGATTATCGAAATCGAATTGAAAAAATTATATGCTCGTGTTAAAGATTTAGGATACAACTTATCTTTATCAGACAATGCCAAAGCATTCATTGCAGAGAAAGGTTTCGACAAACAATTTGGCGCAAGACCATTAAAAAGAGCAATTCAAAAATATGTTGAAGATGCTCTAGCTGAAGAAATTATTACTTCCAAAATTGGTTCTGGAGACGAAATATTCATGGATATCGAAGAAGGTAATCAAGAGTTAACTGTTAGAATTCAAAAAGCAGAAGAACCTACTAGTTAAAAGATAATTAGTTTATTTATAAGCCACTAGCAAGACCTACTATCAATTGTGATAAATTTGTTTTGTTAGTGGTTTTTGATTTTAAAAAAAGTAGTACTTTCGATTTGTATTTAATCAATCAAAAAATGCCAGAAAACAAAATCATATTAGGTTCAGAGGAATGGTGTTCGTTCCCAGATTTAGGAATTCCTGCTATCAAAGCTCGTGTAGATTCTGGTGCCAAAACATCCGCGTTGCATGCCATAAATATTGCTCCTTTTGTAAAAGATGATATCAATTGGGTGAAATTTGACATCAATCCAATTCAGAACAATCTAAAAACGGTTATTCATTGTGAAGCGTTACTTATTGACAAAAGAATTGTAAAAAGTTCTAGCGGTTTCAGAGAACAACGTTATGTAATTCAGAGTAACATTCAAATTGGAACCGAAACGTGGATTATCGAAATGACACTCACCAACCGAGATTCCATGGGTTTCAGAATGCTACTTGGTCGTGAAGCCATGAGCGGAAGAATTCTGGTTGATCCTGAACAGAAATATTTATTAGGTCAAACTACAACAGAGAATTTAAAAGATTTGTATGTTAATTCGGTAGAAACTAAAAAAGGATTACGAATTGGACTTTTAGCCAGTAACCCTGAGCTTTACAGTAACAAACGAATTATCGAAGCTGGTGAAATGCGCGGTCATGAAATGCATTTTCTTAACATTAAGGAATGTTACATGAAATTAGACGCCACAAAGCCAGAAATTCATTATCGTGGTGGTCGCGTTTTAGATAATTTCGATGCAGTTATCCCAAGAATTCGTCCAAGTATTACATTCTATGGTTGTGCTTTGACCAGACAATTTGAATCCTTAAAGGTATATTGCTTAAATTCTGCTGCTGCGATTACGCAATCTAGAGACAAACTTTTTTCACTTCAATTACTCCTTAATCACGGTGTTGACATTCCAACAACTGGATTTGCAAATTCGCCACTTGATACCGATGATTTGATAAAAATGGTTGGAGGTTCGCCTTTAATTGTAAAATTATTAGAAGGAACTCAAGGAAAAGGTGTCGTTTTGGCAGAAACAAAAAAGGCTGCCGAATCAGTAATCAATGCATTCAAAAGCCTTAATGCCAACATATTGGTTCAGGAGTTTATTAAAGAAGCCAACGGAAAAGATTTACGTTTGTTTGTAATTGATGGAAAAGTCGTAGCCTCAATGCAACGAGAAGCAGCGCCTGGAGAATTTAGAGCCAACATTCACATGGGTGGAACTGCTTCGGTCGTAAAAGTTACTGCCGAAGAAAAAAGAATTGCCATAAAAGCAGCCAAAGCAATGGATTTAAAAGTTGCTGGCGTTGACATAATTCGTTCATCCAAAGGTCCATTATTACTAGAAGTAAACTCGTCACCGGGATTAGAAGGTATCGAAGGTGCAACAAATAAAGACATTGCTGGCGAAATGATTAAAGCTATTGAAAAGAATTTTAAGTGGAAATAATTTAATCATGAATTAGAATCATAAAAATGTTCGAAAATCCCTATTTAGACATCATCATCAGAAGTGTTTCCGTGTATCTTTTCATGGTGATTGCATTACGTATTTTCGGAAAAAAAGAATTGTCGCAATTGAATACGGCTGATGTTATTCTTATTTTACTAATTAGCAACTCGGTACAAAATGCTATGGTTGGAAGTAATTCGTCTCTCGCTGGAGGATTAGTCGCTGCTTTAGTATTGTTTTCTATAAATTTTATTTTGAAAAAAATAATGTACAATTCTACAACTATAAAAGAATTGATTCAAGACAAACCCAAAATTTTGATTCATAACGGAATTATAGATTTTACTATTTTATCAAAATTAGAAATTACATCCGACGAATTAGACGAAGTCATCAGAGAACATGGAGTTGAAAACTTTAGGGATGTAAAACTTGCTATGATGGAAATTGATGGTAATATAAGTGTAATTTCAGGTGATAAAAATTTAACACAAACACACCATAAAAGAAAAATTCATAAAACGCTTGGAAGTATAAATAATTAAAATCATGAATATAGTATCTCAGATTATTGTTGGTTTTGTAGCGTTTATTCATTTATACATACTATGGCTAGAAATGTTTGCTTGGACAACTCGCGCCAGAAAAGTGTTTAAAACCATACCAGAAGATCTGTTTGAGAAAACTAAAGTAATGGCAGCCAATCAAGGATTATACAACGGATTTCTAGCGTTTGGATTACTCTGGTCGCTATTTATCACTGATGAAATTTGGAGTTGCAATGTGGCGTTGTTTTTTCTAATCTGTGTTTTAATCGCTGGACTTTATGGAGCTTTTACCGTTTCTAAACGCATATTTTATGTTCAAAGTGTTCCTGCAATTTTGGGGATTTTGAGTTTATTTAATAATTAAAACTTCTGTTTACCAACTAATAGCTCAAAGAACAATTTAAAATCAGAAATCAGAGACCAAAATGGATATTTAAATGTCGCTGGCTTATTTTTCTCAAAGAAAAAATGTCCAACCCAAGCAAATCCGTAACCAATAAGCGGTAAAATCCACCAAAGTGACCATTGATTGCTGTAAATGATATAAATAAGGAAAAGAAAAAATAGCAATGTACCTATAAAATGTAAAATTCTCGACGTTTTATTATTATGTTCCGTTAAATAAAACGCATAAAACTCGCTATACTTTTTGATCCTTTCCATATTCTGAGGTTTAATTTACTCTTCCAAATCTATCAAAAAACTATTTAAAAAAGCTACAGAATTTTCAATATCATAATGAAGTATTCGATCTTCTTTCACAAACGGAACTTCTTCTCGGTATGATTTTACAAACATTTCAATAAAATCGCTAGATTTCAAAGGTCTTCTGAATTCAATGGCTTGCGAAGCATTCATTAATTCAATGGCCAAAATTCGCTCTAAATTTTCCATAACTTTCAAGCATTTTGTAGCCGCATTAGCACCCATAGAAACGTGATCTTCCTGACCATTACTTGAAACAATACTGTCAATACTTGCTGGTGTTGCCAATTGTTTGTTCTGACTAGCAATGCTCGCAGCCGTGTATTGTGGAATCATAAAACCTGAATTCAAACCAGGATTATCAACCAAAAACGCAGGTAAACCACGCAAGCCAGAAATTAATTGATACGTTCGTCTTTCAGAAATACTTCCTAATTCTGATAAAGCAATCGCAAGAAAATCTAAAGCCATTGCCAAAGGTTGTCCATGAAAATTTCCACCTGAAATAATCACATCTTCACCCACAAAAATATTAGGATTATCGGTAACCGAATTAATTTCAGTCTTAAAAACTTTTTTCACATAATCAATTGTATCTTTCGATGCACCATGTACTTGCGGAATACATCTAAATGAATATGGGTCTTGAACGTGCTGTTTTTCTTGAGCAATAATTTCGCTATCTTCAAGCAATTCAGTCATTCTTTTTGCCGTTACAATCTGACCTTTATGCGGACGAACATAATGGATCAATTCGTTAAAAGGTTCGATTCTACCATCAAATCCTTCTAATGAAATTGCCGAAATCACATCTGCCAAATACGAATATTTCATCGCTTTAAGCAAAATATAACTTCCGTAAGCACTCATAAATTGCGTTCCATTCAATAACGCCAATCCTTCTTTTGATTGTAAAACTATTGGTTGCCAACCTAACTTATCCAAAACTTTGCTTGACGGCTGACGAAATCCATCATAATTTACTTCACCTTCACCCAATAATGGTAAGGATAAATGAGCCAATGGTGCCAAATCGCCACTCGCACCAAGCGATCCTTGCGTGTAAATTACTGGTAAAACATCATTGTTATAAAAATCAACCAATCGCTCTACTGTTTGCAATTGGACACCTGAATGTCCATAACTCAGCGATTGAATTTTAAGCAGCAACATAATCTTCACTATTTCACTCGGAACTTCATCACCAGTACCACAAGCATGTGATTTTACAAGATTAGATTGTAATTGCGATAAATTTTCATTGGAAATTTTTACATTATATAAAGAGCCGAAACCGGTATTAATTCCGTAAATCGCTTTTTCGTTTCCAGCCATTTTGGTGTCTAAATATTCTCTACATTTTTGAATATTAACTTTGGCTTCTTCGGATAATGCAATGGTTTTATGTTGTGAAATTATTTCTTGTAAAGTCTCTAAGTGCAGTACTTCTGAACTTATATAATGCGAATTGTCCATTTTGGAATTAAATTAGAGCTCAAAATTCCGTAAACGATTGTTAAAAAACAAGGTTTAATGACATTATTTTATTGAGTATTTGTTAAAAAATTACATAATATTAATAGAATATCATTTTTACAAATTAATAAACTGCTCAAAAATGAAGTATTCACAAAAATTTGAAACTCATTTTTTTGATAACTAAAAAATGGTATTTTTGAGGTTTATGTATAACAATTGCCACAAATACAGCTTTCTAGCAACAACCAATTCTTTGGTTGACAATTTTATTGGCACTACCTCTACAACAACTACAACCCCATTTGGGGTATAATTTTCACATATAATCCAATTTCTATGGGCTTTCAAAATGAGAGTGCAATTCGTATTGAAATCATTTTCATAAAATCAATTTACAATAAAAATCATGATAGTATTAAAATTTGGTGGAACCTCTGTTGCCAATGCTCAAAATATTCAATTAGCAATCAACATTGTTACAGAGAAATCTAAAAAAGAAAAATTAATTGTAGTAGTATCTGCCTTAAGTGGCGTCACAGATATGCTATTGAATGCCTCGCAAAAAGCAGCTTCAAAAGACGAGAACTATAAAAATAACATTGAAGAAATCAAACAAAAACACTTCGAAACCATTTCAGATTTAATTGATAGCAACAATCAAAATCAGCTTTTAATTAAGATAAACAGTCAAATTAATCAATTGCAAACACTTCTTGATGGATGCTTTTTATTGGGCGAATTAACGCCAAGAACATCGGATGCTATTGCAAGTTTTGGTGAATTATTATCCTCACAAATTATAGCAACTGCTTTGCAACAAACTATTCCAAATAGTAATTTTAAAGACAGTCGTGAGTTGATTCAAACCAATTCGAATTTTGGAAAAGCAGTCGTGAATTTTGATGTAACTAATTCGTTAATTGCTGATTATTTCAATTCAAATAAATCACAGGTTGTAATTTTACCCGGTTTTATTGCTTCTTCTAAGGACGGAAATACTACAACTTTGGGTCGTGGTGGTTCTGATTATACAGCAGCAATTATTGCAAATGGCGTGAATGCCGATTCATTAGAAATTTGGACCGACGTCAACGGAATGTTTACTGCCAATCCGAAAATAGTCAAACAAGCACAGCCGATAGAATCTATTTCCTATCAAGAGGCAATGGAATTGTCGCATTTTGGTGCCAAAGTTTTGTACCCACCAACAATTCAACCGGTTTTGAAAGCTGCCATTCCAATTTGGATAAAAAACACATTTGAACCTGAAGCTTACGGAACCTTAATTTCTAACAATCCTGATGCAAATGCCAACCCAATAAAAGGAATTTCTCACATTGATACTATTGCTTTGTTAACCGTTGAAGGTTCTGGAATGATTGGTGTCGCTGGATCATCAAAACGATTATTTGAAGTACTTTCTCAAGAAAATATCAATGTGATTTTTATAACTCAAGCTTCATCAGAACATTCCATATGTATCGGAATTCTAAATCAAGATGCAGAACGAGCTCGAAAAGCAATAAATAAAACGTTCGAATTAGAAATTACTCAAAATAAAATAGACAATTGTATTGTCGAAAAAGACTTGTGTATTGTGGCTTTGGTTGGTGAAAATATGAAAAACCACCAAGGTTTGAGCGGAAAAATGTTCAGTACTTTGGGAAAAAATAACGTAAATATTCGTGCCATTGCTCAAGGTGCATCTGAAAGAAATATTTCGGTTGTAATTAATGAAAAAGATGTTAAAAAAGCACTGAACACGTTGCACGAACGATTCTTTGAAGACAACACAAAACAGCTGAATTTGTTCGTAATGGGCGTTGGAAATGTCGGTGAAAAATTCGTTGACCAAATTAACCAACAAAAGAAATTCCTGAAAGAGAATTTAAAAATTAATGTTCGCGTAATTGCAATGTCAAACTCTAGAAAAATGGTGTTTGATGAAGATGGATTGTCGCTGAAAGATTGGAAATCACTCCTAGATGAAGGCGAAATTGCCAATGTTTCTGAATTTATTTCTCGTGCAAAAGAACTGAATTTACGCAACAGTATTTTTGTAGATATTACTGCAAATGGTGACATTGCATCCATTTACGATCAGTTTTTGAAACAAAATATTGCTGTAGTTACATGTAATAAAATTGCTTGTTCATCACAATATGACAACTATAAAAACTTAAAAAAATTATCTCGAAAATACAACGCTCCATTTTTATTCGAAACCAATGTTGGTGCTGGTTTACCAATTATTGACACGCTAAAACATTTAATTGCTTCGGGAGATAAAGTAAACAGAATTAATGCTGTTTTATCAGGAAGTTTGAACTTTATTTTTAATAATTTTAGTGATTCGTATAACTTCCACGATGTTGTAAAAGAAGCTGGAGTGCAAGGATTTACTGAGCCTGATCCAAAAATTGATTTAAGTGGTGTTGATGTAGCTAGAAAAATTCTAATTCTAATTCGCGAAAGCGGTTACGAAATGGAAATGGAAGCCATAGAAAACAATTGTTTTTTGCCACAAGAATGCATGGAAACAACTAATAATGAAGATTTTTTCAAGTCTTTGACTAAACATTCAAGCCATTTTGAAAACCTTTTATCTGAAGCAAAATCGAAAGATTGTAGAATTAAGTTTGTAGCTTCATTTGATAACGGAAAAGCTAGTGTTGGTTTGCAATTTATTCCAAAAGAAAGTCCGTTTTACAATTTGGAAGGAAAAGACAATATCGTTGAATTTTACACCGATAGGTACATCGACCAACCATTAATTATAAAAGGTGCTGGAGCTGGTGCTGCCGTTACTGCATCTGGAATTTTTGCTGATGTCATTCGAATTGGAAATGTGTAATTTAGTCGAAAGTCAAAAGTCAAAAGTCATAAGGTCCAAAGAAAAAAACTTTTCAACCTATTCATGACATTTTGACTTTAAAACTTTCAAACTTTAAAACTTTATGACTAGCATAAAAATATTCTGTCCAGCAACCATCGCCAATCTCAATTGCGGATTTGACGTTTTAGGCTTATGCCTAGAAGGTGTTGGCGATGAAATGATTATTAGAAAATCAGCAGAAAAAGGAATAAAAATCACCAAAATAACTGGTGCCGTTTTGCCATTAGCAACCGAGAAAAATGTTGCTGGTGTTGCTGCCTTGGCAATTATAAAAGAGTTGAATTTAGATTTTGGTTTTGAAATAGAAATTCATAAAAAAATTAAAGCTGGAAGCGGAATTGGAAGTTCTTCGGCAAGCGCCGCTGGAGCAGTTTTCGGAATCAATGAATTACTTGGAAAACCATTCACAAAGCACGAATTGGTAGATTTTGCCATGAAAGGAGAAGCGATTGCAAGTGGTTCGGAACATGCCGACAACGTTGCTCCTTGCCTACTTGGTGGTTTTACTTTGGTTCGCGGTTACAATCCGTTGGATGTGATTCGAATTGAAAGTCCAATTGAACTCTATGCAGTAGTTTTGCATCCACATATCGAAGTAAAAACAGCTGATGCACGAGCTGTTCTACAACCAATGATTCCGATGAAAGACGCGATAACGCAATGGGGAAATCTTGGCGGATTGATAGCTGGTTTGTACGCACAGGATTACAACTTAATAGGTCGTTCACTAAATGATGTGATTGTTGAACCTGCACGAAAACATTTGATTCCTAACTTTGATGAAGTTAAAAATACAGCATTGCAAAATGGTGCTTTAGGTTCTGGAATTTCTGGTGCTGGACCAAGTATTTTTGCCTTATGTAAAGGACAAGAAAGTGCTGAAAAAGTAGCATTTGCCATGAGCGAAAGTTATCAAGATACCAGAATTGCTTTTGATATGCATATTTCAAAAATAAATTCTCACGGAGTCAATATAATTAAAATTTAGACACAAATTTCTCGAATTTACATGAATTTAAAAAATTTCGCAAAAATAAATTAGTGAAATCAATAATCATAATTAATTCGTCAAATTCGTGTGAAAAAATTAGTAAAAAATGAAATATTACAGTTTAAATAATAGAGATAACAAGGTTTCGTTCCAAGAAGCCGTTATTCAAGGACTTGCTCCTGACAGAGGTTTGTATTTTCCTGAAATAATTACTCAATTACCACAATCCTTTTTTGATGAAATAGAGCAGTTATCAAACGAAGAAATTGCGTTCCAAGCGATAAAGCAATTCGTAGGAACTGAAATTCCAGAAGCCGAATTAAAGCAAATAATAAAAGAAACATTATCCTTCGATTTTCCAGTGGTAAAAGTCGAAGAAAATGTGTTTTCGTTAGAATTATTTCATGGTCCGACAATGGCATTTAAAGACGTTGGCGCCCGATTCATGTCGCGTTGTTTGGCCTATTTCAACAGAGATAAAGATCAAAAAAATACAGTTTTAGTAGCAACTTCTGGCGATACTGGTGGCGCAGTTGCAAGCGGATTTCTGGGTGTGAAAGGCGTTGAAGTTGTAATTTTGTATCCATCCGGAAAAGTAAGCGATATTCAAGAACGACAATTAACAACTTTAGGTCAAAATAGTACTGCTTTAGAAGTTGATGGTGTTTTCGACGATTGTCAGGATATGGTCAAAAAAGCATTTCTTGATGATGATTTAAAGTTTAAAAACCTGACATCGGCTAACTCCATTAACATTGCACGTTGGTTACCACAAATGTTTTACTTTTTCTTTGCTTACAAAGAATTAAAAAAATACAACAAACAGGTTCTAGTATCATGTCCCAGTGGAAATTTCGGAAATATTTGCGCTGGAATCATGGCTAAAAAATTAGGATTGCCACTCACCCATTTTGTTGCTTCTACCAATGCCAACGATACCGTTCCAAGGTTCTTAGAAAGCGGAATTTACAATGCAAAACCATCAATAGCAACCATTTCAAATGCTATGGATGTTGGAAATCCAAGTAATTTTGTGCGCATTCAAGAATTATATAATAATGATTTGAAAGCTTTCGAAAGCGATTTTTCGTCTTATTCTTATTCTGACGATGAAACCCAATTTGCCATGAAAAACATTCATGTAAACTCGGGATATATTACTGAACCTCACGGCGCAGTAGGTTATTTAGGATTAAAAAAAGAGTTACTGCGTTATCCAAATGCAGTTGGTTTTTTCCTAGAAACGGCGCATCCAATAAAGTTTTTAGATGTTGTAGAACCTGTTTTGAATGTCAAATTGGAAATCCCTAAACAAATTGAACGTGTTTTAAATAAAGAAAAGATTAGCAGTAAAATTAAAACGTATGAAGATTTGAAACGTTTTCTAAAACCGTAAATTAGACAACTATTTTTAAAAATTGTGTAAAGGTTTTTGATTGCGAAATGATGAATTTTACAGAAAACCAAAACCGATGAAATTTAAATTTATTATTGTTACGCTAATCGCTTTTCTTACTCTATTTTCATGCAAGGAAAACGGAAGTCCAATAAAAGAAAAAAAGAAAATAGTTAGAAAGCAACCCAAATCGGTTTCTTATACTTTAGTAAATGCTAAAACATGGTTGGAGCAAAATGGTACTGATGTTTCGAAAATTGAAATCGTAACAGCCATCAATCGAACTGATAAAAAGAACTTAGCTAAGCAAGATTCGATTGTAATTCCAACCGACTTTAGTGGTGATGTGGTTTACTATTTACCATTTCCACTAGAAGTTAACTATCTAGATGACGTTTCTAAAGTAGTACTTTTCTCCTATCCTACACAAACTTTTGCAGCTTATGAAAATGGTGTTCTTGTCTATTCCGGCCCAACGAATATGGGTAGAAAAAAAGATCTGACTCCTACTGGATTGTTTTACACCAATTGGAAGGCAGAAAAAACTACAAGTACTTTTGACGACGAGTGGGAATTGAAATGGAATTTCAACATTGAAAATAAATTAGGTGTAGGCTTTCACGAATATGAATTACCTGGTTATCCTGCATCACATTCTTGCTTGCGATTACTAGAAAAAGATGCCAGATTTTTATATGATTGGGCCGATCAATGGATTCTAGAAGACAAACAAACGGTGCAAGTAAAAGGAACTCCAGTTGTGGTTTTCGGTAGTTATGATTTTGATGCGCCAAAACCTTGGTTGCAATTGGTTCAAAATCCGAAAGCCCTAATTATTTCTGAAGCAGAAGTTGAAAAGCAGATAAAACCTTTTTTGAAAGCAATATTGGAACAACAAAAAGTACGGGAAGATTACAATAAATCTGAAGCAGAATAAATTAATTTTCTAAAATTAGAAAAGCTTTTCCAAGATAATTAATGATATCAGATGCTATGAATGATTGATAACCAGTTTCTGGTAATGCCAGATCAGCTGTCAATCCGTGAAGGTAAACACCAAAAAGTGCAGCATTTATTGGTTCGTAATTTTGTGCCAGTAAACTTGTAATAATTCCTGTAAGCACATCGCCACTTCCTGCTGTTGCCAGCGCTTGATTTCCTGTCGAATTTTGATAAACGGTGTCACCATCAATTGTAATAGTTGGGGCACCTTTCATAACTATGATAACATTAAATTGTTTTGAAAATTGAATTGTTTTTTCAAATTTTTTCGGACTCAGAACTCCAAGTTCCAATTAAACGTTTTAGTTCTTTCGGATGTGGTGTCAAAATAGTTTTAGGATGTAAAAGTGTTTGCCAAGTTGGATTTAAAGCTAAAATATTCAATGCATCGGCATCAATAACCATAGGTATTTGGGTCCTTAAAAGCAATTGATGAATTGCAATTTGTGTTTCCATTTCTTGACCAATACCAATGCCAATCCCTATAGCACTAGCTGTAAAATCAAAAGTAATTTTGGTAATAAATTTTTCATTGTCATCGGTTAAAACCATAACCTCTGGAATACTTACTTGCACAACAGTATAACCACATTTTGGAATATAGGCTGTAACCAAACCACAACCCGATTTCAAAGCAGCTTTACTGGACAAACACACCGAACCCATTTTGCCATAACTACCTCCTATTAGAAGTGCATGACCTTGTAGTCCTTTGTGCGTATTGCTTGCAATTGGTTGGTATAAATTCAGGATAAAATCTCTAGTCACTTCAATCATACTACGATATTAGATACTTAAAATTACATAAAAAAAAGGGTTAATCCTAATAAAAATGAAATTCAGTACCGTCAATTATTATAGTATCTTAGTTAATTCAAATAGTAGTGTATATATGCTTAGAAATTTCATAGAACTTTATTATATTAGTGTCTTGCTTTGGTAAATGTTGTGGCACAATTACCTCAAGAATCAAATTACCCAAGACTTTTTTATATTTGGATAAATTGGTAGGTTTTGAATGTAATAGATGTTTATTCTTGTGCATAAATTTTCATAAACCCAAAAAAAATAGAATACTATGTTTAATTTCAAAAAAAGTAAATTAGAAAAACTCACTAAATTTATCAAGAAGGCTGACAATAAACTTTCAACAGAAGACAAAGAAAAAATCATTAAATTAATTAAACCTTCCGTCGGAATATTGACAAAAAAATACTATCTGATGATGAATATAAAAATATTCAGTGCCAAAGAGGCTTTCAGCAATGGAAAGTCTCGGGATTTATCAGAAATTAGAAACAGTTTCAATTTAAAACTTAATTACATTTGTGAAAATTTGGTATATATTCATCGCAATTCTTGGTGATGAGAAAAGTTAGTAGCCTATTAATAAAAGACGGAATTATGACGTTCGAATCATTTAAAACAACAAAAGGATTTTGTCACATTAGCAACCAAAAATTAATTTTTAGTTTAGACAATTGTACCGACAAGGTATCCGACATAGAATTACTTAAGCATAATTTAAAAAGCGTCGTAAAACTTTTTTTTGCAATAGGCTTATTTTGTTTTTCTTATCAAAGTTTTGATAACAATAAAATTTACTCAGGAACATTAAACTTAATAATTGGATTGCTATTTTTATACGAAATCATCAATTTTATAAAAAAACGGAATTACTTTATCAGAAAAATAATTTTAATAAATACAATTAGAAAAATTGATTTAGAAAGTAATAATACAATCAAAGTGAATTATTTGAACGAAAAAAATCAAGTAAAAACTTTTTGTATAAAAACATCCCTGAATCAAATCGAAAATGAAAAGATTCTTGAAAAATTAAATACTAAAATCGGCTACTAACAGCAGCTTATAAAAATTGCACATCACCGAATTTACCTGAAATACAAAATAATTCAAATTAAAATTTTGGTTATATTTGTTAAGGTATGGTTTTAGTTTATCTCAAATTCATTACTATCCTAAATTTTGAGTGGCATCATAAATCAGAACACTATTCAAACAAATTTTTAAAATGAATACGATTAAAATCTTCCTATTTTCAATTTCACTATTAAGTTTTTTCTCAACCTTTACTTGTAGTAATGGGCAAAAAAAAACAGAAAAACAGAAATGGAAGACTATTGAAATCGGAAGAACTGTTTCTAAAGTTGACAAAGCAATTTGGAGTATTTATCAAGATAAAAAATCAAATTATTGGTTCGGAAGTAAGGAAAATGGAGTATATTATTATAACGGTCAGCAAATTAAACAAATTACTGTAGATGATGGTTTGATAAACAATGAAGTCCGCGGTTTTCAAGAAGATTCGTTGGGCAATGTCTACATTGAAACCGAGCGAGGTATCAGTAAATTTGATGGACATTCTTTCAAAACGTTGCAAATAGCAAACCCCGATTCGCCTTCAACAGATTGGCTTTTAGAACCTAATGACTTGTGGTTCAGAATTGGCTTTAATGCTAATGGTGTATATCGATTTGACGGAGAACTTGTACATTATCTGAAATTGCCAAAATCTCCTCAAGAAGATATATTATATAGCACAGAATCAAATAATCATGGGTTAAAACCCTATGGAATTTATACCATCTACAAAGACCGTAACGGATATATGTGGTTTGGAACATCGCATCTTGGCTTATGTCGATTTGATGGCAAAAAAATAAGTTGGCATTACGAAGAACAATTACAAACAACACCAAGTGGTGGCTCTTTTGGAACACGTGCCATCTTTGAAGATAAAGAAGGAAAGTTTTGGATAAATAATACACGTTTTCGGTACAATATACAACCTAATAGTAGTACCAATATTGACTTTCATAAAGAGGTCGGAGTTGGTTATAAAAACGAGAATAAACAACTAGAGTTTCCATTTTTTTTATCCATAGCAGAGGATAATAAAGGTAACCTGTGGATGGTAACTTATGAAAACGGTGTTTGGAAATACAATGGAAAAGAACTGATTCACTACCCTATCAAAGATGGATCAACAGATGTGTTACTTTTTACTATTTATAAAGACAATAAAGGAGTTCTTTGGCTTGGAAGTCACAATGCAGGTGTATATAAGTTTAATGGTGATTCGTTTGAGAAATTTGGAAACTAAGTTCATTATGAGAAATTTAAATACTTTAATTTACTTATTATTTATAACACTCAACCTTTCCTGTGTTGAAAAAAGAACAACCGAAAAAGTAATAAATCAATCTGAATTATTAAATAATTCAAAAACAGATACTTTAAAATTTACTTCCGGAATACGTTCAATATTACAAGACAGTAAAGGTAATTATTGGCTTGGAAGTCATAATGAAGGTGTAAGCAATTACAACGGAAATTCTTTTGAATACTTTACTACCAATGAAGGTTTATCCGACAATCAAATCCGTTCCATTGAAGAAGACAAGAGTGGAAAAATTTGGTTTGGTACTGCCAATGGTGTAAGTGTATATTACCAAGGAAAGTTTACTAATTATTCAATAAATAGTAACGAACCAAAGTATAAATGGAATGAAACCAACGGAGATTTATGGTTTAATGCAGGTGAGAAAGACGGAATAAATCGTTTTGACGGAATCAATATGAACTATTTAATTTTTCCAAAACCTAAAAATGAAAATCCTGAAAATTCATATGGTGTAACCGATATATCAAAAGATAAAGATGGAAAAGTTTGGATTGCCACCTATGCAGCATTATTCAAATATGATGGCAAAATGGTTACTATCTTTAATCATGAGAAATTAAAGCTAAAACCGAATGAGTATTTGCACATTAGAAGTGTTCTAGCAGATTCAAAAGGACGCATTTGGATAGGAAATAATGGAATCGGCGTAGTATTAAAGGAAGGTAAAACAACTAGCAATTTTTCTGAAAAGCACAACTTAATTCATCCAACAAGTTCAAAAAATGGAAATAAGTCTTTGCCAGGAACGCTTGAACACGTTTTTGCTATTGAAGAGGATAATCATGGAAATATTTGGTTTGGAGATCGAGATACTGGAGCTTGGAAATATAATGGTACTACCATGACAAACTATACCATAGACAAAAGTCTTAAATCACAAATGGTTTGGACTATCTTTAAAGACAATAATAACAATTTACTTTTTGGAATGGCAAATGGAAGTGTTTATACTTTTAATGACGATTCATTTGAAAAAATATTTTGAAAAATTAAAAAGTAAAACAACATTAACATGAGATATTTTGTACTCCTAATTTTTTTAAGTTCTAATTTATTTTCACAAAATAATGTTTTGCCAGTTGAAAGTAAAATGGATGTTTTACGTACTGATAAGAACCACCAAAAGTATGTGTTTAAAGATCTAAATAATGTTTTTGAAAAATTTCTTGGTAAGTGGTTTTATAAAGACGAATTATATAAAATCGATTTAGAAGTTTTTCAAAAATTTGATAGCGATAACCAACAAGATATGCTACTTATAGAGTTAAAAGTCATAAAAAATAAAGATACATTAATTAGTTCTTTACCAAATTTAATTGCAGGTGGAATATTTGAAGACAAAAATAACGTAAATAAAATTATAGTTTTCTTTTCAGAAAATAGCGATACGTGGCAATGTGGTGCCACCTCACAAGTTAACCTTACATTTAATAATAATACCTTGCTTTGGGAAATTGATGATAAACAGTTGCGATATAATAAAACAGCCAGATTATTTCCAAAGACGTTAAAGTTTATAAGACAATAAAATTTAAACTCCGCAAAAAAAATCCAATAAAACCAATGCAATTGTCAACTGAATTTACGCTTTTTATAGTTAATAATTCCTCAAATAAATTTACTTTCCAAGCTACGCCAATTGTCTAAAAAAATACTATTTTAGCAACTCAAACATTCAAACTAAAATTGGTAATGAAAAATACAGCTTTAACGCACGTTCACGAAGGATTAGGAGCCAAAATGGTTCCGTTTGCAGGTTACAATATGCCCGTTTCTTATGAAGGTGTCAACGCAGAACACGAAACCGTACGAAATAGCGTTGGTGTTTTTGACGTGTCGCACATGGGTGAATTTCTAATTTCGGGTGAACAAGCTTTGGCTTTAATTCAAAAAGTAACGTCCAACGATGCAGCTACTCTTGAAATAGGAAAAGCACAATACTCTTGTTTACCTAACAACGATGGCGGAATTGTAGACGATTTAATTGTGTACAAAATTAAAGACGAACAATATTTGTTAGTAGTTAACGCCTCTAATATCGATAAAGATTGGGATTGGATTACCGCTCAAAATACAATGGGTGCCGAAATGAAAAACCTTTCCGACGATTATTCGTTACTTGCTATTCAAGGTCCAAAAGCAGTTGAAGCCATGCAGATTTTGACTTCTGTGGATTTAGCCGCCATAAAATATTACCATTTTGAAGTAGCCGATTTTGCTGGAATTGAACACGTAATTATTTCGGCTACAGGATATACCGGTTCAGGCGGATTTGAAATTTATTGCAAAAATTCAGAAGTGGAACAAGTTTGGAACAAGGTTTTTGAAGCAGGTGCAGCTTTTGGTATCAAGCCAATTGGTTTGGCAGCACGAGATACTTTGCGTTTAGAGATGGGATTCTGTTTGTATGGCAACGACATTAACGATACTACTTCTCCTTTAGAAGCTGGCTTAGGTTGGATTACTAAATTTACTAAAGAATTCACCAATTCTGAAAACTTAAAAGCGCAGAAAGAAGCTGGAGTTACTAAAAAACTAATCGGATTTGAATTAATCGAAAGAGGAATTCCAAGACACGATTATGAAATTGTAGACGCTGACGGAAACAACATCGGAATAGTAACATCAGGAACAATGGCACCAAGTGTTGGAAAAGCAATTGGAATGGGATACGTGAAGACCGAATTTATGGCTGTCGATACTGAAATTTTTATTCTAATTAGAGATAAAAAAGTTGCTGCTAAAGTGGTTAAGATGCCATTTTACAAAAAATAGATAAAGAGAAATACCGCAAATTCACAAATTGTATAAAAAATATAATTTATGATTTTGCGGTTTATAAAAATGCGCTGTTGAAAAAAATATACCTCCTTTTAGTTTTTGTTCCTACCCTATTTTTTGCGCAAAGTGAGGTAAATCCTTGTGAAACATTACAAAAAATAAATCAACTCATTCAAGACCAACACTACAAGCCAAAACCTGTTGATGATAGTTTGTCGGTGTATGTTTTTAATGAATTTCTAAAGTCATTAGACGAAGACAATCGACTTTTTATCGAACCTGAAATTGAAAGTTTTAAGAAAAATAAGTTACAAATTGACAATTATATTCTGTCAAAAAATTGTGCCTTTCTTGATGAAATTTATACTACGTATACAAAGGCAATTGATCGGTACGAAAGCATCATCACCTCTTTAAAAAAAGAACCTTTTGCATTTTCGAGCGAAGAAAACATACGTTTTTCTAAGAAATCATTTCCTTATTTAAAAGATGATAAAGAGTTAAAGAACCTGTATCGAAAAAGTATTTTGTTCACTATATTAAAAGATATTTCCGAAATAAGCGACAATAAAGATTCAATTGCGGCAAATTTTGACAAACTCGCACCAATTTCTAAAGCCAAAATATTTGAATCCTACGAATGCAAAACTTCCAGTTTACGCCTTTCAAGAACTGATTTCAATACCAAATTATTTAATATTTTCTGTACTTATTTTGATCCACACACCAATTATTTTTCGGCAAGTGAGAAATCTTCTTTTTTATCATCTGTAAGTGCTGATAACCTAACTTTTGGTATTTATGTATCTCAAAATGAAAAAGACGAAGTTGTAGTTGATGATGTAATTGCTGGAAGTTCGGCCTATTTTTCCGAAAAAATTGATGCTGGAGATGTTTTGATACAATTGAAATCGAAGAATGAAGAATACACCATTGCTTGTTCCTCGATGGAGAAAATTGCAGAAATCATCAGTTCAAGCAACTATATGAAGGCCGATTTTACCTTTAAGAAAAAAAGCGGAGAAGTATTTACCGTGTCTTTGGTAAAACAAGTCATGAAAGATTATGAAAACAACGTGTACAGTTACATTATTGAAAAAGATAAAAAGAAATTAGGTTACATCAGAATACCAAGTTTTTATTCTACTTTCGAAAACGGAAAAACTAGTGTTACCGATGATTTGGTTCGCGAAATTTATAAACTTCAAGAGGATAAAGTAACGGGATTAATCATCGATTTAGAAAACAATGGCGGTGGTTCGATGGATGAAGCCATTAGAATGACTGGTTTGTTTACTGATATCGGTCCAATTGCATTAATGAATACAAAACAAGGGAAAAATCAGACGCTAAAAGATACCAATCGTGGGACGATTTTTTCAGGTCCAATTGTAATCATGATTAACGGTTTTTCTGCATCGGCTAGTGAATTTTTTACCAATGCCATGCAAGATTATAACCGCGCAGTAGTAATTGGAAATCAATCGTTGGGAAAAGCTACAATGCAACGAATTTTACCACTTTCCAACGAGGCAAAACCAGAAGAATATGTAAAACTTACTATTGAAAAATTTTACAGAATTACAGGAAAAAGCAATCAATATTCGGGGATTACACCCGATGTTGAGATACCAATCCTATTTGACAAACAAATGCCGCGAGAGAGTGCGTACCCAACGGCACTAAAAAATGATGAGATCACTACCAATCTTCGTTATACGGCTTTTGTAAATTCTAATAAAGAAGCAATCGAAAAAAGTAAAATTCGCGTAGCTGAAAATGCTTCTATGAAAGCGATTACAGCTTTAAATAATAAAATTAATTTGCTTTATGATTTTGATATTCCTCCAGTAACGCTGCAGTTTTCAAAAGTTTTTGATGAAATTAAAAGAGTCAATAACTTATGGAAAGAAATAAAATCGCTGTCCGAAATTGAATTTCCGATTGTGGTAAAGCAAAACTCTGTAGATGTTGATTATCAACAATTTGATGAATATTTAAAGAGCAGTAATAAAGAAAAAATTAAAGCTATCAAAACCAATATACATATTGTTGAAGCCACCAATATACTTAACGACCTAAAATAAAAACTATGAAATTGAAATTTACCTATACCCTATTCGTCCTTTTCACGCTGTACGGAAACGCACAAGAATTTAAAACTCCAGTAGATTATTTAAGTTTTATTGGAAAAGAACAAACCACTATTTCCAAAAGTATGTGGAAATATACATCAGCAGTGGCACATTCTAAAAGCGCAAGAAGGATTGATGCAACTAGGAAATTATTAATCAAAAGCATTCAAACCGCTAGTAAGAAAATAGCTGATTTAAAAGAAGGCTACAAAGGTGATGTAGAATACAAAAATCAAGTGTTAGACTTTTTAAAATTATCAGAAAATCATATCAATGAGGATTATGGTAAAATTATTGATATGCAAGAAGTCGCCGAACAATCATATGATTTTATGGAAGCCTATATTTTGGCAAAAGATTTGGTAAATGATAAAATTGAATCTGAAAACAATAAAGTAAGCAATGCACAAAAAGCGTTTGCTGCCAAATACAACATCACATTAACTGAAGACACTTCGGAATTGGGAAAGAAAATGAAAATTTCTAACGAAGTTTTTGACTACCATACCATCATTTATTTAGTGTTTTTCAAAGCCAATTTTACCGACAACAATTTATCCAAAGCCATTGAAAGTAAAGATTTAGGAGCAATTCAGCAAAATGCCAATTCCTTAATTCAATACAGTAATGAAGGTTTAGAAAAGTTAAAAACGCTACCTAATTATAAAAATGATGCTTCGCTGGCTAACGCTACCAAGAAAGCATTGGAATTTTACAAAAAAGAAGCCGAAAAATTCATACCAAGCGTAGTAGATTTTTATATGTTTAACGACAAATTTGAAAATGCCAAAAAAACATTGGACGCCAAGTCTCAAAAAGATCGAAGTAAAGAAGAAGTGGATAACTACAACGCAATGGTAAAACAAGTTAATAAAGAGATAGATAAATACAACAAAGCCAACAATCTAAATTTTCAAGAAAAGAGTAATGCCATAAACAATTGGAATTCGGTGAGCGATAGCTTTGTATCAAGACACGTTCCGCAAGAGTAAATTAGATTTGAAATTAGATTTGAATAAATAGAATATTACACTATTTTTGCAAACTGTAAATGATAAATAATAATTTTTAAAATAGTAAATATTGACTGTTCAATTAAGAATGTTGAATAGTGAAATACATAATTAGAAATGGGAAGAGCATTCGAATTTAGAAAAGGTAGAAAAATGAAACGTTGGTCAGCAATGGCAAAAGCGTTTACTCGTATTGGAAAAGATATCGTAATGGCCGTTAAAGAAGGTGGTCCAAATCCGGAAGCCAACTCTAGACTACGTGCTGTTATTCAAAATGCTAAATCGGCTAATATGCCGAAAGAAAATGTTGAACGCGCCATTAAAAAAGCTACTGATAAAGATACTGCTAACTACAAAGAGCAACTTTTTGAAGGTTATGCACCACACGGAATAGCACTTTTAATTGAAACTGCTACTGACAATAACAACAGAACCGTTGCCAATATTAGAAGTTATTTTAATAAATGTAACGGTACTTTAGGAACACAAGGTTCGGTAGAATTCATGTTTGACCACACTTGTAATTTTAGAATTCCAAATAACAACGTTGACATTGAAGAAATGGAACTGGAATTCATCGATTTTGGTGCCGAAGAAATTTTTGCCGACGAAGATGGAATCTTAATATACGCACCATTTGAGAGCTTTGGAGCAATTCAAAAAGAGCTTGAAAGTCGTGGTATTGAAATTTTATCTTCAGGCTTTGAAAGAATTCCACAAATCACAAAAAAACTTTCTGAAGCAGAAATTGCTGATGTTGAAAAACTGATCGAGAAGATTGAAGAAGACGATGACGTGATGAATGTGTATCACACTATGGACGAATCGCAATAGCATTTTTGATATTAGATTTTAGATTTTTGATATTAGATTTTAGATATTGGATTTTAGATATTGGATTTTAGATATTGGATTTTTGAACTTAAATATTTTCAATTGAATTTGATATTGACATTGAATTTGACATTATTATTGACATTGAAGTCGATTTTTAAAAAGCATTTTACAAACTTCAGGGAAACTTGAAGTTTTTTTTTGCTATAACATTTTGATAATTAAATAATTACCCTTTTTGTAATAAATATTATGTTAAAAATTTGTAACTTTTTAACAAGCGTTTCGTATAATAAAAGATTTTAAAATAGAACTAATTCTAAAATGGCACAATAAAGTGTTGTAATTCAAAAACTAAATTCAAAACCAACTAGTACTTTGAATTTGTGGTACGTGAACTACCTGTTTTACGATTTATTATCTTATTCTTCTATCCAAAATCAAAAACCATTTTTTACTTTAAATATTATAACATGACAACATTTTTTACATTGTGGTGGGTAATTCCTATTGTTTTATCTGTAATTCTTTACAAATTTTTTTTAAGAGTTTTCTTCGGAATGGTAATTGTTCCCGAAGACAAAATAGGATTAGTAACCAAAAAGTTCGTTCTCTTTGGAGCCGACAAATCGCTTCCAGATAGCAGAATAATTGCTACTAAAGGTGAATCAGGATTTCAAGCGCAAACATTAGCGCCAGGATTATATTGGGGAATGTGGATTTGGCAATTCTCTGTCGATATGACTCCATTTACTATTATTCCAGAAGGAAAAATTGGACTAGTATTGAGTAAAGACGGAAAAGAAATTCCAACTGGTAGAATTCTTGCCAGAAAAGTACAAAGTGATAATTTTCAAGATGCCGAAGCCTTTCTAAATAACGGCGGTCAAAAAGGACGTCAAACAGCATTTATTACAACTGGTTCTTACCGAATCAACACCTTTATTTTTGAAATTATTATCGTAGATCAAGTAAAAATCTACGAAAACATGATAGGAATTGTAACAGCCTTAGATGGTGATCCAATTCCAGACGGACAAATTGCTGGTAAAAATGTATCCAATCACAATAATTTTCAAGATTTTGATATGTTTTTGGAAGCTGGTGGTAACCGTGGATTGCAACCTCAAGTGATGTTGGCAGGTTCGTATTACATTAATTCTTGGGCAATTCAAATTGAGCAAAATCCAATGACTGATGTGCCAATTGGTTATGTAGGTGTTGTAATTTCTTATATAGGTGAAGACGGTTTAGACGTTACAGGTGAGCATTTTAAACACGGAAATATTGTTTCTAAAGGACAACGTGGTGTTTGGATGGAACCACTTGGACCAGGAAAATACGCTTTGAATAAATATACAACCAAATTAGAATCGGTTCCAACAACCAATTTAGTTTTGAATTGGGCAGATGCTAGAAGTGAATCACATAATTTAGATCACAATTTATCTACAATTACAGTACGTTCTAAAGATGGTTTCCCATTCAATTTGGACGTTTCACAAATCATTCATGTTCCGGCAAACGAAGCGCCAAAAGTTATTGCACGTTTTGGAAGCATGACCAACTTGGTTTCCCAGGTATTAGAACCAACAATTGGTAATTATTTTAGAAACTCGGCTCAAGAAAGCGATGTGATTTCGTTTTTAAGTACTCGTAAAGAACGTCAGGAATCAGCCAAAAATCATATCAAAGTGGTTTTGGATGAATACAATGTAAATGCAGTTGATACTTTAATTGGTGATATCGTTCCGCCAGATTCATTAATGAAAACTTTGACTGATAGAAAGATTGCCGAAGAAGAGCAAAAAACGTATCAAACCCAAAAAATGGCACAAGAACAACGCCAAGGAATGGAGAAAGAAACCGCAATTGCTGACATGCAAAAAGAAATTGTAAAAGCGTCGCAAAGTGTAGAAATTGCTCAAAGAACAGCCGATGCAACTGTAAAGAAAGCAGAAGGTGATGCAACCAGTTTGAAATTAAATGTCAACGCAGAAGCTGAAGCTACAAAAATGCGAGCTAACGCTGAAGCTGAAGCAACCAAAGCTAGAGCTGGTGCACAAGCCGAAGCAACAAAACTAAACGCTAGTGCAGAAGCTGAAAAAATCTCTAAAACAGGTTTGGCAGAAGCTGAGAAAATTATGGCAATTGGTAAATCAACTGCTGAGGCTTATCAATTACAGGTTTCTGCAATGGGTGAAGATAATTTTGCTAAATACAAAATTACTGAAGAAATCGGTAAAGGTAATATTAAAGTAATTCCTGATGTGTTGATTTCAGGAACAAATGGTTCTGAAGGTGGTATTAGCGGATTGTTAGGTATGAAACTAATGGAAATGATGGATACGAAAAATGACACATCAACAACAAAAAAATAATTTTTTAATCTAATTTTTAATCCGTTTTGTGAAAGCAAAGCGGATTTTTTTTTACCTATCCCAACCTTTTGCAAAATAATCACCTCTTTATAAGAAACCTAAAAACTTTAAAGATGGAAAAAATTAACATTCAAATCAACAATCCGTGCTCTGAGAAATTCAAGAGCTTTCAAAAAACAGAGAATGGTGGATTTTGTAATTCATGTAAAATAAATGTGGTAGATTTTACTAAAATGAGTGACCAAGAAGTATTTCGCTACTTTGAAACTCAAAAAAGTAAAACGTGTGGCCTATTTCTCGAATCGCAATTAAAAAGCTATTCAAATCCGATCCATTCCAAAAACAGAAAAATGTCGAACACCTTTGCTTCAAGCGTGTTCGGGATTTCACTAGTATCTCTTTTATCGTTAACTAATGCCCATTCCCAGCAACAAACCAATGCTACTTCAATTGTAAAAGAGGAAAATAGCGCAACTAAAAAAGAAAATGATTCGATAGATTTTAAAGAAAAAATTACTGTTAGCGGCGTAGTTTACGATACAGTAGGTCCGCTTCCAGGTGCAATTGTTTATTGGAAAAGTAAAAACAATACTACAACTACTGATGTTGATGGGAAATTTAATTTTCCAGAACAATTGGAAATTGGAGATGTATTAACTGTTTCTTTATTGGGATATAATGACAAACAAATTGTAGTAAAAAGTAAAAACGAATCAATAATTATGAGTTATGATGTTAAGCTTGATAGCTGCCAAATGGTTATGTTGGGAGAAGTCGCTACCAATAAAGTTTACAAATCCAAACGAACATTGTTTCAGAAAATAAAATCATTATTTACAAATGAATAAGTGGATTTTTTTAGTCATTACCTTGCTAAGTCAATTAAAAATTGAAGCACAAATTTCAGATTTTAAAAACATCAATTTTAAAAATGCTGATAAAATTGCGGATGCTTATAAAGGTAATGACTTATCCAATTTGCCTGCACTTGCTTACAATCTTACATACAATTTATCTACTGATGTCGAAAAATTTAGAGCTATTTACACATGGGTTAGCACTAATATCGAAGGTGACTATGACGGATTTAGAAAAAATAGCGCTAAAAGAAGTAAGCATCAAAATGATAGTTTGGAGCAAGTCAAATGGAATGAAATCTTTAGCAATCAAGTTTTTAAAAAATTAGCAAAAGAGAAAAAAACGATTTGTACAGGTTATGCGTATTTGGTTAAAACTCTAGCCAATTTGGTAAACATCAATTGTGAAATTATTGGTGGATTTGGTCGCAATGAAAGCACAATAGCTTCTAAACTACAATTTCCAAATCATTCTTGGAATGCGGTACAGCTCAATAATAAATGGTATTTGTGTGATGCAACTTGGTCTAGTGGTACTTATAATTTAACTACCTATACCTTTGAATTTAAATACAATGAAGGTTACTTTTTAGCTGATCCTGAATTGTTTGCAAAAAATCATTTTCCAATTGATGCACAGTGGTTATTACTAAACGAAAAGCCGTTATTAAATGATTTTTTAAAAGCTCCTTTGGTATATGGTGCCGCTTATAAATATGCTACTTTTCCAATGGAACCCTCATTGATGAACATAGAAGTTCTAAAAAATAAAGAAGCTATTTTCATCTTTAAAAATGTAAAAGAACTTGATACTACTTCATTTTTTTTACAAATTGATTACGGAACAAGTAGCCAATTTATCAAACCATCAATAGAACGTTTAAAAAATGATACCATACAAATAAAATATACTTTTACCAGCACTGGTACCTACGATGTACATGTAACTATAGGAGTTCAGCCTATATGTACGTATGTAGTGAAAGTGAAGAAGCAAAATTAAAATTTTACAATTTGTCTAATTAAAAACTGCCTATTTATTCGTTACTTTTGCTAAAAATTTCTATTTATGGCAAGGTTTCAAGAAAACGATTTACCAAAAGCAAAAGTCAATGCAAGTTCTTTAAAAAATGCGATTTTAATATTCAAATATGCCGCCAATCACAAATGGAAATTCTACTTGGGTTTATTTTTCCTTTTACTCACAAGCGCGACAGCATTAGCATTTCCTATGTTAATGGGAATGTTGGTTGATTGCGTTACCAATAAAGATTTAAGTCAGGCCAATTGGATTGCACTTTCGTTAATGGGAATTCTGGGTTTACAAGCAATTTTTTCCTTCTTCAGATTGTCATTATTTGTAAATTTTACCGAAAATACTTTGGCAAATTTACGTTTTGCTTTGTATGAAAATTTGATTAAATTACCTATGTCTTTTTATTCTCAAAAACGTGTAGGTGAACTTAATAGCAGATTAAGCGCCGATGTTTCTCAACTTCAAGATACGTTAACAAGCACAATTGCCGAATTTTTACGTCAGTTTATTTTGATAATCGGAGGATTTATTATTTTGGCAACAATTAGCCCAAAGCTGACCTTGATGATGCTTTCAATTGTTCCGATTGTGGCTGTTGCGGCAGTAATCTTCGGTAAATTTATTAGAAAATACGGAAAAAAAACACAAGATAAAGTAGCCGAAAGTCAGGTTGTGGTAGAAGAAACGCTGCAAGGAATTAGCAATGTAAAAGCATTTGCCAACGAATGGTATGAAATAGAACGCTACAAAACCAAAATTAGAGAAATTGTAAAAATTGCAATTAAAGGCGGACAATATCGTGGATATTTTGCTTCCTTCATAATCTTGTGTTTATTTGGATGCGTTGTAGCAGTCGTTTGGTATGGAATTACTTTAACCATCAAAGGCGAAGTTGACGGAATTGGTGATTTAATTTCGTTTGTTTTATATACCTCGTTTATTGGTGCATCGTTTGGTGGTATCGCTGAATTGTATTCTCAAATTCAGAAAGCAATTGGATCAACCGAACGAATTTTTGAATTGTTAGAAGAAAAATCAGAAAAAATAAATTCTTCACAAGCAATTATCACCGAAAAAATTAATGGGAATGTAACATTTCAAAATGTATCGTTTAGTTATCCTTCAAGAAAAGAAATCGAAGTTTTGAAAGACGTTAATTTCACGGCTAGTTTCGGTCAGAAAATTGCAATTGTTGGTCCGAGTGGTGCTGGAAAATCAACTATCTCTTCGCTCCTACTGCGTTTTTATGATATTGATGGCGGACAAATATTAATTGATGATAAAAATATTTACGATTACGAATTGGAAAATCTTCGTGGGAATATGAGTATTGTTCCGCAAGATGTGATTTTGTTTGGCGGAACAATTCGAGAAAACATCGCCTACGGAAAACCAAATGCAACCGAAGAAGAAATTTTATTAGCTGCAAAACAAGCTAATGCACTTAGTTTTGTAAACGGATTTCCAGAAAAATTTGATACTTTAGTTGGAGAACGCGGTATAAAGCTTTCAGGTGGACAGCGTCAACGTATTGCAATTGCAAGAGCTTTGTTAAAAAATCCTAGTATTTTGATTTTGGATGAAGCCACTTCATCGTTAGATAGCGAAAGCGAAAAACTAGTTCAAGAAGCATTGGAAACTTTAATGGAAGGAAGAACAAGCATTATTATTGCACATAGATTATCTACTATTAGAAATGCTGATGCTATCTTGGTTCTTGACAAAGGTGTTATTTCTGAAAAAGGAACCCATAAAGAGCTACTTGAAATTGAAAATGGTATTTATAAGAATTTAAGTAACTTACAGTTTAGTGAGTATTAGAATTTTATCTTATTAATTTCTAGATTTAATTTTCTAAAAAGTCTAATCATTTTTAAATTATTATTTACTTTATAATTGATATTTAAACCTTCTGATTCATTTGATTTTCCATCATAGTTTAAATAAATTCTTTTAACAAGATCACTTTCAAAAAAGTAATTTTCAATGTAAATAGAATTCAAGTAAATTCTCAATATTGTTTTGCATTGCAATGTCGTTAAAAAAGTTGTTTTTTCACCATGATCATCTATTATTACATTCTGTAAAACCTTTTCATTCAAAATTTTTGATTTGTATTTATTGATGAATTTAAATGGATTAAAATTTTTAATTTCAAAATTAGCAGATTCCTTGATAATCAAAAAATTGTCGCTATTAGAAATCTTTCTTATTAATATTTTAGATTTTTTCTTCCAAATTAAATATGTTACAAATACATTAACATTTTTAATTTCATCTTTAAATTCTTTGCTACTTACAGCCACACTACCTGGACAATTATTTGATAAAAAAAGATATTCAGTAATTCCATTTTGTTTAAATTCTTTTGTAATAGAATCTTGATAAATTATAAGTTTATTTTCATAGTCTTGAGAAAACGAACAATTTACCATTAAAAAAACAAACAAAATAAACCTCTTTTTCATAAATGTTACAACGTTTAAAAATTAATTTTACAAAAAAATCCCAAGTAAATTACTTGGGATTTTTATATATTCTATATGTCATTTATTTAATAAACTCAATTTTCTGAACTTCTTCTGCATTAATGCTATCAAAAAAGCCTTGTACGTTCATCCATTCATCACTAAAGACTTTGCTCATATATCGCGAACCGTGATCTGGAAAAATTGCAACAACATTACTGTTTTCATCAAATTCACCTTCATCAGCATATTGCTTTATAGCTTGCATAACTGCTCCTGAAGTGTAACCTACAAATAAGCCTTCCGATTTAACAATTTCTCTTGCTGTGTGCGCACTTGCTTCATCGGTAACTTTCATGAAATGATCAATCGAATCAAAATCCGTTGCCGTTGGAATCAAGTTTTTTCCTAAACCTTCAATACGGTATGGGTATATTTCGTTGGCATCAAATTCTTTTGTTTCATGGTATTTTTTCAATACCGAACCAAAAGCATCAACCCCTAAAATTCTAATATTTGGATTTTTTTCTTTAAGGAATTTTGCAACGCCCGAAATTGTTCCTCCGGTTCCGCTACAAGCAACTAAATGAGTGATTTTACCATTAGTCTGATCCCAAATTTCTGGACCAGTTGTTAAGTAATGTGCATCAATATTCAATTGATTAAAATATTGATTGATGTATACCGAACCTTTCGTTTCTTCGTGCAAACGCTTGGCAACGCTATAATAAGAACGTTCATCGTCTGCAGAAACATGAGCTGGACAAACATATACTTTTGCTCCCAAGCTGCGCAACATGTCAATTTTATCCTTAGATGATTTAGAACTTACCGCAAGAATACAATTGTAACCTTTTATAATACTAACCATTGCAAGACTAAAACCGGTATTTCCAGATGTAGTTTCAATGATTGTATCTCCCGGAGTTAGAATACCTTTTTTTTCGGCTTCTTCAATAATGTAAAGTGCAATTCTATCTTTTGATGAATGTCCTGGATTAAAAGCTTCAACTTTAGCGTAGAAGTTACCTTCTATTTTTTCAGTGATTCTATTCAATTTAATAAGAGGTGTATTTCCTATTAATTCCAAAACGTTATTGTAAGCTTTTATATCTTCTTTCATAAAATAAATTAGTCAAGGCAATTATTCAAAGTCAATTTTTAGATACTTCAAAACTTTGCAAATTTAATAATTTTTTTTTACACTATCTTTTAATTTCTTCTAAATCTAACAAAAAACTAAATTCTTTAGCAACTTCTTTAAGCGATTCAAACCTTCCCGATGCACCTCCATGTCCAGCATCCATATTTGTATCAAGAAATAATTTAGTTGCATTGGTTTTGTTAACTCTTAGTTTTGCTACCCATTTAGCTGGTTCCCAATACTGTACTTGTGAATCGTGCAATCCAGTTGAAATATACATGTTAGGATATTCTTTATTTTCTACATTATCATAGGGTGAATACGACAACATATAATTATAATATTTTTTCTTGTTAGGATTTCCCCATTCATCATATTCGCCTGTGGTTAACGGAATTGTTTCGTCTAACATTGTGGTGACAACATCTACAAATGGTACTTGAGCAATGATTCCGTTATAAAGTTCTGGATTCATGTTGGCAATTGCACCCATCAATAAACCGCCCGCGGAACCTCCTTCGGCATATAAATGTTGGGGAGAAGTATATTTTTGTTCAATAACATGTTTAGAACAATCGATAAAATCGGTAAATGTATTTTTCTTTTTCAATAATTTTCCATCTTCATACCATTGACGTCCTAAATCTTCTCCGCCTCGAATATGCGCAATTGCATAAATAAATCCGCGGTCAAGCAAGGACAATCTTGTTGTTGAAAAGTAGGGATCAATATTCATTCCATACGAACCATAAGCATAAAGTAAAAAAGGATTTTCTGAATTCAACGCTATTCCGTTTCGGTACACCATTGAAATTGGAACTTTTGTTCCATCGGTTGCGGTTGCCCAAATGCGCTCTTCGGTGTAATTGTTTTTATCAAATTTTCCCCCTAAAACTTGTTGTTCTTTTAAGACAACTTTTTCTTTAGTCCGCATATTGAAGTCAATTACAGAACTTGGTGTTGCCATAGATTGATACACATAACGCAAAATTTCGGTATCAAAATCTATATTGGTGGTTGTTTCGGCTGTATAGGTTTCAATATCAAATGGAAGATAGTACTCGCCTATTCCATTCCAAGGCATAATTCTAATTTTGTTTAAGCCATTTTCGCGCTCAGAAACAACCAAATAATCTTTAAAAATGTCAATGCCTTCTAATAAAACATCATCGCGATGGGGAATTAAATCCACCCAATTTTCTTTAGAAGTTTTGTCTTCTGGAGTTTTCATCAATTTGAAATTGGTAGCATCATCTTTATTAGTTAATATATAAAAACTGTCTTCGTAATGTGAAATAGAATATTCTAATTCTCGAGTACGTTTTTGAAACATTTTGAATTTATCATCAGGCGATGATGACAAAACTATTTGATATTCAGTAGTTAATGTACTACTAGAATTAATAATTATGTACTTATTCGATTTAGATTTATAAACAGATACGTCAAAAGTTTCATCTTTTTCATAAAAAATTACTTCATCTGTATCAGCATTTGAACCCAATTTATGCTTAAAAATTTTGTCGGGACGTAGTGTTGTTTCGTCTTTTCTAGAATAAAAAATAGTTTTATTATCGCTTGCCCACGTTGATCCTCCAGTAGTATTTTCTAATTGTACTGGAAGAATTTCGTTAGTTTCTAGATTCTTTATTTGAATAGTATATTGGCGTCTCGAAACCGTATCAATTCCGAAACTCGCCCATTTATTATCTTCACTTACACTAATTCCCGAAAGCTGAAAATAACTAAATCCTTTGGCCATTTCGTTACAATCAAATAAAATCTCTTCTTGGGCATTTAGTGTTCCTTTTTTTCTAGAATAAATTGGATAGTCCTTTCCTTTTTCATAGCGTGTAATATAAAAATAACCGTTATAAAAATAAGGTACCGACTCATCGTCCTCTTTTATTCGGGCTTTCATTTCTTCAAATAAATCGTCCTGAAAATCTTTAGTATGCGCAGTTGATTGCTTGTAAAAGTCGTTTTCTTTATTCAAGTAATCCAATACCTCAGGGTTTTCTCGTTCATTCAACCAATAATAATTATCTGTTCTAACATGTCCATGTTTTTCTAAAGTATGCGGAATAATTTTTGCAATTGGTGCTTGTATATCTTTATTCATAAGGTAAATTTCAGTCATTATCAAAAACAAAAATAAGTGTTCTTACTCATAATAAAATGTTATTTGAAAATATTTATACAATAGAAATTAACAGCATTTACTTATATTTGTGCTTCATTAAAAAAGAAAATTATGGACTTAATGGGAATGATGGGTAAATTAAGAGATACCCAAAACAAAATCGAAGAAACTAAAAAAAGATTGGACACCGTTTTAATCGACGAGCAAAGTTCAGATGGGCTTTTAAAAGTAACTTTCACAGCCAATAACAAATTAAAATCAATACATGTTGACGATGCACTGTTAGAAGATAAAGAACAGTTAGAAGATTATTTGGTACTTGTAATCAATAAAGCATTAGAAAAAGCAGAAGCTATCAATAAAGCAGAACTTGATGCGGTTGCCAAAATGGATATGCCCATGATTCCAGGAATGGACCAACTATTTAAATAATAAAAAAGGCTTTCTAAATTAGAAAGCCTTTTTTATTAGAAAGTTAATTTAGCCAAAGTTTCCAACACATAAGTGTGCATGACTTGCTTATAATCTAAATGAGTTACGATTCTAAGTTTTCCATGCCCCATCGAACTTATTGAAATGTTTTTTTGTTTCAATTTTTCCATCACCGTTTTATCACTTAAGGGTGATTTTACAGCAAAAATTAAAATATTAGTTTCTACAGGCTCTACTTTTTCAACCCAAGGTAATTGTTGTAAAACGGCGCCAAGTTCTTTAGCTCTTTTATGATCTTCTTCAAGTCTAGAAACATTATTTTGCAACGCATACATTCCTGCCGCAGCTAGATATCCAGCCTGACGCATTCCTCCACCAAATATCTTTCGAATTCGTAAAGCACGTTTCATATCGGCTTTACTACCAATTAGAACCGAACCAATAGGCGCGCCAAGTCCTTTAGAAAGACAAACTGAAATGGTGTCAAACAACACGCCAAACTGTTTTGGATGTTGTTTTTTAGCAATCAAAGCATTCCACAATCGAGCACCGTCGAGGTGGTATTTCAAATTATTTTCAACACAAACTTGCTTGATTTTTTGTAATTCCTCAATATCATAACAAGCTCCTCCACCTTTATTTGTAGTGTTCTCAATGCTCACTAAGCTTGTCAATGGTGCATGATAAAACTCAGGATCATTAATAGCTTCTCTCACTAAATCTGCAGTAATCATACCTCTTTTACCGTCTACCAAGCAGCAAGAAACACCACTATTAAAACTTGCACCACCACCTTCATAATGGTATATATGCGAATATTTATCACAAATAACTTGTTCACCAGGATTGGTATGAAGTTTTATAGCTGTTTGGTTTGCCATTGTTCCACTAGGAAAAAACAAAGCGGCTTCCATTCCAAATAAATCAGCAACAGTTTCTTCCAATTCATTAACTGTTGGATCTTGTTTGTATACATCATCACCAACATCGGCTCTAAACATATGCTGTAACATTTCCAAACTAGGTTTAGTAACCGTATCACTCACTAAATTTATTTCCATTTTCTATTTTATATAATTAGGGCGAAACACCATTACATTTTTCTAAAAAGAAAAAAATGCAATGCTGTCGGGCTTTCCATTTCAATCTTTATTGTTAAAAAAACAATAAAGGATTTCCATTGCAATCCCTTTCGCAAATGTACTAACTACAACTATCTTTCTTCCAAAAAAAATACTAAATTTGCAACAACAAAAATATAATAATTTATGACAAATACCGAACAAATAAAAGGTATTGTAGAGCGTCTTGGTGCGTTGAGGAGGTATCTTTGACATTGATGCCAAACTTATCGAAATATCCAACGAAGAAGAAAAAACATTTGCACCCAATTTTTGGAACAACGCCAAAGAAGCCGAAGCAATTGTAAGAAACTTACGTTCAAAGAAAAAGTGGGTCGAAGATTTTGAAAAAGGAAATGCTTTAGCAGAAGAACTTCAAATCACGTATGAATTCTATAAAGAAGGAGATGTTTCTGAAGAAGAATTAGACCAACAATTTGAAATTACCAACACCCATATTGAAGATTTAGAGTTTAGAAACATGCTTTCCGACGAAGGTGATAATCTAAGCGCTGTAATTCAAATAACTGCTGGAGCTGGTGGTACAGAAAGTTGCGACTGGGCATCAATGCTTATGCGAATGTACATGATGTGGGCAGAAAAGCAAAAGTATAAAATTAAAGAACTTAACTTTCAAGAAGGTGATGTGGCTGGAATAAAAACAGTGACACTCGAAATTGAAGGTGATTTTGCTTTTGGTTATCTTAAAGGTGAGAACGGCGTACATCGTTTGGTTCGCATCTCACCATTTGACAGCAATGCCAAACGTCATACATCGTTTGCTTCAGTTTATGTTTATCCACTAGTAGATGATACCATCGAAATTGACATTAATCCTGCCGATATCGAAATTATTACGTCACGGTCAAGTGGCGCTGGAGGACAAAATGTAAATAAAGTAGAAACCAAAGTCCAACTTTTTCATAAACCAACTGGCATTCAGATTCAGTGTTCCGAAACTAGATCACAACAAGACAATCGCCAAAGAGCCATGCAAATGCTTCGATCTCAATTGTACGAAATTGAACTCAAAAAACAAATGGCACAACGAGCCGATATCGAAGCTGGAAAAATGAAAATAGAATGGGGTTCACAAATTAGAAATTACGTAATGCAACCGTACAAACTTGTAAAAGATGTTCGCACTGGTTATGAAACAAGCAATGTTGATGGCGTTATGAATGGAGAAATTGATGGATTTCTAAAAGCCTATTTAATGATGATGGGACAAAAAGAAGAGTAAACCAAATTAACTTAAACTATATGAAAAAAACAATACTTACTTGCATTTTTGTATTTTATTCAATAATTCTTTGTGCTCAAAACTTTCAAAAGGGTTATTATATTGATAACTCTGGTGCAAAAATTGAAGGTTATATAAACAATAGAGACTGGAAAAACAATCCGAAATCTTTCGATTTTAAAAGTAGTGAAGACCAGCCTAAAGAAATTATTAAGATAGATGATTGCATTGAATTTAGTGTTGAAACAAATCGATTTATTAAAGCAAAAATAAAAATAGATCGATCAAGCGATAAAATTGGATCATTAAGGAAAAGCAAAAATCCAGTTTTTATTGATGAAACAGTTTTCTTAAAATTTCTAATTTCGGGTACGCACAACCTTTATTATTATTTTGATAATGGTATTGAAAAATTCTTTTTTTCTAATACAAAAAACGAAGTGCAACAACTTGTTTACTTATTATATACCATTGATACCGAAGATGTAACTACCAATCCTGAATATAAAAATAATAAAGCAGGAAGTATTTTAGCGAACGAAGCTTTTAAAAAACAACTATTAGACAATGTAACCTGTGATTTATCAAACGTAAGCGACATAAACAAATTGGAGTATACTAGAAGTGATTTACAAAAGTACTTTATTAAAATAAACTCATGCAACGGTTCAAGCAACTTCGTTGAAAGTGTTTCAAAAAGAACAATTTTTAGTGTAAAATTAAGTGTTATTGCCAATACTGACGGCTTTGAATATAATTCTACCTCTAATGATGCGATTCAAAAAAACCGAAAAGTCACACTAGGTATTGGTACCGACTTAGAATTAATTTTTCCGTTTAATAACTACAAATGGAGTTTCTTTATTGAGCCAAATTATGCAAAATACCAAAGCAATAAAGAAGTAAAATACGAATTTAACAATACGTTAAGCCAAAACGTATCCGTTGATTTATCTATATTACAAGTACCTATCGGAGTACGATATTATTTTGGAAAACAGCCTGCAACAAAGTTTTATTTAGGTGGTGGTATGATTATTACTAATTTAAAAAACGGTTCAAAAATTGATTTTGAACGTTCGTCAGATCAAGAAGTAGCTAATTTTACGTATAATTTTTTTGGATCTATTGGTTATAAATATAATCGGTTCGTTGCTGAAATTAGATTTAATAAAACATACAACATTGCAGCAATAAATTTTACTGAAGTTAATTTCAGTAGAACCTCATTTTCAATCAAATATGAATTTTTGAGAAAATAATATTCAATACAGGAGTTTAATAGATATTTATACTGTATATTTGCATCGAGGATTCCGAAAGGAAGTTACACCTCACCACAATAGCCACTCGCTCCAGAGTGGCTTTTGTATTTATTAAAAGTCCCGATATGAACTGTTATTGTCATATCGGGACTTTTTATTATTTAAAATATATTATTTCAAAATTTCTTTCAAAAAATCATTCATTGCTTGCCATGATCTTTTTGCAGCATTTTCATTGTAGGCAACACCTTTAGTTTTGTCATTTCCAGCTCCTTTTTCGGTAAAAGCATGAACAGCATCGGCATAATAATTCATTTGCCAATCGGCTTTTGCAGATCTCATCTCATTTTGAAACGCCTTAATTTCAGCTTCAGGAACAAAGAAATCATCAGCACCATGAAGTACAAGTACTTTAGCACTTATTGGATTAATTGTTCTTGCTTCATCTCTACCCAAGCCTCCATGAAAAGATACAATACCTTTTACTTTCATGTTACTTCTTGCAGCCTCAATCGCTCCAGTACCACCGAAGCAGTATCCGATCACAACAATTTCATCAGCATTCGCGCCATTCTTCACCAATTGATCTAATGCCAATTGAATTCTCTTTTGATATTCAGCAATATTTTTTTTGTAATAACCTGCTTTTTCACCTGCTTGTGAAGCATTACTCGGCTTGTTTCCCACTCCATAAATATCAGCTACAAAAGAATTGTATCCCATAGCAGCCAGTTCAGTGGCAGTTTCTTTGGAATGATCATCAATTCCCATCCAAGCTGGAAGAACCAATACTCCTGGATTATTTTTTAACGATTTAACCGGTTTGGCAAAAAAACCACTTAGTTTTTGACTTCCATCATTATAATCTACAGCTTTTAACTGGGCTAAAGCTGATACTGAGCTAGTAATTAAAGCTAGTACTAAAACTATTTTATTTTTCATAATTATTTATTTTAAAGCAAACTTAGGAATAAAGTAGGCGAACAAAAGTTAATAAACATATAAAAAAAAGCGTTCTTTTGAGGAACGCTTTTAATAGATAATTTATATTTTATAAAAATAATTTCAAAAAGTAATAGGTTAAAGCCGCTAACACTGCGGATACAGGAATGGTTAATACCCATGCCCAAAGTAATTTAACAGTTACACCCCAACGAACAGCAGATATCCTTTTAGTAACCCCAACACCGATAATAGAACCCGTAATTGTGTGAGTCGTAGATACAGGTATTTTAAAGTGCTCTGTTGTAAATAAGGTTAATGCTCCTGCAGATTCAGCAACAACGCCTTCAAATGCGGTAACTTTAGTAATTTTACTACCCATGGTTTTAACGATTTTCCAACCGCCACTCAATGTTCCTAATGCAATTACAGTATAACAAGTCAGTGGTATCCATCCAGGCATTACTCCATCTACCACTACTCCATCTTTTTCTGAAGGAAGTACAACATTTAAATCCAACCAACCAGCAGATAAATCCACATTCGGGTTAGTTTTGATATACACAGCAACAGCTGCAGCAATAATTCCCATAACTTTCTGAGAATCGTTTCCACCATGTCCTAAACTAAAGGCTGCAGAAGATAATAACTGCATTTTTTTTAATACTTTTTCTGCAGTTGCAGTAGAAAAACTACTAAATAGTAAATTAAAAATCGCTATACTGTAAAAGATAAAAGCTACTAAAAACCACTTAATATTATGAGGTTCTGTAATAACACTCCACAAATGACTTTGAAATCTTGGTTTTTTAATATCCTCATAAGAAATCATTACGGAAACTAAAAACCATGAAACGAGAATAATTAATGCTACAGTAACGATTTTCGGATATATATTTTTCTTTGAAGAATACATCAACCATATCGACATAAAATAGGAAATCAACATTCCTAATAATGGAGCAAAAACGATAAAAATAATCACAATAACAACACCAGAAGGCATCAACTCTCCTTCTTTGGCTGCTTTGAACCAGTTTACAATTTTAAATCCAGCATGTTCAGGATCAGTTACGGTAGACAATCCATGTGCAATTGCTGCACCTGCAAAACCACCTATTAAAGTATGCGAAGAAGATGATGGAATACCTTTCCACCATGTAATCAAATTCCAAATTATAGCTGCAATAACTCCAGCTAGAATGGTAACCAAGTCAATACTTGCGGTATGAGCGGTTTTGGCAACAGTATCTGCCACGCCAAATCCAAAAACCCAATACGCTAAAAAATTAAAAAATGCAGCCCAAATAACAGCTTGAAAAGGTGTTAACACTTTTGTTGCAACTATTGTAGCAATAGAATTTGCAGCATCATGAAAACCGTTTATGTAATCAAAAACTAAAGCAAGAACTATAATAACAATTAATAATGTCATCTGTATAATTATCTAATTATTATTACTTACGAGTGTTTAACCGATATTTGTTCCAAAACGTTAGCTACGCTTTTACATTTATCTGAAGCTGATTCTAAAGCTGAAAGCACTTCTTTATATTTAATTATATTCTTTGCATCAGTTTCATTTTCAAAAATATCAGCGACAGCTTTATCAAAAACCACATCTGCTTTGCTTTCCAATTTATTAATTCGCTTACAATATTCAGAAATAGCTTTAAGATTGTTCATATCTTTTAACTCACCAATGGCCAAACCTATTAATTGACAAGCTTCAAGATTGATTTCAGTTAATTTACGTATAGATTTGGTGATTTTCTCAACTTGATACAAACGCATTCTACTCGCCGCACCATGCATATAATCGGCAACATTATCAATTGCTTTTATAAGCGAATGGATGTCTTCTCTATCAAATGGAGTAATAAAATTTCTACTCAACTCTAAATGAGTTTTATGAGTAATCTCTTCAATAATTGCCTCTAACTCCTCTATTTTTTGAAAATATTCTTCACGTTCGATTTTTGGAGCATTTACTGCTTCATGCAGCGTTTCTGCTAAAACAATCAAATTTGCCGAAGCTTGCTCAAAAAGTGGGAAAAACTTTTTATCTTTAGGAACTAAATACTGAAAAATATTATTTATTGTCATTACTTTTTTTATTTTTTGATGCTGCAAATGTATTCATCTAATGTTAAGTGAATATTAACTTATTAAATAATTTATTAAAAAATACTTTTTAACTTGTAAGAATTATTCCTTTTGAAAACGTTTTCGTACTTTAGCAAACCTAAACTATTTAGTATAAAAATTCATTCAAATATGGACCTTAACTTCAATAAAAACGAAGACCACAACCGACTTTTAGTATCCGATTTAAAACAACGTTTTGCCAAAGTAAAACTTGGTGGCGGCGAAAATCGGATCGAAAAATTACATACCGAAGGCAAAATGACCGCAAGAGAACGAATTGATTATTTATTAGACGAAAAAGCTAAAAGTATTGAAATTGGCGCATTTGTTGGCGATGGAATGTATAAAGAACATGGCGGATGTCCTTCTGGTGGAGTTGTAATAAAAATAGGATACATTTCAGGTAAACAATGTATTGTTGTTGCTAATGATGCTACTGTGAAAGCTGGTGCTTGGTTTCCTATCACCGGAAAGAAGAATCTTCGAGCGCAAGAAATTGCGATGGAAAATTCTATTCCTATTATATATCTTGTAGATTCCGCTGGAGTTTATTTGCCAATGCAAGACGAAATTTTTCCAGATAAAGAACATTTTGGACGCATTTTTAGAAACAATGCCATCATGAGTAGTATGGGAATTACCCAAATTGCAGCCGTTATGGGAAGTTGTGTTGCTGGTGGTGCGTACCTACCTATTATGAGTGACGAAGCCATGATTGTAGATAAAACTGGAAGTATTTTTCTTGCAGGAAGTTATTTAGTTAAAGCAGCAATTGGAGAAAATATTGATAATGAAACTCTTGGTGGTGCTACAACGCATTGCGAAATTTCGGGAGTTACCGATTATAAAGCCAAAGACGATAAAGATGCCTTAGACCGAATTAAAAGCATCGTGGGTAAAATTGGTGACTACGACAAAGCTGGTTTTAATAGAGAGAAACCTCAAAAACCTGCATTAGATGAAAAAGATATTTACGGCATAATTCCCAAAGCAAGAACCGAGCAATATGACATGATGGAAGTAATCAAACGATTGGTTGATAATTCTGATATGGATATGTATAAAGAAGATTACGGAAAATCAATTATTACTTGTTATGCCCGAATTGATGGTTGGGCAGTCGGAATAATTGCAAACCAAAGAACAGTATCGAAAACTAAAAAAGGTGAAATACAATTTGGCGGTGTTATATATTCTGATTCTGCTGATAAAGCAACACGATTTATTGCCAATTGCAATCAGAAAAAAATTCCATTGGTTTTTGTTCAAGATGTAACAGGGTTTATGGTAGGTTCAAAATCGGAACACGGCGGAATTATTAAAGATGGAGCCAAAATGGTAAATGCCGTAGCCAACTCGGTTGTTCCAAAATTTACTGTAATTGTAGGGAATTCATATGGTGCTGGAAATTACGCAATGTGCGGAAAAGCCTACGATCCAAGATTGATATTTGCTTGGCCAAGTGCTGAACTAGCCGTTATGGGCGGAACGCAAGCTGCAAAAGTTCTTGCGCAAATTGAAGCGTCTTCATTAAAAGCAAAAGGTGAAGTAGTTGATGAAGAAAAGGAAAAAGAATTATTTGATAAAATCAAAGCACGATACGACGAACAAGTTTCTCCTTATTATGCAGCCTCAAGATTATGGACCGATGCAATTATTGATCCACTTGAAACTAGAACTTGGATTTCTATGGGAATTGAAGCAGCGAATCACTCGCCTATTGAAAAGAAGTTTAATTTGGGAGTTATACAGGTGTAATTTTTTAACATAAAAATCACAAAATAATTTTTATTAAACCTTTTGTGGCTTTTGTGTTTTATTTTTTTTTATTAGTAACAAATTCCAAAAACCAACTACTAATCAATTTTAAATTAAATCATCATGAAAAAAATCTTTATTATTGGTTTAACGTTTATTGGTTTTCAGTCTGTTTCTGCGCAAGAAACCTTCACCAGAAAAGACTCTCTTCAAGGCGGATTACGAATTGAACGAACTAGTTTTGACGTGCAACGTTATGACTTAAACATCAAGGTCAATATTGACGATCGAACAATTTCTGGTTACAACGACATTGCGTTCAAAGTAGTTTCCAACACTTCTCGAATTCAAATTGATTTATTTGATAACATGTCCGTTGATTCGATCATTTTCAAAGATAAAAAACTAGAATACAAAAGAGATTTTAATGCCGTTTTTATAAACTTCCCATCCGAATTAAAATCGGGAAGCAACGAAAAAATCAAATTTTACTATTCTGGAAAACCATTAGTTGCTAAAAATGCTCCTTGGGATGGTGGTTTTGTTTATAAAAAAGATAAAGCTGGAAAACCTTGGGTTGCTGTTGCTGTTCAAGGCACTGGAGCTAGTTTGTGGTATCCAGTCAAAGATTCACAATCCGACGAGCCAGACAATGGTGCTTCCATAAAAGTAGCGGTGCCAAACGGATTAATGAATGTATCCAACGGTCGCTTTTTAGGTTCAGAAGATTTAAAAAACGGCTACACGCGTTGGGATTGGGAAGTTAAAAACCCAATAAATACGTATGATATTACGCTTAACATTGCCGATTACGCTCACATTCATGATGTGCTTGACGGATTGGATTTAGATTACTACGTACTTAAAGAAAATGAAGAAAAAGCCAAAACGCATTTTGAAGAAGTAAAACCAATGTTAACTTGCTTTCAGCAAAAATTTGGAAAGTATCCGTTTTCTGATGACGGATTCAAACTAGTTGAAACACCTTATTTAGGCATGGAACATCAAAGTGCTGTGGCTTACGGAAATAAGTACAAAAAAGGTTATATGGGTTCTGATTTATCTGGAACAGGAATTGGCTTGTTGTTCGATTATATCATTATTCACGAAAGCGGTCACGAATGGTTTGGCAATAGTGTAACATCTAAAGACATTGCCGATATGTGGATTCATGAAGGTTTTACACAATACACCGAAGTAGTATATGTTGAATGCCAATACGGAAAAGAAAAAGCCGATAAGTATGTAAACGGTCTGCGCTTTAATGTTGGAAACAAAACTCCAATAATTGGAAATTACGGCGTAAACAACGAAGGTTCGGGCGACATGTATCCTAAAGGAGCTTTGCTTTTAAACACCATCAGAAATATTATTGATAACGATGAGAAATGGTGGAAATTGATTTTGAAATATTCCGAAACGTTTCGTCACAAAATTATTGATACCGAAACGGTAATTGCCTTTTTTAACAAAGAAAGTGGACAAGACTTAACCTCGGTTTTCAATCAATATTTGCGTTATCCAGCACTTCCAGAATTGATTCTAAAATTGAACAACAGTAAATTAGAATTCAAATGGAAAACCAACGAGCCTAATTTTAAAATGCCCGTTGATGTAAAAATTAATGGAAAAGAAACTCGAATTCATCCCACAAATGAATTTGCAAAATCTAAACTTAAAATCAAATCTTTAAATGAGGTTGAAGTGCTAAAAACTGAATTTTACGTTCGTGTTACCGAAGAAAAATAAAATACAGTTTAATGCTAAAAAAAATGTCTCGATTACTAGTCGAGACATTTTTTTTTATCAAATGAAATGGTAGCTTAATTCAAACTCTCTTTACGAATAATTTTGCCATTTCCAGTTTCTTTAAATTTGGGTACAAACAAAATTTCTTTTGGTTTTTCGTACTTATCTAATACTTTAAAAATTGATTTATCTACCTCAAAAGAATCACCTTCAATAACTAAGATAATTTTTTCACCTAATTCTTTATCTTCTTTAGATGAAATAAAATAACGTGGCGCAATTGTTCCAGCCAATTTTTCTTCTATTTGCTCAGGCAACAATTTTATTCCGCCACTATTGATAACGTTGTCTATTCGTCCAAGAAAAACGAACTGATTTTCATTGGTCAATTCAACCACATCATTAGTTTCAATCAAATCGTCACTGATTCTTGGTGCATGAATTACCAAACAATTTTGATCATCATAAGAAATGGTCACATTAGGCAAAACAGTAAAGGCCTTCTCACCTACTTTTTTAGCAGCAATATGAGAAATGGTTTCGGTCATTCCATAGGTTTCAAAAACTTGAGTATTTAATTGGATCAACTCTTTTTCTAATGCGGCATTTATTTTTGCTCCGCCTACTATCAATTTTTTTATTCGATGCAACTCTGATACCGAATTTTGCGCTTGCATTGGAACCATCGCAGCAAAATCAAACTCACCATCTAAATTCCGTAAAGGATGTGAACTTGGCGCAACAAATTCTAAATCCAAACCAAGAATCATGGCGCGCACCAACATCATTTTACCAGCTACGTATTTCACAGGAAGACAATGTAATGCTTTATTTCCAGCTCTAAGATCAAAGAAATCACCTGTTGCTAATGCCGAATTTACCATGGCTTGCTTATCAACACGAATGATTTTTGGAATTCCAGTTGATCCAGAAGTATGCATTTCTATGAATGATTTTCCATCGAACCAATCTAAAATAAAATCGCCAACAGGTTTTTCAAACTCCTCACCTTCTTTTATAAAACTATAAGCTACACGACATAAATCTTCTCTATCCAAATGAAAACCATTTAGTTTAAACAAATTATGCACGTTTTCGTAAGTCGGATTTATCATTTTTATTAAAGTATTTTGTTAGTATCTAAATTTAAGTTTCCTGTTAGTCGTTGTTTCCAATTGTTCCATTTGTATTTTCTACTAAAGATATATAACAGTATCGGGAAAATTACAAAAACTGGAATTATTATGTCAAATCCTGCGGTTGGTGTTGAAACATCCTTTAAAACTGAATGCGTTTGAAAAGCAGTCCAATCAGAAGTTACTAATAACGCACCAACCAAATTATTGGCGGCATGAAAACCCAAAGCCAACTCCAAGCCTTCATCCATTAGCGTAATAATTCCAAGAAAAAAACCTGTACCTATATAATAAATCATAATAATGTAACCTAGTTTTCCAACTTCAGGATTTGCAATGTGCATCACTCCAAAAAGTACCGATGTAAAAACTAATGGAATTAATCTGCTTTTAGTTACAACTCCAATTCCTTGCATCAAATAACCACGAAACAAATATTCTTCAAAACTAGTTTGCAGCGGAATCAACACTACAGCCAATAAAAGAAAAATTAAAAATGGTACTGGCTTAAAATTGAATTCAAAATCTTGTGGTGATGAATAGTAAGCAACCACCGTTGTAAGAACAGTAACAGCCGACCACAATCCAAATGAAAAGAAAATTCGCATCCAATCCACTTTAGCTCTCGAAGTTGTAAGTGAAACCAAACTTTGCTGATGCACAAATTTTACCCAAAATAGAACCATTAAACAAGCAAATGACAAAGGCGCTACGATTAGTACAAAAGTTGTGTTGACACCAAAATTTTCGATTGTATCGTGTATAGTTTTTTCAGTATCAACTCCTTGCGAAACAAAATAATTCAAAACCATTAGAGATATAAAACCTAAGGGAATGGGCAAATATAAAAACCACTTAAAATTTTTTGTGTGTATTTGTTCTATAAACATACTAGCAATTTTTCTTTGGTCTAAATTACATTATTTATTGCAAATATTACTTCCTTTGTAAAAAAAATATGATTACAATTTACCACAATCCACGTTGCGGAAAATCAAGAGAATGCTTGGCATTTATAGAAAATACAAACTTAGAATTTGAAGTCATCAAATACTTGGATACGCCATTTACATTTGAATCCCTATCAGAAATAGTGCACCAATTAAATATCAAACCAATTGAATTAGTAAGAACCAAAGAGGCAATTTGGGTTGAAAATTACAAAAACAAGAACCTATCAGACAACGAAATTATTGAAGCAATGGTTCAGAATCCAAAACTAATTGAACGTCCAATTGTAGTTCATAATAAAAAAGCTGTCGTTGCAAGACCATTTGATAAGGTAAAAACAATACTGTAATAGCTCCATGCTACAGCTAAAACCAACAAATCATTATTTAGAATTAATAAATAGATGTTTTAACAAACCTTTGTGATTTGAAAATTAAACTATCGTTTAATTTTGCCGTCAAATGTGAGAAAACATTTAATTATTAATCCTATTTATGAAAAACATCAAATTATTGCTAACAATTGGCTTGTTGATGAGTACGTTTTTAAACTATTCGCAAGAAGCTGCAGGTTTTAAAAAAATCAAAATTACAGGAAAAATTGTAGATAAAGGAACCAATCAACCTTTAGAATACGCAATTATTTCTTTAACAAATACCAAAAATCCTAAAGGTAATTCGGGCGCAAGTACCGATGCCAAAGGTGAATTTGTCGTTGAAGTAGTTCCAGGAACATATAATATAAAAGCTGAGTTTATATCTTTTAAATCGCAAGAAGTAAACAATAAATCATTAACAACTGATACTAATTTAGGTACTTTCGCTCTAGCAGAAGATGCCACACAACTTAACGAAGTCGTGGTACGTGCTGAAAAAACTACGGTTGAAATAAAACTAGATAAAAAAGTTTACAACGTAGGTAACGATTTGATGGTCAAAGGTGGAACTGTAAGTGATGTATTAGACAATATTCCTTCTGTTTCTGTAGATGTTGAAGGAAATGTGAGTCTTCGTGGAAATGAAAATGTTAGAATTTTAATTGACGGAAAGCCTTCCAACGCAATTAACATTACTGAAGCATTAAAAATATATCCAGCCGATGCAGTAGAAAAAGTAGAAGTAATTACCAATCCATCGGCACGTTACGATGCAGAAGGTGGTGGTGGAATTTTGAATATTGTACTTAAAAAAGGAAAAACCAACGGGTTGAATGGTACTGTAATTGCAACTACAGGTTATCCTGATAACCACGGTTTAAGTGGAAGTATAAACTACAAATCAGAAAATTTTAATCTTTTCACGACGCAAGGTTACAGTTACCGTAGCAATCCTGGAAATGCATTAACCAATTCTAGATACTTAAACGACTTAAATGAAACCACAAGTTTTGTGGACGAAACTAGAGAAAATGATCGTCTTAACAAAGGCTATAATGGTAATTTCGGAATGGAATGGTTTCTAGACAAAACAACTACTTGGACCAATACTGTTAACTATAGAAAAACAAGTGGTGACAATACTGACAATGTTTTTCAAGATAATTTTGATGCCAATCGTGTTTTTGATTACACAAGAAACCGTGTAAACAATGAAATTAGCAAAAGTGAAAACATTGAATTTGCTACTAACTTAACCAAAAACTTTAAAAAAGAAGGACATAAACTTACCATAGACGGTTCATTTTCTTCTAATACAGATATTAATGATGCATTAATTACTGATGCTGCAACCAATACTAATGTAATTCGTTTAGATCAAACTTTCAATAATCAAAAACAAAATAGAAGTTTACTTCAAACGGATTACGTGTTGCCAATTGGTAAAAAATCACAATTTGAAGCGGGTTACCGAGGAGATTTCTCTGAATTAATTACCGATTATCAAGTTAATATAAACGGAACTATTGATAATAACTTTACCAATGTTTTGCAATACAAAGAAAAAGTAAACGCACTATATACTCAATTCGGAACTAAAGTAAGTAAGTTGTCGATGTTGTTTGGTCTTCGTTGGGAAGATTCTAATATTGACATCAACCAATTAGCAACATCAGATTTTAATAATAAAAGATATAATAACTTTTTCCCTAGTGCCTTTTTTACTTACGAAATTAGCGATAAAAGTAGTGCATCGGTTAGTTACAGCCGAAGAATACAAAGACCAAGAGGACGATTCCTTAATCCATTTGGCGGGCTTTCAAGCAACACCAATATTTTCGTAGGTAACCCAGATTTAGATCCAGCATTTACAGATGCCTTAGATTTTGGTTATTTAAAACGTTGGAGTAAATTAACTTTAAGTACTTCATTATATGTAAACAAAACCAACGATTCTTTTCAATTTGTAAGAAGAGAAACTGGAGATATTGTTAATGGAGTTCCTGTTGTTCAAAGTTCACCAATCAATTTGGCTACAGAATACCGTGCAGGTTTTGAATTTACATTGAACTACAATCCATACAAATGGTGGAAACTTAACAGTAATTTCAACTTCTTTAGAGTAGAAACTCAAGGTGATTTTACCTACACCAATTTGAATAACGAAATAGTAAATCAAAATTTTGACAACACGGCCAACTCTTGGTCAACTAGATTAACCTCTAAAATAAATTTACCTTATAAAATCGACTGGCAAACCAACCTTACTTACAATGGTCCGCAAACCAATGCACAAGGAAAATCACTTGGAATTTTTGCAGCCAATTTAGCATTTAGTAAAGACGTATTAAAGGATAAAGCAACCATAGCATTAAATGTTAACGATCTTTTTAATTCTAGAAAAAGAATTATGGAAACATTCCTACCTGGAATTGTATCATCATACAGCGAAATGCAATGGAGAGAAAGACAAGTAACACTTTCATTCACATACCGTTTCAACAAACCTAAAAACGAAAAAGAAAAACCAAGAAAATCAAACCAAGATAATAACGATGGTGGTGATTTCCCAGGTTAATCACAAAGTAATAGACACAAAAAAAGGTTCGCAATTGCGAACCTTTTTTATTTTATAAAACAAACAATTAAGCTTGTTCTAATGCCTTTTGAGCTTTTTTCTCTTTGTACATTTCAAATAACGCACCACCTATCCAATAGAATACGAAGTGAATTAAAAAAATCATCAACCAGAAACCGATAGTTAATATCGTTAAAAAAGCCAAAAAGCCTAAATACTGAGCAAATGTGAACATGTTCTCCGGATTTTTTGAATTCCTAACAAAAGTAAAATATATAATTACACAAACCAATAAATACTGACAATTATTTTTTTAAAACTTTAAAATTCGTAAATTGTAAATCCTTAAACAGCAGATTTTCTTTAGAAAAAATGTAGCTATTAAAATACAATCCACAAGTAAAAACCTATAAATCAATACCAATGCAATACAGAATCGAAAAAGATACCATGGGCGAAGTACAAGTTCCAGCCGAAAAATTTTGGGGCGCACAAACCCAACGTTCCATCGACAATTTCAAAATTGGTCCAGGAGCTTCTATGCCTTTGGAAATTATAAAAGGATTCGCTTATTTAAAAAAAGCAGCAGCTTACACCAATTGTGAGTTGGGAATTTTATCGGAAACAAAACGTGATGCTATTGCAAAAGTTTGCAATGAAATACTATCCGATGAACTAAATGATCAGTTTCCACTAGTTATTTGGCAAACAGGATCAGGAACTCAAAGTAACATGAATGTAAACGAAGTGATTGCCAACCGAGCACAAGTCCTAGCCGGATTCAGAATTGGTGAAGATGAAGCCATAATCAAAGCTAACGATGATGTAAACCAATCACAATCTTCCAACGATACTTTTCCAACTGCAATGCACATCGCAGCCTACAAAGTACTGGTTGAAAATACAATTCCGTCAGTAGAGCTTCTTCGCGATACGCTGCATCTAAAAGCAACCCAATTTGATACCATTGTAAAAATTGGTCGTACTCATCTTATGGATGCTACGCCACTAACACTCGGACAAGAAATTTCAGGCTACGTGGCACAACTCAACTACGGATTAAAAGCATTAAAAAATACATTACCGCATTTATCTGAAATTGCATTAGGCGGAACAGCGGTGGGCACAGGATTAAACGCTCCAAAAGGTTATGATACCAAAGTTGCCGAATACATTACCAATTTCACAGGACATCCATTTACAACTGCTCCAAACAAATTTGAAGCTTTAGCCTCGCACGACGCAATAGTAGAATCGCATGGTGCCTTAAAACAATTGGCCGTATCATTGAATAAAATTGCAAACGATATCAGAATGCTAGCTTCTGGACCACGATCTGGAATTGGAGAATTATTAATTCCAGAAAACGAACCGGGTTCGTCAATTATGCCAGGAAAAGTAAACCCGACACAGTGCGAAGCGTTAACAATGGTATGCGCACAAGTAATTGGAAATGATGTTACTATTTCGATTGGCGGCATGCAAGGACATTATGAATTGAATGTTTTTAAACCTGTAATGGCGGCCAACTTTCTGCAATCGGCACAATTACTTGGTGATGCATGCAAGTCGTTTAACGACAACTGCGCCATCGGTATCGAACCAAACACTAAAAGAATACAAGAATTAGTAAACAATTCACTAATGCTAGTAACCGCATTAAATACTAAAATTGGGTATTATAAAGCGGCTGAAATTGCCCAAACTGCACATAAAAACGGAACTACATTAAAACAAGAAGCGGTTCGATTGGGTTACGTTACAGCAGAAGATTTTGATATATGGGTACAACCAGAAACTATGGTAGGAAATTCAAAGTAAAAGAAACAAGTAGCAACCATTAGTATTCTTTTACTGAGGAAGTACGAATTATAAAATTTATCTTTGTAAAAAGAATCAAAACAACAAAAATGAAAGTTACTAGAATATTTAACGACTTTTTTCATAGTGAAAAAGCTGGCGGAATAGTTTTAATTATTTGTACCCTAGCTTCATTACTTGTTTCAAATTCTGCATTAGGTGAAAACTACATTCATTTTTGGCATACACAATTTGCAGGTCATAGCATCGAACATTGGATTAATGATGGATTAATGACTATTTTCTTTTTATTAATTGGACTAGAATTGGAACGCGAAATTTACAATGGTGAACTATCTGATATTAAAAATGCCTTGTTACCCATTTCAGCTGCTTTAGGAGGAATGATTCTACCAGCGGGATTATTTTTACTATTAAATTTTAGGACCGATACACAATCTGGTGCTGGAATTCCAATGGCTACCGATATTGCATTTGCACTCGGAATTTTATCTTTATTAGGGAATAAAGTTCCTACATCACTGAAAGTATTTTTAACAGCATTGGCCGTAATAGACGATTTAGGTGCCATTTTGATCATTGCATTATTTTATACCAAAACCCTAATTTGGATGAATCTTATAATCTCATTATCCCTATTTGCATTTTTATTGATTTTAAACCGTTTGAAAGTTCATAATCTTATTCCCTATCTAATTGGAGGCGTTTTCATGTGGTACTTTATGCTAAATTCTGGAGTTCATGCTACTATTACCGGTGTATTGTTAGCATTTGCAATTCCGTTTAGTGCTGGCGATAAAAAATCGGGATCCATCATTTTGCAAAACTTTCTTCATCTACCAGTTGCCTTTTTTATTCTTCCCATTTTTGCTCTTGCAAATACAGCAATTTTAATAAATTCTGATTGGCATTACGCCCTTTCACACAATTATACTGTCGGAATTGCATTGGGATTGATTTTAGGAAAACCAATAGGAATAATGCTGTTCAGTTATGTATCCGTAAAGCTCAAAATTTGTCAGTTACCAGAAGATATCAACTGGAAAGCCGTTTTTGGTGTTGGATTCCTTGGTGGAATCGGATTTACAATGTCTATTTTCATAACACTTTTAGCCTTTTCAGATGCCGAACACATTGACAATGCAAAAATTATGATACTAGTTTCCTCATTAATTGCTGGACTTTTTGGATTTCTTTATTTAAAATCAGTTCTGAAAAATGAAGTTGTCGAAGAGCTTTTAGATTAATTCAAAATTTTTAATTCTTAATTTTTAATTAATTCAATACCATTTTTTCTTTTTGAAATAATAAATCATCCCTAAAAGAAGTAAAACCATAAATCCTAAAATAGTAAAATAGCCATACTCCCAATGCAGCTCGGGCATGTTATCGAAGTTCATTCCGTAAACGCCTACAATAAAAGTAAGTGGCATAAAGAAAACCGAAACCACGGTTAGAGTTTTCATAATTTCATTCATTTTATGACTTTGCGTAGAAAAATAAAAGTTGGAAGCACTGTCTAAAGTTGTCAAATCATATTCTATTTGTTCCAATAGTTCTAATGATTTTTGATGTAATCGGTCAAAAAACGTAAAATTCTTGTCTTCAATTTCATTAAAAATTTCATCATCTTTGATGCTTTTTATAGCGTACAACGAATCGCGTAACGGTATAATGGAACGTTTTAAAAAATTATAATTGTCGCGGTGCTTTTCTACCTGAATTAAAACTTCTGGATTGGTACTTGTTTTAGAAATATTGATCAACTCTTCTACCTTATCTTCCTCACTTTCAATAGTGATATAAAAATTTTCCATAATGGCATCCAAAAGCAAGTACAACAAATAATCTGCTTTCTTCTCTCTTACAATTCCTGAATGTGTTCTGATGCGTTCGCGGATGTGGAGAAAAAAATCACTTCGTTTCTCTTGAAAAGACAATAAAACGCCTTTTTTTAATAAAAAACTAATTTGTTCAACGGCAATTGTATTCGAATCTTCGATTGGTAAAAGTGATTTTATATTGAAAAATAAAATATCATGATACTCGTCTAATTTGGTTCGTTTGGTTGTATTTAAAATATCGCCTAACATAAAATTATCAACATCAAAATTGGTTCCAATTGCTTGAATAATAGCAATATCGTTTAATCCATGTACGTTCAACCAATTCACTTTACTGTAATCCAAACACTGTTGCAAATCTTCCGTAACCAAATGATTGTATTCAACAAGACTTTCGCTATCGTAAACAAATAATTGCATTTCGGTGGCGATATTCTTGTGAACACCAGTATAATCTAGAAATGTTGGTACTACTTTACGACCTTTTTTATATTTAATTTTTCTCACGAAACTCAATTTTTTTATAAATTTAGAAATAATAATTATTTTCAAACTAATTTTACCCGAAATCTAACACTATTGCTTTGAAATAATATCAATTTAAAATTAAAATTGAAAAATACGATTAAAAAAAACAAATGAAAACCATCATTACTAACATAAAAGAGTTATTACAGGTTCGTGAAGCCGGAATTGATAAAGTTTCTGGACAAGAAATGGCACAACTGCCTTCCCTAAAAAATGCCTATTTAGTATTTGAACACGATACAATAACTGATTTTGGATTGATGGATCATTGTCCAAAAACACCTTTCGACAAAACCATCGATGCCACAGGTAGAATCGTACTTCCAACATGGTGCGATAGTCATACACACTTGGTGTATGCAGGAAATCGCGAACAAGAATTTGTAGATCGAATTAACGGCATGAGCTACGAAGAAATAGCCAATCGTGGTGGCGGAATTTTAAATTCGGCGGCTAAACTCAATCTAACTTCTGAAGAAGAAATTTACAACCAATCTAAAATTCGTTTAGAAGAAATCATGCAACTCGGAACTGGAGCAATTGAAATCAAATCAGGTTACGGATTAACGGTTGAAGGCGAATTAAAAATGTTGCGGGTTATTAAAAAACTTTCTGAAAATTATCCCCTAAAAATAAAGGCTACTTTTCTTGGTGCGCATGCGTTTCCAATAGAATATAAAGAGAATCATGAAGAATACATTAACTTGATTATCAAGAAAATGCTACCTGCTATTGCTAGTGAAAGTTTAGCCGAGTATATAGATGTTTTTTGTGAGTCGGGCTATTTTTCAGTGAATGAAACTGAACGCATCATGGAAGCTGGAATCCAACACGGATTAATACCCAAAATTCACGTCAATCAGTTTAATACAATTGGAGGAATACAAGCGGCTGTGAAATACAAAGCACTTTCGGTAGATCATCTAGAAATAATGACCGATGAAGATATCGAAGTATTAAAGAACACCGATACCATGCCTGTTGCTTTGCCAAGTTGCTCCTATTTCTTAAGCATTCCGTACACGCCAGCGCGAAAAATGTTACAGGCAGGATTACCGTTAGCTTTGGCTACCGATTTCAATCCCGGTTCAACTCCATCAGGAAACATGAATTTTGTAGTATCTACAGCTTGCATTAAAATGAAAATGACTCCTGAAGAAGCTATAAATGCAGCAACAATCAATGCTGCATATGCTATGGGAATTTCAGATTTGTATGGAAGTATAACTCTAGGTAAAAAAGCTAATGTAATTATAAGTAAGGAAGTTACATCATTTTATCAATTACCTTATGCTTTTGGAAGTAACCTTATTGAGACGGTAATAATAAACGGACAAACTATTTAAGCTGAATACTTGTTTTGCCAACCAAAGCATCTCGATCAAATATATTGACAAAGTAGTAGCCTTTTTCAAATTTTGCGTTTAAAAATTCTTGCGACACTTGTACCGATTGCCCATCATAATTGAACGATTTTGAAAAGCTATACGTCAACGCCTCATTGTCAAAATATTCGGTAATGCGTTTTCCCATAACATTGTTTTTATTATTTAAAATCTGAAAATAATAGGTCTTTTCTCCTTCTCCAAAGTTAGAATTTCCATCGATGGTAAAAGAAATTTTGATAAAATCAGTTTTAGAAGCAGCATCAGTTGGCACTTTTTTCGTTGCCGATTTCGAATTGTAGGCAGTAGCTGCAACATCAGACAACGTAATCTTCACATATTTGTTATTTCGGCGAGGTGTAGTTTCCGATTTAGAAATTGTAGCTTCTTCTTTTGAAGTTGAACTTTTACCTGCTTGTGCATCCGATTTAGGAACAAAATCCTCATTCTTCGAAATTGGATTTTCTTTTTTACTTGCTACACCTTCGTTTTTATTAGGTGCAACATCTACTATTTTCTTGAATACTGGTTCATTTTCTAAATTGGGCTTATTTCCTTTTTTAGTAATTGCAACTGATTTTTTTGATTTTAAAACAACAATCTCATCAACCAAAATTTTCATTTTAGACTCCAAATTCTGATATTGTGTTTTGTATTTAATCAAAGCGTCGGCGTCGCTTTTAGAATCTTCTAAAGCACGTACTAAAGCTTCAATACTGTCTTTCTGTATTTGTAACGAAACATAGTTGTTGGTTTTATCTGCAATTTTGGTATCGTACAACTGCTTTAATGCTTCAATTTCTTTTAAAACCTTAGCATTTTCGGCACTATTATTTGAATTATTCGCAGCACCATTTCCTTCATTAGCAATAATATAACCGATACTGCCTGCAAGTAGCAAAATCAAAATTCCAATAATCCCGATAAGAATAGAAACATTTCTTTTGGTTGACATAATGAGTTGTTAAGCAACACAAATTAACAGTAAATTGCTTGTTTACAGCGTTGATAAACTGGCAAGTTATAAACAAAAAAAAGGTGTGAATCAATCACACCTTTCTTAATAATTTTAATAGTATCTTATTTAAGAGTAAAACTTGATCTTGAAACCAATTCGTTTTTATCGAAAACATTTACAAAATAAGTCCCTTTTTCAAAACTTTTGCCTGGTAATTCTTCTGATACTTGAACAGTTTTATTTTCAAACTGAACTACAGTGCTAAAACTGTAAGTCAAAACTTCTGAACCAAAAGTCACCGTTTCTTTATTTCCAAGTACATTGTTTTTAGCATCAATAACTTGAACATAATACGTTTTATCACCTGATTTTGCTACTTGATTTTCAGCAATTGTAAAAGTTACTTTCAAAATATCGGCTCTGCTTGCTTTTTCAGTTGCAATTTCTTTACCCGAGCTTCTTTTTTTGAAAGCTGCTGTTTTTAAATTCAATACCGTTAGTTTAGATGCTTTTTCAACAGTTTTTGTAAGTTCTTCATTTTGACCTACTAAAGTTTGGTTGTAATTTTTAGATTCTTCTAAAACCACTTTGGTACTATCAAGATTAGTAGTCAACGTTTGATTCTGTTGTTTTAAAACTTCAACTTCCTGCATCAATGTTTTCATTTTTGCTTGCAAATCGTTGTATTGCTGTCTGTATTTTTTTAACGAATTTACATCACCTTTAGATTTTTCTAAATTTGCCATCAACGTAACTATTTTCTCACGTTCTGCAACCAATTCGTCAGACATCGATGTGTTTTCTGCAATTGCAGCATCATACGTAGCTTTGAGTTCGCCCAAGTCTTTCATTACACTTTCCTTTTCGCTTAAAGTTTTTGTAACAGTAGTTTCTAGTGTAGTAGTATCATTTGTAAGTTTAAAAATATAAATTAAACTTCCTGCTAACAGTAACGCTAACACAATTACAACCGCTTTTAACGAAGAATTGCTTTTTTGATTTTCTTGATTTTCCATAGTTTTTCTTTATTCAAATTATTTATAAGTTTAGAAAACGTAAATTTACGCCAAATTATTATTATTTTAAGATAAGTTTAATATTTATGGACAAATTAATTCGGTTTACACTCTCAGATTTATCAAAGGCTACCAATTATAGAAGTGGTGAAGTAAAGTTCGGAGAAAAAATGACCATCATTCCACCCGATCAAGAAATCTTGCCCTTTTTAATTGCTCGCGAGGAACAATTTGTACTGTTCGGAATTCCCGAAGACATTGGCGTACGCGCGAATTACGGTCGTCCGGGAACTAACTCGGCATGGGAAACTGCCATAAAAAGTATTGCCAACATTCAACACAACCGTTTTAATAAAGGTTCCAATATTATTGTTTTGGGCGAATTGGATGTTACCGAAGAAATGCATGCAGTACAAGGTTTGGACTTTAATACAACCGAAGATCGAAAAAAAATGAGCGATTTGGTCGTGAAAATAGACAAAGAAGTCGCCCATGTGGTTACTCAAATTGTTAAAGCGGGTAAAACTCCAATCATCATTGGTGGCGGACATAATAATGCCTACGGAAATATCAAAGGAACTGCTTTGGCAAAAGGTAAGCCTGTAAATGCAATCAATTTTGATGCGCATTCAGATTTTAGAATTTTGGAAGGACGTCACAGTGGCAACGGTTTTTCTTATGCATTTGAAGAAGGGTTCTTAAAGAAATACTTCATTTTCGGATTGCATGAAAGTTATACATCCAAAAGTGTGTTAACCGAACTCAAGAAATTGCAAGACCGCGTGCAGTTCAACACCTACGATGAAGTGAACATTCGAAGAGAAAAAAACTTTGAAGACGAAATGCGATTTGCGAAAATGTTCCTCAATAATGATTTTTTTGGAATTGAAATAGATTTAGATGCCATTCCCAATATTCCAAGTAGTGCCATGACTTGTAGCGGTTTTTCAGTAGAAGAATTGCGCCGATTTGTATATTATTTTGGAAAGAATGAAAATGCTACGTACTTACACATTTGCGAAGGCGCACCAAGTTTAGACAACGAAAAGAACAGCCATTTGGTAGGAAAATTGATTGGATATTTAGTAACCGATTTTATAAAAGCTAAAACAGCTCTACAAGATAAATTCTAAAAATACTTATCCATAAATAAAGCCTATCTTTGCAAAACGGCAAAGCCGATTATACGAAACTACATTTATGACATTTAGCGACTTACATTTAATACGAAATATTCAACAAGCACTTGTTGAAGAAGGTTACGAAAATCCTACACCTATTCAAGAACAAGCCATTCCAATTATTTTAGAAGGAACCGACTTGGTAGGTTGTGCGCAAACAGGTACTGGAAAAACAGCAGCATTTGCAATTCCGATACTAAATTATTTACACAAAATTACAGGCTCATCATCCAAAAGAAAAGTTATCCGAACACTTGTGGTTACGCCTACTCGTGAACTTGCAATTCAAATAGATGAAAGCTTTAATACTTACGGAAAATACACCAACATCCGATCGATGGTAATTTTTGGTGGCGTAAACCAGATGGCGCAAGTCGATCAATTAAAAAAAGGCATCGATATTTTAATTGCAACACCTGGCCGACTTTTAGACTTACACAAACAAGGATTTATAGATTTAGACTCACTACACTTTTTAGTTCTTGATGAAGCCGATCAAATGTTGGACATGGGCTTTATCAACGATGTAAAGAAAATTGTAAAACTTACACCCGATAACCGTCAGACCTTGCTATTCTCGGCAACAATGCCAATGGCAATTAGAGAACTTGCAGATACTTTTTTGAGAAAACCAAAATACGTTTCGGTTACACCAGTTTCTAGTACTGCCGAAAATGTAAATCAAAAAGTATATTTTGTTGGAAAAGGAGACAAAAGAAAATTATTATACCACATCATCAGAAATGATAAAATAGACAATGTATTGGTGTTTGTAAGAACCAAACATGGAGCCGATAATGTGGTGAAAGCTTTAAAGAAAAATGGTGTTTTGGCTGAAGCTATTCATGGCGACAAATCGCAAAACGCTCGTCAGCGCGTATTGGAAAGTTTTAAAAACAAAGAAATTTCGGTACTTGTTGCTACCGATATTGCGGCACGTGGAATTGATATAGAAAGTTTGCCTTATGTTGTAAACTTAGATTTGCCTAACATTCCGGAAACCTATGTACATCGAATAGGAAGAACAGGTCGAGCTGGTAATAGCGGATTGGCAATTTCATTTTGCGCTAAAGACGAACAACCGTATTGGAAAGACATTCAGAAATTGATTAAAATGGATATTAAAGTTGAAAAGGAACATCCCTATCCTTACACCGACTTACCTGAAAATCCAGATGCTAAACCCGATTTGAGAAATAAAAATAAAGAAAGTAATTCGAGAAAATCGGCTGCTTCGAAACAAAATAAAAAACGCTGGTATTAATCAGCGTTTTTTTTGTTTACTAAATTGGTGATGATTTGAAAAAGCTTCGCCGAGTCAAACGGTTTTACAATTATATCATTCATTCCTGCAGCAAGCGCATCTTCTATAATTTCCTGTTTATCAAAAGCGGTTAAAGCTATTATTGGAATTTTCAATCCTTTTTTTCGAATGAGTTTTGTAGTCTCAAATCCGTTGATGACTGGCATGTTAATATCCATTAACACCACGTCAAATTGTTCGTTCTCCAATAAGTTTATAGCCGCATAACCGTCTTCTAAAATAGTGGTTTTAAAATTGTTGTTTTCCAGTATCTTTCTAGTTATCAATTGATTAATTTTGTTATCTTCAACTACCAATATTTTGTAAAATTGATGCACTGACAGATCAACTTCGATATTATTGATAATACTATTTTTAGAATTTTCGTCGGCTTCGAACCCAATGGTAAAATAAAATGTGGTGCCAACACCTTCTTTACTTTCTAGAGAAATGCTGCTATCAAACAATTCTACCAACTTTTTTACAATTGACAATCCCAATCCTGTTCCTTGGTAGTCGCTTTCTTTGCGTTCTATTTGAACAAATTTTTCAAATATTTTTATTTGATCTTCTGCAGCAATTCCAATACCATTATCGGCTATAGCAAATTTAACGTAATGCTTTAGATTATCAAATTTATCAAAAGAAGCCGTAATTTTTACTGTTCCATCAGTAGTAAACTTAAGTGCGTTACTCACCAAATTCATAAAAATCTGCGCCAATCGAAGCTTGTCTCCTATCAATAATTCAGGTATTTCGGGATCAATTTCGACTTCGATTTTGTTATTATTTTTAATCGCAATAAATTCTAACGAATCCGAGATTGTTCTCAGTTCATCTTCCAAGCTAAATATTGTTTTTTCAATCGTAATTTTGTTTTCTTCAATTTTATTAATTTGAAGCAAATCATTGACTAGCGAGAGTAAATATTTGGCAGAAAATTTCAAGGAATTCAAATGCGGACTGTTTTCTAATTCCTTATGCTCATCTAAAATAATATTGGTAATCCCAACTACACCGTAAAGCGGAGTTCGTAACTCGTGACTGATGGTTGCCACAAACTGCGATTTCAATATCGAAGCTTCTTCTGCTTTTTCTTTGGCTTCTTTCAAGTTAGCATTCGCAATAGTCAACTCTTTGTTTGACAAGGCTCGTAACTCATTATTGCGGTATAAAGAAGTTAGAAACAATACTAAAATCAAAAATATAATGGCAAACAGAATTACAATTAATTTGGATTCTTTTAAGTCTTTCGATTGTTTGTGCTTTTCGCCTTCAATTTTATCAATTTGACGCTTGTATTCCTCGGTCTCAATTTCACTACCCGAAATTTTAACTTTATTGGTTCGATCGGCATTGTAAATTTTTTCTTTCAGCTCTTTGTGTAAGCTCAAATAGTAATGTGCTTTTTCAAATTGCTTAGTACCTTTATAATGTTCTGAAAAATCAAAATATACATCGGCAATTGTAGCATCGATAACGCCCGATTTGCTTTGCTTTCCTAACTTAATAGATTCGTTAAAAAATAATTCAGCCTTTATATTATCTTTAAGATGACTATAATAAGAACCGTACTGTGTACACATCATGATTTTAGCTTCCAACTCATCGCTAGCTAGAATAGCATCTTTTGCACTATTCAAATAGTATAAACCGGATTTAAAATCTTTAATGGCAAAGTAGGCCGACGAAATATTTAATTGAGTATAAAGTACCTCAATTGGATCTTTTATTTTTTGAGCAAAGAGTAATCCTTTTTTATAATATGCAATCCCTTGTTTAAAATCAATATCGCGGTATGTGTAGGCGTTTCCAAGATTGTTGTAAATCCAATCTTTGATGGAATCATTTTGAGTTAAGTTGGCATGATACAGCGCTTTGTTGTAGAAATCGATAGCTTTTTTAACATCATAAAACTCTTCAAAATTAAGACCAATGATGTTATATGCTTTGGCCATCAAAACATCGTCTTTTATTTGATGCGATTGCTCTAAAGCCAATTTTGACAGTTTTAAAGATTTTTCAACTTCAAGATTCACAAATGCCAAACCTGCATTGCGTAACTCGGTATTGATTACCTTTTTGGAAACCAAATCAATTTGTGAAAATGTAAATTGACTACAAATTAGTACAAAAAATAATACTATGAATTTCTTAAATTTCAATACGGTTGGGTTAAATTGGTTGGTTAATTAAATAAAAAAATCCCATTATAAAATGGGACTTCTTTACAAATATACTTAATTTCTTATTAACTTTTTATATTTTAAGCGCTTCGGTGTCAAATCGCCACCCAAACGTTTTTTCTTATTCTCTTCATATTCTGAGAATCCACCTTCAAAATAGTAGACTTGAGAATCGCCTTCAAAAGCTAGAATGTGGGTACAAATTCGATCTAAAAACCATCTATCGTGAGAAATAACAACAGCACAACCTGCAAAGTTCTCCAATCCTTCTTCCAAAGCACGCAGTGTATTAATATCCAAGTCGTTGGTTGGCTCATCTAGCAAGAGTACATTTCCTTCTTCCTTTAAGGTCATTGCCAAATGCAAACGATTACGTTCACCACCAGAAAGTGCCGATACTTTTTTGTTTTGTTCGCTTCCTCCGAAATTGAAACGTGACAAATAAGCTCTTGAATTGACTTGTCTTCCACCCATCATTATTAATTCCTGACCATCACAGAAATTTTCCCAAATTGACTTATTAGGATCAATGTTCGAATGCGATTGATCTACATAAGCAATTTTTACAGTTTCACCAGTTGCAAATGTTCCTCCATCTGGAGTTTCTTCGCCCATAATCATTCTGAAGATAGTTGATTTTCCAGCTCCGTTTGGCCCGATAATTCCAACAATTCCTGCTTGTGGCAAAGTGAAATTCAAATCATCATACAATAATTTGTCTCCAAAAGCTTTGGCAACGCCTTTCGCTTCGATAACATTAGTTCCTAAACGCGGTCCATTAGGAATGTAGATTTCTAATTTTTCGTCCAGTTCCTTTTGGTCTTCATTCAATAATTTATCATAATTCTGCAAACGCGCTTTTTGTTTCGTCTGTCTTCCTTTAGCACCTTGACGAACCCAATCCAACTCACGTTCTAAAGTTTTTCTACGTTTGGAAGCAGTTTTTTCTTCTTGCTCCATGCGCTTAGATTTTTGATCTAACCAAGAAGAATAGTTTCCTTTCCAAGGAATACCTTCACCTCTATCCAATTCTAAAATCCAACCAGCAACATTATCCAAGAAATATCTATCGTGTGTAACTGCAATTACAGTTCCCGCATATTGCGCTAAATGTTGCTCCAACCAAAGTACCGATTCGGCATCCAAGTGGTTGGTTGGCTCATCTAATAATAGAACGTCTGGTTGTTGCAATAATAGGCGACATAAGGCTACTCGACGACGTTCTCCTCCAGACAGATGTTTAATTGGAGTATCTCCTTCTGGAGTACGCAGCGCATCCATAGCAATTTCGAGTTTGGTATCCAATTCCCAAGCACCTGACGCATCAATTTTATCTTGCAAATCGGCTTGTCGGTCCATCAGTTTCTGCATTTTATCAGCATCTTCGTATACTTCTGGCAAACCAAACATGTCGTTGATTTTATTGAATTCTTCAAGAACAGCAACCGTTTCAGCTACTCCTTCTTTTACGATTTCAATTACAGTCTTGGTATCATCCAACTGAGGTTCTTGTTCTAAATACCCAACAGTATAACCTGGTTGGAATACCACATCACCTTGGTAGTTTTTATCTACTCCTGCAATGATTTTTAATAAAGATGATTTTCCCGAACCGTTAAGTCCTAGAATTCCGATTTTGGCACCATAAAAGAAACTTAAATAAATGTTTTTCAACACTTGTTTATCACTTCCTTGATACGATTTACTCAATTTTTGCATTGAGAAAATTACTTTCTTATCGTCTGACATAGTATGTGTATGATTTTAGATATTAGATTATAGATATTAGATTTTAGATTTCAGATTTTAGATTTCAGATTTTAGATTTCAGATTTTAGATTTCAGATTTTAGATTTCAGATTTTAGATTTCAGATTTTAGATTTCAGATATTAGATATTAGATATTAGATATTAGATTTCAGATTTTTGATATTAGATTTTTGATATTAGATTTTTGATATTAGATTTTTGATATTAATTTTTAATTCTTAATTTTTAATTCTTAATTCTTAATTTTTAATTCAAATCTCATTAAACTCTACCTTTTAAAGAGCTGAAAACCCATGCATTGGCTAAAAACCCGATGCCGACCGTAACAAAACCCCAACCTGCAATTTCATTATATCGAAATGCACCTAAAGCAATCAGAGTCAACCCCATGATAATCATGATAAAGGTAGCCCATCCCAAAACTGTATTTTTATTCATTCCCATAATCACTTTTTTTATAAAATTTGGAATGCAAATATCGTAAATATCACTTTAAATTGAGGTGTTTAAAAATTAAAATTTAGCACAAAAACCAATTAAAAATTATTTTATTTCAAAAAGTGAAGAATTCGATTTGTATTTCTAAAAGAATCCTATCTTTGCACCCTTATAAAATTAGTACTATACTGCATGGGGTCGACTGGTTTTGACAGCAAGTGGAATTAAATTGTAAGCACGCCGAGCGTTGTATTTTTAGCTCGTAAATCCAAATGTACAAAAACATAAACGGCGAAGGAAACTACGCTCTTGCTGCATAATCTGAATCATAGTAAGATTAGCCACGCTCCTACAAGGTAGGAAAGCAGGATTTACCTCGAAAGCTTTGGTTTGTGGCGGTCGGTATAGGTGAATCGTAAATACGAACCTAAGAACAGTGGAGCTTTGGAGCTGTTACGAAAATTTAAGAAGATAAGTATTTTGTGGCTGTTTCTGGCCAAGCAGAATAACGAAAATTCAATCAGGAAATAAGCGTGTAGAAAGCTCTTTGATTGCTTGTTTGGACCCGAGTTCGATTCTCGGCGACTCCACAAGTTACTTTTCAAAGTAAACTAAAAGCCCATAAATCTTAGGATTTATGGGCTTTTCTAGTTTACGAAATATCAAAATAAACTTTAAAAACATAATGTATTCGGGGGCAAATTCGGGGACAATTTTAAATTTAAAAAATTGTCCCCGAATTTAACGTCAAAGCTTATACAGCAAGGTGTTCAAACAATGAACATCTTGTGAACTTCTAAATCTAAGCGTAAATTTAAAAATCAGAAAAGTCACCACATTATGTCAAACAAAATTTCAATACTCTTCCATGCAAAGAGTTCCAGAGCACTAAGGAATGGATTACTTCCAATATATCTAAGGATTACAATTAATGGAAAAAGACTAGAAATTCAAACAGGCAAGCATGTAGAACGTTCCAAATGGAATTCAAATGCTGGCAGAATGAAAAGTAATTCTAAAGAGGCCATGCTAATTAATAGTCATCTAGATCTTTTAAGATCTAAAGTATACGAAACTGAAAACTTACTACTCCGCAATTCAAATAATATAGACCTAATTGAATTTAAAAATAAATTTTTAGGCATAAAAATTCAATCACACATGTTAATTCCAATATTTAAAGAACATAATAAGCGAATGGAATCATTGGTAACAAAACAATACTCGATTAATACATTAAAAAAATTTAGAACTACATTAAAGCATATTGAAGAGTTTCTATTTAAAAAGTATAAATTAAATGATGTAAGTATTGATAAAATTAACATCTCTTTTATAAATGATTTTGACTTTTATTTGAGGACAGAAAAAAGCTGTAATAACAATTCTACCATCAAATATGTTAGAAACTTTGGTAAAATAATTCAAGATTGTTATAATAACGAATGGATTGAAAGAAACCCATTTGTTAAATACAATGCTAAAATTAATCCCGTAGAAAAAGAAATCTTAAATAAAGAAGACTTAGAAACTATGTATAATAAATATTTACCTATCAGCCGACTTGATTTAGTTAGAGATATATACTTATTCGCTTGCTTTACAGGGCTAGCTTACGTAGACATAGAAAAACTAACTTCTGAAAATATTTCGATAGGTATTGACGGATCCAAATGGATTTTTACGCATCGGCAAAAAACCAAAATTCGTTCTAACATACCTTTACTTCCTATTCCAGAATCAATTATTGCAAAATATAAACACCATCCAAAATGCCAAAATTCATTTAAGCTATTACCAATTTTAAGTAATCAAAAAATGAATAGTTATTTAAAAGAAGTGGCTGATGTTTGTGGAATTAATAAAGAACTAACATTTCATAGTTCGCGACATACATTTGCTACTACAGTTACACTAGCAAATGGAGTACCAATGGAAAGCGTCAGTAAAATGCTTGGCCATGCCAGTTTAAGAACCACTCAACAGTATGCGAAAATACTTGATAAAAAGGTAAGTGATGATATGGAAATACTAAAACAAAAATTAACCCAACTTAATTTATCTAAAAGTTCTTGATTAGCTCACTTACTTTCTTTCTAAAATATAAAACTTTCAAATTCTAATATTCAATTCATAAATTAAACACTTTAAATTCTAAAACTGCAAATTCCCGTGATATTGACCACCCAAATCCAATTGTACGAATAAACAACAATTAAAAAATACCCTTACAAATAATTTTTTATTAAAAATTTATTTTTTAATTTGTAGTCAATAAAGAGGAAGATCTCTTTATTATGAATCTTGTTAAACAGAAACCGCCAATTTAAATTTAACCGCAAGATAATTAGTTCTATAAATGCTTAAAAACTAAGCGTGGGCAACAATTATTCTTGGTTATGGTGCTTGGCGGTGCCTTTTTTTCAGGATAATTAGTTTGTCCCACGCTATTTTTTTATTTCAAAAGTAGTAACGAAATCAATATTTCATATCTAAATTGAGCATTATATATCTAATATAAGCAAATAATATCTATAACTAGCACATAAAATATATTTAATAAAAATATATTTGTTCATGAATACTTGTAAATACTAAAACCGCCATAATCATGCTACAATTTCACTAAAATTCACTTACATTTTTGCAAAAATCTACAATTCTTTTAGTGCAGAAAACATATCATTTATTTTTTCTAAAATATAATAGTTTTTATGCATTGAATAAAGTATTCCAATCTATCATGAAATAAGAACTCAACGTAAGTAAAAACAAATTTTTATTTATTTCAAGAAATTATAATTTAATGTGTTGCACAAATTAATACTTTCAATCATAAGATAAAATAAGATACACTAGCCCAAGTACTATCGTTTACTTAAATTAATGTAATGAAAAACAGTATTTAAAACAAAATATGCAAAAGATATAATACCTAAATCTGAAATTAACCTACCAACCATGAAACCAACTATTCTAATTGTTGAAGATGAGTTAATCATTGCGCTAGACTTAAAAGAAATTTTAACTGAAGAAGGTTATGATACGATCATCAACATCACCAACGTGGACGACGCTATAAACGAAATTGAAACTTTAAATCCCTTATTAGTATTAATTGACATCAACCTAAAACAAGTTAAAGACGGCATCGATTTAGGAAACTATTTATTAAAAAAAGATACGATTCCGTTCATTTACATTACATCCTACTCCAACAAAACAACATTACAAAAAGCCAGCGAAACCAGACCTTACGGATACATTGTAAAACCTTTTAAACCCGAGGATATCAAAATAACGGTGGCTATTGTCCTAAATAATTTCAAATACCGAAACATTGATGTGTTAAGACAAGATAAAGAACTAAACGATGAAATCCCTTTTATTCTAAAACACACCATCACTTTTATAAACCAAAACATTACCAATAAAATAAAAATATCCGACCTAGCAAAGCAAACACGATGGGACTCGCAGCACTTCAATAGATTATTTACAAAATATATAGGTATTACACCCTACAAATACGTTATTATCAAAAAGATAGATTATGCCAAAACATTACTTTCCGAATCATCTATTCCTATAACACAAGTTTCCTTCGAATTAGGATTTAAAAGCCACAGTAATTTTTGCTCCGTTTTTAAAAAAATAACTGGAAAAACACCAGAAAGTTTTCGAAAATGCAACGAAATTAATATCTCGTACTTAAAAAAATAAAAAGTTAAAAAATATCGAGGTGCCAACTAAAATTTGTAATTGGCACTTTTTTTTTGATAAAATGATAATAATAAAATCTAAAATAAACAACAAAAGACAATAATAAGCACATTATTTCAAAGGTTTAAAAATAATTTTGTAAATAAATTAATCAAAAATTATGAAGAAAACGAAACTAAAATTAGAATTTGGTATTGTATTATTGTTTTTAGTGATGAGCTCTAGACTTTATGCTCAGGATGAAATTGATCCACCACCACCAGCACCCATAGACGATTACATAAATCTTGCGGTAATTTTTGGACTACTATTGGGAGTGTATTTAGTAGTAAAACATAACTTAAAATCAGAAACTAAATGAAAAAAAATCTAATCAAAGATTCTTTTTACACGTATTTTTCAAAAGCACTAACACTGTTTTTGGTAACTACGTGTGCAAACAATCTTCATGCGCAAGTACAGAATAATGGCACCGTATACGTAGGTCAAAATGCCATACTACATACAAATAGCGTTTTTACGTTTGGAACAGGTTCTATTACTAAAACGTTAAGAACTTCGGGCTACGGAAAGATTACTTTTGGAACTGGCGCTTCAGCAAACGGTTCAGCTTCAGGAGCTGCTTTGTTCGTAGATGGTTATGCCAACACCAGAAGCGCTGCTTACTTTGAACTTCCTACAGGGCAAGGCACTACCTATGCTCCAATTGGAGTTACTAATTTTGCAGTTACAAATGGAGTAGATGCCGCTTTTTACGATGGTGCTTTAACTAGTACTGTGGCAGATGCTACAATTCAAACCTTGCCATCATCAGGTTATTGGGATGTGAAAGGCGATAACGCAATACTTACTTTAAAATGGAATAGTAGCATTGTCTCGCTAACCAATTCTATTGCCAATCTTACGGTGGCTGGTTTAATTGGTACCACTTGGGTAGCCATTCCTTCAGAGGTTGCTACAGGATCATTGAGTACAGGAGCTATTGCTACCTCGGCAGCAGTAAACTTAGCTACTTATAGCGCGTTTACACTAGCAGAAAAAGGCATCACTTGTGCTCCACTAGTAGCTAACTCTGGTCTTACAAGTACATGGAGTGGCACGGCTTGGGATACAACTCCTACTTTAGCAGATGCTGCCGTGTTAGCAGGTCCTTACCCGAGTAATGCCGGTTCATTTGTTTGTAACTCATTAAATATTGGAACGAATGCTGTAACTTTAGCAGACGGACAAACCATTGAAGTAGTAAACGAAATAACAGGTACTGGTACCATTACCATGTCTAGTACAGCAAGTGTTATGCAGCGTAATGATGCAAGTATTATCACTCCAAACATTATTTTAACAAAAAGTTCTCGTGTAAACATGCGCGCCAACGACTACATCTACTGGGGTTCGCCATTAACAACCGATTCATTCAGCCAATTAGATGGTGCCAGAGCTTATGATGCTACTAATGTTTTAACAGGAACCGCTGCTGCATTCGATTCCAAATATGCCTACGCAGCAGGAATTATGGGTACAGCTGGCGGCTGGCAACCACTTGGTGCTACTACCAAAGGGCAAGGTTTTATTATGCGTATAAAAGACCAAGCACCGTATTCGGCCGCAACTCCTTACAGCGGTTACATCAACCTAACATTTACAGGTAGCGCAAACAATGGTTTGGTCAATGTACCGACAGCCAATGTTAATGCAACATCTACCACTAGTGCGAGAAACAATAATTTATTAGCCAATCCATACCCTTCCGCTATAGACGCTGATAAGTTTTTAGAATACAATACCACTTTAGATGGAGTGATTTATTTATGGAGAGCAACTACACCAAATCTAGGAACAAGCACTTCGAATTATGCTGTTGGCGATTATATTGCTTACACTAGAGCAGGTACTACGGGAATTTCTGGAATTAATGCCACTTTCAACGGAAAAATTGCTACCGGCCAAGGATTTAAAGTAAAAGCAATAGACACTGCTCCTACTGGCACAGCAACATTCAACAATTGCATGCGTGTTTCTGGAAATAATACACAATTCATGAAAATGAGCTCAAGTGCAACAACCACAAACATCGACCGATTCAATGTAAACATTACACATGCAGACGGAACAGGAAATCAAATTTTAGTGGCCTACATGCCAGACGCTTCTTTAGCTTATGACCGTATGTACGATGCTTCCTTAAATACAGTGAGTCCATTGCAAATGTATAGCATCCTAGACAGCGATACTAAAAAATTAGCCATCAACGCGCGTCCTGTTTTTGATGTGAACGATCAAGTGGCCGTTGGTTTCAAAAAAGAAACAACAGATGCAGCAATCTTGAGCATCAATGTGGCACAAAAAGAAGGTGTTTTTGCTTCTACTACACCAATATATCTGCACGATACGGTCTTAAATGTGTACCACAATTTTAACGATGGTGCCTACAGCTTTGCCACCACTGCAACAGAAGATAACAGCCGTTTCAAAATTGTATACCAAGGACAAACGCTTTCGAACAACCAGCTCAACGCTGCTGCGGTTATAGCCAATATCAAAAACAACACAGTAACCTTAACTGCAAATGCTCCTATGGTAAATTTTGCAATTTTTGACTTAACTGGCAAAAAACTGTACGAATCTAAAATACAAAATGCGACTAGTTTCTCTGCAGATTTCAATCACGCACAGGCATTGTACATCGCCAAAGTAACTTTAGAAAACGGTAGCACAGCGAACATTAAACTTATCAATCAAAAATAACATTTATGAAAAATGCTTTTTTTAGTGCTTTCTTGTTATCCTTCCTTTTAGGGCATACCCAAGAAAAAAACACTACCGATTACAACAAATGGTCTGTGGAACTTAGCGCTGGACAAAACAAAGCTGTGCGACCTTTTGCTGTAGGATACTATTCCTCTGACCCAACTAAATATTTTAATTTTTCAGGGGTAACTCATTATGATATTGGCGTTAGATATATGCTTTCAAATGCTTTTGGTTTAAAGTTAGACTACGGTATGGATCAATTTTCGGAACAATCTGGAGCAGGTTCCCTTTCATTTGATACTAAACTTAATCGTTTTGGCTTTCAAGGGGTTATGAATTTAGGCAGACTCTTGCGTTTTGAATCGTTTTCCAATCGTTTAGGATTATTAACACATGCAGGAGTTCATGTTTCACAATTATCTGTGAATGAAGGTGCAAACAAAAACATTACCGAAGACAATGGTGGGGTTATGTTTGGTATTACGCCGCAAGTGCGATTAACAAAATGGTTGGCACTTACAGCAGACTTTACTGTCATTAACAATCTTAGACAACACTTAAATTGGGATGGCTCTGCAGCTATTTCTGACGATAACCTTTCTGGTATGATGTACAATACTTCACTAGGTTTAACTTTTTACTTAGGTAAAAAAGAAAAACATGCCGACTGGTATTCTGAAAAAGATGTAGCTATAAATCCTGTTGAAAAGTACGACGATAAAGAACTAAAAAAACGTATCGAAGATTTGGAACAAAAAATTTTAGATTTCGACAAAGATAGGGTTCCTGATTATTTGGATTTGAAAAACGATACGGGTCTAAAAGTAGACTCCAAACTTAGATTTAGTGACGAAAACAATAAAGGTATTCCGGATAAAAAAGAAGAAAACCTAGAATATATAAAACCTTTTAATCCTTCAGAAGACGCTGAATACAATGCTATCATCGAATTTAAGTACAACATCATGTATTACGATTTTAGCAGAGTAGATCCCAACAAAGAATCAAGACAAAAATTAAAATTTGTGATAGATTACCTGCAAAAACATCCGGAATACAAAGTGCAACTGATAGGTTATACAGAGAATATAGGGAACGTAAAGTCTAACCATTTATTGTCTGACAGAAGAGTAGCCAAATTAAAAAACATATTGCAAAGTTTTAACGTAAGCGGAGACCGAATAACAATAGATGTTAAAGGTATCGACACCACCTACAGTCCCTCTAACAATGGAACCCCTTTGGCGCGAAGAGTAAAAATTGTAATAGTGAAATAATAATTAAATAAATTAAAATATGAATAATAAAATAAAAATTTTAACCGCATTTGCACTACTATCCTTAGGAGTAGCAAGTGCCCAAGTGGGTATCAATACCTCAACTCCCGATGGCTCAGCGGCACTTGATGTAACCTCTACAACCAAAGGTCTTCTAATACCTCGTATGACCTCTACACAAAGAGAAGCAATAACAGCTCCAGCTAATGGTCTATTGATTTGGAATACCTCTAACAACTCTTTCGAGGTGTACAAAACCGCTTGTACTTGTTGGGTAGCCGTTACCGATGGTGGTTACACACCTGCAAATAGTATGGAAAATACTCCTCCTACTGCTAGTACATTGAACTACACGGGCGAATTTAGAGACGGTGGTACGGCAACCATCCTGTACACCTATTCAGATGCACAAGGAGATGTAGAAGGAGCAACAACCCTACAATGGGAAATAGCTAACGATAACCTAGGTACTTCTAAAACCAATTTAAGTACTGGTGCATCAGTTACTTTTGGACCTGCTAACGTTGGACGTTTTGTGAGAATAAAAGTAACGCCAAGAGCAGCTACAGGTATCCTAAATGGAATAGCCTATTATGGCGCTTGGACGCAAGTTGTTGCTGGTACCCTACCTTATGGCTCTGCACTAAGTGTAACAGGTACTGTTACACAAGGAAGTGTACTTACTGGAGTATATACCTTTAACGGTGGCTCAGGTACTGAGAACACTTTAGGTTCTACTTACGATTGGCAATCAGCTACCAATAATGTTGGATTAAACATTCAAACCATTGCTTTTCCAGATGGTGCTACAGCGCATACCACAACCATAACTCCTTTGAGTACAGAAATTGGCAGATACATTCGTTTTGGAGTGAGAGCGATAGATAACACATCCTTTTCGGCTACTAATTTTGTGTACAGCAACTGGGTAGGCCCTGTTACTTTAGCTGCTGAAGCAGCACCAACTGCAAGTAATGTTACTTTTAGTCCTGCTAGTCCTGGTACCAATGTGAACCTTACTGCTAGTTACACATATGCGGATGCCAATGGGGATCCTGAAGGAACAAGTTTGTTTCAATGGTACACTGCTGATGATGCAACAGGAACCAACCAAGCCGCTATTGCTGGGGCAACCGCCACAACGTTTACAGTAACCAATGCGCAGGCAACTAAATTTATTGGTTTTGGAGTAACGCCAGTAGCAACAACAGGAACTACAACAGGTATTCAAGTAGTATATTACGACCCAACAGCTTCTGTAGGTTCCGCTACATTTACTTTTACAGGTGCTGCGCAAACCTCATCAAATTTTTATACGAATCGTTTAATGGATGCCTCAGATGCAATTGCTGTAAGCATCAACGTAACCTCTCCGGGTTCTATTAATTTTTCTACAACAACAGTAAACGGTTATTCTTTTAGTGGAGTTGGCACGTATGCTACAGGAGCACATACGGTGACATTAACCGCGGCAGGAACGCAAACGGCGTACAATGCAGGTGGAGATGCTTTCACCATTACAGGTTTGGGTTCAACTACACAAACTACTTCTTTAACGGTAACAAATGTAAAACTTGGTGCTAATTACACTACTCATTTCAACGGTATTATAGCTGAGGTTTCTGTTAATAACTTACTTTCTACTTATACTACGGGAGAAACCTTCAGTAACAACGGAACTTGTTTTTCTAAACCGATCTCGACTTCTGCTTGTGTGGGGAGTACAATTACAATAGGTGGTAACACCTACCCTATTGCAAACATTAACGGCCAATGCTGGATGACGCAAAACTTAAAAGAATTGCCAAATGGCGTGGCTGTAAATGCAAGCCAATGGCTAAATACAAGCCAAACAATAGATTTAGGATACTATGGTTACTTTAACACGATTACCACAAATGGTTCTGCAGGATGGGCTACGACAGAGCCAGCTGCTGGTGAAGGATTATTATACCAATGGAGTGCAGCCATGCTTGGAAGTACTACTGAGCGCGCAAAAGGTATTTGCCCTGCAGGATGGCACATACCAAGCGATTGCGAGTGGATGTACCTAGAACACGGGCAGGGTATGTCATTGAGTCAGCAAGTTCTTGTCAGCAATTCTAGAGCTAATACTGATGATAATCAAGGTACACCGGGGTATAAACTGCGTAGTGCAGGTGTAGGTCAAACCAATGCCTCTGGTTTTTCGGGCTTGCTTACCGGCAACCGCAATAACAGTGGTCTTTTCTTCAGTCGTGGGGCTAACAGTGGCTTGTGGTCTTCGTCTGCAACGAGTGCCAATCAGGCTATCAACCGCATCATCAACACGGGCAACAGAGGCGTGCAACGCACCATCAACAATAACTTCTTCGCCTTTAGTGTTCGTTGCCTTAAGGATTAGATTTATTAGATTAATTTTGGTTTATTTTGATCAAGATAATTTTATTTCTGCCCTTTCGGGTAGAAATAAAATTATTATTCTTTTTTTTAGGACAATCCAAGAAAAATTGACACTACAAAGTAATGATTGTAAAAACTATTATCTTTTTAAAGAAGGCATGTTTTATAAAGTCTATAAGGAAGGTGCGTTTATGTTTCAAAAAATAACCAAGTACAAGGTAAGTGCTAAATATTTAAAAGTGGTAAATACAACCATTTATACTATGGGGTTTCCTCAGAGTGTTCTTAATAAATACAGAATACAATACAAAATTAGCGCTCTTCATGATAAAATATTAAAATTCACAATAAATAATGTCATTTTTGAACTTGACAAATATGAACAATGGTACACTACCTTTGTTGTAAATGAAATGAAAAGTGCTACTTTGATTTTAAATCAATTAAAAGAATATCCATTAGCTAGTAAAACACCCATCGAGGTTTATATGTGTTTATACCAGTTGCAAAAATAATTATAAAATATGGCAAATTATACCGAATTAAATGTGTCTTAAGTTACTTTTGGGTTGCTTTTTGATTTATTGAAAGCCTCCAAAAGTTTCAATAGAGATTTTAAATATACTCTTTGAGAAAACCTTAAAAATGAAATGATAGATGCCATGATGTTTATTTGGCGTGCAAATAGTAACTACAACAAAGTAGATTATATTGACAAGGCGAGAGAAAGTATAGAAAAATGCCGCTTGTATATTAGGCTACTCTATGATTTACGACAAATAAGTATATAAAAATTTACCAAATGGAATATTGCCATACAAAACATTAGCAATCAATTAGCAGGATGGAACAAAAACCAAAACGCAGTAGCAAATGAGAAAACAGAAAACACATAGTCCATTGGCTTTTGCTGTGGAAATGGTAAAATAATAATTAAATAAATTAAAATATGAATAATAAAATAAAAATTTTAACCGCATTTGCACTACTATCCTTAGGAGTAGCAAGTGCCCAAGTGGGTATCAATACCTCAACTCCCGATGGCTCAGCGGCACTTGATGTAACCTCTACAACCAAAGGTCTTCTAATACCTCGTATGACCTCTACACAAAGAGAAGCAATAACAGCTCCAGCTAATGGTCTATTGATTTGGAATACCTCTAACAACTCTTTCGAGGTGTACAAAACCGCTTGTACTTGTTGGGTAGCCGTTACCGAGGGTGGTTACACACCTGCAAATAGTATGGAAAATACTCCTCCTACTGCTAGTACATTGAACTACACGGGCGAATTTAGAGACGGTGGTACGGCAACCATCCTGTACACCTATTCAGATGCACAAGGAGATGTAGAAGGAGCAACAACCCTACAATGGGAAATGGCTAACGATAACCTAGGTACTTCTAAAACCAATTTAAGTACTGGTGCATCAGTTACTTTTGGACCTGCTAACGTTGGACGTTTTGTGAGAATAAAAGTGACGCCAAGAGCAGTTACAGGTATGCTCAATGGAATAGCCTATTATGGTAATTGGACGCAAGTTGTTAGTGGTACGCTACCTTATGGTTCTGCCCTTAGTGTAACAGGTACTGTTACACAAGGAAGTGTACTTACTGGAGTATATACCTTTAACGGTGGCTCAGGTACTGAGAACACTTTAGGTTCTACTTACGATTGGCAATCAGCTACCAATAATGTTGGATTAAACATTCAAACCATTGCTTTTCCAGATGGTGCTACAGCGCATACCAAAACCCTAATTCCTTTAAGTACAGAAATTGGCAGATACATTCGTTTTGGAGTGAGAGCGATAGATAACACATCCTTTTCGGCTACTAATTTTGTGTACAGCAACTGGGTAGGCCCTGTTACTTTAGCTGCTGAAGCAGCACCAACTGCAAGTAATGTTACTTTTAGTCCTGCTAGTCCTGGTGTCAATGTGAACCTTACTGCTAGTTACACATATGCGGATGCCAATGGGGATCCTGAAGGAACAAGTTTGTTTCAATGGTACACTGCTGATGATGCAACAGGAACCAACCAAGCCGCTATTGCTGGGGCAACCGCCACAACGTTTACAGTAACCAATGCGCAGGCAACTAAATTTATTGGTTTTGGAGTAACGCCAGTAGCAACAACAGGAACTACAACAGGTATTCAAGTAGTATATTACGACCCAACAGCTTCTGTAGGTTCCGCTACATTTACTTTTACAGGTGCTGCGCAAACCTCATCAAATTTTTATACGAATCGTTTAATGGATGCCTCAAATGCAATTGCTGTAAGCATCAACGTAACCTCTCCGGGTTCTATTAATTTTTCTACAACAACAGTAAACGGTTATTCTTTTAGTGGAGGTGGCACGTATGCTACAGGAGCACATACGGTGACATTAACCGCGGCAGGAACTCAAACGGCGTACAATGCAGGTGGAGATGCTTTCACCATTACAGGTTTGGGTTCAACTACACAAACTACTTCTTTAACGGTAACAAATGTAAAACTTGGTGCTAATTACACTACTCATTTCAACGGTATTATAGCTGAGGTTTCTGTTAATAACTTACTTTCTACTTATACTACGGGAGAAACCTTCAGTAACAACGGAACTTGTTTTTCTAAACCGATCTCGACTTCTGCTTGTGTGGGTAGCACAATTACAATAGGTGGTAACACCTACCCTATTGCAAACATTAACGGCCAATGCTGGATGACGCAAAACTTAAAAGAATTGCCAAATGGCGTGGCTGTAAATGCAAGCCAATGGCTAAATACAAGCCAAACAATAGATTTAGGATACTATGGTTACTTTAACAAGAATACCACAAATGGTTCTGCAGGATGGGCTACGACAGAGCCAGCTGCTGATGAAGGATTATTATACCAATGGAGTGCAGCCATGCTTGGAAGTACTACCGAGCGCGCACAAGGTATTTGCCCTGCAGGATGGCACATACCAAGCGATTGCGAGTGGATGTACCTAGAACACGGGCAGGGTATGTCATTGAGTCAGCAAGTTACCAATGAAACTTATAGAGCTAATACTGATGATAATCAAGGTACACCGGGGTATAAACTGCGTAGTGCAGGTACAGGTCAAACCAATGCCTCTGGTTTTTCGGGCTTGCTTGCCGGCCAACGCAAAACAGACGGTACTTTCTTTGGTCGTCCGAGTGTCACCTACTGGTGGACTTCGTCTGCTACGGATCCTACTACGGTTCTAGACCGCCGTGTCTACTCGAGCCTGCGCGGTGTGGGTCGCTTCACAAGCAAAAAATGGAGTGGCTTTAGTGTTCGTTGTCTTAAAAATTAACACCTATAAAACAAACGATACGAAGGCCTTGGGCTTGCTAGCATAAATAAAAATTTGAGATTACTAAAACGCTCTACTCTTTTTAGAGTCGGGCGTTTTTCAACCAAACTAGTTTGTCTGTTTGTCTTCCATTCCGAAGTTTGTCTGTCATTCCGAAGGAACATAAGGGTCTTAGGATATTACGTAAATTACCAACAACTTATCTACAACAGACATAAACAAAAAACTATCACTAACCATAAAACAATAATCAAAACATGCCATTTTTAAATTTCGACAGCCGTCATTTTTCTGCAGCAGAAAAAACTACAATACAAGAGGCCTTAGCATTATTAGAATCAGCCCTAATATCCAAGCTAGCCAACCTCAACCCACAAGAACGCCAACAATACGGTAGCGTAAATGAGTAAAACAAGGGCATCATCAACAAAGTAAAAGACAACCGCGAAAGCCAACCCAACCTAAGCAGCCCAGATGTGGATTGGAGCGAGTACCTGCAAGACCACGACAGCCGTGCCTTTTTGCAAAACCAAGCCGAACGCCTAACCGAGTTAGTACGAGGAATGGAAAACGCCAAAATACTACACGATTGGGACAACTACCAAGCCGCTTTAGTAGATTACAGTTACACCCAATACAAAAACAACTCAGGTGCCACCGGCTACGCCACCAAAGAAACCGAGTTGAAACATTTTTTTAACAGAACAGGAACCACAAAAGCCGATAACCCCACAAATGACGTTCAAGAATAATACTTTGAGGTCCAATACCCCAAAAACGAGCAATACAACCTCTTTCTTGGGGTTCACAAACCAAAAACAACCATAAAACAACCCCAAACATGGAAAAAACAACGGCAACAACATAAAAAAATAACACCAAGAAAAAAATAAAAAAAGCTCAGTGACCTCCGTGCCTCCGTGGTGAGTTAACCACAAAGACACAAAGAACACAAAGAAAAAAACTCTTCGAACTCAGCGCCTTCGCGGTAAAAAACAGTCCACCGCAAAGAAGAAAAGAACGCAAAGAAAAAAATAAAAAAACTCCGTGACCTCCTTGCCTCCGTGGTAAGTTAACCACAAAGACACAGAGAACACACAGAAAAAAAAATTACAGAAAACGAAATAGCCACAAAAATTATCGGTGCAGCCATAGAAGTTCACAAACAACTCGGTCCAGGGCTACTAGAAAGCACCTACGAAAGTTGTTTAGTTTATGAACTCAGGCAAATGGGCTTAAAAGTGCAACAGCAACTAGCATTACCAGTAATATACAAAGAAGTTAAACTAGAGGCAGGCTATAGAATAGATGTGTTGGTGCAAAATAAAGTAATCATAGAGTTAAAAAGCCTAGAATCATTAGCAGACATGCATACGGCTCAATTATTAACCTATTTAAAACTAAAAGATTTAAAGTTAGGACTATTAATCAATTTTAACGAAGTGCTTTTAAAAAATGGACTTAAAAGGATAGTAAACAAATTATAAAAAAACTCAGCGAACTCAGCGCCTCCGCGGTAAAAAACAATCCACCGCAAAGACGCAAAGAACGCAAAGAAACAAACTCAGCGCCTCCGCGGTAAAAAACAATCCACCGCAAAGACGCAAAGAACGCAAAGAAGAAAAAAAAACTCAGCGAACTCAGCGCCTCCGCGGTAAAAAAATAAATACAAAAAATGAAAACAACAAACACAAAATTAAAACATCTCGCTTCTTGCTTCTTGCTTCTTTTCTCAATATACACCTTTGCACAAGACAGCATCGTAATACAAGGCGAACTCAAAAACAACAGCCGTTTTGCCAAAGTAGTAATCAATAAGTTTGGTATTGGGAGTTTTGCTATTGGCGCCTTCCCTATCGAAAACAACAAATTTACCATAACCGCACCCATAGATATAGAACCAGGAGTATACCGCTTGCAATACAGCCAAACCGCTAATGAGTATATAGATGTCATCATCAACGGCAAAGAAAAAAACATTGCTTTTAGCCTAGACCTCCAGAACGACGCCGAAAAAAGAAAACCCATTTTTACCCAATCGCAAGAAAATCAAAATTGGTACGGCTACCAAAACCAAAGCCAACTGCAATTGCAAAAAATAGCCGCTTTACAACAAGCTCTGGCAGGCTACCCTAAGGCTACCGATAAAATTGTAGCACAGTTGCAAACTGCTCTAACACAAGAACAACAAAACTACCACAAACAACAAACAACCTTTTTAAAAAACTACGCAAACACTTGGGCAGCAAGCATGGTCCAAAACAAACAGGTATATTTTACCAACCCTAAAGACGATTGGCGTTTGCAAGATCTTGCAGTCCGAGACCACTATTGGGACAAGGTAGATGCAGGCAATCCTGCACTCATAAATTCGCCATTGTACACCGAGCTTATTTTAGAATACCTAAAATACTACATGAATCCTGAAATGCAATTTAGCGAACAAGAGATGAACACAGGTTTTATAAAAAGTGTCGATACCATTATGCAAAAATTTAGTACTAACGAAGCAACCAAAAAATTTGCACTTCAATACTTGCAATTGGGTTTTAAAGAACTAGGTAACGAAAAGGTATTACAGCATATTGACGAAAAGTATCAAGAACTAGCAGCGCAATGCCAAGACGAAGCCGACAAAACAGCCTTTGATAAACGAATGGCGGGTTATGCCGCTATGAAAGAAGGCATGCAAGCACCCAACATTACCTTTACCAATAACAGCACTTTATACGACATTCAAAGTGAAAAAACAATCGTAGTTTTTTGGGCAAGTTGGTGCCCGCATTGTATGGAAGAGCTTCCCAAAGTAAACGCTTGGGCAAAAGAAAACCCCAAGACCAAAGTAGTAGCCATAAGCCTAGACGAAGACCGAACAGCTTATGAAACCACAATACAACAATTTCCAAACATTTTTCACAACACCGATTTAAAAAAATGGGATGGCAAAGCAGTAAGCGATTATTACATCTACGGTACACCTACCTTTATAGTTTTAGACAAAGACAAAAAAATAGTAGGTAAATATGACAGCATTGAAGGTTTGGAAAAAGTGAAATAAAAAATTAATAAAATCGAAATTTTGACCAAAAACTATCTAAAAATTATAAAAACAATTAATCCTTAATCAAACATGAGCAAATTTAAAACTTTAGCAGCAGTATTTTTTCTTATCTTCTTTCAAAATGTGGTAAGTCAAGTGAAGAGTAGTGCAATTCCGTTTCAGTTTCAAGCAAAATCAGTCAATGCCTTTGAAATTGAACTACCACAAAAACTTGAGTATGTGACCGAAATATTTAAATCAAAATTTGAAATTGATCGCTTAGGTACAGCTAAAAAGACGGAGAATAATTTTTTGGTATTTAACCAAATTAATTTTACAAAAATTAGCACTAGCTACTTAGACATTTACTATCAAATGAACGAAACCAAAACAGATAATGGCTCTTATATTAAAATTATCGTGCTAATTAGTAAAGGCTACGACAATTTTATAAGCCTCGAAAATGACAAAAGTGCTTCTCAAAACATTTTAGATTTGCTTGACGAACTCGGCGTTAGTGTTGAAAGGAAAAATTTAGAAATTCTTATAGGAAAAAAAGAACAAGATGTAATGAAAGAAAAACAAAAACTGCTTTTGCTAGAAGAAGAATTAGTAGCGGTTGAAAATCAAAAGAGAGAAATCGAAAAAAACATTGCATTAAAAAGTGCCATTTTAACCGCGCATGCAAAAACAACTTTAGATAGTGCAAAAGAGTTGGAAAAATCAAAGAAAGCTTTAAGTGATTTTGAAAAAAATGCTACTACCAAAAATAAAGCAACTCTTAGGAAAGTAAGTGAGAAATAATCTATACCCTTACAAATGCAGGGACATGCTAATAATTAACAACAATAAGTGTTACCATGAACGAATATAAAAACGATAAAATAGTAAACGGTACATCTTTAAACAAAAACAAAGACTATTTTTCATACGATTTAGCCATCAAATATCGATTAATTAAGTCTAGTACTATTTTTGATACCACTTTTTTTGATCCATTTGTTACCTTGGGATTAGGACAAACGATAATCGACCATTATATTTAAGTATACCTACCCTCATTTTGATACAAAAAAAACAAAAAAATTGGAGGTAAATATGCCCGCTTTGAAGTGGTAGAAAAAGCGAAATAACAAAATAAATTACTTAACATTTTTTTCCTAAAAAATTTAAAATATGGCATCCATTCTTCCAAAAACATCTGTATTAGGTTATGACAATGCAACCCATCTGTTAAAAAGAGTAACCTATTGTCTTAACAAAACTTTAATAAATGATTATGCACTCAAAACACCTCAGCAAGCTTTAGATGATTTGTTTGTATTTATGCAACCAAATCCCGCAAAACCCTTAGATAATTTAAATCAAACTTTTATACCTACATTTTATGAACCAAATGTTCAAGCTATAAACGATAATCTACGAGATAATGTTATGAGTTGGTATGTGCATCAAGCTTTAACGATGCCTACCATACAATTTAAATTATTGAATTGGTTACATACACTTTTTATTACAAGTAATTTGGGCCGAGGTAGTGCAGAGATTTTTGATTATATGGAATTACTGAGATATCATACTAACGGTAGTTTACAAGATTTAGCCATTAGAATGTCTCGTAACATCCACATGTCTACTTACTTAGACAACCGATTTAATACCTTAATAAGTCCCAATCAAAATTATGCTCGTGAGTTTCTTGAGTTATTTACCATATTAAAAGGACCTCAAATTGCAACAGGCAATTATACCAATTATACAGAGCATGATGTACAGCAAGCTGCTAGGGTGTTTACAGGATTTACAGTTTCTACTTATAACCCAACAACAAGATTATCCAACGTAGATCCTATTACAAAAATTCCTCATGGTACTATTAGTATCACAAATCACGATTCGGGCAACAAAACATTTAGTGCCGCTTTTAACAATACCGTCATTACGGGAAGCAATACACAAGCAGGAATTCAACAAGAATTAGCTGATTTTGTAGCCATGGTTTTTAATCAAACGGAAACGGCAAAAAACTATTGCAGGCGCATGTACCGCTATTTTGTAAGTAGAAACATAACGCCCGAAATAGAAACGGATATCATCACTCCACTTTCTACTTCACTGATGGCAAACAACTATAACGTAATGCCGGTAGTGAAACAATTACTTTGTAGCCAGCATTTTTATGATGAAGATGATGGTATTGTAGGGGATGAAGTGATTGGAGCTTTAGTAAAATCTCCTCTAGAATTGTGCTTACAACTGTATTCTATTTTTCAAATTTCGCTTCCAAATTATGCTACTAATGCCCTTTCTATAAACAATTTTACTCGAGTAAGAATTATTAATGTCATTACAACATGTTCATTTCAGTGGCTTTATCCTCTAAATGTTAATGGTTATCCTGCTTATTCAGATATATTGAATTATGATAAAAATTGGATAACAACAAGTTCTTTGCGTAATCGATATTCATTGTTTATTGATCAATTAATTACTGGATTTACATACACAGGACATTTATATAGACTTGACACCCATACTTTTGTAAAAAATAGCGGTCATTTTTTAAATCCTGCTAATGCAGATGTATTATTACAAGAGTTTTATGACCTTTTGTTTACTGCTACTCCTCAAGGTACACGACATACTTACTTTAGAGAAGCGCTATTAGACAGTTTAAGTACCATCAACTGGCAAATGGATTGGAATGCCTACATCAGTACAAATAATCATACAACAGTCAAAATTGCTCTTGATAGATTGGTGCGTGCGATGGTCAAATCGCCTGAGTATCAAGTAATGTAAATTGTAACAGATAAATTTTAAAAAAAATGGATAAAAGAAAATTTTTAAAATTAATAGGCACTGCTACGGTAGGTACGCCATTTATGTTGAATGGCTTTACTGCGCAAGCCATGACGCAATTCTTAGATTTTCCAATAAGTTGCGATGGCATAAATAATCGGGTCATGGTCATAGTTCGTTTATCAGGAGCAAATGATGGTTTGAATACCGTTATTCCAGTTAGTCAATATAGTACTTATGCTGCTCTCCGACCAAACATAAGAATTAACGAAACAGGAACTGGCGCCTATATCCCTCTTGATAACAGCCAGACAGACGCTAAAAAAGTCGGTTTGCATCCAAGGATGACAGGTTTTAAAAATTTATATGACAATGGAAAACTAACATTAATAAATGGTGTGAGTTATCCATCACCTAGTTACTCGCATTTTGCATCTGAAAACATAATGTTTTCAGGATCAGACGGCGCTGCTGATGTTTCTGATGGAATTTTTGGTAGGTATTTAGCTGCTGTATTTCCTGGATTAGCAGGAAATCCTTCTAATGAGCGACCTGATCCTTTGGCCATTCAACTAGGAAGTTCAAATCCTTGTTTATTCTATGGTCACAGTCATGAAAACAATATAGAATATAATATGACATCGTTACAAGGAACGTTATTTGGACAATTGAATAGAATTATGCCACCAAATTCGGAACACCAAGAGCTATTAAATTACATTACTGGTGTTCAAAATAGTATGGATAGATATTATAATAGAGTAACAGAAGTTTTTAATTCGGGTTCAAATTCAACCATTGCCTATCCTACAAGCGATCTGGCTAAACAATTAAAAACAGTAGCACGAATGATTAAAGGAGGTTCTAAAACGAAAATTTTTCAGGTCAATCTAACAGGCTTTGATACACATGTCAATCAAATACAAAGTGACGCAACGCATTTAGGGCGTCATGCAAATTTATTAGCAACCATATCCAATGCAGTCGTTGCTTTTCATGCAGATTTAGCGGCAATGGGATTAGAAGACCTAGTAATGACTACTACTTTTAGCGAGTTTGGACGACAAGTACGACAAAACGGTAATTTAGGAACAGACCATGGCGATTTATCACCTTTCTTTGTGGTAGGTTCTAATGTAAATCCTGGCATATTAGGAAATCATCCCGTTTTTACTGATACTACTTCATTTTATTACAACAATGCAACGCAAAGGCGTTACGACTATCGTCAAATTTTTGCCACACTTATGCAAGATTGGTTGGGTGCTAATGATTACATGATGACACAAACAGAGCTAAATACATTTGCAAAAATACCATTGGTTAAAAATACAGCAAACGCATCACTAAATGGTTGTCTGGTAGGACTTCTTAATTCTGATGTTAAAGTAGGCATCAGTGCACAAAACAATTTAGAAGATAGAATAAAAAACAATATTGCAAGTGGTGATTTAGTTTTAGAAGCTAAGGGTAAAGGTATGGTTGTTACACGTTTAACTACAACGGAAAGAGATTTGCTTACTGCGGTTGAAGGGATGTTAATTTATAATACCACTGAAAACTGCTATCAATTATATAATGGAGTACTTTGGAAATGTATAGAACGCGTTAATTAATAAAGGCAGCAAAAGTATATTAAAAAGTTGTAAACTTCTATTATAAGCATATTCAACAATTATTTTTTTAACACTATATAAATTTACAATAATGAATAAAATATTTTTTTTAATCCTATTTGGTACCTGCTTTCATAGTACCGCGCAAGTGGCTATCGGCAAAAATTCAGTTAATGGTTCAGGAATTTTAGATTTTGATTTAAATCTAAAAGGAGGCATTGTATTACCCCGGGTGACTGAGATGCCAACACAAACCGCGGCCGTTACAGATGGTACCATCTTGGTTAACACTGTTGATGTTTCCAGTGTTGCAGTGCAAGTGAGACAAAACGGTGCATGGGTTAATTTAACAGATGATACACCTTTGCCAAACCTTGATATCAATACAGCTCCTGATTTACTTAATGGTGTTATTCTGGGATCAAATACAAGTACTGCAACAGGAGTTTTGGTTTTACAATCATCAAATAAAGCGTTGATTTTACCAAAAGTTACAGATATTACCCAGTATAGAAATGCAGTTGTTGGAACTCTTTTTTATGATCTGGCTACTAAAGCATTAGCAGTTTTTGATGGAACTAAATGGATACTTTGGAAGTAGAATGCTATTTAGAGGTAAACATTTAAAAAATGTATTTAAGTTATAGTGAGAACGTAAATTACGTTGAATACTTAGAAGTTCACAATAAGATTGGCAAACTAACAAATACTTGGATAGTTAATATAAAATAAATATGAAATCGCGATTAACAACAATTTTACCTAATAGCGATGGTAATGGTGCCAACGCAGACCATGTGCATATTTATGAAAATCCAAACCCTTTGAATACAACAGCCTTTCAAAATAAAAACAGCGTGTTTATATTCCCCAATCCTGACCAAGATTTTATAGCTGTTTCAGGCAAAACGACAGAACCAAATTATACCCTATTTTCTATTTTAGACATAAAAATTTCTAATGGAACTATCACAAACAACCAAAAAATAGACCTTCAAAATTTAAGCAACGGCATCTACTTCCTAAAAATAGATAATGGAAAGGACATAAAATTTTGTAAAGAATAATTATACCTTAAACAAGCATTTTGTAATTGAAACTAGCCCATAAATAGTAAAATTAACTTTGACAAACCAATTATTTTACCAAAATAAAACAACACCATCATGAAAACACAATTCTTATTTTTATTACTGCAATTACGATGTCGAGAAATACACAACCTTTTCCTTGCATTTCAGGTTGTTTTAATTTTACATAATTTCCTCTAACTTCAAAGGCCAATAACTTTTGGATTATCTACACGCCAACAGCTTATAGTAATATTGGGCGAAGAGGTTTCAAAATATCTCCTCCACTTGGATTTTTTGAGGCTAAAAAAAACTGTAGTTATGTTTAACCTAGCACTTGTAATATATTTTGGAAAATGACAAAACATTATGAAAAAGTTTAAAAGGCAAAAATCTTTCCGACATTTACGAGTGGATTATTATTCACTCGCCTTAAAATAATTCAGACAAAAAAGTTTATAAAATAATTTAAACTTTTTGGTTAAAATGTTACTATATTAGCTTTATTTAAAATCAAATTTATACTAACATTATTTAACGAATATTCGTTTATTTTAAAGTAGATTTTTAATATTTTATTAAAAATCTACTTTTTTTATGTTAATTTGTAGTACGTATCTAAATGAACTGAAAAATGAGTTATTCTAGAAATTAATAAACATATTACTAGCCCTATGAAAAAACTTTTTATTGCAATACCATGCCTTAATTTTATTTGTAGTAATGCCCAAATAGGTTTCAATTCAAATCAAGTTCACTGGATTAAGTCTGCAGTTGTATCAACGCAACTGAATTCAAATAATGGTTTTGATTATAATAAAAGTGTTATAAAGTCCATTAATTTAAATTTTGTACCTACAAATATTGAAACGTCGTCGTTTTGGATATTAATATTTATTGTACTTATTATGATAATTTATTTTTTCTTTCTTATCGGCACATTCAATAGAAAAGAACGAGAAAAGCACCTAGAAAAATTTATCAAGCAAAGGACTAAAGAATTGCAAGAAAGAAATGACGAATTAATCATCAGTAAAAAATTAATTTCGAAGTCACTTTTGGAAAAAGAATTATTGTTTAAAGAGCTTCACCACCGAGTAAAAAATAACCTACAATTAATCATTAGCATCTTTAATATTCAGGCCAGAAGAAACAATTTCATCAACATACAGGAATTTTTACAAAAAGGTGAAACCAGAATAAAAGCTATTGCTTTAATTCATGAAAGATTGTATCAAAATGAGGGATCGTTAGATAAAATTGACTTTCAAAATTATTTGCAAAATCTCATCAACTCCATAAAAGAAACACTAAAAAATGACGATGATTTAATTAAAGTTCACATCAATGCTAAAGAAAATGTATTAAATTTAACAACCGCTATTCCAGTCGGACTAATAATTAATGAATTAGTTACAAATGCCTTTAAACATGCATTTCCAGACAATAGAACAGGCAACATAACTATTATATTAAGTAAACTAGAAAACAATAAATTTTCTTTGATCGTAGAAGATGATGGAATAGGTTGCTCTTTTACCAATAAGGATTCAAAATCTTTCGGAAAAGAGCTAGTACATCTATTGACCAATCAACTCAATGGGAATGTCAATTTTGTACGTAATAACGGTACTAAATACTGTTTAACTTTTGAAGAAATTATATACTAATTTTAGTGAAATTTATTAATAAATATTTCGTTGTATATCTTCAAACTAAATTTGACTTTATCTAAGAGAGCATTTAGTTAATAATTCAAAGATAAATGATTTTTTTGATTTGTTAATAATTTTGATTTTTGGTACTCAATTCTTCGATTTGTAATTGCAATTTTCTTCAATTTTTCTCTTTCTTTTAATATCAATTCACCTCTACCAAAATAGACATCTGCTGGGGTTAAGTTGTTTAATGATTCATGGTAACGCTCATTATTGTAACGATAAACAAACTTTTCTAAAGCAGCTTCTAATTCTTCCGGAGCAAAGTAATTGTCGAGTTTTACTACGTTTTTCATAGTTCTGTGATAGCGTTCAATTTTTCCCTGTGTTTGCGGATGATTTGGTCTTCCGTGAATTTGATCCATTTGATAACTATCTTTTAAATAGGATTTTAATTCAGTTGCAATGTAACACGAACCATTGTCAGACAAGAGTTTAGGTTTTTGTTTGGTGATTAATTTTGCTTTTTTAATTGCGGTATCAACGGTTCTTTTTACGTCATCGGCTTTCATATTTGAGCAGAGTTCCCAGTGCACAATGTATCGGCTGTAATCGTCCAAAACCGTACTCAAGTAATACCAACCCCAACCAAGGATTTTAAAGTAGGTAAAATCGGTTTGCCACATTTGATGTACGAACCCTGTTTTATTGGTAAATTCATCACCAGCACTCAGGAAAATATGAGCTGGAGCTGTAATTAATCCTCTTGCTTTTAAAATTCGATAAACACTTGATTCTGATAAGAATATTTGCTGTTCATCTGTCATTTTAAAGGCTAATTCTCGGGATGATAAATCAGGATAATCCAACGCTAATTTTACAACCAAATTCTTCTGTTCTTGCGGAATGCTGTTCCATTGCCTGTTTGATGCTCTCTTGGTTGGAATCAATCCTTCAACTCCATTTTCACTATAAGCATGATACCAATTGTAGAAGGTACTTTTGTTGATTCCAATTTCCCGAAGAGTTCGATTAACACCAATTTCAGAACGAGTAACCATGTGAATGATTTCTTGTTTTTCGGATACTGTAAGTCTCATATATTTCTTGAACTTTTCAGTTAATCCAGCATGTCCAAGCTTTTTTTTACAATATCATAGCGTAAAACCAAATCGGCAATCATTACTTTTAAACGCTGATTCTCTTTCTTGAGTTCTGTTACTTCATCAATAGTTGCTTCTCTTGTTGTATCGCCTGATAAACGTTTTTTACCCGCTTCTAAAAACTCTTTGTTCCATTTATAAAACTGAGATTCATGAATGGAATATTTTCTACACAATTCTGCAACTGACATTTCTGCTCGCAAGGCTTCCATAACGATTTGGATTTTCTGTTCGGAACTAAAGATTCTTCGTGTGTTTCTACGAATCTCTTTAATGTAGTTTTCTGCAGTTTGTTTCTTTGGTGTTTTCATAATAATTCAAATTTAAGGATTTTGAAAACACTCTCTTAGTTTTTGTCTAAATCAGTACACTTTTTGCTGACGATTTACAATTTCGTGAATTTTTGTAAATAATAATATAAAAAACTAAAAACGAAATAAAGCAGCACTACAGAAATTAGAATAAGTCTCCACAAATACTACTTCAAAAAAAATATCTAAAAGTAGCACTTCGAGGCAATTTCAGACAATAAAGCTAAATTAAAAAATTTACATTTGTTGTAAAAGAATATTAAATGCAAATTTTTTTTTTTAATTCTATTTTAATAGTCAACTTAAAAGATGTATTTGTATAGTTCATTCTTATTTTTTTTAATAAATCCAGAAATAAAAAGCAGGAAGTATTAAATGCATGTCATTTTATTCGATTGTAGTCAATTAAAAACAAAATAGAACTAATATAGATAACACAGCAATCAAAATGAAAAAAATAAAAAAAATAGTAGTTACGGCTATTTTATTGGCAACAACAAGTTTCTACGCACAAGTAGGTATTGGTACAACAACACCTCACGCCTCGGCGCTATTAGATGTAACAAGTACTACCCTAGGTTTTTTACCACCACGTATGACACAAGCCCAAAGAGATGCCATAGCGAGCCCTGCTGCAGGACTTATTATTTGGTGTACTGATTGTGGATCTTCAGGAGAATTTCAAGGATACAATGGTTCTTTTTGGACAAATTTAGTAGGAGGAGTAGCTTCTGTTGTCCCAGGTACTATTACAAGTATTACTTGTGGCTCAGCAACTAACAATGGTACTCTAATAAGTGGCGTAGCAGCCAGTAGCGTAAGTAGTGTAATTTCTTATACAGCTGGTAACGGTGGACCGCATAACGGACAAACCGTATTTTCAACAGGGGTAACAGGTTTATCTGCAACTTTAGCTGCGGGTACATTTGCCAATGGTTCGGGTAATTTAACTTATAATATCACTGGAACGCCAGCAAGTGCTGGAACCGCAAGTTTTGCCATTAATATTGGAGGTCAAACTTGTACTATAACACGTACAGTAAATGCAGGTTTAATTTCTTCTATTAATTGTGCGGGTGCTACGGCTACCGGTACATTAGTTAGTGGCGTAGCTGCTAGTGGGGTAAGTAGTGTAATTTCTTATACAGATGGTAACGGTGGACCGCACAGCGGACAAACCGTAACTTCAACAGGGGTAACAGGTTTAACCGCTACTTTAACTGCGGGTACATTTGCCTCTGGTTTGGGGACTTTAACTTTTAATATTACTGGAACGCCAGCAAGTGCTGGAACTGCGAGTTTTGCCATTAATATTGGAAGTCAAACTTGTACTTTAACACGTACAGTAAATGCAGGTACAATTGCAAGCATAACCTGCGGTTCGGCTACTAATAATGGTACTTTGTATCAAGGGGTACTAGCAAGTGGTGTAACAAGTGTAATACCATACTCAGGAGGTAATGGAGGAACGTATACAGGACAAACGGTTACTTCTACGGGAATATCTGGTTTAACTGCAACTTTAGCTGCAGGAACATTTGCCTCTGGTTCGGGAACTTTAACTTATATTATTACTGGAACGCCAGCTAATGTTGGAACTGCAAGTTTTGCAATAAATATAGGTGGACAAACTTGTACACTAACAAGATTAGTAAATCATTCATACTGTATTGGTAAAACAATATCCGCAACACCTTGTAGTACTGTTGCTGGCGCTACAATTAATGATGATGGAGCTACCACAATTGGAGTAGAATACAATTGGACAGGAGCAACTATAAGTGGTATGGCTAATACAAGCACTACACGAGCAATTGTTGATATTGGTGGACAATGTTGGATGAGATACAATATGGATAACATACCAAGTACAGGAACATATTCTTATTATTCGGGTGGTCCATTTCCTAATGAAGGTAGATTGTATGCATGGAATGCAGCAATGAATGGAGGTAGCACAGAACGAGGTCAAGGAATATGTCCTTCTGATTGGCATATCCCAAGTGATTGTGAGTGGATGTATCTTGAAAATACTTTGGGAATGAGTTCGGCAGAGCAAACAGCTAATAGTGATAGAACTACTGGAACTGTTGGTTCTGATTTATCAACATTTACAAGTTCTGGAACAAATAGTTCTGGCTTTAGTGCTTTACTGGCTGGTAGCCAGTATAATATACGTGGAGCGGGTACTGCATTTTGGACTTCAACACAAGGAACTGTAGGTTTTTCTGCAATGAGAAATTTATCTAGTACAAGTACTGGAATTAGTAGAAATGCAACTTTTGCTGGCGGAACACATCATTCTATTCGCTGTCTTAAAAATTAAAATAACTTGAGTAATATAATTAAATGGTAACAGCGGTCTTTAAAAAACGTTTTATTAATGTTGAGCTACTACTGATTGTTATAAAAAGTCATCTTGCCGCTTAAATGGCAAATTGGATTAGTTTTCAAAATGGTCATAATATCATTTCTGACCATTGATAAAATAGGTCTTTGTCTCTTAAATAGCAGAAAAGAGATTTATGGTACCTACCCATGAAAAATGAAGAGAAATTATTAAAAATACAACTTTACTAAAGTTAAAACAAAGTTATTATAAGTTATTATAAAAAATGCCAATAATATGAAAAAAATAAAAAAAATAGTAGTTACGGCTATTCTATTGGCAACAACAAGTTTCTACGCACAAGTAGGTATTGGTACAACAACACCTCACGCCTCGGCGCTATTAGATGTAACAAGTACTACCCTAGGTTTTTTACCACCACGTATGACACAAGCCCAAAGAGATGCCATAGCGAGCCCTGCTGCAGGACTTATTATTTGGTGTACTGATTGTGGATCTTCAGGAGAATTTCAAGGATATAATGGTTCTTCTTGGACAAATTTAGTAGGAGGAGTAGCTTCTGTTGTCCCAGGTACTATTACAAGTATTACTTGTGGCTCAGCAACTAACAATGGTACTCTAATAAGTGGCGTAGCAGCCAGTAGCGTAAGTAGTGTAATTTCTTATACAGCTGGTAACGGTGGACCGCATAACGGACAAACCGTATTTTCAACAGGGGTAACAGGTTTAACAGCAACATTAAGTGCAGGTACTTTTGCTAGTGGTGCGGGTACTTTAACTTATACCATAACAGGTACACCAAGCGGAACAGGTACAGCAAGTTTTGCTGTTAACATAGGCGGACAAACTTGTACTTTAACAAGAACAGTTGCAGCAGGCGCAATTGCAAGTATAAATTGCTCGGGAACTAATAATGGTACTTTAGTAAATGGAGTTGCGGCAAGTGGAGTAAATAGTGTATTGTCTTACACAGGCGGTAATGCAGGTTCACACAGTGGGCAAACGGTTACCTCTACTGGGGTAACAGGTTTAACAGCTACTTTAAGTGCAGGTACTTTTGCCAATGGCTCAGGAACTTTAACTTATACCATTACAGGCACACCAACCAGTAGTGGTACAGCAAGTTTTGCAGTTAACATAGGCGGACAAACTTGTACGTTGGTGAGAACCGTGTATGTTAATTGTGGTGGGCCAGTAACCTTTACTTATAATGGTACAAGTGTTACGTACGGTGTAGTTGCATCTCCTAATGGTAAATGTTGGTTGGATCGTAACTTAGGTGCCTCGCAAGTAGCCACAAGCATCTACGATATACTTTCTTATGGTGATTTATTTCAATGGGGAAGAGGCGTTGATGGGCATCAAATAAGAACAAGCGCGGTAATAACTACATTAAGTACTACCGATTCACCAGGTCATGGTAACTTTATCATAAACGGTACTGATTGGAGAAGTCCAAAAAATGACAACTTATGGCAAGGTGTAAATGGTATTAATAATCCTTGTCCTTCTGGTTTTCGTTTACCAACCTATACCGAATTAGATAATGAACGACAATCCTGGAGTAGTAGCAATGTTGATGGCGCATTTGCATCACTGCTAAAATTGCCTGCAGCTGGCTTTCGTGATAGTGGTTATCAATCAATAGGGTCGTATTGGACTTCTTCAGTTAATGGACTCTTTGCTGGTTCTATGGATGTTAATTCAAGTAATTCCTATCTATACTATAATCATCGATTTGCTGGAAGCTCCGTCCGCTGCATCAAGAATTGACCCTTTGAAAAGCATAGCGCTTTGATAATTTGACACTTTATCCTACCATCCCGTTAGGTTGGTAGGATTTTATTACCTAGAAGCGGTCTTTAATTGGTCTCAAAAATAGTTAAAACTATGCACTTTAGTGCATTTTGTCTTCAGCTTGTAAAAATGCTATCTTTGACAGATGAACTATCAAAGAACAAATGGACATTCTGTATCACGCTTAAAAGTGCATATTGTATGGGTTACAAAATATAGGTATCCTGATTTAGAAGAAGTATTAAAAACAAATGATATTGAAATTATTGTAAAACAAAAGGCTTATGTATGCTTTAAATTCAAAAATGAGAAAACGCATCAAAAATTCTATTGTCATTCCACAAGCAAAAAAAACTCAATTAAAACTAATCATTTAAAAAAAATTGGAAGAGCGTATTGCTCAATTTGCAATTAGTAACACAACACCCATAGAGTCACTAATTTTTATAATTAATTTAAAAAAAAAATCAAATTGGAACTTATAACAATTTACCCGTTTATAAAGTTTCTTAATAATTTGTTATTACTACTTTTTAGATGCAGTAAAAGCATGAACAGAGATTAAGACAAAGCCTAGGGGAAACAATAAAAGAAGAGTTAGTAGCATTAATAACTAATATTTATAGTGCCAGTTGCAGGGATCCAAAAAAAATACTTTTAAGTAATGAAAGAGAACATTTAGAGGTAATAAGGTTGCTAATGCGTTTGCCAAATGATTAAAACAGTTTTCATTAAACGTCTTTATAAAAGCTAAATTACTTAAAAAGTATAAGTAAATAACTAGTTGCATTTGAAAAATAAAGTAAAGAATAGAATAATTAAAAGAATTCTTTGTCATCCTAAACTCGTTTCAAGAGCTTTACAAAAAAGTAATAAATTAAATTAAATAAAAAAAAAGGTGTAAAATTTTAGTAAATTAAAAACAATAATAATCAAATTTGATAAAGTGAGAGTTTTATGAGGTTTTTGATTTATAAAAGAGTTTCGTTATATTCAGCAGGTTACTTACAAGTAAAGGCAATATAAAAAATCATTTTGTAAGTTATGACATCAACTGCTTGTTTTTTTCTGACGGCTGAAGGCGACCGCAACAACAGTAATGGTACGTTGAATAACCGTGGCAACAACGGTAGCTATCAAAGTAGTACAAAAAATAGCACTAACTCAATAAATCTCAACTTCAACAGTAGTAATGCAAACGCGAACAATACCAATTGTTCAAACAGACTTTCTGAACGTTGCATCGCATCATTTAACACAAATATTGATTACTTATTTAACTGATAAAGCATGAACGAACCAAATTTATTACAAGTCCTTTTTATTGCTTATTACAAAGCACACAAAAACAAACGCAATACCATAAAACAATTGTAATTTGAAATTAATTTTAAATCCAATTTAATACAATTCTATGATGACATTATGAATAGAGTATAAATATTAGTCAAGCATTTGTTTCATAATAAACAGGCCTGTTAAACGAGAAATTTTTGCAGCGAGTTTTAGAGAAAAAGTGGTACATCATTTGCTTTATAATTAAATTAATCCATGCTTTTGAAAGTTATTTTATTAAAGATAGTTATAGTTTTAGAAAAGTTAAAAGCAGCTTGTATGATACTAATAGTTTAATACTGCTATTAAAGAATGTAGTACTATGTATAAAAAGGAATTATATGTGTTAAAACTAGACGTTCAAGGTTATTTTTTTGAGTATTAAAAAACTATTTTGAAAAAAAACTAACAGACACTATTTAAAAAACAACTACAATTATACCATAAATAAAAGAACTGTCAGTGTATATAACAACAACCATTCTTACTGATAACCCTATCAAAAATTGTATTATAAAAGGTAGTAAAAACGGTTGGAAAACTTTGACCAAGTCTAAAAGCTTGTTCAGCACACAGGCCAATTACGGTTTACCCATTAGCAAACTAACTTCGCAGCATTTTAGCAATATTAATTTGCAAGTTTTTGATGTTTTTATGACACAAAAAAATAGATTACAATATTATGGCAGATATGTAGACGATTTTTATTTAGTACACAAATACCACCAGTTATCATAAACCTTTGGTTAAAACAGTTAAAAACTTATTTTTACGCATTTTGAGTTAATACTGCATCCTAAAAAAGTGTTTTTGCATGTACAATAAAATATATAAAATGTGCTGTTAAAGAGAACCGTAGTAATCAACTCTTTATCATCGGTTACATTGAGTTTTTTAAGTATAAAAATAATTTTTAAATTATATAAAACAATTCCAACATGATGAAAAAATACATTTATTTCGGCCTATTATTTTTAATAAATAGTAATATAACAGCCCAAACCATAAACCTAGAATTTCCGTATTTAGCTGGAAACACTTACGATTTTACTATTTTTCAGGGAGAAAAACGGGTGGTGCTACAATCAGATACAATACCTAAAGGAGGCAAAGTAAATCTCTCTATTCCAAAAGAATACAAGGGGTATAATGGTATGGCAACTTGGTATATTACCAATAGCTCCTCAGGCGGAGGGCTTGATTTAATTATTAATAATGAAAAATTTTTTGTTAGTTGTTTAGAGTCAATACCTACCGAGCAAAACATTATTTACAAAAACACGCAAGAAAATCTACTTGATAAAGACAATTTTAAAACACAGCGAGCCTTGTTTGAAAAACACGATGCGATGCTTGCCACTATAAGAGCTTATGACGAAAACACAGAGCTATATAAACTAGCCAGCATTGAGTATGAAAACATAAAAAAACAATATGAGGATTACAACAAGTGCTTATCGACGTCTAAGACTTACGCAGCTAAGTTTAGGCAAATAGTAAACCTTACTATGGGTATTGGCAGCATTATAACTCTTGATGAGCAGGAAAAAGCCAACAACATTGATGATTTTATTACCAATAAATTAGATTTTGAATTGCTTTATACCTCTAATCATTGGAGTGGTGTTATAAATAATTGGGTACAAATACACACCATGATTATAAAGGATGATGTACAATTAGAAACCTATGCTAAAATGTATATCTTCAAACTAAATTGGACTTTATATAAGAGAGCATTTAGTTAATAATTCAAAGATAAATGATTTTTTTGATTTGTTAATAATTTTGATTTTTGGTACTCAATTCTTCGATTTGTAATTGCAATTTTCTTTAATTTTTCACGTTCTTTTAAAATCAAGTCACCTCTACCAAAATAGACATCTGCTGGGGTTAAGTTGTTTAATTATTTATGGTAACGTTCATTATTGTAACGATAAACAAACTTTTCTAAAGCAGCTTCTAATTCTTCTGGAGCAAAGTAATTGTCGAGTTTTACTACGTTTTTCATAGTTCTGTGATAGCGTTCAATTTTTCCCTGTGTTTGCGGATGATTTGGTCTTCCGTGAATTTGATCCATTTGATAACTATCTTTTAAATAGGATTTTAATTCAGTTGCAATGTAACACGAACCATTGTCAGACAAGAGTTTAGGTTTTTGTTTGGTGATTAATTTTGCTTTTTTAATTGCGGTATCAACGGTTCTTTTTACGTCATCGGCTTTCATATTTGAGCAGAGTTCCCAGTGCACAATGTATCGGCTGTAATCGTCCAAAACCGTACTCAAGTAATACCAACCCCAACCAAGGATTTTAAAGTAGGTAAAATCGGTTTGCCACATTTGATGTACGAACCCAGTTTTATTGGTAAATTCAGCACCAGCACTCAGGAAAATATGAGCTGGAGCTGTAATTAATCCTCTTGCTTTTAAAATTCGATAAACACTTGATTCTGATAAGAATATTTGTTGTTCATTGGTCTTTTTAAAGGCTAATTCTCGGGATGATAAATCAGGATAATCCAACGCTAATTTTACAACCAAATTCTTCTGTTCTTGCGGAATGCTGTTCCATTGCCTGTTTGATGCTCTCTTGGTTGGAATCAATCCTTCAACTCCATTTTCACTATAAGCATGATACCAATTGTAGAAGGTACTTTTGTTGATTCCAATTTCCCGAAGAGTTCGATTAACACCAATTTCAGAACGAGTAACCATGTGAATGATTTCTTGTTTTTCGGATACTGTAAGTCTCATATATTTCTTGAACTTTTCAGTTAATCCAGCATGTCCAAGCTTTTTTTTACAATATCATAGCGTAAAACCAAATCGGCAATCATTACTTTTAAACGCTGATTCTCTTTCTTGAGTTCTGTTACTTCATCACTAGTTGCTTCTCTTGTTGTATCGCCTGATAAACGTTTTTTACCCGCTTCTAAAAACTCTTTGTTCCATTTATAAAACTGAGATTCATGAATGGAATATTTTCTACACAATTCTGCAACTGACATTTCTGCTCGCAAGGCTTCCATAACGATTTGGATTTTCTGTTCGGAACTAAAGATTCTTCGTGTGTTTCTACGAATCTCTTTAATGTAGTTTTCTGCAGTTTGTTTCTTTGGTGTTTTCATAATAATTCAAATTTAAGGATTTTGAAAACACTCTCTTAGTTTTTGTCTAAATCAGTACACTTTTTGCTGACGATTTACATGCTAAAATTATTTTAAAAAGAATAAAAACAGATAAAGTATATACCAATTTTGTAAGCAATCTTACCAAAGAACTTACCAAAGTCGGTAAAGACAATGTGTTGGCAAAACTTATACCAACCATTGAAAACAGCAATCGTTTACTAAACTACAACGGTTTATTAAGCATGTATCAGAAAGATTTAGCAGGAAAAGCACCAGATTTAGTAATTACCAAACATATAGGTAAATTAGCAGATCATAATCATAAAACTTCGGTATTAAAAACAAAAGAATTAGCAACAAAAGGTTATAAACAAACCCTTTTGGTGTTTTATCAATCGGGTTGCAGTCCTTGCGAAGACTTGATGGTGGATTTATTACAAAGATATGAAAGTCTTAAAGTAAAAGGCATTCGCGTCATCACCCTATCTGCTGATGAAGACGAATTATTGTACAATAAAAGTTCCAAAGATTATCCGTGGAAAGACAAGTATTGTGATTTTGAAGGAAAACAAGGAGTGAATTTTAAAAACTATGCAATTATTGGCACACCTACTTTATTTTTATTGGACAGTAATGGCGTCATCCTAGAAAAAATGGTATCGCTTGAACAGGTAATGGAATGGAGTAAGACCAAATAGTAATTAAGACAAAAGTTTATGAGTTTAAAAATTTAGTGTAAGTTGAAAATCATAAATTTTCAAGTTTAAAATTTTAGTTTGATACTAAAATCTTAAAGTTATCGAACGTGGAATTGCACAAGCAAATCAACATAAAATATTTAAAATTTTTCAATCATTCTCCGATTTAGAAAGTTCTACTGGAATCGATTTATCAATCGTTAAAAGAATTGTAGACAATTATAAAGGGTCAATTTCAGTTGAAAGTGAATTACACATTGGAACCACTTTCATTATTAACATCCATAAAACAAATGGCAGTCTTTAAAGTAATTATAAGAGTTATAATTATTTAATCAATACCACTTAACATCACAACAGCCAATCAAAAAAATATTTTTATTGAGTAATCTTATGTATCTCAATTTAAAATTCATTTATACACCAATTGATTTCAGCAGAAAAAAAATCTTTGATTAAGTGATATCATTTAAAATAAAACTTTGTAGTACTATATGTCTGAACTGGAATTGTAAACCATACAATATAATAAATATGTATTCGAATTATTAATATGTCCAAAATTGTAGTAGTAATCATAATGTTAATTTCCAAACCAATTTACAATAATCATAAAAATGCTTCCTAATTAATATCTATATCTAACACATTACAATATTTATTGACACGGTTCCTATTAAAAAAAAAAATAATTTTACGCAATATTTTTAAAATGAATAGAACAATATCCCAATTTTTACTTATATTTTTTTTCTGGAATGCTACTGCCAATAATGGAATAATAATTCAAGGTTCCTTTAAAAATATTTTAGATAATTCAACGGTTATGCTATGCCAATACAATTATGAAAATAGTATAATTGCACAAGCAAGTGTACAATCAAGTCAATGTACGTTAGCAAATCTACCAGCATTGCAAGACGGAGTCTATCAGCTTGTAGTAAATAGACCGATCTTAGAAAACAACCAAAACAATTACTTTTTTAATTTAATTATTGAAAAATCCGAAAGTATTATTGAATTCTTTTTCGATCCAGAAAACAACTACGTTCCAACATTTACAAATTCTAATAGCAACCGAAATTGGTCTGAGTTTTTAAAACTACAAAACTTTCGAATAGCAGTAGTCAATGAGATTAAATTAACCAACGATTCAAATTATAAGGGTGGGAATTTTCCAAAATTCTCAAAAGATATTCTAAAAAACGAAATCCAAGAACTAAAGAATATAAAAACCAATTTTATCATCAAAAATTTTAATAAATGGTCAACTTATATGGTTCAATACGACCTTACATACTTGAGATTTGATGAAAAGGATAAATCAACGTTTTGGTCTAAATTCGACACGAGCAATACCGATTTGATAAATACACCAATATATCAAGAATTAATAAGATATTATTTAATGACTTTTTGCGGCACTTGTGACGAAGAACAATACAAGTCAATCTTTCAAGAGATTATTGATGTTTTTAGCAATAATGATAATACAAAAGATTGGGTATTACGTTATGTTGTTTCTGGTTTACAAAAAATCGATAATAAATCGATAATAGATTTTCTGGCAGTAAAATATAATTTTAGAATATAAGAAAATAGTTTATGTTTTATTTTCTTATTCAATTATTGCTTGAGATTTTATCAAGACAATGGATAAAATAAATAGCTAAGTCAATGTTTTGGAATTCATTAAGGAAACGTAAATACCAACCAATAAATTATTTTTATTTTATTTTATATAGTTTTATCAGGCAAACGATTTCATGAAACACGTAGTAGGTTATTGTTTATGAAATATAGATTTGGGAATATTTAAGGTTTGCCTGATTTTCTTTAATTGTAAAATAATCTAAGTTTTGGTGAAATCGAAATCAGACAAGCAAATAATAAAAAATAGTAAAGAAAATTTAAGCATCAAATTAACAAAATAAATTCTATCAGGTAAACAATGAATTTTTTGCAGCAATAATAGCAGGAACATTTGCAAATTTTTTAAGAATCCCGCCGTTTGCCAGATTACAAAAAAAAATGAGAATATGAATAGTAACATTTTATTATGTTTTGAAAATGAAATTTATGCAGCAGGACTAACCTCTATAATCAAAAGCGAAATATTAGGAGCTAATATAAAAAATGTTGAAAAATATAATTTAATTGATAATCCTCGCCTAGAATATTTTGATATTATAATAATACAAATTGAAAAAAATAAAAAAAGTGACTTGAATTTACTTACTAAATTAAAACTTCAAAAGAGAAAAGCTTCTATAATCGTTTTTACCAGCAGTGTATTAAATGATGCATTTTTAAAATTAATAAATTACGACGATTTCAGCTTAATAGTAAACACTTCAAGTAGTGACCAGATAATAGCAATAGTAACATCCAAAATAATAAGTAATAATAAAAAAATATATCGTTCAACAAGTTTAAATAACTTACTTTCTGCCAGAGAATATCAGATTGGATTAATGTTAATAAAAGGAGATAAAATTTCAATTATTTCAAAAAAAACAAATTTAACTATTTCAACAATAAGTACTTTTAAAAAAAGAATAATTGAAAAAACTAAAGTTAATAATCTTTTCGAATTAGCAGCATGTTACAATAAAAATTATGAAGAATTACAAAAATCTTAATGCCTTATTATATAATTAGTATTCAATAATAAAGACATTGACTCATATATTATGTATGAAAGCGATAAATATATAATTAAAAATGAAATATTATTTTTTAAGTAAAGTTGCATAACTTTTTGGACTAGTGTATTTAATTAAAATAAATTATTAGATATGAAAAAAAGTGTATATATAATTGGAAATTATCCACCATTTATCGACTCCGACACGCAATTAAATTATTATAAGGTGCAGATGATGTTCACAGAATTGGGTTATAATGCCATCAATCCATTAGAACGGCTTTGCAGTAAAGAATATACTAAATCGGATGCAAAAAGAAAAAACCTGAAAGATTTAATGATTGCAGATGCAGTTTACATAATGCCAGATGTAGAACTAAGTAAAAATAACTTGGAAATTAAGTTGGCAATAGATTTAAATATACACACAATCATTAGCTTTTTTGATAGTAGTTCAACTTTTCCCAAGAAACAAAAAAGAAAAAGAATTGATCATAAAAGTTCCTAACGATTTCATCTAAAGCACAAATTATTAAAAAAATTGAAAATATAGCATAAACGCTAATCTTAATTTTTAAATCGAAAAACGACAACTATAAAGTTATAAGAAATCTATATAAATTTAAAATCGATGATACAAGAAAAAAAAATGAAGGTAGAGATAAACGATGCTATTAATTCTTTTATATATATACTTAAATTTTATAAGGAAAAAGCCATAACCCAACCTTTAGATTCCCTAGTAAAAAATTTTGACTTTGACAATCCATTTGAAGCGATAGAAAAAATAGCAATGACGTATAATATATTGTCAGTAAATTGCAATAATACTAATATTCAAGAGTTAAAAAATTGTAAATATCCATCGATCATAAACATAAGTAGTGATCCAAATAAAAAACATTATGTTGCTTGTTATGGATATAATTCAGAAAATGGTTTTTTATTAATAGATGTTTTAGATACTCCATACTACGTAAAGGAATTGGTCATGCAAACCTTATGGCAGGATCAAGTATGCTGGGCATTCATATATTAAAATAATAATCTATCTAATGTTTAAAAAGCAAAAAAAAAAATGTACTATCGATATTGCAGAAATGAATCGATTCTACATAATGGTTATAAAAATGAAGACGAGAAGACCAGACTTTAATGTCCATAGATTAATGTCAAAATTATATAATGAAAACTATAAAAATCATTTAGATAAAGAACTTAGTTGAACTAGTCAGTCACTTTTGAACAACTTCTTGTAAACTTTTAAAAATTGAGTTAACTTCGAAAAAAGTAAAACATATTGTAGTAATAATTAGGTGTTTTTAAAAACATGATAATATTTTACAGTGAGATTGGACAATCTAAATTAAACATTAAGAAAATGTTTGGTTTAATTTTAACAATAATTCTACAACCAACTAAACTTTCACAACTACCTCATTATTTACAAATTAAAAACTGAATCCGTTCAAAACAGACGAAAGTTTTAATTTAAAATTTTAAAAAAATAATTATTTACTTTATTATTACTATTTTTACTAAATGAAAGTAGCAAACTTTTAGTTGAAGTAAAGTAATATTAAAGCAAAATTCATATTACAGAGAACCAAATAAAAAGTTTCAACGTAAATATGGTGAAATTGAAATTAAACCTGCTTTCCAAAGTGAAAACAAGATAAATGTTTTCTAATATGAATAATAACCAAGAATACTTACAACCAACATTTTCTGAAATCTTCAATTATTTCATTGAAAATAATTTTGATATCACTATTGCACAAGCATTCTACAACCACTATTCTTCCAAAAAATGGAAAAACAATAAAAATGAACCGATTCAAGAGTGGAAGAACGAAATCAACAAATGGGTGAAAAAATAAATTAATAATTGAACTCAAAAAGTAACCCCATTTTGCTCCTATTCAATCAGTTATTTACTGTATTTCTATAATATTAGGATTTTAGATACATAACCACAAATGCAATATATTTAGGTACTAAGCAAACAAATTTATTTTAATCAATTATGATAAATGAATCACTATAAGTAATAAAATTACTAACATCATTATCATAATGTAATTCCCTATAAATTTAAATGTTGACAATATTGCTTGTTAATTCTTCCCGATTCGCAGCACATAAAATCTAAAACTAACACCTATAAACACTAATTGACATCAAATTAAAGGACAAATTGATATTTTTGCTCTAATGTTTAATTTTTTGTAATTAGATTTTGTTTAGTAGCTTGATTACATTAAAGTAAAAGCAAATCAAGCAAACAACCATAGCCTAAAATGGTGTAAAAGTAGGGAATTTACAGTTTGCTTGATTTTTTTCTGATAGTATTAGCACTATAAATTGTCTGAATTCAAATAAAGTGTTTAAATCATAAATATGGATTTCTCCAAAAAAAATAAGGTAATCGCAAATGCAATAGTCTTACTATTATTGCATATAATCATCTTGTATAAATTTAAAATGGAAAATTCATTTTTGGTAGTAATTGCTTTGATTTTATTTGTAATGATTAGTACATTCTTTAAAACAAAATAGAAAATAATCCTCAATTTCGCAGTATGCAGCCTCAATTAAAGGATAAATTGATGACCATCATAAATAAATAAAATAGCGCTAAATCTTTTTTTTTGATAACAAGTGCAACTGCTAAACCAAAACAACCTTCAAAACACTAGCCAATCGAATCCCAGACTTTTGAATTTGTTCCTGAATAATTATAGCATTACTATCAACATAAGAGTCCGTTAGTTTAGCACCATTAGTTTTGTAAATAACTGGTAAAAAGCTTCTAGACTGATTAGCCCATGCCACAACATCAATGGTTCCAATTTGCGCTAACTCCTCTTTCAAATACACTTTGGCTTTCAAACATTGCGACAGCGTCAAATTCTTATATTCTATAATTCCAGAATCATAAAACGAATGCAAATTCGTACCTCTACCATAAAAGTTAACCTGATAGTCGTTTCCTCCTTTATCGTCGCCATAACCAACGTGCAACGGCTGATGCAAATCACCAATCAAATGAAATAAAATACAAAGTTTCATTTTGACTTCTTGCTTTGAAAGTGATTTATAGTTTTTAAGTTCTTCAATAGTTTTAGTCAATAAACCTATAATGTTTTCTCCTCCATCAGCTCCTATCTTCTGTCCTCTTTCAGCATTGATATAATGCTGCTTCTTAAGATAATCATACGATTTATCACTTTTAATATCATCCATCCAGTTCGCCGCATCTTCAATAGTCATCCCATCAAGATATTCCAGCAATACTTTTCTGGTAGTGGGATCCATATAATTAAAGGCGACCTCAGCAACAAAAGCATGTCCTTTTTTACCCCAAGCAAATGAAGTAGTAGGAAGCGATAAAAAAAGCAAAACAAAAGCAGAGAAAAGATAGAGTTTAAAACTGAATAATGTCAAATAAAATACTATTGAAATGAAGAATAAAAACTAAAAGAAGTAGTAGATAACTTTTTTCTAAAAACAAAATTTTAAATTAATTGTTTATTCTTTTTTGTAAATAGTTAGTCATACCTTTTGCAAAGTATTCTATTAATAAATCATCATTTTTATTTTGTTCACAATGAACAATAGTAGTAATATATTCAATTTGTTCTTCTTGTGTTATAATTTCTGGAAAAATGGGAGGACAATTATTATGCATCAAAACTGCACCAATAATAATTCTACATACTCTACCATTACCATCAGCAAAAGGGTGAATGTCATTCAAAAACTTATTATGAAAATAGGCAATTCTAGTTAATAAATGTTTTTCAAGTACTTCATTATCTACATCATTTAATCTTCCGTTGAACATATCAACATAAGTGGCCATGATTATTTCCAAATTATAATGTGGTGCATATTCTTTATTTTCAAAAAATGGTTCTCTAGAGCCTACAGTTGGTATATTTCTATAGTTCCCAACAAGTTCTGGCTTGAACTCAGTTTCCCATGCCAATGGGTTTTCCATCAAACATCGATGAATATCCTTTACAGTGTCTTCAGTTAAGATAAAATCATTCAAATTATCCAACACATTTTTTAATACAGCTTGATGGTCTGATACTCCAAGTAATGAATTAAAACTAACACCTCTAATGGTTTCATTATTCAGAAAACGAATAGTATCACCATATTCAAGTTTATTATCTTCAACTCTAGCTGAAAAAAAAGAATAGTCATTAATCAATGATGTTCTAAAATCATCAGACCATTTTTCTCTAGGATATTTTTCTTGAAATTTTAGTAGGGCATCATTAAATGCTAATAAATAATCTGGAAGCATTAAGGTTATCCATTATATTTATTAAACATAAAATGAATCCACATTTTGATGTCGTGAGGGTAAGCAAATAATGAGTTATCTTTTTTTAATAAAGTTTTACCAAAAAAGTATAATTTAAAATCATCTTTGAAGACAACAGGGATGTTGTCAACACTTACAAGGTCTCTTGTAGTTGATAAATTTTTTAATGATAATATGTCTTGTCTTGTCAATAACATGCTGCAAATGTATTAAATACTTTCAATTTTTCAACATTTATATATAAATATTAACATTTTTTAGTTTTAAGTATCTAATGTTTAAGGTATTCTGTTCAAATATAGAAACTTTATTTAAACTACCAAATATCAATATATTAAAAAAAATAGGAACGCTATCGCTGACGTGTTTTCACCCACCCAATCCAACGCTCTGCTAACGCTCACAGGGTTTTGGCTTTCCCAACGCATAAACAGCACTTTGTTTGCTTAATTAATTTAATTCAAAATAAACAATAGCTAATCTGTGTGAAATATTGCTACTACAGTGCATATTTTCTATTGAAACAAAAAAAAGATGCCTCCTAGCATCGATCACTTTCTCCTCCCATTTCTATAATCTCTCATCCATTCATAAAACTTACCTCTTAAGTAAAGCCCTATAAACCACAAAGCAACAAACACAACTATTTCATACCATTCCATCCTTCAAAGATAAAACGGCTATCATATACTAATAATACACTAAATTCAATTACTCCCAAATTGACAGGTGTTACTCCCAAATTGACATGTTATTAAAATAAAATAGATGCTGGAGCATCTTTTTTATTCGGAAAATATTTATAATCTAACAAATGGATTTATTCATTATCTACTTTATATTTTTGAATATCAAATTCAAAATCCAACAAGACTTTTGGGTGTACATTAAGTGCTAATGCAAATTTAGCTAATGTTTTTACAGTTAAATTTCTTTTTCCTTGTTCATATTTACTGATTTCGCCCGAATCAATACCAGTCAGAAATTCTATGTCATGTTGAGTTTGTTTATTTTTGATTCTTAACTCAGCTAATTTAACACCTATTTCCTTTTGTAAGTCTTCACTAATGTCCATAATTACAATATTTACTAGCAATTTGCGCTATTTAGGTAAAAATATTATTGGTATATATCCCACTATTGAAATTTTTTAGTATATTTGTTCTTCAATTACATCATTAGATGTAATTTTGCGATTCTTCAAATGCAATATTGAAGCATTCGCTTTGAATCTCGTTATCAAAAACTGGTAATTTTAGCACGCGAGATGATAAGTACGATGCTCACGTCCATTGGCGTGGGCTCACTTATTCGTGTGCGGGTATACCAGTACCTTGATAGCGTTTAAGCTGAGTTCCACGCCTTTTTTTTATTCCCAAAGGCAACTCACTTCCATTCTTAGCACTGCTCCTACTATAAAAGTCTCGCAACCAACAACACTGTTAGTCCAATGAGTTAGTTGGGAAAGGCACTGCCTGCGCTTGGCTGCAACAAGCAACGGCAGAGCACTTTCCTTTAAAAAAACCTTAAAAACCAAAAGCCTATGCCATAAAACCAATAAAAATACAAACCACACCACACGAAATAAATCACTAAAAAACCACCGCAAAAAAATCAGTATTAATCCATTTAATCCGCGGCATAAAAAGCGAAGCGTAAAATCCGTGAAAATCTGTTTAATCAGTGTCATCCGCGTCCCATAACCTGAGCGAAGCGAATCAAAAAATTTGTAAAAATTCGTGTAATTCGTGCCAGCAAACTGAGCAAAGCGAAACAAAAAAATCCGCAACACACGAGACCAAAGGTCGAACTGACGAAGTAATCAGTAAAAAGCGAAGCGCAAAATCCGCGATACACGAGACCAAAGGTCGAACTGACGAAGTAATCTTTTAAATCCGTGACCCGAGACCAAAGGTCGAACTGACGAAGATATCCGCTAAATCAGTGACCCTAGACCAAAGGTCGAACAGACGAAGTACATCCGTGTCCCAAAACTGAGCAAAGCGAATAAAAAATTTGTGATAATTTGTGCAATTTGTGGTCAAAAACATGAGCGGAGCAAAAACCCCAACAGCTCAGAATCTAAGCATCTCAGAAAAAAAAGGCCCTCTAACTCTTCTTGGCGGACGAATAGAGGACCAAAGCAAACCAAACCGAAGTCTAATTAAACCAAACCAAAAGTATGAATAAAAATTCAAACACAAAGTACTGGGCATCAACACTACCGCCCAAAATGTACTACATCCTACTCCTAATCTGTATAGGAGTACAAGCACAAACAACCATCAAAGGCACCACCACCGATGCAAATGGTACGTTACCAGGCGTAACCATAAAGGTGAAAGACAAGCCAACCACTACCCTTTCCGATGAAAACGGCAACTACACAATTGAGGTAGCACCAACAGACATACTAGTGTTTTCTTTCATAGGCTACAAAACAAAAGAAATGCAAGTGGCAAACCGCACTACTATCAATATGAAATTGGAAGAAGACACCACAACACTAAAAGAAGTAATCATAAACGCAGGCTACTACTCCGTAAAAGACAAAGAACGAACAGGAAGCATCGCAAAAGTAATAGCCAAAGACATCGAAAAACAACCAGTAACCAACGTTTTAGCTGCACTCCAAGGAAGAATGGCGGGCGTCAACATAACGCAAACAACTGGTGTACCTGGTGGCGGTTTCGAAATTCAAATAAGAGGCAGAAACAGCATCCGAACCGAAGGAAACCAACCGCTCTACATTGTCGATGGACTACCTTTTGCATCAGAAAGCTTAGGCAATACCAATATTTCGGGAGCAATTTTACCAGGCGCAGGAATCAACCCACTAAACAACATCAACCCATCCGACATCGAAAGCATCGAAATCCTAAAAGACGCCGATGCAACAGCCATATATGGTTCGCGTGGTGCCAACGGTGTAGTCCTAATCACAACCAAAAAAGGAAAAAAAGGAAAAACACAATTCTCCTTCAATACCTACACAGGCGCCGGAACAATAGCAAGAAGACTAAAATTACTAAACACACAACAATACCTTTCAATGCGCGAAGAAGCATTCGCAAACGATAGCATAACCACGCTACCACCTTGGGCGTACGACGTAAACGGAACATGGGACAGAAACCGCTACACTGATTGGCAAAAAGAACTAATTGGCGGTACAGCCACTTCAAGAAATGTAGAAGTAGGCGTTTCAGGAGGAACAGGAACGACGCAATTTTTAATCAGAGGAACCAATTTTAAAGAAACCACAGTCTTTCCAGGTGATTTCAGTTACGGCAAGTCCGCACTGCATTTCAACATAAACCACACCTCCGAAGACAACCGCTTTACAATAAACCTTTCAGGAAATTATGTGGCAGATAAAAACAACCTGTTAAGCACCGACCTAACCAGAAACGCCACAACACTAGCACCAAACGCACCAGCACTTTACGACGAAAACGGAAACCTCAACTGGGAAAACGGAACGTGGGAAAATCCGTTGCGCCTACTACAAGGAAAATACCTAGCCAAAACCAAAGGCCTATATCTTGGCGGAGTGGTTGGATATAAAGTACGTTCAAATATAGAATTCAAAACAGCATTGGGCTACAACGACACAAGAGTAGAAGAATCAAGCACCACGCCACACACCATCTACAATCCAGCATTCGGATTAACCAGCGCAGCATCGACGAGCATGGTAAGCAATTCCAACCAGCAGTCATGGAGTATCGAACCGCAACTAAACTACCAAAAGTCGTTTGCAAAATCAAAACTAAACCTATTGGTAGGAAGTACATTCCAAGAACGAACAGCTGCTCAATTGGCAGTGTTTGCTTCGGGATTTACAAGCAACAGTTTAATTACAAACCTAGCGGCAGCATCCTTTACACAAATAATGAACAATGCAACATCAATGTACCGTTATAATGCAGTGTTTGGAAGAGCAAATTACAGCGTAAACGAAAAATACTTCTTCAACCTTACAGGACGTCGAGACGGCTCAAGCCGTTTCGGTTCAGGAAATCGCTTCGCAAATTTTGGTGCATTAGGAACCGCATGGATATTCAGTAAAGAAACAGCAATAAACAAAGCTCTACCATTCCTAAGTTTTGGAAAACTAAGAGCCAGTTACGGAACCACAGGAAGCGACCAAATCGGCGACTATCAATTTTTAAACACCTATACGCCAACTGGAATTGCCTACAACGGAACTATCGGTTTAGAACCTGCTCGCCTATTCAATCCAAATTTCAGTTGGGAAGTCAACAAAAAACTAGAAATGGCGTTGGACTTAGGGTTTCTCAACGACCGTATTTTTTTAACAACGGCATTTTTCAAAAATCGCTCGTCAAACCAATTGGTTGGCATTCCATTACCCGGAACCACAGGATTCAATTCCATTCAAGCCAACTTAGACGCAACAGTGGAAAACACTGGTCTAGAAATCGAACTAAGAACCAACAATTTTAACAGAACGAATTTCAAATGGACGACTTCTTGGAACTTGACGATACCAAAAAATAAACTAATTGCATTCCCAAATTTAGAAGGTTCGGTCTACGCCAACCAATACATAATCGGTCAATCACTAAGCATCAGAAAAGTATATGAGTTCACAGGAGTAAATCCAACAACCGGAATTTACGAATTCACCGACTTCAACAACGACGGTCTACTCACAGCCACAGAAGACCGACAAAAAGTAGTGGACACAGCACCAAAGTTCTTTGGAGGCGTGCAAAATAGCCTGACCTACAAAAACTGGCAATTGGATTTCCTAGTGCAATTCGTAAAACAAGTAGGAATAAACAACAATGCAGTAGCAGATTTACCAGGATCAGCAAGCAACATGACAACTGATGTTTTAGACAATTGGCAACAACCTGGCGATACCAACCCGACTCAAGTGTACACAGCCGGTTTTAACGATGCAGCTGTTAATGCATTTTACACCTATTACGCGTCAAGCGATGCCGCATTCAGTGATGCCTCTTACATTCGCGTAAAAAACCTCTCACTGTCCTATACGTTGCCAAATACAATACTCAAAAAAGGGAGTTGCAAAATATACTTCCAAGCGCAAAACCTACTAACGTTTACAAAGTTTAAAGGTGCCGATCCAGAAAACCAGTCACAAGGACGACTACCTACACTTCGAGTTGTAACAATAGGAACACAACTAAATTTTTAATCACTTAAAGCTAAAAACATGAATGCATATACATCAAATACAATAAGAACAATTGGGTTGTGGTTAGCCATCACAATACTAAGCTGGCTACTAAACAGCTGTGAAAGCTTCGTTGAGGTAGATTTACCAGCAAATCAACTTACAGGAGAAGCGGTATTCCAAGACGCAGCCACCGCGGATGCGGCGCTGACACATATTTATTCCAAAATGCGAAATGACGTTTTGGTACAAGGAACCTCAACGGGTTTAAGCGCATTACTAAGCAACTACGCTGACGAAATGGAGTACTACAGCACCAGTGGTTTACCAGCGCAAGAATTCTATCAAAACGGTTTAATTCCATCCAATAATACAGTATCGTCAACTTGGAACGCAACGTACAATCTAATTTACGCAGCCAATGCCATAATAGAAGGCGCGACAGCAGCAACGGGAATTAGCACCGAAGACAAACAAAGATTAATTGGCGAAGCCTATTTCATAAGAGCGTATTTGCATTTCTATTTAGTGAATCTTTTTGGTGAAGTACCTTTTATCAATACTACAGATTATCAAGTAAATGAAAGCATTAGTAAATCAAGCATACCAATAGTATACAATAACATAAAAAACGATTTGCAACTAGCCATTACGTTACTGCCAATAAATTACTTTGGAACCGAACGAACCAGACCCAATCAAAGTACAGCACAGGCACTATTAGCAAGAACAATGCTATACACGGAGAATTGGTCAGAAGCAATCAACTATGCGGATGCAGTAATTAATGCAACAACAATGTACACTTTTGTAGACGATTTGAATAATGTTTTTCTAAACAACAGCACAGGTACCCTTTGGCAACTAGCACCACAATTCAGCGGCAGCAACACATTGGAAGCCCAAACATTCATATTTTCAAGCGCACCTCCACCAACATTTGCCTTACGCAACGACTTGGTAGAAGAATTTGAAGCAGGCGATTTAAGAAGAATCAATTGGATTGGAACAGTAACCGACGGAGCTCAAAATTACTACTTCCCAAACAAATACAAAGAAAACGCAAGCACAAGCGCATCGGTTGAATACTCAATTCTCTTTAGATTGGAAGAACTATACCTAATTCGCGCAGAAGCTAAAGCGCATTTAAACGATTTAGAAAATGCCAAAACTGATTTAAACAAAATTAGAAACAGAGCCGGATTGCCAAATACCGCAGCAACTATACAAACGGAAGTCCTAGCAGCCGTAATCGAGGAACGAAGAAAAGAGTTGTTCACCGAATTAGGACAGCGATGGTTCGACCTTAAAAGAACAGGAACAGCCAATAGTATTTTAAGCAGCAAGAAACCGGGATGGGATACAAAAGACCTACTATGGCCATTACCAGAATCAGAACTACTCCTAAACGGAAATTTAGCACCGCAAAACCCAGGATATTAAAACCAACAGTCCAACCAAGTACTAAACAGTTGGTTGGACTTAACTTTAAAAGGAACGAATATGAAATCAGTAAAGTTAATTGTAGTGGTTTTTTATGGGTTACTGTTGTTAAATCAAACCACCCTACCAGCACAACAAAAGAAATACCTGACACCACAAGACTATAAATCATGGAGCGATTTTGGAGCTTCTGATTTAAGTGCCGATGGCAAATGGGTATATTATAATATGCTACATCAAGAAACAGATACACTATTTTTAGTGAACAAAATAAATAACAAAACCCAGTCATTTGCAAGAGCATACAACGCCTCATTCGCTCCAAAAAGCAAATGGTTCGGATGTATAAAAAACGATAGTTTAAAGATACTAAACCTAGCTACAGGCAAACAACAACTTGTGTGTACAGAGGTTAAAGAATATACTTTTTCATTTGATGGGAGTTACGTTATTGCTTTGGTGCAAACCAACGAAACCAAAAGTTTAAAAATACTAGATTTAAAAACCTTCAAAGCAAAAAATATAACCAATGTATTAGAATACAAATTCAGTCCAGACAATACCAAAATAGCAATCTATACAAAGCAAGAGGGAATAAATAAAGTAAGTGTATATACCCTCAATTCTATTATATCAGAAAAAGCCATTGCAACGGATAGCAATTCAATATTCAAAGGTTTGCAATGGGACGATTCAAGCACAAAACTAGCCTTCTTCAAAGAAATAAACGAACCAGATATATTATACAAAAATCATATAGTGTATTGGTGCAATACTTTAAAAGAAAATTTAATTTTAAAAGAAATAAACCCTACAACCAATTCGACCTTTCCAAAGAACAGCTACATCCCTATTTCAAGACTATACGTTTCAGCAAAAAGCAATCAAGTGTTTTTGGATTACAAGCAAATTCCGAATGAAAATGCAACATCAAAAAATAAAGACGCGGTACAAATTTGGCTTTCAGAAGACCAGTCAATTCCACCCACAGATAAAAACGAAGAAGCCAACAACGCAACAACTTGGATTTCATGGAATACAGACGAACAAAAATTTATTCCAGTTGAAGACGAAAAACATAAAAACGCAGTGCTAACAGCCAACGATGACAATGTGTTGCTATACAGTTTTATCGAACTAACGCCATTTTACAAATACGGTGGTGAGTACATTGCCATCTGCATTAAAAACCTAAAAACTGGAGTTAAAACGTTGTTGTCATCAAAACAAACAAGAATTGAAAATCAAGTTGTAGTATCACCTGCAGGTAAATACGTTGCCTACTTTAAAGACAACAATTGGTGGACCTACAACATCGAATTGCAACAACACAAATGCATAACAATTGGAATGCCTTTAGCAGTGCATTGTCTCGATTATGATCGACCAAATTTAATTCCACCATACGGAAGTCCAGGATGGACAAAAAATGATGAAAACATGATCATTTACGATCAATTTGATATTTGGCTACTAAAACCTGATGGCACTTCCAGAAAAAGAATTACCAACGGAAAACCAACAGGTACAATATACAGAGTGCACGAAAACAGATTAAAACAATCACCAAGATACACCTTCTTCGGATTTCAAACTCGTGTAATAGATTTCAATAAAATGGTTTTACTTATCACAAAAGACAGTAAAACAGGAGGCGAAGGAGTTGCTACGTACCATAACGGAATTATAAAACAACTCTTCAAAAAAGAAAGTAAAGTGCAAGTAATAGCAAAAAGCGAAAGCGATTTCCTATTTCTAGAAAGTAACTTCACCTTACCACCAAGACTATTCAGCGCAAATACTAAAGGAATAGAAACCGAAATAAAACAATCCAACCCACAACAAAAGGAATTTTATTGGGGCAATTCAAAACTCATTAATTATAAAAATAAGGACGGCAAAGCGCTAAAAGGAGCATTATTCTATCCTGCAAATTATAACGCAAACAAAAAATACCCTATGATAGTATGCATTTACGAAAAGAAAGCACAAGAAGTGTTGGAGTATAACAATCCTTGTACCTATTCCGATCACGGATTTAACAATACAAATTATACTTCCGAAGGGTATTTTGTATTATATCCAGACATCGCGTACGGAATAAATACTACCGGCGACGATGCAACTGATTGTGTAAAAGCAGCCGTAGAGGAAGCAGTAAAAACTGCAACTATCGATAAAAATGCAATCGCACTAATCGGCCATTCCTTTGGTGGATTTGAAACAGCATACATCATGGGACATTCCAACATATTCAAAACCGCAATAATCGGTGCACCAATGATCGATTTAGTAAGTGCCTATTTAACCACCGACGGACACGGAATGTCAAACATGTGGCGGTTTGAATTCGACCAATTCAGAATGCTAGCCACCTTCGATAATGAAATATTCGATATTAACGCACCGTTAAAAAGCGCCAAGAACATCACCGCGCCAATTTTGATTTGGACAGGAACCGACGACAAACAACTCGACTGGAAACACAGCATGAAATTACAAAGTGCACTATGGAGACTAGGTAAAAAAAGTACCATGTTAGTATATCCAAACGAAGATCATATCATAACCCAGAAAAGCAACCAATTCGATCTAACGCTAAAGTGTAAAGAATGGTTAGATTTTTATTTAAAAAAGCAACCCAAACAAGACTGGATGGGAAAACAATGAGAAAGGTGTCCATAACGGACACCTTTCAATTTTAAAAATTACAACGCTTTGTAAAGCACCTTAGCACAAGTAGCATCGTTAGGATTTACTTTGCCATAAGCCTGCTTGGTTTGTCCTTGATGAAACATAGTACAAACGGGACCGACTTCGGTTCTACACGAAACTTCAATTTGACATGGCGATGGAGAATCAATCCATCCTGTTTGCAATGCAAAAGGTTTCGCTGGGGTAACCTGCGATGCAAAAGCACCGGTAATAGCAAGTAATACAACCGCTATTGGAAAACGAAATTTTTTCATAATAATAGAATTAATAGTGATGATCTACTCTGTTTACAGGTTTTCGATCGTATCCCTGACACTGCAGTATTTTGTTAAAATAGGATTTTCATTTTCTCTTAAAATAACGCGACTTTAAAGTACACGAAATCAAATAATTCTTAGTCAAACCAAACAACTGATTTCCGTAGATCTTGAAAGTCTTAACTTCCTCATTCTTGTAATGGTAAAGATAAAAGCTGAATTCATAAGTACGCTGTTCCAAATCATATACATCAATAATACCAGCCTGAGCAAGCATCACCTCCGATTCATATTGACCCAAACGATCAGATTTGACAAAAAGATACTTACCAGAAGTGGTGGCATAGTTCTGAATCATAGGAGGTTGTTTAGCAAACTTTTTTTCTGAAGTAGCCTTCAAATAAGCAAATTCCATCGGAACCTGACGAACAGTATCAATAGTTTTTCCAATATAAACTTTAGAAAAATCAATATCAGCAACAACAAAAGAATTTCGATAATAATAAACATAAACAACTGTCTTTAAAGCTTCATTGTAGAGCAGCATACCATCAGTATCAAATATTCCATCGATTTTCTTTTGCAATACATTAGGATATAATCTAGCTTGTAAGGTGTTAGATTTTTTTAGAATTCCTAAAACGTGCTCGCCATTTTTAGCACTATTTCCTCTAATTACAAAGTCATTATTGGCAATCGGCTCAAGCAAAGAAAACCTAGTTGATCCTTTAAGCAATGTACTAGCGTTCCACAAGTCGGTAGTTCCTTTATAAACAATCGGCACGCTGCCATCGGAAAGATAAAAAACAGAATCACGAACACTGACTTTGACAGAAGAAAAACTATAATTTTTAGAACCAACAAGTTCAATGCGAACAGGCAATTGTTTGCTAAAAGAAGTATCAACAGTAAGCAAATGCAACGGCGCAGTACTATTGCCTAAGTAGAGATTGTCTTTTGAAAATCCAGCAATATAATAAGAGTTGTATTGTATCGGAATTCCTTTTAACGAAGCGATAGGATGATGCGGATAACGTCTCAGAAAACTATTATTTCTATGAATTTCTTCTTCCGAAAGTAAAAATAGAACAACGACCAGCAACGAACTAAAAAAACCAATCACGATAATAGTAAGAAAAAGTTTAAGCTGGGTTAGAACTCCTTTATTCTGAATCACAATTCCGACTAAAGCCAACACCACAAAACTTATATTAAAAACTAAATGTTCGGTCCAACTCATCTCCGATAAGATACCGCCACAAGAACACGGAATAAAAGAACTGTAATTTAAAATAATAACAATGTAAACCGAAAACAGCACCATCATTCCAAAAGCACAAAAAAGTACAATAAAGCGATACTTCGGTACAATTAAAAATAGTGCAATAAGTAGTTCCAAAAGCGGAATGCTATAAACGACAATGTGAGCGTACGGACTCAACAACGGCGATTGTCCCAGCTGAACCTGAAAATTTTCAAAATCCAACAGCTTACTCACAGCCGCGTAAACGAATAATAGAATATAAAGCAAACAGATAATCTCTAATAAAATAGGTTGTAGTCGAGCAGGAATTCGCATATCGTTAAAGTTTAAATTTCACGAAGTAAAATTCTGAAATTCAAAATAATAACACTTGTCTTATCGGGAGAAAAAGATAGCCAAAAAGGATTTAATTCGTAAACATACTTAATTCAATTATAGTCAACTAGCCTTTTAATTTTTTGAATCATTATTTAGAATTTTATAATTAAAGAAAAATTTTGTGTAAATAAATGAAATGGCAAAAATAAATCCTGAATATTTATAATCATCAACTTTGAATTATTAACGAAATACTCTCTTAGGAAATGTCCAATTTAGTTTGAAGATATACAATTTATTTATTTTTTTAAAAAAAGTCTATTTGCAACACATCACGTTAGTTTTAAGCATGAATATGGAATTTTATCTATCTATATTTGACTTCAATACGATCGAGGATAATTCTCAATAATTAAAATTGTGCAACATCAAGGTTAGTAGTGATGTTTATGAAAAAATTCGTAAATAAAGTTGTAACGTGTTTAAATAGTGTATTCTAGATTAGTTATTTATACCAATTATAAAAATATTGTTGCAACGATAGTCAGAGACTCAACTGACTTTAAAGGCTTGAGTACAATAAGAAAATTTATTAACATCTAAAAAATTAAAAAGATGAAATTAGAAAGTTTAAAACTAGAAAAGTTTAAAGATGAGTCTTTAAAAAGAGAGCAAATGTCATTTATTAATGGTGGTGTAGCAGGTACTGCAACGCCAGCTGGACATGGTTGCGGAATGGGAACTTCTGCTTCACATCCGAATACTGTTTACGAGTATGACTTTGGATATGATGCTATAAGAACAAGAGCTGATGGGTCTACATATACAACTTATCATGACAGAACTAATGTTTCGATAATTTCTGCTGAGGAATGTTACAGTAATCAAAACCCATAATAGTGATTATAAAATTTAAATTAATCTTTACTTTTTAGTAAATCTAAATTAAATTAAATTTAGGTTTACTAAAATTTTAATTTTAAAATATCATCAATTTAAGTTTGAATTTTTCTTTAAAATATCCTTATTAATTAGACATACTTTAGAACAGTTAATATGATGAAAAAAACTATTTTTGCATTATTACTTTTTACCTTAAATATTTTAATAGTTCATCATGTAAATGGGCAGAGTGGAAAATTCAAAAATAAATATAGTCAACAAGATTTTGAAAAAAACAAAATTTATGAACAAATCTATAATTTGTGGTTTTATAAGAACAAATGGATTCCTGTCAAAAAAGATACTTTACTACAACCATATTTTGTTGACGATAGAACTTACAAGGGATTAATTAATTATGGAGTGCAATTTAGGGCTAAAAATTTTGAAAATTTTCATTTTACAGAGGGCCATCATATGTTTTTTTTGAAAGTTGAATTTGAAAAAACAATGTTTAACCCTAAAGACAGCATCATAGAAATTGAAGGATATGTAACAGGAGGTTGGGGTGATTTAGCAAAAAAAGGGCTTATAGAAAAAGGTATTGATAATAAAATAGATGTTTTTCTAGGAGAAAAAAAAGATACCATTAAAAACTTGTATTACAGAAAACTTGTAAACGAGGAACTAATTGAAGTAAAACTGAATAGAATAGAAGTTAATGAAAATACAATTTTAGATACATTTCCTGCTTTTTATTTTAAAAATTATTCTCTTTTTAGAACTTTACCTAAGGGAAGGCGTTATTTTAAAATTAAGGGAAAAGTTACAAACAACACTTTGCTGGCCTTTGGAGGTTATAATTGTTATTCAGAAGTTTTTGATTTGAGTGCAATGGTTTATTATCCTAAAAAAAATAAACAAAAAAAAATTAACCATAGAAAGGAGCTATCTTACATAACACTTATACAGAATAATGAGTTATTGTCAGAAACTGTAAAAGAAAAAACTAAAGAAATAAATTATTACACTTATACTGAGGAAGCCGAAAATTATATCATAAAAAGACAATTTGTAAAAGCAAAAGAACAGTATAAGTTATTGAATAAAAAGTATAATACTGTTTTTGCAAGAGACATTCATAACGCCCTACGTTGTGCTCTGTTTTCTCGAGATTACGAAAACACCTTTTATTGGGCAGAAAAGTTAGCAAAAAAAGGAATTCCATTTAAATATTTTGATTCAAAAATATTCAATTTGTTAAAAAAACAAAAACAATGGAATAGCTTTAGTGTTAAATATGATTCCATATACAATGAATTTCAAACTAGAAGAGACATAAAATTTAAAGAAGAAATTGAAAATCTATTACAAGAAGACCAAGCTGATTACGGATTAGCAAATAGGAAAGAACCTAAAATATTATTTGAGACAACCGATAGAGTTACAAATAAATTAATAGATTTATTAAACGAAAAAGGTTACCCTTCAGAAGAAAAAATAGGAGTTTATACAAAAAACGACACAGTTATAATTCCATTTCCAGATTATCATGTATTAATAAGACATGCTATACAACAAAAGCCAAAAAGACTAGAAATTTTGAATGAGCTATTGACTAAAAGTGTAAAAAAATATGAATATGATAGTAAAAGGAGTCCAAATAATGTTTTTAATTATAACTCTTGTTTTCATATCTACAAGGGAAATTTATATAATTCAAAATCGTGCGGTTCAAATGACTTGATGATTAGAAAAATGATATTTATTTTCAACAACCCTAATGGCTTTTTTATACATACTGATAATTATGTTGTAACTGAATACAACAAGGAAAGCCCAGAAGAATATGATAAATATTATAGAGACAACTTCAATTTTGTCATGAAATTGACCAATGAGTGGGAATTTTATGAAAATTAATTATTTAATATGATATTAATTTATAGTAAAGATGTTGATGATTTTGTAAATCAAGTAATAGATTGTTTTGAAGATGAATTTATTAGATTTAGTGAATCTGATAAAATTGAAATATTGAAAATGGAATTTTGTAACGAAAACAGTTCTTACTTAATTGATAGTGAGTATATAAAAAATGTAGATTTAGAAAAAGTCAAAAGTATTTGGTTTAACGGTGGAGTTATTAATTCTTTTGGAGATGAATATGAAGATAAATGTTATGAGATATTAAACGATGCGTATTTGTTGCAAAAACAAACGTACAAATTAGGAACACGTATAGCTGATTTTGAATTTAATAGATTAGATGTGATGTTGGAGGCAAAAAATCAAAAACTTAAAATACCTCATACATTAATTACTTCGGATAAAATACAGCTTCAAAATTTCTATGATAAGTATAGCAATAAAAATGGTATTGTATCAAAAAGGATATTAGATAGTTATTATTATGAAGACGATAAATATTCCTATAATTTCAACTTAACTTTTCCCATTACACCTGAAATTCTGAGTGAGGTGCCGAATGAATTTGCAGTTTCAATTTTTCAAGAATGTATAATTGCTGATTTTGAAATTAGGGTAATATATATTGATTCAATTATAAATGCTGCATGTATTTATAACTTTGATAATAATATTGATTACAGGACCAAGTTATGGAATATGAGAGATATTAGAATAGTACCTTACAAATTGCCTAATGAGATTGAAGACAAAATATTAAAAGTCTTTGAGAAATTTAATATTAATTTTGGTTCTGCCGATCTAATGTATAGTAACGGGGAATACTATTTTTTAGAGATAAATCCTTCAGGACAAATAAGTTTTATTAATAATTCTTGTAACTTTTACATTGAAAATGTTATGAGCGAAAAACTAATTAAATATGAATAGGAAACCAATAAATATATTCAACGGACTCAAAATCGAAATTCAAAATATTAATTTAAATAAGATTGATAAAAAACCGGTTAGTAGACTTGTGGCAATAAAAGCATTTCAAAATTCTAAAAATATTACTAAAGCATTTACAAAACCAATTTCTAAAATAATATAATTTGAAATCAAAAAATTTTAACCTTTTTTCTGATTGTATTCCAATAAAAGGTAATAATAGAAGTATTATCTGTGATATGATGAATAATAAATATTATTTTATCCCAAATGGATTGTATGATTTATTAGAAGAATATAATGGTAAAACTATTAAAATAATAAAAAAAGACTTTGAACACCTTTATGATGATATAATTGATGAGTATTTTAATTTTTTAATTGAAAATAGGCTTATTTTTTTTAATTCAAATCCTGAAGCATTTCCTAAAACTGATTTAAGATGGGATAGTCCTTCAAAAATTACTAATGCAATTATAGACTTTGACCAAGAACACAATGATTATGTTGATATAATATCTCAATTTGAAGATTTAAAATGTTCTTACATACAAATGCGTTTTTTTAAAAAGATGGATTTAAATTTTATAAGAAGCATTGTGCAATATATTAATGACGTGAAGTCTAGAATTGTTTCAATAGATTTCATTTTGCCTTTTCATGAAAATTTTCAATTATTAGAAGTAAAACAGTTATTAATAGAAAACAGTAGAATACATACAATAATTATTTATAATTCACCATGGAATAAGAGTTTCGAACCAGAAAATGGAAAAATGGGTTATTTAGTTCAAGTAGAAAAAAATATTCTTAATGAAAAAAGTTGTGGTATAGTCAACTATGAGTATTTTCACTCTAACATTAAACTTTTCACAGAATCTCAACACCACAACACTTGTTTAAACCGCAAAATTTCCATCGATAAAGACGGCAACATAAAAAATTGCCCATCTATGGCTCAAAGTTTTGGTAACATTAAAGATACTACCTTAGAAGAAGCTCTGAATCATCCTGATTTTAAAAAGTATTGGAACATTACTAAGGATCAAATAGAAGTTTGCAAAGACTGCGAGTTTAGACATATTTGTACTGATTGTCGTGCTTACATTGAAGATCCTGAAAATATTTATTCTAAACCTTTAAAATGTGGTTATAATCCATATACTAATGTTTGGGAAGAATGGAGCACCAATCCTTTAAAACAAAAAGCTATTGAGTATTATGGTATGCAAGATTTAGTAAAAAAAGATGCTTAAAAAATTAACTCACATACATATTTTAAGGAAAGGAGTTCGTGAATGACAAAGTCATTTCCATTCTATAAACAATCTGACAGCAAAGACTGTGGACCAACTTGCCTAAAAATAATCGCCAAGCATTTCGGTAAGGTTATAAATATCCAAAATTTAAGAAAACTTAGCGAAACTACAAGAGAAGGAAGTAATTTATTAACCTTGAGCGATGCTGCCGAGAAAATAGGTTTTAGAACACTTGGTGTGAAGCTAAGTTTAGAAAAACTACAAGAAGCGCCATTGCCTTGTGTTTTGCATTGGAACTACAATCATTATATTGTTTTATACAAAATAAAAAAAAATGTTTATTATATCTCCGACCCAGGAATTGGTTTAATAATATACAAACAAGAGGAATTTATTAAATTTTGGATTGGTAATAATGCTGATGCAACTACACAAGAAGGAATTGCGCTATTGTTAGAACCAACACCCAAGTTTTATCAATCGGAATTTGATAAAGAAGAACAAAAATCTTTTGGTTTTGGGTTGCTTTTACAGTATATATATCCTTATAAATCTTTTGTAATTCAGTTATCAATTGGTTTACTTGCTGGAAGTTTATTGCAGCTTATTTTTCCGTTTTTAACGCAAAGTGTTGTTGATGTTGGTATTCAGAATCAAAATATTCATTTTGTTTATTTGGTTTTGTTTGCGCAATTGTTTTTGTTTTTTGGACGAACCACCTTAGAATTAATACGAAGTTGGATATTGTTGCATCTTTCTACACGTATTAATATTTCATTGATTTCCGACTTTTTTATTAAACTAATGAATTTGCCAATCTCCTTTTTTGATGTGAGAATGACAGGCGATATCATGCAACGTATAAATGACCATCATCGGATAGAACGTATTCTAACTACCTCCTCTTTGAGCACATTGTTCTCGGTAATTAATATGTTTATTATGGGTGGCGTTTTGGCATATTATAATTTAAAAATATTCGCCGTTTTCTTTGTTGGAAGTTTTTTATATTTTTTATGGGTAACTTTATTTTTAAAACGACGTGAAAAACTAGACTACAAACGTTTTGCAGAAGTAAGTCAAGAACAAAGTAAAGTTATAGAACTCATAAATGGAATGCAAGAAATAAAACTGCATAATGCCGAAAAACAAAAACGTTGGGGTTGGGAATACATTCAAGCTCGATTGTTTAAAGTTTCTATGAAAGGTTTAGTCCTAGAACAAACACAAAGTATCGGTTCTAATTTCATAAACGAATTAAAGAATATTATCATCATTTTTCTATCGGCTAAATTAGTAATCGATGGACAAATTACCCTAGGAATGATGATGGCAATTAGTAGTATTGTGGGAAGTTTAAATGGTCCAATTATGCAATTAATTGGCTTTATTAGAGAGGCTCAAGACGCCAAAATATCGTTAGCACGATTGGCAGAAATTCACGACAAAGAAGATGAAACACAACACGACGAAGAAAAAATTCACGATATTCCGCAAGATGCCGATATTGTAATTAAAGATTTGAATTTTAGATATATTGGTTCCGACGTAAATGTTTTAGAAAACTTGAATTTAACTATTCCAGCCAATAAAATAACTGCTGTTGTGGGAACAAGCGGAAGTGGAAAGACAACTTTAATGAAATTGTTACTAAAATTCTATGATCCAAACAGCGGTGTAATAAGTGTTGGCAAAACGGAATTATCTAAAATTGCCCAGAAAACATGGCGTTATCATGTTGGTACTGTAATGCAAGAAGGTTACATTTTTAATGACACTATTGCCAATAATATTGCAATAGGAGTTGATGTTATAAACAAACAAAAGCTTGTATACGCAAGTGATGTTGCTAATATTAAAACATTTATTGAAGATTATCCGCTTGGTTATAATACCAAGATTGGAATGGAAGGTGTTGGCATTAGTACAGGACAAAAACAACGAATGCTTATTGCAAGAGCTGTTTATAAAGATCCAGAAATGTTGTTTTTTGACGAAGCAACTTCGGCACTTGATGCTAATAATGAAAAGGAAATCATGCAGAAACTAGATGTTTTCTTTAAAAATAAAACCGTTGTAGTAATAGCACATCGTTTAAGTACAGTTATGAATGCTGACCAAATAGTTGTATTGGAAAAAGGCAAAATAGTAGAAATTGGTAATCACAAGCAACTTGTAGCTTTAAAAGGAAGTTACTTTGAACTTGTTAAAAATCAGTTACAATTAGGAAGTTAATTATGGAAGATAAGAACACATCCTTTGAACTTAGAAGCGAGGAAGTACAAGAAATCCTTACACGAGTTCCACACTGGATACTTCGTTGGGGTAATATTGTGATTTTGTTACTCGTTTTACTAATACTTGGCGTTTCGTGGATGATAAAGTATCCAGACATTATCAATGCTCAAATTATAATAACTACTGAAGTTCCACCACAAAAGTTAGTTGCAAGATCGTCAGGCAAAATAGAAGTTTTATTCACAACAAATGAAAAGCAAATAATAAAAAATTCACCCATTGCAGTTATTGAAAACGCAGCAAATTATAATGATGTTTTTATGTTGAAAAGCATTATTGATACTATAAATATTGATAAACACGCTTTTCCTTTTTATAAAATAAAAATCGCACAACTTGGAGAAGTAGAAAGTGCCTATGCAGTTTTTCAAAAGGAATATAGTGCCAACGAACTTAATTCAAAATTACAACCTTTTAAAGTTGAAGGAGCGGCTTTAAGTAACGAAGCTGTCCAATTGAAAGAACGATTGAATTTATTGATTTCACAAAAGGAGATCAATGAAAGTGAATTACAATTGCAAAAAATTGATTTAGAACGTTATGAATCTTTATTTAAAAAAGGAATTATAGCTTCGCAAGAAATGGAGAAGCAACGGTTGTTATTTTTACAATCACAAAAGAATTACAAAGGTATATTGAGTTCTATTTCGCAGTTAAAATCTTCAATTAATGATTTGAATAAAAATAGTAAAACCACAACCATTAACGAAAACATAGAAAGTACTAATCTTGAAAGAAACGTAATACAAGCGTTTTACCAATTAAAAAAAGCCATTAAAGACTGGGAATTAAATTATATTTTCCGCTCATCAATAGACGGTAAAGTTTCATTTTTACAACTTTGGGCAGTAAATCAGACTGTTAATGCAGGGGATAATGTATTTGCTGTAATTCCTAATAGGAAAAGTAATTATATTGGCAAGATAAAAGCAGTTGCCTTAAATTCTGGAAAGATTAAAATAGGTCAGAAAGTAAATATACGTTTGGCAAATTATCCTGATAGAGAATTTGGAATTATTAATGGAATTGTAAAAGCAATTTCGCTAACGCCAGACAAAGATGGAAATTTGCTTCTTGATGTAACTTTACCAAAAGGATTAACAACCTCATATAAAAAACAAATTGTTTTTCAACAAGAAATGTCGGGAACTGCTGATATTGTTACCGAAGATTTGAGATTACTAGAAAAATTAGTATATCAGTTTAGGGATTTATTTAAAAGATAAAATGGAAAAATCTTAGAGTCATCTTGATGATGATTATCACTAAGTAATCTAAACAAGTATGGCCTGAAAAGATATTTCAATTAATTATTTTATAGAAATAAATAATAATTATAGCAAGATAAATATCAAAATAAGATATTATGAGGACTTTAATTGTGAAAGTCACTTTTTTCTTTAAATATTACTGCAATTAAATACTGCGATACTCCTTAATTAAACCCTTGGGCTTGTTTTGATTATTTTTTACTTGACCTACTCATTAAACAAGCAACGCCACAATCTAATTGGCCACGTTGTAGCGTGTATGCTTTATTGTCACTATTTTGTCATTACGAGGAACGAAGCAATATCATTCCTAATTTGTGATTTCTAACTTTTTTATCAAAGTTTCTGCTTTTGTTTGACCTTTAAGTTTTTCAATAAGTTTCCGATTTTTACCTTAAAGCACAAAACAATGATTTAACATCAAAAGTAATACCGAAATTAATTTTTGTGTCAGATAAAAAATTAACGTTAACATAGTTATTAAGTTTATATTTAGTAGCAAATGCTTTTATTAAATCCGATTTTTCAAACGAAATAAAAACCAATTGAAAATCATTAAATTTTTCAATATTCTCTTTAATCATCTGCGCCTCTTCATTACAAAATTCACATTCTGTATTGAAATAAATAAAAAGTATTGGAATATCTTTTTTTAAATTTTCGTTTGTAAAAATACTTCCATTACTATTTTGATAATCAAATTTCGGAATTACTTTTATATTCTCAGCAACTTCTTTTTATGCTTAATTTTAGAATAAATTTGAAATACGAAATAGCCAAACAAGCTAATAAAAAGGATAGGGATTATTATTTTAAAATATTTTTTCATCCTTCCTTTCCTTTAGAAACAATTACACTAATTATTAAACAAATCATTGCTACAATATCCAAAATAAAAGAAGTCAAACTTTCTTCTTTCATTAAGTATAAAACAACATGTCCAATAATCATAATAACATAGGCAATTAAAAAATACTTTCTGATTTTTGTCATTTTTACGAATAATTTAAAGTAAAAAACATAACAACACAAACCCATAGGAATAATGATGAACCATAACTAATTGTAATTATTTTTAAACCAAAATCCATTGGGTATTTATTGTGATTTAGGTTTATAATGGTTGGACTTGCTATTTTCCCAATATAAGATGATAACAATAACCAGTAAACCACTTCAAATAAATTTATAACTTGTAATGGATAGATAAACCAATTGTCTATATTTTTATAACCAATCAAGTTGAGCGCAGATAATGGATAAAAAGATTGTAAATCGGATAAAGTAAATTTAGTTTGAATAAAATAAAACCAAAATATCTTTAAAATACCAACAAATAAAAAAATAAATTCAGCTTTTACTACAATATCCCATAATTGATGATAGGTAATTTTTGTTCTGCTATAAAAATATGTACTGATATAAATTATATTAGTGATACAAAATATTTTAATAATTAAAAAAAAGGTATTACAAAATAGGATAACGATTGCCACTTTTTTTGCAATTCTAGATAATTAGTTATTTCAATATTTGTTAAATTATTTGATAATGAGTCAGATAAAAGCTTATCTGCATTAAATAAAAAAGTAGATATATAAGATATTATAATGTAACTAAGAATCAGTAATAATAATCTCATGCAAAATCTATTATATATTATTAATTCTTAAATAAAAAGCAAAAATTACAAAGCATACAATAAAAATGATATCAATTTTATTTGAAAACTTATAAAAATTCTTAAAAACTGATTTAACTGGACTATATGTTCCTATAATATTTTTAAAGAAAACTAAATATGATACAATAAAAAAATAAAAAAATAATAAAAAATAACTGACTTTATAAAAATAAAAACTACTCGTAATTATTATTGCAGGAATAATTATTCTATTTTCTTTAAAATTATATATTTTTAAACTAAAAATATTAACATAAGTAAAAACAAAAAAAAATGATATTAAAACAGAATCTATTAACTTATTTCCAACTCCTCCGTTTATTATACTTTGATAAGATAACCCAAAAACTGTAAAGTACAAAAATAAAAAATTATAATTTTTCATCTAATTTTAAATTTATGCTGTATGATTACCATTGCAACCATACAGCATATTAAATTAATCCTTAATTCCGCATCCAATTCCAACAACTCCAAATGAAGCACCAAATGCAGTTAGAATACCTCCGCCAGTTGTATACCCTGCTGCTGCAACGCCACCAGCATAAATCCAACCGGCTGGTGATGCTAATAAAGCTATTCCTATAACTCCACCAGCAATACCCATCCATGCACATCCGCTTAATCCACCTTCCAGATTTTCCATCTGATTTAATTCTAATTTTTTCATAATAAAAAATTTTAGATATTAATGATTCTCGAAGTTAAAGAACAATAAAAAAAATGACTTGCTATAATTTGACGCAATATGATTAAAATAGATAATTTTTTTTAATATTTTGATTTTTAACTATAAGAAAAGTTTAATTTCTAAATATAAAATGATTTAAAATCTCTTATTCAAGACTCTGATCTAGAAACATAAGCCGCTTAACTTCATAAGGCGAACATCCAAAATATTTCTTAAAGGATTTTGAAAAATTGGGATAGTTATTAAATCCATTCATTACAGAAATACTTTTTAGCGGTAACGCCGTATGCTGAATCATATAATGAGCGCGTTTCAAACGTTCTTCATTGTAAAACTGATAAATACTAGTCTTAAAAAAATGGCGGAAACCGTCTTTTAATTTATGCTCGTTCGTACCAAATACACGAGACAATTCTTTCAATGAAGGAAGTGGTTCATCGAGATGCGCAAAAATATAATCGTAAAGTTTCTGAATCAAAAGAGCATCGGACTTTCGTGTTTTAATATGCTTTTCAAGAGTAACGGAATCGGTCATGGGAGTATAATAATTTTTAAGAACGGGTGTCAAAAGACTAACAATAATTTCGGAACGATTAATTAACCTCCCTATACTGCAGTTGGCAGAAACCTTATGACAATATTACGCATAAAGAGAATCTATTAATAATATAGTTTTTCTTAATACTTTCCATTTAAAATTAATAAATTAAACATTTCTATAGCATTTTCTAAAAATACTTTTGAAAATGGTTAATTGTTTTTAAAATTTGCTCCAATAGATTTTCTAAATTCTGCATTTGTCAATATTTTTAGGTCGAATTTTTTTATACTTTTTTGCAGTTTTATAGTTTCAAGTAGTGTTAAATTATTAAAAAAATATGCAAGTTCTGTTTTATTGCCTTCTTTGTCCGTTGAGTAAAGCGCCTTTGTTATTACAGATGCTGTAGAACCTCCTTTCATTCCAATACGTGCTTTATTTTTTATATTTTTTGGATTGTCTAAAACATATTCCATCAATTCGTCTAAATGCATTTGTGTTGTGCTATCAAAATAAACTCTACTATTTATCTTTTTCATAACACTTACATACTCATAAACTGTTGAACGAGGCAAATTACCAGACCAAATTTTTTGAATATCAAAATTTAAATTACCTATTTTCTTCTTATAACAAGAATCTGTTTTTAGTTTTGTATGGATTGAATTTGATATTGCAATATACTTTTCATTAGAAAGTAATTTCATTTTACTGTTAAGTTCCTCATATTTTAATCTAGGATAAATTTCAGTTGATACAAATAAAGCAGAAACAATATAATAAATTGGGGAATGATTTTTTAATCCTAAAGCATTAATTCTTGAATTAATCTTTTTGATCCCTAGCCTTTCAATTAACCACTCGGTGTTTGCATTAGAACTAAATTTTATCATTCCTTTTGCAATTTCTCTTATCGTAGTTTTATTGTTTGATATTTTATTTGAAACCGATTTTATCCAACTTTGGTGTGCATTTCCGTCAGTGTCTTTAATATAAAATTTGTTTACATCCTTTAAATTAACTTCTTCATCAGGATTTATTATTTTATTTTTAACTTGATAAGAATATTCAATTGCAATTATTATCTTAACTGTACTAGCCAAAGGCATAATTTTTTGTGAATTTTGAATGGCTAAAATACTATCGTTTCTTTGCAAAAGTATTGCACTTCTGCTTGGATTTTTTTTAATAAAATCAAGAACCGTATTCTCATTCGGGCCAGAAACATAATCATTAAAAATTATTATAGAAATTATTATTAAAATGATCACTACTGAAAGTATAAACATTCTTTTTACCATCTATAATGCTTTTAAATTTATTTAAACAAATGAAAAAAGACAACATAAATACTATTATCATATTTATATAGTCTTTTATAATTAATGTAAGATATTTACCTATAGTAATTATTGCTTTTACTTTTAAAAATTTCACCATCTTTTTTAATAAATGGTAAAGAAATTAGTCCTGATATAATTGCGGAGAAAATGCTAGAAAATATATTTTGAACACTAAAGGGTAACTTCTCAAAATCCTTAATATCATCAGTTTTTTCACCCGAAGACTGTAATAGTAATTCTAAAGAACTTGCATAATCCTTTGACAAAGAATTATCAAATAAAAAGTAAATTGAATCGAACAAAGTGTAGACGAAAATTGAAATGAAAAGAACAATTAATATTTGAAAAAGTTTTTTTATTGGTTGTTCACCATTCTTTACAATTTTCTTTCTAACATTATTAATACCTATAATATTTACAATTATTATTGATAGAAATAAGTAAAAACCTCCTATTAATGGTAACATTATTGTTTCACTCATACTAATTCCTTCATTTTGCCATAATGTAGTTGTTAAAAGTGTAAACAAAAAAGTAACCACACCAATCAAAAAGCCCATTTCAATTAAAGGCATTTCTTTTTTAATTTTTTGAATCATTTTTTAAAATTTTATAGTTAAAGAAAAATTTTGTGTAAATAAATGAAATTGCAAAAATAAATCCTGAATATTTATAGTCATCAACTTTTAATATTAAAAATAGTATTAAAATTGGCAATAAAATTCCAAAACTTAAGATTGACATTGTAAAAGCTTTTTTTACATAAAACATTAATTTTGAATCATTCATTTGCATGAAGAAGAAATTCAAAATATAGTGATAAATCACAAAGAATAATATTATATAAATTATTTTCATACGTTAATTTAGTTTACATTTATTATCACAACTTAATTGAATTATTTTTCTTTTTACTGAAAGCTCATTATATAAAAAACTTCCAATTTTTGTTATTTTTAAGACAAATGTAAATGGTAATAAAACCCATAAAATCACAAGCCGTTTGTTTATTTCAAAAATACTATCAAAACCATAAAACGATAAATCATTACTTGATTTTGAAAACATCAATTTAATTTTTTTCTCATCTAAAATATCAGAAGTCCTGATATCTTCAACTACTATGAGTTTAAAAAAATCTAATTTAGTTACAATTCTTTTAAACTTTTTACAAATCGGACACCATCCATCAATGTATATTGTAAGTTTATTTACCATATCTACTCATTTTTTCTAATATTTTTTCATAAAACTTTTCCCAATCAGTATTTGCAATAAAAAATCCTTGAACAAAAATAAATACCAATTGAAAATCATATATCATCATAAAAACATAAATCGATATATGTAACATTATTGCTAAAATAATTATTAACTTCTTTGTCTTCTTGAACCATACTAAAGCAGGATAAAATAATTCAATTACTATCGTTGCATACGTTGATAATGTAACAAAAATTGCATTTTTTGCAAGTGATAAATTATAACTAGTTCCTCTAAACCTTTCTAAAGACATTGTATAGTAAGTCGCTATTCCGTTAAACCAAAAATCGGCATGAATTTTATGTATTGCAGAAATAAAATAAGCCAAACATAAATGTATGCAAATTGAATAACCGCCAAGATTTGATAAAAAAACATTAAACTTAAAATATTCGACGTTTTTAAAAAACTTTGGTTTAATTGCGAAATAATTATATGAATCAATAAAAATCATATAAATCATAATAAACTTCAATAAATTATCACCTCCATTTAAAATACTCGGGCATAAATTCTGCAAAATTTCATAGAAAATAAACAAAACAAATGCTGTTGCATTTTTACCAATTCCAAAAAAATAAAATAAAATAAGAATTATATACGCTAAATAAAAAAATTGAAAATTATCTCTAATAATCAAACTATTGATATTAAAAAAATCAAAAAATCCTGATTCTTCATGTACAAAAAATGATTTTGACATATATAACAAATCTTTATATTCCCATGACAGAAATACTTTTTTAAGCAAATGAAAACAAATAAATATTCTAAAAAATGCAGAGTAAAAACTAAATTTGTTGTCAATACTAAAATTATCTATAAACTTTTTCATAATTTAATTTGAGCTATCAAAAATTAATTGTTCATCTTCATTAAGATTTTTTTTATACCTATCTATAAATTTAGGTATTTTCTTTTGCGTTATTTTTAAATAAACATTATAATCATCGTATTCTAATTTATTATTTAATGCAACTTTTTTTGAATAATTTAGAAGTGTCATAAATGGTTTTGTAGTCTCAATAACTTTGTTTACTTTTTTTGTTAACTCAAATTCATCAACTTTTTTATTTTTTAATTTTGCATCATATTCAAATGATTCTCGTACCGCTCTTATACCATCCGTTATCAAGTAAATAGAATTTGATATTAAGTAATCTACCAAATCTTCATTCCCATTAAATGGTGCTTTACTACATTTTTGCTTTAATAATGGTTCAATCACCTCATAAACAATAATCTCTGCTTTATTAGTCTTTTTTTCAAAAACATAATAAAGTCTATCATTCGATTGTGGTGGTGGTGCAAAAAAACCCCATCTTTGATAAAAGAAAGTATTAAATTTTTCATTATATTCAATTAAACTAATATTTATATAGTTATCAGGAGTAGAAAATACTAAAGTTGCAATTCCATAAAATAAAAACAACCCTGAAATCAGGGTTGAAAAAACATATCTAAACATATAATTTTATTTATCTAAATTATAAAGCTTTTCATTTTTTAATTCAACATTTCCGTTTCCGCTATCAGCAACTCCAAAAATAGTATAAGTCATTTGTTCAACCTCTGGTGTTAAATGTGTTGCAGTTCGAACTGCAACTCTTGTAAATCCAACAGCAGCTCTAACCAAACCAGTGATAGCTGGTGCTTCAATTTTACCATTTACTTGAGCGTTTGAATAAACCTGCACAGACTGTCCATAATCATCAGCTTTTTGGTCAAAACTCATTAAAAATGTCGCTCCAAAAGCACATACACTAAACATTGCAATTTTCTTACTAAATAAATTCATCATTTTTATTTTAAATTGTTAACACTACAAACAAACTAAAATTAATTAATAAACACACGCTTAAAAGTGACTTAAAATACTTAAAATTGATATTATTTTAAAATTTTAATTTTCACATAAAAAGTAAAAAGGAGTTCTAAAAAAAAGTAGTATAAAATCTCTTATTCAAGACTCTGATCTAGAAACATAAGCCGCTTAACTTCATAAGGCGAACATCCAAAATATTTCTTAAAGGATTTTGAAAAATTGGGATAGTTATTAAATCCATTCATAACAGAAATACTTTTTAGCGGTAACGCCGTATGCTGAATCATATAATGAGCGCGTTTCAAACGTTCTTCATTGTAAAACTGATAAATACTAGTCTTAAAAAAATGGCGGAAACCGTCTTTTAATTTATGCTCGTTCGTACCAAATACACGAGACAATTCTTTCAATGATGGAAGTGGTTCATCAAGATGCGCTAAAATATAATCGTAAAGTTTCTGAATCAAAAGAGCATCGGACTTTCGTGTTTTAGTGTGCTTTTCAGCACCAACGGCATCGGCCATGGGAGTATAAATATTTTTACGAACTGGGGTCAAAAGACTAACAATAATTTCCGAACGATTAATTAATCTACCAATACTGCAGGAAACAGAAATCAATAATTTGTCTTGCGTAGTAAAATCCAGCGGCAAGGTTGTAGGCAATGAAATACCACCTTCCAAAACGGTACGCAGCTGCTCCAAAGATTTCGATGTTACAATAGAACAAAAGGGTTTACCAAGTAATTCGTTTTCTGAATAACCCAAAAAAGAAGTAACCTCTGGAGTAAAACTCTGAATAACAAAAGTTGCATTGAGTATAAAAGTAGTTTGTGTAACAAATTCTTGAGAGCTGTGTGCATTTACATACCCATCATGAAAAATAGCTTCTTTCATTTCCTCAGCAACCATATTAATCAAAACAACAAGTGTTTCCAATTCATCATCGAAGGAACTCAAAGGAATCCGATTATTAAAATTACCACGAGCCATCTCAAACAACATCTGGTGCATGAAAACAATTCGTTCTTGATTATGAGGTCTATCCATAATGATTACTGTGCTATCAAATCGCGATTCTCTATTTTTCTATTCTATTTTCTTTCCTCTTGCTTCTTGCCTCTTGCCTCTTGCTTCCAACTTCTAAACAAAACTCCTCAAATAAACCAAAGCATCACTTTCATTTGTAAAAATCTGCGTGGGAACAGAAGGCTTACTTATTTGTAAATAAAAAGTACCAATGGTCAATAATACTTTTTCATGCACAATAAGTCCTACCGCGGTTGTTAATATAGAACCCGAATGTGCTAAATAATCTCTTCCAGCTTTATCAGCAGAAACAACGCCTCGAATATCACATAAAACAGGATACGACCGTTCATCTTGAAAATGAATCCGATCCGTTACAACACGTTGGGCTACTTTAAGATCAATGGCGATATTGGACTTATAGGTAAAAAAGAGAACACCGTCGGCAATCCAAAACTGCGCAAAGTCATTCTCATAAAAATCATGGGCTGCAATCATGTTTTAAGAGTTTAGGGGGTAGTTATTTAACAAAAATAGAAACATTTGTACATACAATGGTTGTTAATTTGGGATTATTTGTTGCCAATTGAGGTTTCTGTTGTCAATTCGGGAATTTAACTTGTCTTTTTGGGAGTATTCAGTAATAACATGAAAATACTTTCAAATTTTATAATGACTTTTAAATTCCCTAAACAAAATAACCTCTAAAAAAAACCAAGAAATGGCAAAAATCAAACACAACAACTTCATCGATACCGTAGATGAAGTTTTATCTGGAGCAAAGAACGAAGGCGTTTTACACCTCTATGCAGAAGACAAAATACTAACAGGGAGAACAATCCAAATCAAAGGAAAAGAAATGTTTCATTTCGGAACCACTGGCTATCTAGGATTAGAACAGGATGACCGACTCAAAGAAGCAGCAATCCAGGCGATACGAGATTACGGTACGCAATTTCCGCTATCAAAATCCTATATTTCACATCCGCTATACCATGAACTAGAAACTAAACTCGAACAAATGTATGGCATTCCTCCTATCATAACCAAGAACAGCACACTAGGACATTTAGCAGTAATTCCAACACTAATCAGAGATGAAGATGCCGTAATCATGGATCATCAAGTGCATTGGAGTGTTCAAAATGCCTGTCAACTTTTAAAACTGAGAGGAATTCCTGTGGAGATGATTCGACACAGTAATCTCAACATGTTAGAAGATAAAATCAAACAGCTCAGTAGTAAATGTAACAAAATATGGTACATGGCAGACGGTGTATATTCTATGTTTGGCGATTACGCCCCAATTCCAGAATTATTTGCTCTAGCGGAGAAATACAAACAACTTCACTTCTATTTCGATGATGTACACGGTATGAGTTGGAAAGGAAAAAACGGAACAGGGTTCATATTTGACGCCATAAAAGAGCTACCTGAAAACTGTGTCGTGGTAAGTACATTAAGCAAAACCTTCGGTGCGAGCGGAGCAACCGTGTTTTGTAAAAATCAAAAATTAAGAGACAAAATTAAAAACTTTGGTGGACCATTAACCTTTTCAGCACAATTAGAGCCAGCCTCAGTAGCAGCAGCAATTGCATCAGCAAACATTCACTTATCGTCTGAAATTGAAGTAAAACAAAATGACTTAGCGGATAAAATTGCCTATTTCAATAAATTGCTATCAAATGGAAATTTACCTATCATTTCAAAAAATGAGTCTCCTGTTTTCTTTCTCGGAATGGGATCACCAATCACAGCCTACAACTTTTCACACCGTCTTTTCAACGAAGGCTTTTTTTTAAATCTAGGGATTTATCCAGCAGTTCCTATAAAGAATACCGGCATCAGAATTACATTATCAAGCCACAATCGCAGGGAAGACATCAAAGCTTTGGCGGAAGCAATAGAATACCATTTTCCAAAAGCGCTAGAAGAAACCAACAACAGCGAAAGTAAAATCAGACAGGCTTTTGGATTAGAATTCAAAAAAGCAGAAACCGCTAAAATAATTCAAAATCAAAACCTTTTTATAGAGGAGAAAACTACCATCCAGGACATCGATAAATCAGAATGGAATAATTTCATGGGAAAACAAAACATTTTCAATTACGAAGGAATGATGTATTTAGAAAAAACCTTCAGCAAACATAAAGAAGTAACCAACCAATGCGATTTTTACTATTACACCATTAAAGACAATAACGGCGAAGTAATACTAATGACTTTTTTCACGCACGGACTATGGAAAGACGACATGCTGGCAACAGAATCAGTTTCGGTACAACTAGAAGAAATAAGAAAAACAAATCCATTGTATCTCACTTCAAAAGTGTTGAGCATGGGTTGTTTATTCACGGAAGGAAGCCATTACTTTATCAATGAAGAACATCCTGCCCTAGAAAAAGCTTGGAAATTACTGTTAAACAACATAGAAGAAAAATACAATGATTTAAAAGCAGAAATGCTAGTTTTAAGAGATTTCGAAGAAGAAAACATTTGGAACAAAACAATACAAGACCAAGGATATTTCAAAATGAACATGCCAGAATCGTGTGTTGTACAAAACAAAAACTGGAACACAAACGAAGAGTTTGCAAATGGTTTGTCGCCCAGATCTCGCAAACATTTCAATAAAGAAATTCTTCCTTATGAGAACAGTTACGAAGTCATAATTAAAGATAGATTAAGTGAAACAGAAATAGCAAGAGCATACCAGCTTTACAACAATGTAAAAGAGAACAATTACGCAATAAATACATTCAGATACACAATCGAGATTTTTGAAAACATGAACAATAGTCCTAATTGGGAATTCATTTTAGTCGCATTGAAAACCGATACCGAAAACCCATTTACCGGAGTCATGTTTTGCTACAAAAATGATAAAAACGCTTATGTCCCGGAATTGATTGGGATGGATTACAAATGGGCCAAAGAATTCCAATTATACCGTCAGTTATTATTTCAAACCATAAAAAGAGCCAACACACTAAACATTCCAAAAATAGATTTTGGAGTATCGGCATCGTTTGAAAAAAGAAAATTAGGAGCCACAGCAATTCCCAAAGTGGCCTACATACAAACCAGAGACAATTATGCAATGGAAGTCATGAGTACGTTACAAAACGAATACAAATCCATCAAAAAATAATCGACACCTATTGATAACTAATACTATAAACGATGTTAAAAAAGACGATAGATACATTTAATACTATTTGTAACGAAATTCTCGAATCAAACGAAACAACGCTCAGCAAAGCAGGAAGCGGTATAACAGTATGTAATAAGACACTAACCGAATTAAAAGATATAGTCGATAAAAAAGATTTCAATACCATTCCCGAAGAGATTGATTTTTTCAAGAATGTCAAACCTATACCAATGAGTTTGCTAATATATTTTACTGAAGTCCGTTCTTGTGAATTAAGAATGCCTAAAGCGGGTAACTCGTATAAAGTGCAATTCTTTCAAAAAGAATTACGCAAAATCAACAAGTTCTTTTACAAAAACGCCGATTTCGTTCATTACATGGAACAAGGCTACAACTACCTCGACCACCAATTCTTCACCAGAAACCACCGAGATAATTTCCCATTCACACCAATGACAGATTACTACCAGTTCCCAGAATTTACAACTTCACAAGACATGCTGTGGGCAAAAGTAAAAGCAATGTACCGTTTCATTCATTACATCCGACAAGAACTTAAAAAACTCAAAGTAAATGATTCGGATATCTTTGACGAAAAGAAACACAAAGTACTAGTCTGGACTGGTCCTAAAACAGCTTTAACCGAATTGATTTATGCGCTATTCTCAAATGGCGCAATCAATCACGGTGCAGCAGATATAAACATGATCACCTCTTCCTTTGAAGATTTTTTCAATATCAAATTAGACAACATCTATAAAACCTACACTGAAATCAAAGCACGAAAAAGTAGTAAAACCAAATTCCTAGAAGAATTAACCCTAAACCTACAGCAAAAAATGTCCAGAGAAGATCTTTAATTCCAACACAATCATGTAAACCTTACCGTCATTTCACCGCTACCGTCACTTCGAGTGTTTTCAATCAATAACGCGCCAGCTTTATGGATTGAAAATGACCCGAGGCTTTTGCCGAACAGAGCGCAGCTAATCGAGAACTTAAAACACGAATATGTAATAACGAAAATAATTAGTAATAACTTAATTTGGCATTAGAACTTATCAACGTTACTTTACTAATACCGTCACTTCGAGTGTTTTCAAACAATAACGCGCCAGCTTTATTGATTGAAAATGACCCGAGGCTTTTGCCGAACAGAGCGCAGCTAATCGAGAACTTATAATACGAAAACTTGACTAAGTAACCCAACAGCGTACAAACCTTATGTGGAATCAAACCTTTTCAACGTCAATCAACTACTACCGTCACTTCGAGTGTTTTCAAACAATAACGCGCCAGCTTTATGGATTGAAAATGACCCGAGGCTTTTGCCAAATTGAGCGCAGCTAATCGAGAACTTTAAATACGTAAACGTGACTAGCAAAACCATCTTTTAACTATTACCGTCATTTCACCGCTACCGTCACTTCGAGTGTTTTAAATCAATAACGCGCCAGCTTTATAGATTGAAAATTTATCGAGAACTTAAAACACGAATACGTAATAACGAAAATAATTAGTAATAACTTAATTTGGCATTAGAACTTATCAACGTTACTTTACTAATACCGTCACTTCGAGTGTTTTCAAACAATAACGCGCCAGCTTTATGGATTGAAAATAACCCGAGGCCTTTGCCGAACAGAGCACAGCTAATCGAGAACTTTAAATACGTAAACGTGACAAGCAAAACCATCTCTTAACTATTACCGTCATTTCACTAATACCGTCAGTTCGAGTGTTTTCGATCAATAACGCGCCAGCTTTATGGATTGAAAATTCATCGAGAACTTAAAACACGAATACGTAACTACGAAAGCGACCAGCAGCAAAACCTCATTAAAATCGAGATTTTACTATTTTTTTTTAGTCGTAATTAAAATTATAATAAACATTAACCATCATATTTAAACTACAAATAAATCGCATCTTTTACAACCACCATTTTTCAAGCAAAATCAAGTCATTCAAAATTAATACTGTTAAATTTTCACGGTACTACGAAAGCCATTGGGATAAAAACCAACAAAGGATAAGGAAATTTGTCAAATAATAACAATTTAACCTAATCCAAAACAAACACTATGACAGTAGCAATCGTAACAAAAGAAGACCTTCAAGAATTCAAAACAGACCTTTTAAATGACATTAAAAAATTACTACAATCAGGAGAAACAACCTACAACAAAAAATGGCTAAAATCCAAAGAAGTAATTGAGCTTTTAAAAATCTCTCCAGGAACATTACAAACATTAAGAATCAACGGAACCCTAACCTACACCAAAATAGGCGGCACCTTCTACTACGAAAACACAGACATCGAAAAACTTCTAAAAGCAAATAAAGTAGCAGCCACACCAACACTATTCAAATAAGGTCATTTAAAGGTACGAACCAATAATTCCTAATTCTCAATTCTTAATTCCTAATTGAAAATGAACTACATAAAACACCTTACAGGTTTCTTCGAAAGAGTGGCGATAGACAAAACACTCAATCCAACACACATAAGTTTATACATAGCCTTATTCCAATTCTGGAACTGCAACCGATTCAAAAATCCAATAAGCATTTCTCGTGATGAAATAATGAGAATAAGCAAAATAAGTTCCAAAGCTACCTACCATAAGTGCCTCAAAAACTTACACGCATTAGGCTACATAAAATACGAACCATCATTCAATCCATTCAAAGGAAGTCACGTGTACCTATTCAATTTCGCAGATGATTTAAAGCCAATACCAAAAAGCGAAAAAACAACATTACCAAAAAATGAACCCATCATTAGCCTAGTTACAGAACTAGTAGTAGACAAGTCTTATACTAGCAATGAAACAAGTAGTGAACAAGCACTAGTACCTTATATAAACAATAAAAACATACCAAACAATTCAAACGATTTAAAGATTGTAAACTTGGACGAGCAAGCAAAAAAAATTGAAGAAAATGATTTCAATTTTAAAATTGAGAATTCTAAAGAAGAAAAAAGTTCCGTAAAAAAAGAAGAAAAAGAAATGCCGGAACCAGAATTGGATAAAAGAACCGAATCAACTTCTCCGGCATTCGCCGACTACAATGCGGAGCACACTGAAACAAGTCGGCAAAAAAGTTTCGCAAAAAAAGAAAAAGAAGAAATGCCGGACGCAGCATTGGAAAAAAGAACCGAATCACATTCGCCGGCATTCGCCGACTACAATACGGAGCACACTAAAAACAGTCGGCTAAAAAGTTTCGCCAAAAAAGAAGAAAAAGAAATGCTGGAACCAGAATTGGATAAAAGAACAGAATCATCTTCTCTGGCATTCGCCAACTACAATGCGGAGCACACTGAAACAAGTCGGCAAAAAAGTTCCGCAAAAAAAGAAAAAGACATAACCAACGATTTTGTCATACCGAGCGCAGTCGATGTATCTCAATTGAAAAATGAAAAACCAACAATCGAAAATGTCAAATCCTATTTCCAAGAAAACAAATTCCCAGAACTGGAAGCCCAAAAATTTTTCAATTATTTCTCCAGTGTAGGTTGGTTAGTCGGAGGAAAAACACCAATGGTAGATTGGCAAGCTGCAGCTCAAAACTGGATTCTAAACAGTATAAATTTCAATCACAACACCGACACAATTCCAACATACCGCCCAAAACAACTCAACACAACAACCAAAAAAAACTATGCAGAACCATTGTAATAAATGATATGTAAAACTGAGCCCAGTCGAAGTGCTTTTATATTTAAAAATCCTTACAAATCCGCTAAATCCGTTTCATCCACGTTCCAAAATTCGCTTAAGCGAAAACTATGAAAATCTATCAAAAGCGAAGCGCCTGGACAAACAGCTAAAATCTATGTTTCTATGTGTTTAAAAAATCCGCACAAATCCGCTAAATCAGTTTCATCCGCGTCCCAAAATTCGCTTAAGCGAAAACTATGAAAATCTATCCAAAGATAAGCGCCTAGACAAACAGCTAAAATCTATGTTTCTATGTGTTTAAAAAATCCGCACAAATCCGCTAAATCAGTTTCATCCGCGTCCCATTAATCGCGTCAGCGAACAAAAAATCATCCTAATGAATGAAAATTTAAAATCAAATTACAGCTACCCTGACATAGCCAACTGGATAGAAAAAAAAGGTATCGAACTATACGGAAATCATTTCAAAATCCTTGAAACCGATTACCCAATAATCTACAAACTAATCGCCTATTTCCTCAAAGACGAACCAACATGTTTCCAATATGGCATAAATCTCGATAAGGGCATATTATTAACCGGACCAATAGGCTGCGGCAAAACCTCACTAATGAACATCATGAAATACCTCACTCCTACCGAACACAAATTTTACGTAAAACCATGCAGAGACATAAGCTTCGAATTCATACAAGACGGTTACCAAATCATACACAAATACAGCAAAGGAAAACTGTACGAAGCAGCGCCAAAAACAATCTGTTTCGACGATTTAGGTACAGAAAACAACCTAAAATACTATGGAAACGAATGCAACGTAATGGCAGAAATACTTCTAAGCCGTTACGATATTTTCATATCAAAAAAAATCCAAACCCACATAACCACAAACCTCTCTGCAAGCGAGATTGAAACCCATTATGGCAATCGTGTTCGCTCTCGACTAAGAGAATTATGCAATTTAATTGCCTATGACGGGCAAGTAATAGACAAACGAAGATAAATTGCAAATACTAAAAATAAAAAAATCTGTAAAAATCCGCGTTGCAAAGCATCCGTTTCATCCGCGTCCCAAAATTCGCTTCAGCGAAAACTATTAAAACCTATCCAAAGCGAAGCGCCTTAATAAGCAACTAAATCCTATGCTTCTATGTGTTTAAAAAAAACCAAAATTCCAATTAATCAAAATAATCCGCTTCCAAAAACAAAAAACAAAATGAAAACAATAACCAACTTCTGGAACCACTTCCAACATAACAACTTCGTTTTCCTACTCCTAAACGAAATACCACAAGACGAACTAAAAACCCATTTCGACAACCTACTAGAGATCCTGCACCAGTACAACGAGGATCTTGATATCATAATCAAAAACAAAAAAAACAAAGCCGAATTAATCATAACAGCAAACGGAAATCCATACTTATTCAAAGAAGTGGAATTAGTAGTCCATTATGCGCCAACAGTAAAGCATTGGAAAATTACAGCCTTCCTCCAACCAGAAAGCGACATAACCAAATACGAAAACGGCACCGACAAACCACTAGAATATTACGGCATAACTTTACGAATAAGCGAAATGTATTTCATTCCATTAGAAAACCCAAACAAACCAACCGATTTAGGAATTAGAGTGCTACTGAAAAACTACATCGTACACAAAGACAATCCACGACTTAGAGAAGCAGTTTATACCCATATCGAACACTTAATCGGTGAAAAATCTTTTGCAAATGATATTGCGTTTATCGAAATTGGACAATTGCAAGGAGAAGATGAAAACCAAATCGATTTATATAATCTAAAATCATTTATTGATATTTATTTAGAAAATTAAGTTTTGGTAAATAAAATCATTTATTGCCAAAACTTAACAAATATTCTGTTCGCAAAACACTACACAATCAGTAGTAAATCGCAAATGAAATATTTTATAATAAATAGATGTATTTCAAAATAATAAACTAGTTTTTGAATAATAAACCAAATAAGTTTATTGTCATATTTTGTTGTTTATCATCAAATACTTATCGCACCTCGCAATATGAAATATGTGACCAAATTATTTACCAAATTTGGGACAAAAAAAGCAACTAAAACTATAGATAAAGAAATAGTAGATAAAATAGATGGTAATAGTATAAATAAAAATAAAGTTAGAAATGTTTGTTATTATGAACAAAAAAACTAATTTTGTTCATAGTAATGAACATTAGTAAAATGAGTAGAAAAAAACAAACCATATTTCCTAAGCATCTAATACTATTAGAACAGATGGGAGAAAATATAAAGTTAGCTAGAAAAAGAAGAAAATTAACAGCTATACAAGTAGCTGAAAGAGCAGATATTGTTAGAACTACTTTATATCAAATAGAAAAAGGAAATCCAAGTGTGGCAATTGGTGCTTATTTTAATGTATTAAGAGTTTTAGGTCTTCAAGATGATTTTCTAAAACTAGCAGCAGATGATGAATTAGGAAGAAAATTACAAGACCTTGAACTTCTAAAGTAACTATAAAATATAAATGATACGTCAGTTCGAGTGATTTTTGCGCAATGCTATGGAGCGAAAATTACATCTAGAATAATCCAAAAGTCTAAAAATATAACCATCCAGAATGTCCACAAAAATCGATATATACGTTTACGCTCATTGGAAAGGAATGCCAGAACCTAAAATAATTGGCACGCTCTCAGCACACTTTGCAAAAGCAAAAAAAGCATTTAGCTTTGAGTATAGTGACGATTGGTTAAAAAGCGAACAAAAGTTCCTGTTAGATCCAGATATTCAATTATACAAAGGAACTCAATTCCCAAACAACAAAGAAAATTTTGGAGTATTCTTAGACAGCATGCCCGATACTTGGGGACGTACTTTAATGAAAAGAAGAAACGCACAACAAGCCAATGCGAAAAATGAAAAAGCGCCAACTCTATATGATATAGATTATTTATTAGGCGTTTATGATGAAAGCCGAATGGGAGCATTACGATTTAAAACAGAGCTTGAAGGACCTTTCCTAGACAATAATAACGAAGCTCCTACTCCTCCATGGTCGTCAATTCGTGAATTACAACAAGCGGCCAATACTTTTGAAAATGACGAAAATAATGATGACATAAAAAAATGGTTGGCAATTTTAATGGCACCAGGTTCATCATTAGGTGGTGCAAGACCGAAAGCCAATATTTTAGATGAAAATAAAGAACTTTGGATTGCAAAATTTCCTTCCAAAAACGATACCACAGACAAAGCCGCCTGGGAATATTTAGTTTACCTATTAGCTTGCGATGCAGGGATTACCATGGCACCATGCAAAATGGATAAAATTTCAGGCAATTACAATACATTTTTTACCAAACGCTTCGACCGTGAAAACGGGGAAAGAATTCACTTTGCATCTGCAATGACAATGACAGCAAACAACGAAGACACCATTCGCGACAATCCAGCCAGTTATTTAGATTTAGCAGAATTCATAAGCAATTATGGCGCAAACATTGAAGAAAACCTACACCAACTATGGAGAAGAATAGTATTTAATATTGCTATATCCAACACAGACGACCATTTGCGAAACCATGGATTTATTTTAACTAAAGAGGGTTGGATTTTATCTCCTGCCTATGACCTCAACCCATCAATTGATAAAGACGGTTTAGCATTAAACATCGATATGGATAATAATGCTTTAGATTTTGAAGTAGCGAAAAGTGTAGGTGATTTTTTTAGACTAGATAACGATCAAATGAGCAGTATAATAAATGAGGTGCTAAAAAGCGTAAGCCAATGGAAAAAAAGAGCCTCTGAAATTGGAATCGCAAGAAGCGAACAAGAAATAATGGAGAAAGCATTTAAATAGTAAAATTAATTATTCGAAGTTTAAGAAAAAGTATGAAAAAAGGAGGAGATTTAGAAATATTAGCTATTGAATTTTTAGAATTGATTTTTAGGGAATTAAAATACACAGTTGTACGCAAAAGAATCCAAGTTTCAGGTTCTCAAGATGGGTATGATAATGCAATTGAAATAATTGATAATAAATATTTAAGTAAAGTAATTTATAGTGAATGTAAAGATTATACAACAGAATTAAATTATACTGATGCAATAATTAAATTACCTCAAATCGCTACAACACATAAAAATGTAGATTTAGTACTTTTCATATCTCCAAAACGTAATTTTACAAATATTTTTGAAGAAACTAGAAACAAACCTTTTTTAGAAAGTCTTGCAAACAATAATTTTAAAGTTGCTTTTTTAAGTCCCGAAACAGAAATTCACAAATATTTTTCTCTTTACCCTGAAATCTACAAAAAAGCATATTTAAAAGATGCTCCAGTCATTGATAGCAATGACAGAAAAGATATACTAAACCAATTTGATAAATATATTTTTTCAAACAAAAACTTACAGAAAATAGTTATTGATGAACTAGATAAAGAAAAATATATTGGCAATATTGATGTTGACAAGTTTCATATTAAAAGATCTGTAAGAGAAAATCAAAAAAGAGAATATGAATTTTACTTTCCAATTTCATATAAAAAAACAGTTCTTTCGGTAATGAAACCTAATAATTTTGGCATTATTCTATTAGGCAATCCAGGTTTTGGAAAAACTTCTGAATTAAAAAGACTTGCAGTAAAATTATGGAATGTTAGGGATAGAATAAATATCATACCTACTTTTAAAATTCTTAAAAACTTTACAGTAACATCTAGAATTGAAGATTTTTTACCAATTAACTTTAAGGTAATTCCTAATCAAATAATAATTTTTGATGGAATTGATGAAATTGAAAACATCATTGATTTTAGTAATAAGTTAAGGCTTTTTACAACTGATAATGCAGAAATTTTTGAAAATAATCAATTCAAATTTATACTGAGTTGTAGAACTAACATTTACAACAAATACATCAAAGAGATTAGTAACTTCGATACCTATTTTTTAAATGAAATTAGTGTTTCTAAAGGTTTACAGTTTCTTAAAAATAAATTTGATTTGAATTTATACGATAATAAAACATTTGATACTTATAAAAATAGAGATATACTAGAAAATCCATTTTATTTAGAGTTAATAGGGAATTATTTTATTAAGAATAATCAAATTTTAACTAACAAAGCAATACTTATTCAAGAGTTTGTAAATTCTCGATTGAATCATGATAAACTAAATAAATTTAGCAATGATATAGACTTTGATAAAGATGGCATTATTAGTTATACTCAAAAAATTGCATTTGCTTTAGAATCAATGCAAAAACCTTTTTTGACAGCTTCAGAAATTAAAAGAGTGGCAAATGTTGATGAAATAAGTTTGGCAAAAAATTCATTTTTGGAAGAGAATTTATCAGAAAATTGGAGTTTTGTACTTAAAAATATTCAAGAATACTTTGTTGCGAAAATAGTATCCGAATTAAGTTTTGATGAAATTGTAAAATTACTTAGAATTGACGATAACATAAATAAAGTTCATCCTACATGGTATAATGTTGTAAGCTTTATGTTGAACCTTATTTCTGATGAAACGATATATAATCCTTTAATCAATTGGCTTTTATCAAATGATTACGAAATACTTTTTAATGCAGATTCAGATAGAATTACAGATGAAATAAAATCTAAAGTTCTGATTAGTTTGTTTACAAAAAATTGCATTGAAGACAATTTATGGATTAACGATGCTAAAGGCATTGCTTCATTTAGTGAATGTAATTCAAACATAGAATATTTAATCTCTAATATGAAAGATACAAAAATTCATAGAAGAGCTAGAATGTCAGCAATAAAGCTTCTTTCTTACATGAATGTTCCAGAAATGTTTTTCGAGGAATTAAAAATAAATATTATTAATATAATTAAAGAAAGTGACGATGATGATGTAAATTATGTTTACTTAATTCAGGATGCAATAATGCTCTCTAAAAGTTTAAACATTAATAGTAACATAATATTCTTTAATAAGATTATTGAATTGCTTTATGAAAGAGACGATAAAGAAATAATTAGTTCAATAATATATTCAGTTCCTATTCAATCAGTAATTGAAAATATTAATTATTTCTTAGAGATATTAGAAAAATCAATTGGAAATAAAAAATGGAAAACTATATCAAAATACAATTCAATAACCTCAACCAAAGACAATATTTTTAATTTATTTACAAAAATAAACGATGGTAATATATTATTATTGATATACGAATTTTCTATTGAGAATCAAAAAAATTACCAATTCAAAGAAAGCATAATAAAAGAATTTCTATCACATATAAACGATTTTTTTAAGAATAAACCTGAGTTTCATAACAAATTAATAAAGTTAATATCCGATGCAGTAATAAATGACAAAGCTAATTACTATGAAGATAAGTTGCTTTTAGAAGTTGCAAAATCATGTGGAATTGAGAAACAACTTTTTGATATAATAATTGAATCGATAATTGGTAATTCTGATCGAAAACATTTTTTAGCCGAAATTACAACTCATTACGAATTTGATATAATCCTTAGAAAATATGTTAATGGAATTTTAAATGAGGATTTTTTGCAGCAATTTAGAAATGTATTAAGCCATAGAAATTATTTGTTAAGTAAAGTTTTTGAAGAATATATAGAATCTAACTCTAAATATATTTTTAAAGACAAATTTAGTCAAGACGAAAGAGACGACAGAAATACATTTTGGAGTGAAAGAGATCAGAGAAACTTTGATATTTTATTTGATAAAAAAGAAATTACAAATCAAATTACTATGCTTTATGAATATTTAAATAAAAATGATTTAAGCTTTGACGATATTGATAAGTTTTACCATAGGTACTATGATGATTTTGAATTGCAAAAAAAAGTAACTGAAAATGCAAAACATCTTTTATATGAAATATTAAGAGATAATTATCCAAAAGGAAAAAAACTCAACAAAAATGATGTGTACAATGAAATAGTAAATTCAAATCTCAATATAATTTTTGATATAGTTAATAATCTACCCAAAGAAGAAAAGGGAAAAAAAATCGAAATATCAGATACTCAAAAAGATTTTATTAAAAATTGGTGTGAAGAAAACACTACTTTGGCGAAAGAATATTATAATAATCACTTATCAATTAATGAAACCTATGATTATGATAAGTTTTATTTATTTGAAGCAATCTATATATTTCAGAAGCATTTTAAATTTAATCTTGAAGAAGAATTACTTTTAGACATGTTGTGGTTCAACACCATTGAACAAGGGATAACTACAGATTATTTAGATGGTATTGTAAATATAGAAAATATAAATAATCGCATTTTAAATAATCTTATTAATAATAAGCTTAGTCCTTCAAGTTTTTGTAATCATATAAAATATTGCATAGAAAATAATATTAGCATTGATTACTTGAATTTAGATTTAAAGTCTAAAATTTATCTTTTTTTAGATAATGGTAATTACTATTATGCAGGAGAAATAATCGAGAATTTTTATAGTAATGATATTTCAACTCTAAAAGAATTTTTAAGTTATTCTTCACCAACTAATGATGAAACCTATAGATTTCTATATAATTGTATCTTTCAGTTAATAACTAAACAAAATCAAAATGTAATTATTATTGATTTCATATTAAACAAACATTCTGAATTAATAACAAATAGTATATTCACAGAAAAAGAAATTGTACGAAAACTAATTAACTTAAATTATGAATTGGGTTTTGATGGATATTATACAATTATAAAAAATCAAATAGATAAAAATTTAAATGGCGAATTTGAATTTAGAAATGATGATTGGAAAAATTTTACAAACTCAAAAGCAATTCACACATTAGTCAAAACTTTTGAATTATGTCTTTCACTCAAAAATTTAGAAGATTTATTTGGTAGTCATTATTCTCCATTGAGAATATCGTATGAAGCTATAATTAACATATGTAAATCCAATGATGAAATAATATGTTCTCAAACTATAGATTTAATAAACAAATTTGAAGTTAATGAACTTAAAGCTCTAAATATCGATTTGTTTTATTTAAATAAACTAAAAAATGATGTTCAAGAAATATATTACAATCATAAATCAAAACCATATAAAATAAATGAAGTTCTAAAAATATTAGATACCAACAAGTATTTATTTATTAACTAAGAATTAAATTAAACAAATTTATTTTAATGATTTTGAAGCATAAAATATGGAAAGTATGAATGAAAATTATTTTAAGGTATTTAAGTCTGCTAATGACCACTACAGATGGGAAAAACAAAAAGACTATGCTTTAATAGCTGATGGACTTAATAAAAACATTAGAAAAAAATATTATGAGTCATTAGTTATATTAGAAAAAATTCTAGGTAGAAGCTTCCTAAAATCTTCACATCGGAATAATCCCATGAGACAAATGGTTATTGAAAAAACGGAATTTAGGATATTTGAAATTATTGAATTTGCAGAGACACTAAAAGTGTTAGAAACATCTGATATTAATTTTTCTGAACTGCAAAAAAAATTACTACTGAGAGACAAATCTAGACAAGAAGGTATTCCATTTGTTGAGATTGCTCAAAATTATATCAAAGAAAATTTTATAGTAAGTTTTCCAGTAGAGAATAATATAGATAAATCACCTGATATTAGAGTTATCAATCCTAATAATAATGAAACCGTTTATATAGAAGTGTCATCATTGAATGAGAATGAGGAAAGAATTCTCATTAGAGAGAATCATTATTTTTTTCATGAAAACTTTCATTATTTACCGCCTCAAAACTCATTTATAGGAAAACAAAAAATAATAGTAAAAAAATCTGAATACACTGAAATAAGTAAAATAATTGCCAAAGCAAAAGAAAGAGTACATCTTTATGGGCAAATTGTTTATTATTCAGACAAACGTTTCAATTTTTTAATTGCACCAATGAAGTATAGAAATGAATTAATTGAAATCTCTAAAAAATATTTTTTGGATATAGACAAAATTGAAGGTCTTGCAATACACTTCAATTTAACAAATCAAATAATTAGTAAAATAAAGAAAGAAGCTGATCAAATACCCATACACTTCAATGGTCTTCTTTATTTTCCAGTTAGTCCATTATATTTTATGACTACCGATATTAATCAAATCATAGAACGATTAGAAAATTACATTACAAATTTTAAAAGTATAATAGGGAATGTAATATTTTCCAAAATTATTGACAACAATAAAGAAATACAAGTTAACATGGGAAAGCATATCTACAGAAGAAAAATAATTAAGAATCTTAGTTGTGAATCGCTATACATAAATAATAAAAATGCTGAAATTTCTATCTCAAATGAAACCCTTAGTAAAATTTATAATACATTTTAATTTTTAAAATTTTTTATTTTACAAATTATCTCATTCACCTGCACAAAATCCTTATTTAGTCCAAGTATTCCTAACCTTAGATATTTGTTTGCTTCATTTCACTAATTATGTTTCTAATAACGAGAACATTCTTATTAATTCGGTGCTAAAATTAAGTTTTATATTTCAGTACCTACTCCTTTCCTACCCTACAAAAAAATTACTGTCACAGTTTTTGTACCAAAAACGCGTACACTTCGTGACTTGCGCCAGTAATTTTTTTTACCCAAGCTGTGTTACATAATTGAGTATTATTATTCATTTTCACACCTTTCTTCCTATTCAAATATAGGATGAACTAATAATATCAATTATGTAAAACAGCCATCCAAACCCGGACGATTGCCAGTGGCTCTAGGACAACTTTTTTTATTGCTTCCTCGCGCCAGCCTGCAATAAAAAAGACCATCCTTCGCCACTGGCTTTAACAACGTTCTCCATTCCATCAGCAACTTTACGGTTATACCTTCTTTCAAGAACTTCTACGGTTACTGTTTTTAGCAACTCTGCGTTTAAATTGGTAAGTGTTTGCATTGCTTTTGTAAATAGAAAAATGGCTTTAATGTATTGTGGATTTAACTATGGTAAAAGCCATTTTTCTATCCACAAAACCAAAAGAACCCAGCAAGAGTATCTTGTTTTATTTGCCAGTACTTCAAAATATAGTGATTTCCCATCGGCTCAATGCCAAGCGGTTTCAGTTGTTCATTTACTTTATCATTCTAATCAATCTTTTAAAAGAAAGATTGGGCATCAAGTCGATAGAAAATCAATCAGAAAATACAAGGTCAGCAAATAAAACAAGATACACTTGCCTGCGTTACTGCCGCATCCCACTAGGTAAGTAGTTGCATTGTTTTTTGAAGATGCTTCCCATTTCCATAAGAAGCATACTGCTACCTAAAACTCAATTTGTCAACTGACTAAAAAGCATCCTCAAAAAACAACCAAGGAAAGAGTATGAATTTTTAAAACAGAAAAATAATTGGAATAGTATGTTATCTCTTTTTTCTGTTTTAAAAATTCATACCCTTTCCGAAGAACATCTTCTATTCCATCAACATTTTAAATCTGTCTTCAACAGAAACTTATCGGATTAAAAGAAAAGAAAATAAAAAAATAAAAGAAAGTAAAGTTAAGTTCCAGTTTCAAGAAAAGCAAGTTCAAGCCCTTCGGGTTTTAGAAAAAATCTCCACCCATATCGTTACGAGTGACTTAATCCTTTGCTTTTTACAACCCTATTTCCGTCGATGTATCAGGTAGTATTTTTTCTAAAAAACTTGCTTTTCTTGAAACCTCCACTTGAGGTACGACTTTCTTTTTTTTCTTTTTTTCTTTTGAAAAAAATTATGTGCGCAGAGCGTAGCGAGGCACACCTATATTCATCAGAAACCTAGCAGGAAATTGAAGAAAAGCTAATCTTTAATCTAACGCCATGATGAATTTTATCGTAAAAACCCACCAAAAAGAAACTATTTACAACAAACCTCATTTATTCATACTTAACAAAGGAATGAATAGCGGAAAGCCGCAAAATGAGCCATTCACAAACAGTTTTGTAGTAATCTTTGATAACAAAGAAGATTGTGAAAACATTTATTGGATTGCATACAGCTTATGGAAATCAAAATTTTGGCACCAACATCTGGTTGGTTCAGTCATTTCATTTTTACGTCTGCCAGATTTCAAAAAAGAGTTCTTCCCAAAGTCGAAATTACTAATGGAAGAATACGAAGCCCATGTAAAGCATGTTGCAGCTTTAAAACTTTTAGAACTTAAAGAAAAGCAATTTCACGAAAATATCAATTTAATCAACGATATGCGAAGAGTTATTGTGCATCGTTACAGCAATAGATAATTCATTTATTAATCCTAAATATCAATTCTATGACACTCTTTATTCTCTACCAAACAGACAATTGGAAAACCAAAACATCACGGATATTCTTTGGTGTTTTCGATTGCAGAACCAAAGCAATGGACTGTGCAAAATACCAAAATTTGCAAACGCCAAGTTCAAAAATAGTAATTGAAGAAGTGAAATTAAACCAATGTGAAGAACATTAAAAATCAATAGAATGGAACAAACTAAAGACCTATTTAAAGAGGCTATTACTGCCTATTTGCAAGAAATAGCACAAAATGATAAACTGTTTGCAATAACATTCAGTAAGCCATATAAAAACATAGACGACTGCGCTATATATATTTTGAACGAAGTAAAAAAAACAGGCAGACAAGGCTTTGCAGATGATGAGATTTACAATATGGCAATGCACTATTATGATGAAGACAGCATCCAAATAGGCAAACCATTAAACGCAAAAATAATAGTAAACAAAGCTCTTGCAGCTCCACCACAAAAAGTAAAAGAGCAGGTGAAAACTTCATCTAAGAATCCAGATGTAAATCAAACCTCACTATTTAATTTGTAAAGCTATGAAGCCAAAATCAGCACTTGAATGTAAAATAGTAGCCTTGAGCATTGCCTTACCTCCTATTACTCAACAACAGAACAATGCAGCATTTTCCAAATGCTTTAATAAGTATGCAGTGCAATCAAGGAAAAGTATTTTCTGCCTAGAATGTGGACATACCTGGAAAGTAATTGATAATAAAAAGCACATCAAGGTTACTTGTGTTAATTGTTCTAAAAAATTAATTGTTTCACACAACTACCGAAATGGACTAACTCAAACAGATTACTACCAAATAATTACTACTGTTGACAAGTTTCAACTCATCAGAATGATTTGCATCACTAAGTCCATGAGAAAAAATAAAGAATGTTCTTTTTGGGCTCACGAGGTAATGCAAATTTTTATAGATGAAAATGGTAAAACTAGAAGTTTGTCAAAAAATGTAATGGGATTATCGCAGTATTATGATCAATGGATTGTAAGCAGCGAATTATCGCTGAAACAAAATGACAATAACAGTAGATTTTATCTTAGTCCAAGCTATATAATTCCCAATAAAAAAATCCTTCCAATCATTAGAAGAAATGGATTTAAAAGGAGTTTTCATGGCATTGCACCTCAAGTCTTATTTCGAGCAGTATTAACCGATAGCATAGCAGAAACACTATTGAAAAGTAATCAGATTGATTTGCTTTACTATCACATCAGAAACACTAGTATTAAAAGCAATGGAATGTCTTGGAGAGCCATAAAAATCTGCATCAGAAACAACTTTGTTATTAAAGATGCAAAGCTTTGGATGGACTATATAGATTTGCTTCACTATTTTGGGAGAGATACAAGAAATCCAAAATACATTTGTCCAATGGACCTTGCAAAAGCTCACGATAAACTTGTAGATAAAAAACAAGAAGAAATCATTAAAAATACTTTCGAAGAAAAGAAAAAGCAAATCACCAATAATCAAAGGAAGTATTTTGAAGCTAAAAAGCACTTCTTCGGGTTGGTATTTTCAGAAAAAAATATTTCAATAAATGTAATTGAAACTATAACGGAATTTTTGGAAGAAGGATGCATTCACAAGCACTGTGTTTTCACAAATGAATATTACAAAAAAGATAACTCATTAATATTCTCTGCTAAAGTGAATGGAATCCATGCAGAAACTATTCAAATTTCTCTCGAAAATTTAGAAATACTTCAAGCAAGAGGAATTGGGAATAAAGCAACAAAATACAACAAGCAAATTATAAACCTTGTTAGCAAAAACCTCCACCACATAAGAGCTAGGATGAAAACAGCTTGTTAAAATTGTAAAAAATAAAAAAAAGCCAGGTCTTACGACTTGGCTTTCAATTTGTTTAACCCAAAGGTCACCACAACAAAGGCTAAACATTATTTTTTGTGCTTCTTGCTAAAGTATTTTAATACTACCGAAATTGAGAAACTGACTACGGCACCTATTGTTGCCAATGCAACTGTCTTTAATATATCTTCAGAATTCAAGTTGGGTACAATACTCAAAAATGTACCTCCAGCAGTTCCAACCAAAGTTGGATTAATCGGATGGTGCATCATTTTCTTTTGCTAACTGACTAACAGCAGAAACAACGCCACCTGCAACAGCCAAATAACCTCCAACAGAAGTTACTATAACAGGCAGTGTAACTGGTGCTGCTATAATAGCACCACCAACAGCTGCTAACGCCAAACCAATATTTCGAAGCACTTTAAAGAATTTCGGTGTGGGCGCTTTCACTCTACTTACAATTTTTTTCATAATCTTTTTTTAAGATTGAACAACTAACACAACACTTTCCTTTTTATCGGAAGCTTTATAAACCAAGTATTTCAACTTTGTAAAAGCTTTTCGAGACATTAAACCTAAACCAGGTCCAGAAATTTTTGTTACGGGAGCAATACAACCATTCAACTCTTTCAAAGCATTATTGGCTGGATGAAACAAAATCAAACTTCTATTTTGTACATTAAAAACTTCCAAATGCCATTTGAATTTATGACTGTAGCGTTTTCCTATAAAATACTTCCCTTCCGGAATGCAGGAAACCTTCGTTTCGTTCATCTTCCAAGGCAATTCAATTGTATTACAAATTAATTTGCCATCGCATTCGAGTTTACCATTTGTTCCTTCAGGGAAATAAGTTCTAGTTAAAAATAAAATCATCTTTTAACCTTTCTTGTCAGACTGAGCTTGTCGAAGTCCATTACACACCGCTATCAACTTTCGCAATCGATAATGGGTTAAAAGCACCATTTTTCAAAGGATACATTGTTCCATTTATCTGTTGAAAAAACTCAACTCCTAAAGCTAAAAACAATGGTTTTGTACTAGCCGGAGTTACAGCATTAGTTTGTGAAATTACTGCTGTCGGTGTCGAATCCCAAGGCAAAATAGCTGTTTCAGAAGTTGAAACAACAAAAGTTTCAGCTTCAAAATCTACCTCAGCACCGCCAGAAATAATTTTAAAATGCGTAGTTCCACTTGGTGCCGAAACCATATTCGCAGGAATGAAAGAAGCAATATCAACAGTAATTTCTCCAGCAACGCGATCAATCGCTCCAACATATGGAGCATAAAGACTAGTTCCAAGCTTACCTCTAATATTGAATTCAAAGCCAAATAACAATTCAGCTTCTCCATCAATTACATTACGCAAACCTCTATCACTCACCAAGTCCGCTTGAATAACTTTCACCATCGCTTGAGTCAAGCGGCTAACCATTCGACCATCTGCTGAATTAATCAGCAATGGTCTTAAAGCAGTACGCAAAAGCTTCCCAGCCTTACCTGCTCTACCAAACTCCGACCCATTCTCACGAGTTCTTTGAAACGCTGGATCACTTGCAATTCTACTAGCGTCAATACCGCCTTTTTCTCTGGCCAAGTGTCCATCCTGCGTTTTGTAAAAAGTAATATCACCGATAGTACCTTTTAATTTTATTATGCCTTTCTGTCTAGCCATAATCTATACAATTTTTGATTAATACTCATTCTCACAACTCACTTTCATTTCGTTAATCGTTGCAACTAAATCCCGAATGATTTAATCAAAGTTTCAATCATAAAAACCACATTTCAAACAGTCTAATTTATAAACCAACCAAAATCACACATAATCGACTATTATAATATGCGTCATTAATCAGAAATTACATAGATTTGTAGTAGATAGTAAAGCTTACTCAAAGCCTAGTCAAAGGCATAGATAAAGTATTAAATTGTATAAAAGTGATACCAAGCAGCACAAGGGTATGTATTTATCCAAAAGATGTGCAACGCATAATGGGAAAAGAATATGCTCAAGCAAGATTGTATTTATTGAAGATAAAGAAGCACCTAAATAAAGAACAGCATCAACTTATCTCTATTGAAGAATTTTGCGAGTATACAGGACTTAAAATAGAACACGTAGTGCGCTGTATAGTTGGATAAAATTTGAACAGCTAAAAGACTGCTAAACTATTGAAAATATAAGCAACTAGTTCAAAAAATAGTATACCAATTGTTTGCTTGTGATAAATAAATTATCTAACTTTACATTAATTAAGATTTAGATACAATTTATAGTATTTTGATAGGGTACAAATTCGGGGTCAATTTTATTTTAACAAAATGAATCCCTAATTAAACCAAGTAATAACAAAGTTAGTTCGATTCTCGGCGACTCCACTTTAAAAAATCGTAATCACTTAATTTTTAAGTTATTACGGTTTTTTTTTATTTATGATAATTGTCAAATTCTTTTCTAGCAGAGTTATTAAATGGAAATTCAAATCCTGTCTGTTTAATTTTAATGTCATAATCTCTTTTAAATGAAATCTTATTTTCTGGCATAAAAGCAACTACTAATTCCAAGCTAACTAATAAAGATGCAAAAATGTACAAAAAAACAGAGACCAATTTTCTAATTGTAACTACAAATAAAAATTTATTTATCAAATAAACTGTTCCAAATAGTAATCCAAAATAAATCAGGAAGTCGGCAAGCAATTCTAAAATAAAATATTCTATTGCCATAGACGTATAAAATGCCGGAGCTTTATATATAAATGGAAATCCGTACATTATCCCGTCTGTTCCATCAATAACATCAACAATCCACCACTTCGTAAAAAGTAGGAAGAGTATCATGGTTAAAGGCAAAACTAAATGTATAATTAATTTTTTATTCACTTTGCATTATTTATATTTAATTAACTTCACTATGTTTAGGGTTTTGCAACTTCCACAATTGATAATCATTAAAAACTAATATAGTAATAATAGTAACAAACATATTTAGTAATTAAAATAAATAATTTGTCTTGTAATTTCCTGAAACCACTCTTACTAGCATCCGATTTTATCAATCAAACTTTGTTCAAATATTTTCCGAAAAACCATTTCAAAATTGAAAATAACATTCCTAAAATGAACATGATTAAAAAGAATCCAGCGTAAAATTTTACTTCGATTGCCTTTCCGTTAAAAAGTTCCATTGCAAGTAAACCCAGTGTAAATAGTAAACCTAAAATGATGCTGTTCACAATGTTTAATAGTAACTTGTTCCAGCTTCGTTTCAGAATCCAATTTCCTAAGCTAATTTGGTACAAACTTGAAATTAATATAATGACTAACATAAAAATTAAATACACAGAAGTACTCAACTCATCTGTTTCGCACGATTCCAATTCTAGTTTGCATGCTAACATGTCTGTAGCAAAAAAGTATAAGGTAAAAATCAACGATCCAATTGAAATTGGAATGATAGTTTTTAAAATTTCTTTGGAGGTTTTCATTATTAATTGTATGTTGTTTATCAATTCCTAGTGAACATTTCGCAATGTAAAAAAGCTACATTAAGACAAGACCTTGCTTTTACAAATTGTACCAAAATTTTAAATTAAAAGTCGTTTCCATTTCAGATGAATTTTGTGCCTAGATATTTCATGAAACTACTGTTGTGCGATAATACTCTTATTTTTCTTTTCTTAGTGAATTTATTATTACTTTCATTTCTGAAACTTCTTCGTCAGTGCAATTAATTTTTGATAAATGTACATTTACAAATAAGTCATTACCAAACATAGCGTATCCATACATATGATTTTGAGAAATTTTTGATCCTTCAATATTGATAACGTTTTCTCTAAACATAAAATCATCTGTCATTTCACCCCAACTTTCAACATTAGTTTCCATATTTTTTATGTTAGAATAATTTTTAAAGTATGTATAAGCGAATATTGGAGAATTTTCAGGAAATTCTTTCCCATCTTCTTTAAATTTGTTTATCAATACTGTTTTAGGTACTTCGACTAAAGATAGTTTTTCTTGTTCATTTAGTTTGCAGAAAAAAACTGAACATATATAACCATCATTTTCGGCAAAGTAGTAATAATAAGAACCTTTCCATCCCTTATTAAATTTCTTGAAATGGTCAGATAATAAACTTATTTTAACCTCTTTTTGCTTTGGATAATTAAATTCAAATGTTCTTTTTTCAGCTACATTAAATGATAAAAAACCTAATAATACTATTGCGAAAAATATTTGTTTTAATTTCATTTTATAAATTTTTGTCATTCTTAGTATTCTATCTTTCGACAATAAAGTATATCGCTCTCATTTCAATATATAAAGTGGCAACATACCATGACCAAGTCTTGACAAATATAAACAAAACTTCAAACTAAAAAACGATCCTATTTCAGGAAATCCAGAGTACCGCCATTTCTTGAAACTGCTATTATAAGACGGCTTTTTTTCGTCTTTTAATTATTTGGTAAACAATTCCGATAAAGGCTCCAATTTCTCCTCCGATATAACCGTAATTATGAATTGAACCAACAATTTTGAAACTTTTCCCATCTTTAATTTCATAAGGAAAACAACAATCTTGATAAGTTTCTGCGTCAAATTTCCCAGCAATATAGCCGAAAATTCCAAAAAGTAGGGTAACTCCTAAAGTGATTAATATTGCTTGAAGAACGTATTTAAACATCAATTTATGGTTCGGATGGATTAAGCCTACCAATCCTTGAAATATTCCAATGTACAATCCAACCCACCATGTTGCTAAAATTCCAATAAGTGCTGTTGTCATTCTCGGATTATTATTTCCCCAATCCAAAAAACCAAATTGATCAAATTTATATACCGTAAAATATTCTGAAGAAATTGAATAAGTAACTTGATCGTGCAATGCTCCATAAATTGAAGCGATCAAAACTGATAAAAATATTGTCAAAATTAAAATTCCGAATTTTCTCATATTTCGTGCTTTTTTCTAAGCTGTCGTATAACTAATACATAACCACTTCCCTATTCCATCAAACCATTTTATATGGTATGACTTAAATGCAATACAATCCGCATTTACCAAATATATAAAAATCTCTAATTACTTTAACATAATTAGAAACTAAGATTCGTGTCCAACAATTGCAGTACTATACTATCTACAGAAATTTATCGGTAAGTTGTATAATTCGTGGGCACAGATTAATCCGTTTAACCGGCGTTTGGGGTTCAATAATCCTCTCTTGGGGTTTATAAGTTCATTTTTGAGGTTCCAAAAGTCAAAATTTGAGCTTCCTAAGGCCATTTATGCGGTTAAAAACCAAAAAATTGAGGTATATAATCGAAAATTTGGGGTCTTACTACCCCAAATTTGAGGTCTAGAACCCCAAATTATCAGTACAAGACCGCAACGTTGGTGTCTTCAACCCCAAACAAGAGCTAATTTGCGCTGCCGACGCCTATTTTAGGTGGATACTTTACAAAAATGCTTTTTATTCTTCAATCCATTGTAGCAAACTTTCTCTTTCTACAATATTCCAAGAATGTGGGTGTTTTTCTCCGTTGGCTCTTATTCCACGATTTTCAGTTTTAATAAATTCTGCTTTCTGGCTTCCTAAATTTACCAATGAATTATATGTTTTCTCCAATTTATAAGCATTTAGTTCCTCATATTTTCTGCCTCTGTTTTTCATTTGCCATTCTAAATCTGGCTCACAATACAATCTAACTTTTATGTTTTTAAGGTATTCAATGTTTACGGTTGAATTACTGGAAATGAGATATGGTGAAAGTGTTTTGTAGTTTTCAGTACTAACTTCGGGTTTTCCAATTTCTTGTTCTAGCATTTCAACTAAAAATTTGCCTTCTTCTATGGCATCTTTAGCTACATTCCTTTTTATATCACTTTTCGCTCCGTTATATAATTCTTCTAAATCTAATGGCGAATCAACTATAAATAGTCCTTTTGGTTGAATTGCGTTTTCTGTTTTCAGTAAATAGTTAGCAAGCACAACTGAAACATTTCCACCGCTAGAAAAACCACCTATAAAAATATTTTCTTTCGTTACTTTATTTTTATCAAGAATTGAATTTATTGTTTTTGAATATTCAATTTTTTCACTTTCTGTTAAATATAATTTCTGATTATAATTTAGCAGTAAAGTTGTTATTCCTTCTTTTTCAAAATCTTTCAAAAATTTTGCTTCTGTTTTAGTATTTTCAATACCACAAGGAAAACAAGGAAATAGAATCAAAACTGCTTTTTGTTCCGCTGCAATTTTTAATTCATAGTTTTTATCTTTTATAATTTTGATTGCGTTATTTTTAGATTTGCAACAAACTAAAAAAACTGAAATGAATAAAATTAGTAGTGCTTTTTTGTTTTTGAAATTCATACTTATATTTTATTTTCTGTGCCTCCTAAATATCTGCGAACGTTTCGACGCTTCACGAAGAGGTAATTAGCATTACTTAGCCTTCACAACTATTACCAAAACTTTCCGATTTCAGATAAAACCCGAGCCGTGCTATTTCTTGAAACGCTTAAAGTTTGTTTTAAGCACAATTCTTTGTTGGCTCTAGGTTTTATTTTGAATTGATTGTTTCTTGAATAAATTCATTTTCAATCTCAAGAATGCTTCTTTTCTTATTTAATAAAAAAACTAAAGATTGATTTTTTGTAAAATCTCTGTAATTATAGTCTAAATATTTAAAATAAGTTTTTCTAACTTTTATTTCGGCAGTTTCATTATTTTCTGGAATCTCACCTCTTTTTTCTGGCATTTGAATATCATTCATATTAAGAACTAGATTCATTCGCTTTTTCAAATTTTCATTGATTGTTAATTTTTCAATTTCTGCTTTGTATATTTTTGTTACCTTAATAAATTCTTTACCCTTCTTTGAATAATTATCATTTTCGAAAAATATTTTCGTAGTTTTTGAAGAGATTTCAGATTCAATTTCTGCTAAATATTCTAAATACTTACTTGTTAAGTTATCAAATCTTAACAATTTTTCATTAGTTTTATTTTCCTCTATTTGATTTCTAATGTTTTCAGATAAGTACAAATTATATTTATAATTTTCTTTAATTAAAATTCGACTTGATAAGTCGCAAAGATTTTCACCTTCCTTTTTTGAATTACAAGAAAATAAAATTACTGATAGTAAAACTATAATGCTTTTCATTTTTTATGTTTTTTTAGGTAAACTTACTGGCAACGTTCTGAGGCTTCATGAAGTGGAGATGAACCAAGACCAAGCCTTTACAAATATAAACTAAACTTTAAATTATAAACCTTTTCCATTTCAAATAAATCCCGTGCCTCGCCATTTCTTGAAACCCCTGTTGTGTGAAGTTATTATTTATTTGTAAGCCATTTTGTAGCCTCTACTAGTGTTAAATCCTCCACATTATGACTATCACTATTAACAATTTGGTCAGGTACAATTTCATTCATATATTTTTTGTTATTCCTATCAGCACAATATCCTGTCGCTAAATATAATTCAGTTTTGTCTTTTAAAATTATACTTGAATTAACTGTTGTATATCCTGCTGTTGCTTGCCCAAATGTTTTAGAATTTTGCAAGCCTATCATTGATATTGCTGTCATTTCACCACTACTGCCTGTTTTATTATTAATTAATATTGCAATTTTTACATTTGGCTGTTTTATTTTATAACTATTTATTGTCAGGTTGCTATAATTTATGATACCGTTTCTAATAATCCATGGTGTTTTTCCGTGATTCTTATTTGATAGAAAATATCCTGCAATACCGTCATTCATTAAAGAATTGATACCTGCAATCATTGGCCACATATTTCCGCCACCATTATTTCTTAAATCAACAACCCATGATTTGATTACGTATGTTGTATCAAGTTGCTCAATTTGATTTCTGATAGTATTTGCATATTTACGAGTGGTTTCTTGGTTATATGATGAGAAGGCAGGTAATTTTAAATAACCAATATTATTTTCCAAATATTTTGATGTAGAAAAAATGGTTGTTGAATCCTTTTTCTTATAATTTTGAATTTGTGCATTTGTTCTAAAAAAAGAATGTTTATCACCTTTATCTCTTAAAACTTTGATATATGTTTTTATTATTAGGTTTTTATCTTCATCCTCTTTTCCACCAAATTCAAGAGAATTTATAGTTTGTTCTAATTGTTTCCAATCTATTTCATTAGACACTATTGAGTATTTTTTAATTGACTTTTTAATTTCATCCGAGAATCGAATAACTTCTTTTGAAATGTTCGAATTACTTTGGCTAAAACAATTTCCCCAAATAATAATTGATATAAGAAGGAGTGAAGATTTAATAGTTGTTTTCATTTTTTTGTCTATGATTCAGTTGTTAATGTCACAGAACTTGAATGTTTGTGATAGTTTTTGTAACACTTGACTTGTTCCTTTTTCCGCAAATTAAAGAACTCACTAAAAAACCAAGACCAAGCATTTACAAATATAATTAAAAACCTTTTCAATTTCTGAGAACGACTTTGCGACGCCATTTTCTAAAAATCGTTGTTGTGCGATGTATATTTCTCTTTCTCTAATTCATCCAACTTTTTATTTTCTGAATCTATTTTTTCATTGATAAATGATAAAATTAAAATCCCAAATAAAGTTGTTAGGAAAATGTAGTGAAGATAATTGCTAAAATCTTCTACCTTACTTCTGTTTTTATTTTCTAATTTATATTGCTCGAAATAACTTTTTTCTGCAAACTTTTCCTCAATCTGTAAGTTCTTATCTAATTCTGTTTTATAAAGCCCTATTAAATGATTGTTCAGATTAAATAATGCAAAAAACAAAATACCTACAATCAAGATTTTCAATATATAAAGAAAATTTATTTTTCGATAATTCATAGTTCCAGTTTAAGTTGTTACAGCTCGCAGATGGTTTTATTATTCAGTTTATCTAAAATATTTTAAACTTTGACCATTATAGTATCCAATTCCGTCATTCTTTGTTAAAAAAAGAATTTCTTTTTCACTTATAAATTCAAACTTAATTACGTTTAAATGTATGCAATAGTCTTTCTCATATTGTGAATTACAAGTTAGTTTTGGACTAAAATATAATTCTTTTGAAAAATTACAATCAAAATTTTTTAACGAGAAAAATCCCTTTGAGCTAAAAAAGTATAAGTTATTATCGTATTTGTTATAAGAAATATGTCCTAAAATATTAACTTCATTTGCTGTTAATATGTTTTCTCTTAAATCTTTATCTTTATTTTTAAAACCCATAAAATTTTGCTCAAAAGCAATCTTATATCTTGCATCTACAAGAATATCTTGGTTAAAACATGAAGTATAATAGTCACTTTTTTTATTAGTAATTTTTTCGATCGTTCCATCAACAAAATAATGAAAAGCGTTTCTTGTGACGTATATCATGTTAACGTCACCACTTGAAGTAATAAATAGTTCATCGTTGTTATTGTAAGCAGCTCCTTTGACCCCACTGGAAATGCCTAAATTATATGGATATTTGTATATTGTATCCTTTTCTCTAACTTTAATTAATTCTGGATATTTTTCTTTTAATTTTGTAAAGTACTCATTCCTATCTTTATAATTAATGCCATCGTCAACTCTTAACCAATCATCGTAAATGAATTCTTTTTTATTTAAATCAAAGTAACAAACATTACCGCCCCATTCACCTTCATCATAAGCAAACCAAATAAAATCCATTTTATCTAAATAAATGAAGTCAGGTTTTATTAGTTGTGTTCCAGTATATTTAGCTCTAACTTTTCCATAAAAGTTAGTCTCTCTTTTAGGTACATATCTTTTATTTTTAAAATAGATAAATTTGTTTGAATAAATTATGTAATCATCTTTTGAATTCACTAATATAGTATAAATTTCAGCATCAATTTTTTCTATTTCTTTAACTTTTTTCCTTTTGTTTAATATAAATATTCTACCGTCTTTATCTCCAAATACTAATTCACCATTAGATTTTTTTGCTAGTGCTGTAATATTATTTTTGATTAATTTAAACTTGTCTTTTCTTAAGTCAATTTCTATTAAATCATTGTTTTGAGATAGTGCATAAACATTATTTTCTGCGGTAACAAAATCTTTGTATTCCGAATCCAATAAATTTATTTTTTTGAATGGAACGCTATCAATTTGAAAATTACTTTGTGCAATTCCTAAAAAGCTGAAGAAACAAAAAAGATATTGTATGAATGATTTCATTGATGCTATTTTTTATTGTTATTTAGGAGAAACTAGCTGCTAACTTGAATATTTGTAATAGTTTTTATAACAGTATACTTGTTCAACATTCCGTAAACTAAAGAACTTACTAAAAAACCATGACCAAGCCATTAAAAATATAATTAAAAACTTTTATTATTTCTGGTAAATCCAGTGCCGCGTCATTTCTTGAAACCGTTGTTAGCGGATATTTTTTTAATAAATTTTTGTCAATAAAATTATCCCATATATCCAAAAATTATAAAGAATTGTATATATAATTCCGTAAAAAATACTTCTTTCAAAGTTTCCGCTACACTCAGCCGACTTCTTAAAAATTAACCTCAGTGCTCTAAAAAATATCCAATATAACATTCCTAGAAAAAGCAAAATTGAAAACCAAATTATTGTTCCTAAGGCGAAAAATAAATAACTCAAAATTATTGTTACAAGAATCCATAAAATTATGCTCAAAATAATTCCTCCAATTCCTTCAGCAACATCTAATCCCAATTCTAATCCGCTAAAATCTGTTGGAGTTATGTCTTTTAAATAATCTAATTTTTTTGAATTTATTTTGTCTGTTAATTTACCCAAATTGTCTTTAAGTTTAACTCCTTTATACAAACTAATTGAAATAAATAGAAAAAAAGCAATTGATACTATTGAAGTTGAAATTAAAGAATTTTCAATTACTGTTTGATGTTTTCCAATTCCATAAAACCACACGCTCAATATAGTAATAACGATTACTAGTAGAGATATAATAAATATATTTTTTGTATTTACTAGTGTTCTTTTATTTGGTATTCTCATTTTTATCGCACTATTAGTCGTCTATCCGCTAACGTTCAAACACTTGCCGTATACTGATTTTGCAAATTCGAACTAAACAAACCTACAAAATTTCTTTGAAAGACAGAATTGCAGTCACAAAATTATTTTCCAAGAAAACTAATCAGCAAGCGCAATCCTAGAACTTATTACAAACCACTGTTACCGGCTACCTTTACTACTTTCAATTTCATTTTCATTTAAGATTTTAAATTCATAAAAAAATCATGCACCATAATTTCTATCAAAATCTTTATAACCAGTAACTATTCCCTGAGAAGATTCCTCAATTTGAATTATCACAACCAATTTTTGTTTTTTACTTTCAGAATCGTTCAAATAAGCAAGTTTTGGTAAATCTATTTCGTAAGGTTTATTTTCAGCATTTTCAATTACGAAAACTGCATTTCCATTATCAATGTCTTTTTTGGTTGCGATTCTGTTTTTTGTACATTTAATTTCTCTCCAATTTTCTAAAGTTAATTCAGATGACATTTCTTTGCTATTTATAACTTTTTTCAATTCATTTTTCTGCGCCCAAGATTGTAAAGTAAAAATCAAAAGAACTAAACTTATATATTTCATTACGCTTTTTTTAAAGGTTGAAGGAGCGTTCAGCAACTTAAAGAAGCAGCAAAAAGCAAGTCCAAGCCTTCATAAATATAACCAAATCTTTAAATTAAAAAACCACTGTGATTTCTGATATATCCCGTGCCGTGCCATTTCTTGCAACTGTTCTAGGCAGAAAGTTTACTATTTCACCTTATAAATTTTCTTCTGTTTAAGCAAACAATTCTTTTTGTCAATTTTCTTCTTTCATATTAAATCCAAACTTTTCTATTTCTAATGTATCAGTAATTTGTTTGTTTGGATTTACGATTATGTTGTTCGGATATTTAGGATTAAATCTTGCCAAATAATAAGATCTAATTTTTAAATTATCTATGCTTTGAGTTTCTTCGTCAGAATTAAGAATATCGTATTTAATGTCTGATCCTGCAGTTGTATATAAGGAGTCGTTTACGTAATATGAGAAATAAAAATCTGTTGTTTTTGGATAGCTTTTTTTCATAACAAATTGTACTACAATATTTTTTCCTAGATTTTTAATTTCGTTTTGTATTCTTACCCCACGAAAATGCAAAAAACCAAATAATAAGATTGAGAATAAAATGAAGTAATGTCCAAATTTTAAATTTTTCATAATACTTTATTCTTTCTTCTTAATATCTATTTTTTTAAAAATTGAGTTCTATTTCTAAAAACTTTCTGCCAACGTTCAGCAACATAAAGAAGCAGCAAAAAGCAAGTCCAAGCCTTCACAAATATAACCAAAACTTTAAATTAAAAAACCATTGTGATTTCTGGTAAATCCCGTACGGCGCCATTTCTTGAAAGCGCTAGTAGCAGCTGTTCTTTATTCAATAACTTGACATTGAATTTCATAAGGTTCTCTCGGAAATCCATACAAAATTAAAATTTTTTTGTCAACATATTTTATAGGGATTAGTTTTTCTGAATCGTTATTATTGTAAAGTGATAAAAATAAGGTTTCATTTAGTTTTTCTAAAACAATTTTACTTCCTTCTCTTTTCAATCGTTCATTAATTTCTTGAAGTATTGGAGAATCTAAAATCTCATTGAATCTAATAGTTCTTTTTTCTCCATTCCAATTAAACTGAAACTTTAAGCTTTGAATTTCACTTTCAGTTAATTCTGTTTCTGTTGCATTTAACTTTTCATAATCATCTTCAAATTTCCAATCTACAGTTACTGATTCATGCTCACTTAAAACGGAATGATTTATACCATTTCTTATAATTCTAATTCTATTAGGATTTATAAATTTATATTCTGTTTCCGATAGTTTTTCGCTCCAATTTTCATTCATTTTTTTCAACAATGAAATCCCTTGAGAATTTTCAATATCGAAATGTTTAATTTCATTTTCACTAAACTCAATTACATTGTTTTTTCCGTAATGATCTGGAGTTTTTATAAATAACCAAGTTCCATTGAATTGTTCTTTCATATTCGGTTTTTCTAAAATATCTGCTAACGTGATGCCGCTTTGCGTCAGTTGCTGCTTTTATCACAGCCATAAACAAATATACCGAAAAGTTATGAAAAGATTACTTTCTAAAAAATGAAAAATTAAATCCAAAAGCGGGCTGATATATCCCGAGCCGTGCCATTTCTTGAAAGCGCTATTAAGCGACGTTTTTTATCAATTATCGTTTATGAATTTCTTACCAAACTCTGTGTCAATTACCCAAACATACTGTCCTTGTTCAGCTTTTGGTAGTTTTATCCACTTTCGAATTAAATAATTTTTCTCAGCATTTTCTTCATCTGATTCATTGACCACTGATTTTAAATAGGTATAGGCCATATCAAAATCAGAAAAAGTTTTAATTTCTGTTCCCCAAATTTCTTCTTTGTCATTCTTATGAACTATATATTTGGTTTCGTAAATTGGTGCTACAACTGAGCCATCAGCAATTAAGGATTTTCTTATTTCTTTATCTGTCAGGAATGCACCACTATTTAAATCTATACCTCCAAAATTGTCGTGTTCGATTAAAAAACATCTATAATTTACATCAGTAATAGCTTTGTCTTTTGCTATAACCCAACATTCATAAAACCATAGGCATTCCATTCTTTTACACAATTCATACTGATTAAAGCATTCTGATGTTGCTTCATTAAACCATTCTATATCATCTTCGGTTTCAAATCCAAGCGCTTCAAAAATTTCTTCTAATTCCCCATATTCAGCATCTTCAATTTGTAAATTTTCTACAATTGTATTTGTAAATTCTGAGGGAATATGACTGCATCCTGAATAGGCAACGTAACTAAATGTAAATGGTTGGTCAAATTCAAAGTTCACTACTCGCAACTGATATAAATCCTTGGCGGATTCTTGAATCAAAGATTTTGATAAATTTTCTATGAAATGTACCAAAATGTTAGTCAATACTTCTTTTCTAGGATCAAGAATTTTAGTTTTGACTTCATTCAAACTTACAATTTCATCATATGTAAATTCTTCTTCCATAGTATTATTTTTTTTGCGTTTTGTTTTTTAAAATATTGTACAATGTCTCTAGGATTCATGAAGTGGCAATGAAGCTAGAAACAAGACTTTACAATTATAACCAAAACTTTACATTAAAAACTTTTACAAGTTCTGATAAATCCCGAGCCTAACCATTTCTTGAAACCCCAATTTACGTTCGTTTTTATTTCTTTGTCTTTACGTGTTTCCAAATTTTGTTAGGTACTATAGGCCTTAACATTTGTCCGATATAAGTTGTTGGAAAGTCTTCTTTAATTCCAAATTCTTTTGGTTCCGTTGGAGGACAAATATAAGTTCCAAATAAGATGTCCATAAGAGGAGAAATGTTTGCATAGTTTCCCCTGTCTCGTTCTTTGTCGTGATGCCAATGGTGTAATTCTGGCGAACCCAATAACATCTTTATCTTACCAAGGTTTAGTCTTACATTGGAATGAATGTAGATTGCCCAAATTCCTCTAAAAGCGACCATTACAACTAATGCGTCTAAATTAAAGCCAAGAAGTAATGCAGGTAAATTTATAATTCCAACTGTGTAAATTGAATCTAGTGGATGTTCTCTATGAGCAGCAAGCCAATCAAGAGTTTCTGCTGTATGATGAACTTTGTGAAACTGCCAAAGAAAATCGTATTTATGTTGAAAGCGATGTCCCCAATAAATGAGAAAGTCACTCAAAAGCAAAACTTCAATTGCTTGTAACCAAAATGGTTGTTCTGCAATTGTGAACCTAAATTGTAAGGAAACATTTTTGTCTAACCATAATCCTAAATAATTTAATGCTTTTAAAACCAAACTACTCCACAACAAATATTGTCCAAAGAAATAGCTCAAATCTAAAAGCCATTTTGCTCTGAATATTTTTTGATTAGGATTTGCAGGAAACGCTTTTTCCATTGGTATAAAAACCAATGCTAAAAAAAGTAAACTTAATCCTGTCGCTAAAAGAATATTTACAAAATACATTTAGTTGCTTTTCTTTTTTAGCTTATTCTTATTGGTTATTAAACTATCCGGAAATGATATTCTTTGAAATATTTTTGGATCAACGATTATTCCTGATTTTGAGCTATACATCATACGTTTTTCTACTTCTGTCAAATTGACTTTTGATGAATCTTGTTTGGGTTTTGAAGTGAATGATTTAAGTTTGATATTATCAATTATAACCAATGATTTTGATGACGAAAGTCTTTGTATTTGAACGCTGTCAGTCATTTTGATAGGTAATTCATTAGTTGTTTCTACAGGAGTTCCACCGTTAGGACTTGTCAACTTAACATTTGAATTGCTAGTGAAGAATTTATCAAATGAGCCATTCTTGTACAATACAAAAGCTGTCAGCAAAACAATAAAATTTGTCAATGCTATAGTTTTAAAAATTATTTTCTTATTCATGATCTTCGAATTTTAGAGCGTCTCATAAAATTATACACAACGTTTTACGGCTTCACGAAGAGGCGATGAACCAAGACCAAGCCTTCACAAATATAGATAAAACTTTACATTAAAAACCTTTCCAAGTTCTGATAAATCCACTGCCTCAAGAGTTCTTGAAACCGCCTTAAGTTTTTTTTACAGCACAGTTCTTTGTTAGTGGCTGTTACTGTTAGGTAAAATATTCAACCATTTCTTTATCTTCGACAACAATATGGTCTGTAATATGAAATACTTCGCTTATCCAAGGATGTTTCAATGCATCTTTTCTGTCCAATATTTTTCCGAGTAAACTTTGTTTCCATGGCGACTCTTCTTTATCGATTAGTCCGATTTGAAAATTGTCTTTATTCGTCCAAATTCTAAATGGAAATGAGAATCTATTTTTCGGTTCGTCATCAGTTCCCCAATCTCCAATACTGATTATTCCAGTAGCAATCTTTTCTTCGTGATCTTTGGTGAACTTTATGTAATAAATTGCAAATGCGTCATTATCTTTATAGACAAATCTTGTAAGCTTCGTAGTTTCCTTTCCACAACATTCGCAATTTTCGAAATTCGGTTTTTCAAATTCTATTTTAATCATGATTTTTTTGAGCAGGGTTATCAATATTATAGCCAATAACGTTTTACGGCTTCATGAACTGGCGGTAAACCAAAACCAAGCCTTTACAAATATAACTAAAACTTAAATTAAATACCTTTTCCATTTCAATTAAATCCAGTGCCTTGTCATTTCGCGAAACCCTTTAAGCTTGTTTTAAGCACAATGCTTTGTTAGCAGCTAGTAGTATTCTTTTTCAAAATTTCAATTAATAAATATACTATTGATGTAATAAATGTTCCGCTTATTGTTACAGCAAAAAAAACAAAACTTGGAATCAAATTTCCTGACAGAATTTCGACAATGTTTCGCACTGAGAGATATAAACTAGTAATTAAAAATGAAAATAGTACTACACGCAGAACTGTTTTAAAGTTGCTTTTTTCATCTGAAATTTTTGGAAAAATATACAAAAAAACTAAATTTAAAAAAATAAGAACTGGAATAGCATAATCCCAAAAATCAAATTTAATTCCATGTCCACTTGCAAACAATAGCAATAACATGAATATTAATGCAAAAACAAGAATTGAACTATAAATAATTGAATTGATTTTATACTTTTTTGTCATTTGTTGATTGCGTTTTTTTAGTAGTACTGCCAACATTCAACTGCTTCATGATGTGGCGATGAACCACGACCAAGCCGTAACAAATATAACCAAAACTTTAAATTATAACCTTTCCGATTTCAAATAAATACCGTGCCAGGTCATTTTTGGACTCGCCCTAAGTTTGTTTGAAACACACCTCTTTGTTAGCGGCTCACTATTAATCAATTTCTTTTATTTTTCCTTTTTTATCAATTACAAATTGTGTGGTTTTGCCATCTTCATTTTCAATTTCGGCGAATGCGGTTCCAAAACTAAAATCTTCTACATAATCAAATTCAAATGGTATAATTGGTTCACCCTTTTTATTAATAAATCCCCATTTGTCGTTTAGTTTTACCCCACATAATCCGTCTTTGAAATTTCTCGTTTCATCATAAATCGCTTCGATTTTAAAACTTCCTTTTCTATCAATAAAGCCCCATTTTTCACCATCTTCAAGAAGAATTTTTACACTTGCTAGTTTTTCAGAAAAATCATTTGCGAATATAAATTGAGGTTTTATTGCTAATTCACCTTTCAAATTGATATATCCGTACTTTTTAATAATTTGAACAGACGCAAGACCGTCAGAAAAATCTCCAGCATCTTTAAATCTAGGTTCAAAAATAATTTTCCCAGTTGTAAAATCTTTAAAACCAATAGTTGTAAATTTTACTAAGTCTCCTTCAAATTTGATAGCTGATACATTATCTTTTAACTTAAGTGAATTAAATCGATCAATTTCTTCGTGAAATCTATTAAAACCAGTTTCCATTCCAGATTTAAATAGTATTTTCCATAACCCTTTCGTTTTAATCATCTCAACACAACCTTGACTTATTATCCATTTATCATATAGTTTTATAGGATAATCGTAGTGAACTTTTGATATGAAAGTAGCATTTTCAATGTTGGATATTTTAATTCCTTCTATGATTTTGTTAAACTCTTTTTCTCCAACTTCTACCTTTGCAATTTCTAATATTGCAATTGTAAATTCTTTGATGCTTAAATTATTTAATTCGTCAAGTGAATCAAGATTAAACTTTTTTAAAAACAGATCAGTTTCACCGAAAGCATCCATTTTGTTTGCGATTTCCACAACTTTATGATAAAATTTATCTACATCGTCATCATACAAAAGGTTGTATACTTTTTCAAAATTCTTTGAATAAAAGGCTTTTAAATAGTCAATAAATACTTTTTCTATTTCCATTTTTTTTTTAAATAGCAGCTAACTTAAATGTTTGTAATAGTTTATGTAATAGTAGACTTGTTCAACACTCCACAACTTAGAAAACTCGCTAAAACCATGACCAAGTCGTAACAAATATAACCAAAACTTTAAATTAAAAACTTTATCGTTTCAGATAAATTCCTTGCCTCGCAATTTCTTGAAACCGCCTTTAGTTTGTTTTTAAGCACAATTCTTTATTGGCAGAGGGTTGTTCTAATAAAATTTCATTTCAAATAAAAGGTAATGTTTAATGCCAAATTTTTCACCCCATTTCTCAATATCTTTTCCACTTGTTCCTACATCGCACCACGATTTAGAACCGTCTTTTCTATCATAAGGTAAGATATAGGCTAATAAATAAAACTTTTTATCATAACTAATTTCCATTTTACTTTCTTCTGCAATATTTCTCAAACTATATTCGTCAGTTTCAATTGCATCATATTCTTTTGTAATTGAAAATCTAGGAAATTTAAATGTCATTTTTAATTTATTCTTTGAAGTTAGTTTTGAAATAACTTTCAAATTAAAAACGGTATCATTGACTTTTTCAAATTGCTGAATACCTATGGTTTTACTATCGAACACAACAGTATCTCTAGTTATTTTACCATTCCATATTTCTTTAACAGTCAATTGATATGATTTAGTTTTCAATTCAGTTCCAGTAAATTGCAATTTTAAATATTCAATTCCTTCAAATTGTAAAAGATCTCGAATTTCTGAGTTTTTTGAAGAATATTCAGAAATCATTTTCAATTGGTTTTGATTTTCTTGTGCCAGAGTTATGTTTGTAATTATAAACAATACAACAAGTAAAATTTTATATTTCATTTTAAGTTTTTTTGGTTTAAAATAGTTTGTTAACGTTCCAAGGCTTCACGAAGTGGCGATGAACCAAAACCCAGCTTTTACAAATATAGCCAAAACTTTAAATTAAAAACCTTTCTGATTTCAAATAAATCCCTTACCACGCCGATTCTTGAAACCACTGTTATGGGTAGCTTTTATTTCTTCACCTTGTTATAAAACTTTTTTATCTCTTCGAAAATTTCTGAGTTTTTTCCTTCGGCAAAGCGAATGTTTGTTCGGAATGATTTTCCAGAATATGCTTCAAATTGATAAAACAATCGCTTTAATGGATTTGTCATTTGATTGTAGAATAATGAATTTTGTTTTAAGTCAAACACAACAAACGGAGCTTTCCCACTTTCAAAAGAAAGTAGTTGTATATCTTTCCAATTTACTTTTACACCATTAAAATTGTCAATAAATTCTTCATTAGTAAATTTAATCATGGGTTTTCCAACGATAATATGAAGAACTGCTTTACTGATTCGATAATAGAAATTACCACCAATTAGTATTAAAATTAGAGGAAATACATAATGAACAAGTTTGGTTGCTGTTAAAAGTAGTAAAACTATAATTGAAAAATAAAATACTATCCCGAGTAAAAAGTATAGAATCACATTAAGTTTATTATAAGCTATATTGTTCATTGTCTATATTCATAAAGTTTTTCCAAAGTTACTCATAACTTGTCGCGGCTTCACGAAGTGGCGATGAACCAGGACCAAGCCTTTACAAATATAAACATAACTTTTAATTAAAAACCTTTTCAATTTACGATAAATCTAAAGCCACTCCATTACTTAAAACCGCTGTTGCGCGTTCGATATATTTACTTTCCAGCTTTCAGTTTTTTAATATACTCACTTGTCTTTCCATTCCAATAACATTTTTCACAACGATTTTCTATAAAATTATGTTCACAATTTGGATAACCATATAAAAAATAGGAACATTCTGGACAAAGATTTTCCATTTCAGAAGAATCATTGTAGAAGTTACTTTTGCATTCATCGCAAATTTTGATTCTATTTATATCCATAACTATTTTATAGTTTTTTTTCTTCCAATTTCATCAATATCATTTTCGGCTTTTCCAAGTGTTTACTATTTATTAAAACTGGCATAGTACTATCAAAGATAAATTTTTTTGCAAAATGTAAACGTGAATTTGCTATAAAAACTTGCAATCTTGTCAAGCCTGTTATAAGCTGTTTTTTATTCATAAATTTTAGCACCCATAAAAATGTCGGCAAAAGTTTTCCAATTTGGTTGATTTGCATCTATGTCCATTTTCCTGTTATCATAATAGCCTTGAATATCTTCAGTATATGCAGATAAAGCTTCTAGAAAATCTTCCAAACTTTTGTTTTCCCAATCTTGTGGATTTTCTATTAAATCTTTTCGTAGTAAATCTAGAAATACTATAAAAGAATTTCTATCTGTCACATTAAATTTTGTGAGGTTATCGTTCATTTATTTGCTTTTAACTAATTTTTTTTCAAGTTCATCCCCTATTTATCGAGCTTTTTTAAAATCTCTGTCAACGTTCCAAGGCTTCACGAAGTGGCAATAAACCAAGAGCAAGCCTTCACAAATATAACCAAATCTTTAAATTATAACCTTTCCGATTTCTGATAAATTTAGCGCCACTCCATTTCTTGAAACCCCATTTAACCGCAGTATTTACTTAATGTTAAGTTTTTCCATAATCCCTTCTTTTTTCAATTTAGTCAAGAAGCTTTGCGCAGTTTTTGATTGGTCAATTGATACATATTGAGTTTTCGCATCAAGAGTTTTAAAGTATATTTTCTTTTTACAATTAAGTTGTAACCACGTAGCTTGAAATGATTTGCATTTTTCGGTTGTGAGTTGATATTCAGGTGCAGTACTAGTGCTGTCCACTTCACGCTCCCAATTGTACTCTTTTTGTACAACTAAAGTGTTAAATTTTAATGCTACTTTTTCATTTTCAATTTTATATTTTCCGCTGTAATACGTGTCAGCATCCAAACAGTAATCAACTGAAATAAAATTCTCACGATCTAAAAATATATAATTGCTAGCACAACAATCACATTCTCCATAGGATTCACAAGTTGTTGAGTTAAATTCTGGGGCTAATAAATATAAGTTATTAGACATTGTAAATTCTTTATAGGCAGTAGCTGTTGGCTTTTCATTTAATGGCTTCTCTTTCTTTTGCTGATTACAACTTATTAGAAAAAATAGTACGGATGGAAACAGATAAATTGTGATTATTCTACTTACTTTCATTTTAATTGTTTTTGTTTTCATTGTTGTGAGAATAGTACAGTTAACGTTCCAAGGCTTCACGAAGTGGCAATAAACCGAGACTAAGCCTTCACAAATATAGATAAATCTTTATATTACTAACCGTTCCAGTTTCAATTAAATCCCTCGCCTTGTTATTTCAAGAAACTGGTAAATTGGTTAGACTATTTTCGAATTAAAATCCCTTCACTTTCTATTATATGTGTTTGATTAGAATAAGTTTTTCGAAATAACAAAGTTCTTTTTTTTATGGTAATCTCAAATACAGTTTGTCCCAAGCGCTGATAGCCATCGTTAACTCCTATCACGATAGAATCGCCATGTGCATTTGTTTCTTTAATAAAACTACTTGTTTTTTTCAAAACTATCTCATTACATACCAGTTGAAAATTTTTAGAATGATAATGTATTATGTTAAACCTACCGTCAGAAATGCTACCATCTAGCAGTTTGTGGGTAAATTGTTTACTCGACAGATTAAAGGTATAAGTAGTACTATCAGATAATCTCGCCTCGTACACTCCAGTTATATTTGAAGTTGATTTACAAGCTACCGCAATAACCAAAGCAAATAAAATAAATATACTTTTCATGTTGAAGCACTTACAAGTTTAGAAGTAACAAGACTTTAGCATATATCAGAGCAATAAATAACGGTGTAAAGTTTAACATTTACTGGCAGATTAATACAATATTTTCGCACCTAAAATAGTTGTATTTGTAAATTTACCAGTAGATATTAATACCTTGTTTTATAATTCAATCATCTTAAAAAATTCTGAAAGGGTAACATTCCGTGCTTCACAGATTTTATTTAGAGTATTCAAAGAAATATTGTAGGTGCTGTCATTGTATATTCTTCGAACTGTTTTTTCATCAATATTGTGATTTAAAGCAAATTCAGTTTTTGGTTGAACTTCACCAATCCAATTCTTCGCTATATAATTGCAAATTTTTCTATTTAAATCACTCATATAAACAAATTAAGCTGTTAATTATTAAAAATAATCGGACAACTGTCCGATTATAAATTATTTTTTTATATTTGTACTTTGAATTTATATATTTGCGATTCTTCATATAAAATATTGAAGCATTCGCTTTGAATCTCGACTTTGAAAACTGGTAATTTTTGCAACGAGATGATAAGTAAGATGCTCATGCTCTCGGGCGTGGGCTCACTTATTGTTGCAAGGTATACCAGTACCTCAAAGTCAATAAGCTGAGTTCCATGCCTTTTTTTATTCCTAAAGGTCACTCACTTCCATTCTTAGCACTGCTCCTAGGTTAAAAGTCTCGCAACCAAAACACAGTTAGTCCAATGAGTTAGTTGGGAAAGGCACTGCCTGCGCTTGGCTGCAACAAGCAACGGCAGAGCACTTTCCTTTAAAAAACCTTAAAACCAAAAGCCTATGCCATAAAACAAAAAAAACCACCTTAACGCACAAAATAAATCACAAAAATACCAACGCAAAAAATCAGTGTTAATCCAAACAATCAGTGGCAAAAATAGCGAAGCGTAAAATCTGTGAAACACAAAACCAAAGGTCAAACTGACGAAGTACTCCTTAAAATCCGAGCCATCCGCGTGCTATAACATAAGCAAAAAAAATTAATGAAAATTCGTGTAACTCGTGTAAAAAACTAGGAGCAAAGCAAAAAATTAGTGAAAATTCGAGTAATTCATGTCATAAAAACGGAGCAAAGCGAAAAAAAATTTGTGATAATTTGTGATAATTTGTGGTCAAAAACATGAGCGGAGCGAAACAAAAAAATCCGCAACACACGAGACCAAAGGTCGAACTGACGAAGTAATCAGTAAGAAGCGAGGCGCAAAATCCGTGAAATACCGCAACAAGCAGCGACCCGAGACCAAAGGACAAACAGACGAAGTACTCCTTAAAATCCATGCCATCCTCGTACTATAACATGAGTAAAAAAAAATTAGTGAAAATTCGTGTAATTCGTGTAAAAAACCAGGAGCAGAGCGAAAAATTAGTGAAAATTCGAGTAATTCATGTTATAAAAACTGAGCAAAGCGAAAAAAAATTTGTGATAATTTGTGATAATTTGTGGTCAAAAACATGAGCGGAGCGAAACAAAAAAATCCGCAACACACGAGACCAAAGGTCGAACTGACGAAGTAATCAGTAAGAAGCGAAGCGTAAAATCCGTGAAATACCGCAACAAGCAGCGACCCGAGACCAAAGGTCAAACAGACAAAGTACTCCTTAAAATCCATGCCATCCGCATACTATAACATGAGTAAAAAAAATTAGTGAAAATTCGTGTAATTTGTGTAAAAAACCAGGAGCAGAGCGAAAAATTAGTGAAAATTCGAGTAATTCATGTCATAAAAACGGAGCAAAGCGAAAAAAAATTGGTGATAATTTGTGATAATTTGTGGTCAAAAACGTGAGCGGAGCGAAAAAATTAGTGAAAATTCGTGTAATACGTCTAAAAAACCAGGAGCAAAGCGAAAAAAAATTAGTGATAGTTCGAGTAATTCGTGGCAAAAAAATGAGCGAAGCGAAAAGCTAAGCAACTCAAAAAAAAAAGGCCCTCTAACTCTTCTTGGCGGACGAATAGAGGACCAAAGCAAACCAAACCGAAGTCTAATTAAACCAATCCAAAAGTATGAATAAAAATTCAAACTCAACGTACTGGGCACCAACACTACCGCCCAAAATGTACTACCTCCTACTCCTTTTCTGTATCGGAGTGCAGGCACAAACAACCATCAAAGGCACCACCACCGATGCGAACGGCACGTTACCCGGCGTAACCATATCGGTAAAAGACAAACCAACCACTACCCTTTCCGATGAAAAAGGAAACTACACTATCGAGGTACTACCAACAGACATTCTAGTATTCTCCTTCATTGGCTACAAAACAACAGAAATACCAATAGCCAACCGCAATACAATCAATAGCAAATTGGAGGAAGACAGCACAACACTAAAAGAAGTAATTATAAACGCAGGCTACTACTCCGTAAAAGACAAAGAAAGAACAGGAAGCATCGCAAAAGTAACAGCCAAAGACATCGAAAAACAACCAGTAACTAACGTTTTAGCAACACTACAAGGAAGAATGGCGGGTGTAAACATAACACAAACAACAGGCGTTCCTGGTGGTGGTTTCGACATCCAAATCCGAGGCAGAAACAGCATCCGAACCGAAGGAAACCAACCGCTGTACATTGTTGATGGATTACCATTTGCATCAGAAAGCCTAGGCAACACCAATATTTCTGGAGCAATTTTGCCAGGCGCAGGCATCAACCCACTAAACAACATCAACCCATCCGACATCGAAAGCATCGAAATCCTAAAAGACGCTGATGCAACCGCCATATACGGTTCGCGAGGTGCCAACGGCGTAGTCCTAATCACAACCAAAAAAGGAAAAAAAGGAAAAACACAATTCTCCTTCAATACTTACACAGGCGCCGGAACAATAACTAGAAGACTAAAATTACTAAACACACAACAATACCTAGCAATGCGCGAAGAAGCATTCGCAAACGATGGCATAACCACATTACCACCTTGGGCGTACGATGTAAACGGAACATGGGACAGAAACCGCTACACCGATTGGCAAAAAGAACTAATTGGCGGTACAGCCACTTCAAGAAATGTAGAACTAGGTATTTCAGGCGGAACTGGAACGACGCAATTTTTGATCAGAGGAACCAATTTTCAAGAAACCACAGTATTTCCAGGCGATTTCAGTTATGGGAAGTCCGCTCTGCATTTCAACATAAACCACACCTCCGAAGACAACCGCTTCACAATAAACCTTTCAGGAAATTATGTAGCAGATAAAAACAACCTGCTAAGCACCGACCTAACCAGAAACGCCACAACATTGGCACCAAACGCACCAGCACTATATGACGAAAACGGAAACCTCAACTGGGAAAACGGAACCTGGGAAAACCCATTGCGCCTACTCCAAGGAAAATACCTAGCTAAAACCAAAGGCCTATATCTTGGCGGAGTTGTTGGGTATAAAGTACGTTCAAATTTAGAATTCAAAACTGCCTTGGGGTACAACGATACAAAAGTTGAAGAATCAAGCACCACACCGCACACCATCTACAATCCTGCATTCGGATTAACCAGCGCAGCATCGACCAGTATGGTAAGCAATTCTAATCAGCAATCATGGAGTATCGAACCACAACTAAACTACCAAAAGTCTTTTGCAAAATCAAAATTAAACCTGTTGATAGGAAGCACATTCCAAGAAAGAACCGCTACCCAATTAGCAGTCTTTGCTTCGGGATTCACAAGCAACAGTTTAATTACAAACCTATCCGCAGCATCCTTCACGCAAATAATGAACAACGCAACAGCAATGTACCGGTACAATGCAGTGTTTGGCAGAGCAAATTACAGCATTAATGATAAATACTTCTTTAATTTTACAGGACGTCGCGACGGATCAAGCCGTTTCGGCTCAGGAAATCGCTTCGCAAATTTTGGTGCTTTAGGAACCGCATGGATATTCAGTAAAGAAACAGCTATAAACAAAGCAGTACCATTCCTAAGTTTTGGAAAACTAAGAGCCAGTTACGGAACCACAGGAAGCGACCAAATCGGCGATTATCAATTTTTAAACACCTACACGCCTACCGGAATCGGCTACAACGGAACTATCGGCTTAGAACCTGCACGCCTATTCAATCCTAATTTCAGTTGGGAGGTCAACAAAAAACTAGAAATGGCGCTAGATTTAGGATTCTTCAACGACCGTATTTTTCTAACAACAGCATTTTTCAAAAACCGCTCCTCCAACCAATTAGTAGGCATTCCATTACCAGGAACAACTGGCTTCAATTCCATTCAAGCCAACTTAGACGCAACAGTCGAAAACAGTGGATTAGAAATAGAAGTAAGAACCAACAATTTCAGTAGAACGAATTTCAAATGGACGACTTCCTATAACCTGACAATACCAAAAAATAAATTAATAGCGTTCCCAAATTTAGAAGGTTCGGTCTACGCCAACCAATACGCAATCGGTCAATCACTAAGCATCAGAAAAGTCTACGAGTTTACAGGAGTAAATCCAACTACTGGAATTTACGAATTCAAAGACTTCAATGGAGACGGTCTACTCACAGCTACAGAAGACCGACAAAAAATAGTAGACACAGCGCCAGAGTTTTTTGGAGGCGTGCAAAATAGCTTGACCTACAAAAACTGGCAATTGGATTTCCTAGTACAATTCGTAAAACAAGTCGGAATCAACAACAACGCAGTTGCAGACTTACCAGGATCGGCAAGTAACATGACCACAGATGTGTTAGACCATTGGCAACAACCCGGCGATACCAATCCGACACAAGTATTCACCGCCGGTTTCAATGATGCAGCAGTTAATGCATTTTACACGTATTACGCTTCAAGTGATGCCGCTTTCAGTGATGCCTCTTACATACGCATAAAAAACCTCTCACTGTCCTATACCTTACCAAATAAAATACTCAAAAAATGGAGTTGTAAACTCTATTTTCAAGCGCAAAACCTACTAACGTTTACAAAGTTTAAAGGTGCCGATCCAGAAAACCAGTCACAAGGACGACTGCCTACACTAAGAGTTGTAACAATAGGAACACAACTAAATTTTTAATCACTATAAAAAGTAAAAATATGAATGCATATAAATCAAATACAACGCAAACAATTGGGCTTTGGTTAGCCATCACGATACTAAGCTGGTTTTTAAATAGCTGCGAAAGTTTTGTCGAGGTGGAATTACCAGCAAATCAACTAACAGGCGAAGCGGTATTCCAGGACGCAGCAACTGCGGATGCGGCGTTAACACATATCTATTCCAAAATGCGCAATGATGTTTTGGTACAAGGAACCTCAACAGGCATTAGTGCATTACTAAGTACCTATGCAGACGAATTGGACTACTACAGCACCAGTGGTTTACCGGCACAAGAATTTTACCAAAATAGTCTAATTCCTTCCAACAATACAGCGTCGTCAATATGGAACGGAACGTACAATCTAATTTATGCAGCCAATGCCATCATAGAAGGAGTTACAGCATCAACAGGAATTAACACCGAAGACAAAGCACGATTACTTGGCGAAGCCTATTTCATAAGAGCGTATTTACATTTCTATTTAGTCAATCTTTTTGGTGAAGTACCTTATGTGAATACCACTGATTATGAAGTAAATAAAAGTATAAGTAAATCAAGCATACCAGTAGTATACAACAACATAAAAAACGATATACAGCTAGCCATCGCGTTACTGCCACTAAATTATTTTGGAACCGAACGCACCAGACCCAATCAAAGTACAGCACAGGCATTATTGGCGAAAACAATGCTATACACGGAGAATTGGTCAGAAGCCAGCAGCTACGCGGCTGAAGTAATTAATGCAACAACAATATACACTTTTGTAGATGATTTGAATACAGTTTTTCTCAACAACAGCACAGGAACCATATGGCAACTTGCTCCACAATTCAGTGGCAACAATACATTAGAAGCCCAAACATTCCAATTTACAAGCGCACCTCCACCAATATTTGCATTGCGTAACGATTTGGTAAACGAATTTGAAGCAGGCGATTCACGAAGAACCAATTGGATTGGAACAGTAACCGACGGAACGCAAAACTACTATTTCCCAAACAAATACAAAGAAAATACAAGCACAAGCGCTTCGGTAGAATATTCAATTCTCTTTAGATTGGAAGAATTATACCTGATTCGTGCCGAAGCAAATGCGCACTTGAACGATTTGGAAAATGCCAAAACAGATCTGAACAAAATTAGAAACAGAGCGGGATTAGCAAATACTACAGCAACTACACAAACAGAGTTATTGACTGCCATAATCGAGGAACGAAGAAAAGAGTTCTTTACCGAATTGGGACACCGTTGGTTCGACCTCAAAAGAACGGGAACAGCAAGTAGCGTTCTGAGCAGCAAAAAAGCAGGATGGGATGCCAAGGACCAACTATGGCCATTACCGGAATCAGAACTACTCCTAAACGGAAATTTAGCACCACAAAACCCAGGATATTAAGACCAACAGTCCAACCAAGTACTAAACCGTTGGTTGGACTTAACTTTAAAAGGAACGAATATGAAATCAGTTAATGTAATTGTAGCGGCTTTTTATGGGATATTAGTGGTAAATCAAACCACCCTACAAGCACAACAAAAGAAATACCTAACACGAGAAAACTATAAAGCATGGAGCGATTTTGGAGCTTCTGACCTAAGTGCCGATGGCAAATGGGTATATTATAATATCCTACATCAAGAAGCAGATACATTATTTTTAGTGGACAAAACAAAAAGCAAAACCCATTCATTTACAGGAGCATACAACGCCTCATTTTCACCAAACAGTAAATGGTTTGGATTTATTAGAAAAGATAGTATGCATCTTGTAAATTTGGTTACAGGCAAACAACATCTTTTAGGTGTAGAGGTTCTCGAATACTCTTTTTCTTTTAATGGTAATTACGCAATTGCTATAGAACAAACTAACGAATCCAAAAGTTTAAAAATTCTAGATTTAAAAACCTTAAAAGCAAAAAGTATAACCAACGTAATAGAATATAAATTCAGTCCAGACAATACCAAAATTGCAATCCATGCAAAGCTAGCCGGTCTAAATAAAGTTAGTGTGTATACACTTAATGCAATAATATCGGAAAAAGTTATAGTTACCGACAGCGATTCAAAGTTCAATGGATTGCAATGGGACGATTCAAGTATTAAACTAGCATTCTTCAAAGAAATGAGGGAACCAGATTTGTCATACAAAAATCATATTGTGTATTGGTGCAACACTGAAGCAGAGAATTCTATTCTTAAAGAGTTACATCCTAAAACCAATGCGACCTTTCCAAAGAACAGCTACATCCCTATTTCAAAATTGTATGTTTCAGCAAAAAGCAATCAAGTCTTTTTCGATTACAAGCAAATTCCGAATGAAAATGCAACATCAAAAAATAAAGAGGCGGTACAAATTTGGCTTTCAGAAGATCAAACAATTCCACCAGCAGATAAAAACGAAGAAGACAACAACGCAACAACATGGATTTCATGGAATACAGACGAACAAAAAGTAGTTATTGTGGAAGAAGAAGAACATAAAAACGCAGTGCTAACCGGTAACGATGACAATGTGTTGCTATACAATTTTAAGGAACTAACTCCATTTTACAAATACGGTGGAGAGTACATTGCAATCTACATTAAAAACCTAAAAACTGGAGTTAAAACACTACTGTCATCGAAACAAACAAGAATTGAAAATCAAGTTGTAGTGTCTCCTGCAGGGAAATATATTGCCTACTTTAAAGACAACAATTGGTGGACGTACAATATTAAATTACAAGAACACAAATGCATAACAATCGGAATGCCTTTAGCGGTGCACCGATTGGATTACGATCGACCAAATCTAATTCCACCGTATGGAAGTCCAGGATGGACAAAAAATGACGAAAACATGATTATGTACGACCAATTTGACATTTGGCTAATGAAACCCGATGGCACCTCCAGAAAAAGAATCACAAACGGAAAACCAACAGGTACAATATATAGAGTGCACGAAAACAGATTAAAACCAGCACCTAGGTACACCTTTTTCGGATTTCAAACGCAAGTAATCGATTTCAATAAAATGGTTTTACTAAAGACGCAAAGCAGTACAACATTAGGCGAAGGAGTTGCTACGTACCATAACGGAATTATAAAACAGCTGTTCAAAAAAGAAAGTAGAGTACACGTACTAGCAAAAACAAAAAGCGAAAGCGAGTTCCTATTTCTCGAAAGTAATTTCACTTTACCACCCAGACTATTCAGTGTAAATTCTCACGGAATTGAAACCGAAATAAAACAATCCAACCCACAACAAAAGGAATTTTATTGGGGCAATTCAAAATTGATAACTTATAAAAATAAAGACGGCAAAGAGCTAAGAGGAGCATTATTCTATCCGGCAAATTATGACGCAACCAAAAAATACCCCATGTTGGTGTGCATTTATGAAAAGAAAGCACAAGAAGTGTTGGAGTATAACAATCCTTCTAGCTATTCCGATCACGGATTTAACAATACAAATTATACTTCCGAAGGGTATTTTGTATTATATCCAGACATTGCGTATGGCATAAACACAACCGGCGACGATGCAACTGATTGTGTAATAGCAGCCGTAGAGGAAGCAGTAAAAACAGCGACTATCAATAAAAATGCAATCGCACTAATCGGCCATTCCTTTGGTGGATTTGAAACAGCATACATTATGGGACATTCCAACATATTCAAAACCGCAATAATCGGCGCACCAATGATCGATTTAGTAAGTGCCTACTTAACTACCGACGGACACGGAATGTCAAACATGTGGCGGTTCGAATTTGACCAATTCAGAATGCTAGCAACCTTTGACAATGAAATATTTGATATAAATTCGCCTTTAAAAAGTGCCGAGAACATCAATGCACCAGTTTTGATCTGGACAGGAACAGACGACAAGCAACTCGACTGGAAACACAGCATGAAACTACAAAGTGCACTATGGAGACTAGGTAAAAAAAGTACACTACTAGTCTATCCAAACGAAGGTCACATAATAACCCAAAAACACAACCAATTCGATCTAATGCTAAAGTGTAAAGAATGGTTAGATTTTTATTTAAAGGACCAACACAAACAAGACTGGATGGGAAAACAATAAGAAAGGTGTCCATAATGGACACCTTTCAATTTTAAAAATTACAACGCTTTGTAAAGCACCTTAGCACAAGTAGCATCGTTAGGATTAACTTTGCCATAAGCCTGCTTGGTTTGTCCTTGATGAAACATAGTACAAACGGGACCGACTTCGGTTCTACACGAAACTTCAATTTGACAGGGCGATGGAGAATCAATCCATCCGGTTTGCAAAGCAACTGGCTTCGCTGAGGAAGCTTGTGATGCAAATGCACCAGTAATAGCAAGTAATACAACCGCTATTGGAAAACGAAATTTTTTCATAATAATGGAATTAATAGTGATGATCTACTCTATTTACAGGTTTTCGATCGTATCCCTGACACTGCAGTATAATTTTAAATAGTATTTTTCATTTCCTCCTAAAATAACGCGACTTTAAAGTACACGTAATCAAATAATTTTTAGTTAAACCAAACAACCGATTTCCGTAAATCTTGAAACTCTTAACTTCCTCATTATTGTAATGATAAAGATAAAAGCTGAATTCATAAGTGTGTTGCTCTAAATCATACACATCAATAATACTAGCCTGAGTAAGCATCACTTCCGATTCATATTGACCCAACCGATCAGATTTGACAAAAAGATATTTACCAGTAGTAGTGGCATACTTTTGAATCATAGAGGGTTGCTTAGCAAACTTCTTTTCTGAAGTAGATTTCAAATAAGCAAATTCCATCGGAACCTGACTAACAGTATCGATAGTGTTCCCATTATAAACTTTCGAAAAATCAGTTGAAGCAACAACAAAAGAATTTCTATAATAGTAAACATAAACAACTTTCTCTAAAGCTTCATTGTAGAGCAGCATGCCATCAGTATCAAATATTCCATCGATTTTCTTTTGCAAGACATGAGGATATAATCTCGCTTGTAATCTATTAGATTTTTTTAGAATTCCTAAAACGTGCTCGCCATTTTTACCACTATTTCCTCTAATTACAAAGTCATTATTGTCAAGTAGCTCAAGTAAAGAAAATCTTGTTCCTCCTTTAAGCAAAGTACTAGCGTTCCAAAAACCGGTTGTTCCTTTATATACAATCGGCACGCTGCCATCAGAAAGATAAAAAACGGAATCTCGTACACTGACTTTGACAGAAGAAAAAGTATAATTTTTAAAATCAAGTAGTTCAATTTGAACAGAGGCCTGTTTGACAAAAGAGGTATCAACAGCGAGCAAGTGCAACGGCGCAGTACTATTGCCTAAATAGATTTTGTCTTTTGAAAATCCAGCAATATAATATGAATTGTAATGTATCGGAATTCCTTTTAAAGAAGTGATGGGATGATGTGGATAGCGTCTCAGAAAACTATTATTTCTATGAATCTCTTCTTCAGAATGTAAAAATAAAGCAACAACAAGTAGCGAACTAAAAAAACCAATCACGAAAATACTAAGGAAAAGCTTAAGATAGGTTAGAGTTCCACGATTCTGAATCACAATACCGAGTAAAGCTAATACTACAAAACTGATATTGAAAACTAAATGTTCAGTCCAACTCATTTCGGATAAAATACCACCACAAGAACACGGTATAAAAGAACTGTAATTTAAAATAATGACAATATAAACCGAAAAAAGCACCATCATTCCAAAAGCACAAAAAAGTCCAATAAAGCGATACTTCGGTACAATTAAAAATAGTGCAATAAGAAGTTCAAGAAGAGGAATGCTATAAACTACGATGTGGGCATACGGACTCAACAAGGGCGATTGACCCAGCTGAACCTGAAAATTTTCAAAATCCAACAGCTTACTCACAGGCGCATAAACAAACAATAAAATATACAGTAAACAAATAACCTCTAATAAAATAGGTTGTAATCGAGCAGGAATTCGCATAACCTTATAATTTAAATTTCATGAAGTAAAATTCTGAAATTCAAAACAATAACACTTGTCTTTTTGGGAGCAAAAAGTATCTAAAACGGACTAATTGCAAAATCACGCACCAGCGTTAAGGGAAAAATCATGTTCCGTTCGATGCACTTCATACGGAGAGCAACCAAAATGTTTCTTAAAGGATTTCGAAAAATTGGGATAGTTATTAAATCCATTCATTACAGAAATACTTTTTAAAGGTAGTGCCGTATGCTGAATCATATAGTGAGCGCGATTCAAACGCTCCTCATTGTAAAACTGATAAATACTAGTTTTAAAAAAATGGCGAAAACCTTCCTTTAACTTATGTTCATTAGTGCCAAATACACGTGAAAGTTCTTTCAACGAAGGAAGTGGTTCATCAAGATGCGCCAAAATATAATCGTACAGTTTCTGAATTAAAAGGGCATCCGACTTTCGTGTTTTACTGTGCTTTTCCGAACCAACGGTTCCAGCCATGGGAGTATAATAGTTCTTACGAACCGGTGTCAAAAGACTGACAATGATTTCCGAACGATTAATTAACCTACCTATACTGCAAGATACAGAAACCAATAATTTCTCTTGCGTAGTAAAATCAAGCGGCAAGCTAGTAGGCAATGAAACGCCACCTTCTAAAACGGTACGCAAGAGTTCCAAGGATTTTGAGGTAACAATTGAACAAAAGGGTTTACCAAGTAATGCGGCTTCTGAATACCCCAAAAAAGAAGTAACCTCAGGAGTGAAACTCTGAATAACAAAAGTCTCATTGAGAATAAAAGTCGTTTGTGTAACAAATTCTTGAGAACTATGCGTATTTACATAACCATCATGAAAAATAGCTTCTTTCATTTCCTCAGCAACCATATTAATCAAAACAACAAGTGTCTCCAATTCATCATCATACGAACTCAAAGGAATTCGACTAGTAAAATTGCCACGCGCCATCTCAAACAACATCTGATGCATCGTAACAATCCGTTCCTGATTATGTGGTTTATCCATACTAATTATTGCGCTATCAAATCGCGATTCTCTATTTTTCTATTCTCTATTTTTCTATTCTTTATATTCTATTTTCTTAATTCTTAATTCTTAATTCTTAATTCTTAATATCCACTTCCTGCTAACTGCCTTCTGCAATCTACCTTCTGCAATCTGCAATCTGTAATCTGTAATCTGCAATCTACAATCTGCAATCTACAATCTGCAATCTACAATCTGCCTTCTGCAATCTGCAATCTACAATCTGCAATCTACAATCTGCCTTCTACCATCTGCAATCTGCAATCTGCTTAAATCAACTAAACAAAACTCCTCAAATAAACCAAAGCATCACGCTCACTAGTAAAAATCTGCGTCGGCACCACAGGCTTACTAATTTGTAAATAAAACGTACTAATAGTAAACAAAACTTTTTCGTGAACAACAAGTCCCACAGCGTCAGCTAAAATAGAACCCGAATGCGCTAGATAATCTCGTGCCGCCTTATCTGCGGTAACTAGTCCACGGACATCACACAAAATAGGATAAGATTTTTCATTTTGAAAACGAATACGATCAGTGACCACGTGTTGTGCCACTTGAAGATCAATGGATAAATCAGGCTTATAATTAAAAAAGAGAATACCATCAGCAATCCAAAATTGGGCATAGTCATTCTCATAAAAATCATGGGCTGCAATCATGTTTTAGGAGTTTAGGGGTAGTAATTTAACAAAAATAGAAACATTTGTCCATACAAAGGTTGTTAATTTGGGAATATTTGTTGCCATTTGAAGTAGTTGTTGTCAATTCGGGAATTTGACTTGTCTTATTGGGAGAATTCAGTAGTAGTATGAAAATACTTTCAAATTTTATACTGAATTTTAAATTCCCAAATAAAAAAAACCTCTAAAAAAATCGAACTTATGGCTAAAATCAAACACAACAACTTCATCGATACCGTAGATGAAGTGTTATCTGGAGCAAAAAACGAAGGCGTTTTACACCTGTATGCAGAAGATAAAAAACTAACAGGCAGAACAATCCAAATTAAAGGAAAAGAAATGTTCCATTTCGGAACCACAGGCTATCTCGGATTAGAACAAGACGAGCGACTTAAAGAAGCAGCGATTCAAGCCATTCGCGATTACGGCACACAATTCCCACTCTCCAAATCATACATTGCACATCCACTCTACCACGAATTAGAGACTAAAATCGAACAAATGTATGGCATTCCTCCTATCATAACCAAGAACAGCACACTAGGGCACTTAGCCGTAATTCCAACATTAATTCGAGATGAAGATGCCGTAATCATGGACCATCAAGTCCACTGGAGCGTTCAGAACGCCTGTCAGCTTTTAAAACTTCGAGGAATTCCGGTAGAAATGATTAGACATAGTAATGTAAATATGCTAGAAGATAAAATCAAACAGCTCAGTAGTAAATGCAACAAAATATGGTACATGGCAGATGGTGTATATTCCATGTTTGGCGATTACGCACCAATTCCAGAATTATTGGCTTTAGCGGAGAAATACAAACAGCTGTACCTCTACTTCGACGACGTGCACGGTATGAGTTGGAAAGGAAGAAACGGAACAGGGTTCATCTTTGACGCCATAAATGAGCTTCCTGAAAACTGCGTCGTAGTAAGTACGTTAAGCAAAACTTTCGGTGCCAGTGGAGCAACGGTGTTTTGCAAAAATCAAAAACTAAGAGATAAAATTAAAAACTTTGGTGGACCGCTAACCTTTTCGGCACAATTAGAACCAGCCTCTGTAGCAGCAGCAATTGCATCAGCAAACATACACCTATCGTCTGAAATAGAAGTAAAACAAAAAGACTTAGCAAATAAAATTGCCTATTTCAATCAATTACTATCAAGCGGAAATTTACCCATAATTTCAAAAAATGAATCGCCTGTTTTCTTTCTTGGAATGGGAACACCAATAACAGCATACAACTTTTCACACAGGCTTTTCAACGAGGGCTTTTTTCTAAATCTTGGAATTTATCCAGCAGTTCCAATCAAGAATACCGGCATCAGAATCACATTATCAAGCCACAACCAAAAAGAAGATATCAAAGCGTTGGCAGAAGCACTAGAATACCATTTTCCAAAAGCACTGGAAGAAACCAACAACAGTGACAGTAAAATTAAACAGGCTTTTGGATTAGAATTCAAAAAAGAAGAATGCGTTGAAAAAATTCAAAATCAAAACCTTTTGATGGAAGAAAAAACCACCATCCAAGAAATAGATAAATCAGAATGGAACAAATTCATGGGAAAACAAAACATATTCGATTATGAAGGAATGGTATATCTGGAAAAAACATTCAGCAAACATAAAGAGATATCCAACCAATGCGATTTTTACTACTACACCATCAAAGACAATAACGGAGAAGCAATACTAATGACTTTTTTCACGTACGGACTATGGAAAGACGACATGCTGGCAACAGAATCCGTTTCCTTACAAGTAGAAGAAGTCAGAAAGTCAGATCCGTTATACCTAACTTCAAAAGTGCTGAGTATGGGTTGTCTATTCACAGAAGGTAGTCATTTCTTTATCAATCAAGAACATCCTTCAGCAGAAAAAGCTTGGAAATTGCTCTTAGATAACATAGAAGAAAAATACAATGTTCTAAACGCGGACATGTTAGTTTTAAGAGATTTCGAAGAAGACAACATGTGGAGCAAAACAATACAAGACCAAGGATATTTCAAAATCAACATGCCAGAATCTTGTGTAGTACAAAACCAAACATGGAATACAAACGAAGAGTTTGCAAAGGCTTTATCGCCTAGATCGCGCAAACATTTCAACAAAGAAATTCTTCCCTATGAGAGCAGTTACGAAGTCATAATTAAAGATAGACTAAGTGAAACAGAAATAGCAAGAGCATACCAATTATACAACAAGGTAAAAGACAACAATTACGCAATAAATACATTCAGATACACCATCGAGATTTTTGAAAACATGAACGATAGTCCAAACTGGGAATTCATTTTAGTCGCTTTAAAAACCGATACCGAAAACCCATTTACAGGAGTCATGTTTTGCTACAAAAATGATAAAACCGTTTACGTACCGGAATTAATCGGTATGGATTACAAATGGGCAAAAGAATTCCACTTGTACCGACAGTTACTATTTCAAACCATAAAAAGAGCCAACGCACTAAACATTCCAAAAGTAGATTTCGGAGTATCTGCATCGTTTGAAAAAAGAAAATTAGGAGCCACAGCAATTCCCAAAGTGGCCTACATTCAAGCCAGAGACAATTATGCAATGGAAGTCATGAATACCTTACAAAACGACTACAAATCCATCAAAAAATAATCGAGGCCTACTGATAACTAATACTTTAAACGATGTTAAAAAAGACCATAGATACATTTAATAGTAGGTGCAACGAAATTCTCGAAGCAAACGAAACAACGCTCAGCAAAGCAGGAAGTGGAATAATTCTTTGTAACAAAACGTTGACAGAGTTGAAAGACCTCGTCGATAAAAAGGACTTCAATACCATTCCAGAGGAGATTGATTTTTTTAAAAATAGCAAACCAATACCAATGAGCTTACTGATTTACTTTACCGAAGTACGCTCCTGCGAACTAAGAATGCCGAAAGCAGGAAACTCCTATAAAGTGCAATTCTTGCAAAAAGAATTACGCAAAATCAACAAGTTTTTTTACAAAAACGCCGATTTCGTGCATTACATGGAACAAGGGTACAACTACCTCGACCACCAATTCTTTACCAGAAACCACCGAGACAATTTCCCTTTTACACCGATGACCGATTACTACCAATTTCCCGAATTCACAACATCACAAGACATGCTGTGGGCAAAAGTCAAAGCCATGTACCGTTTCATACATTACATCCGACAAGAACTCAAAAAACTAAAAGTAAACGATTCCGATATTTTCGACGAAAAGAAACACAAAGTCTTAGTGTGGACCGGTCCCAAAACAGCACTAACCGAATTGATTTATGCGCTATTCTCAAATGGCGCAATAAATCATGGTGCAGCTGACATCAACATGATTACTTCCTCCTTCGAAGATTTCTTCAACATCAAGCTCGACAACATCTATAAAACCTACACCGAAATAAAAGCACGAAAAAGCAGTAAAACAAAATTCCTAGAAGAACTAACGCTTAACCTACAACAAAAAATGTTGCGAGAAGATATTTAATTCCAAAACAAGCAATTCATCTCAACCGTCAATGCGATACTACCATAACTTCGAGTGTTTTCAATCCATAACGCGCCAGCTTTATGGATTGAAAATGACCCGAGGCTTTTGCCGAACTGAGCGCAGCTAATCGAGAACTTTAAATACCAATACGTAACTACGAAACCCACCAGCACTAAAACCTCATCTGAATTCAAACCTTCTAAACGTCAATAAACTACTACCGTCATTTCACCGCTACCGTCACTTCGAGTGTTTTCAATCAATAACGCGCCAGCTTTATTAATTGAAAATAACCCGAGGCTTTTCCCGAATTGAGCGCAGCTAATCGAGAACTTTAAATACCAATAAGTAACTACGAAACCCACCAGCACTAAAACCTCATCTGAATTCAAACCTTCTAAACGTCAATAAACTACTACCGTCATTTCACCGCTACCGTCACTTCGAGTGTTTTCAATCAATAACGCGCCAGCTTTATGGATTGAAAATAACCCGAGGCTTTTGCCGAACTGAGCGCAGCTAATCGAGAACCTTAAATACGAAAACGTGACTACCAAAACCATCTCTTAACTAATACCGCCACTTCACCAATACCGTCACTTCGAGTGTTTTCGATCAATAACGCGCCAGCTTTATTGATTAAAAATATATCGAGAACTTTAAATACGTAAACGTGACTGGCAAAACCATCTATTAACTAGTACCGTCATTTCACAGGTACCGTCACTTCGAGTGTTTTCAGTCCATAACACGCCAGCTTTATGGATTGAAAATAACCCGAGGCTTTTCCCGAACAGAGCGCGGCTAATCGAGAACTTTAAATACCAATAAGTAACTACGAAACCCACCAGCACTAAAACCTAATCTGAATTCAAACCTTCTAAACGTCAATTAACTACTACCGTCATTTCACCGCTACCGTCACTTCGAGTGTTTTCAATCAATAACGCGCCAGCTTTATTAATTGAAAAATTATCGAGAACTTTAAATACGTAAACGTGACTACCAAAACCATCTCTTAACTAATACCGCCACTTCACTAATACCGTCACTTCGAGTGTTTTTGATTAGTAATGCGAAAGCTTTACTAATTAAAAATGACCCGAGCTTTTGCCGAACAGAGCGCAGCTAATCGAGAACTTAAAACACAAATACGTAACTACGAAACCGACCAGCAGTAAAACCTCATTAAAATCGAGATTTTACTGTTTTTTTTTAGTCATAATTAAAATTATAATCAACATTAACCATCATTTTTAAACTACAAATAAATCGCATCGTTTACTACTACCCTTTTCCCTAATAAAATCAACTCCTACAAAAATAGTACTGTTAAATTTTCACGGTACTACGATAGCCATTGGGATAAAAACCAACAAAGGATAAGGAAATTTGTCAAACAAAAACAATTTAACGCAATCCAAAATAAACACCATGACAGTAGCAATAGTAACAAAAGAAGACCTTCAAGAGTTCAAAACAGACCTCCTCAATGATATTAAAAAACTACTTCATTCAGGGGAAACTACATCGAACAAAAAATGGCTAAAATCCAAAGAAGTTATTCAACTTTTAAAAATCTCACCTGGAACGTTACAAACATTAAGAAGCAACGGAAACCTAACCTACACCAAAATAGGTGGCACTTTCTACTATGAAAACGGAGACATTGATAAACTGCTAAAAACTAACAAAGTCGCAGCAATACCAACACTTTTCAAGTGACCTGTTAGTAGTAGTGTCATACTGAGCTTGTCGAAGTATCTCCTGCATAGGAGGCAAACCGATGAACAAAGTATAATCAAAAAAAACACTTTCAACTAATCACTATTTACTAATCACTAATCACTAGTAAAATGAACTACATCAAACACCTAACAGGTTTCTTCGAAAAAGTAGCCACAGATAAAACACTCAATCCAACGCACATAAGTTTATACATTGCCCTATTCCAATTTTGGAATTGCAACCGCTTCAAAAATCCAATCAGCATTTCACGCGATGAAATAATGCAAATAAGCAAAATAAGTTCGAAAGCGACCTATCACAAATGCCTCAAGAACCTTCATGCGTTGGGATACATAAAATACGAGCCATCGTTCAATCCATTCAGAGGAAGTCATGTATACTTATTCAATTTCGCAATCGATTTAATACCGATACCAGAAAACGAAAAAACAACAAGACCTAAAAATGAACCAATTAGTAGACTAGCCACAGAACAAGTAGCAGACAAGTCGTATACTACTAAGGAAACACGTACTGAACAAGCACTAGTATCTTATATAAACAATACAAACAAACCAAACAATTCAAACAATTTAAACGGTGTAAACGTGGGCAAGCAAGCAAAAAAAATTGAAGAAGATATATTCATTTTAAAAAAATTAGAAAAATTAGAAAAAGAAATGCCGGACGCAGAATTGGATAAAAGAACCGAATCATATTCTCCGGCATTCGCCGACTACAATGCGGAGCACACAAAAACAAGTCGGCAAAAAAGTTCCAAAAAAAAAGAAAAAGACATAACGAACGATTGTGTCATACCGAGCGCAGTCGAGGTATCTCATTTGAAAAATGAAAAACCAACAATCGAAAATGTCAAATCCTATTTCAAAGAAAACAACTTCCCAGAACTGGAAGCCCAAAAATTCTTTAATTATTTTTCCAGTGTAGGTTGGTTGGTTGGAGGAAAAACACCAATGGTAAATTGGCAAGCTGCTGCGCAAAACTGGATCCTAAACAGTATAAATTTCAATCAAAATACCGACACAAATCCACCAAACCGGTCAAAACAACTAAACGCAACAACCGAAAAAAACTATGCAGAACCATTGTAATAAGTGATTTGTCATACCGTGTGCAGTTGAAGTGCTTTATATTTAAAAAATCCGAGAAAATCCGAGAAATTCATTTCATCCGCGCGCCAAAATTCACTCCACCGAAAACTATGAAAAGCTATCCAAAGCGAAGCGCCTACACAACCAACTAAAATCTATGTTTCTATGTATGTAAAAAATCCGCGCAAATCCGAGAAATCCATTTCATCCGCGTGCCAAAATTCGCTCCACCGAAAACTATGAAAAGCTATCCAAAGCGAAGCGCATAGAAAAAAAAACTAAAATCTATGTTTCTATGTGTTTAAAAAATCCGCTAAAATCACCTAAATCAGTTTCATCCGCGTTCCATTTCTCGCGTCGACGAACAAAAAATCATCCAAATGAATGAAAATTTAAAATCAAACTACAGCTACCCTGAAATAACCAACTGGATAGAAAAAAAAGGCACCGAGCTATACGGCAATCAGTTCAAAATCCTTGAAACCGATTACCCAATAATCCACAAGCTAAGTGCCTATTTTCTAAAAGACGAACCAACATGTATCAAATACGGAATAAATCTCAATAAGGGCATAGTATTAACCGGACCAATTGGCTGTGGCAAAACCTCACTAATGAACATCATGAAATACCTCACTCCTACCAATCACAAATTTTACGTAAAACCATGCCGAGACGTCAGCTTCGAATTCATTCAAGACGGTTATCAAATCATACACAGATACAGCAAAGGAAAACTGTATGAAGCAGAACCAAAAACGATTTGCTTCGACGATTTAGGAACGGAAAACAACCTAAAATACTTCGGTAACGAATGCAATGTAATGGCAGAAATACTGCTGAGTCGGTACGATATTTTTACAACAAAAAAAATCCATACACACCTCACCACCAACTTATCCGCCACCGAAATTGAAACCCAGTACGGTAATCGGGTGCGCTCTCGATTAAGAGAATTATGCAATTTAATAGCTTTCGACAATACAACGAAAGACAAACGCAAATAAAGTACAGAATCACAAACACCCAAAAAGAGATAATAAAACGTTGTGAACTTTGTGCCTTCTTCGCGCACTTAGTGGTTAAAAAAAAAACAATATGAAAACAATAAACAACTTCTAGAACCACTTCCAACAAAACAACACCAAACAAGAGATAATAACACGTTGTGAACTTTGTGCCTTCTTCGCGCTCTTTGTGGTTAAAAAAAATGAAAACAATAACCAACTTCTAGAACCACTTCCAACAAAACAACACCGAACAAGAAATAATAACACCTTGTGAACTTTATGCCTTCTTCGCGCTCTTAGTGGTTAAAAAAAAACAATATGAAAACAATAACCAACTTCTGGAACTACTTCCAACAAAACAACTTCGTTTTCCTACTGCTAAACGAAATCGAACAGGACGAACTAAGAAGCCAGTTCAACAAACTTAAAAAAATGCTGCACCAATACAACGCAAACCTTGACATTGTGATCAAGTACAAAAATACTTGCGCCGACTTAATCATTACAGCCAATGGAAACCCATACCTTTTCAAAGAAGTAGAGTTATTAGTGCATCATGCACCCAAAATAGAACGCTGGAATATCAAAGCTTTCCTCCAACCCGAGACCAACCTAACAAAATTTATAGAAGGAACAGATAAACCACTCAACTATTGCGGCATCAACTTGAGAATAAGTGACATGTACTTCATCCCAATTAAAAATCCAAACAAACCAACAGTAGTAGGAATCAAAGTCCTGTTAAAAAATTACATCGTTCATAAAGAAAATCCCAATATTAGAGATGCCGTATACATCCTCATCGAACACCTAGTAGGCGAAAAGATATTCGCAAATGCAATTGAATTTATAGAAATTGGACAGTTAGAAGGGGAACAAAAAAACGGTTGTGCAATATATGGTCTGATGGGTTATATAAACAAACTAGGAAACAATACTAATGTATAGCATCAGAATAATGCAAAAAAAACATGCGGTTAATGATGTGAAACGCGACAAAGTAGGAATAAAGTCAAGGGTTATGAAAATGACAATCCAACCATAAATTAAATCCGAACCTTCCTAGGATTCCTTTCAGCATAAGCCTCCGATATTCTAGAGATTTGGGAATACGAATGCAACATTGGGCGCACCGACCGCAAGTCTGATATTTCAACCGACAACTTAACTTCTTTGATGATTGAAATGCGTCAAGAGTTAATAGAAGTAAAAGCTAAAAGCATTACCTAAACTTTTTGAAATCCAATAATATTGGGTTGGTAATTCGGAAACGCAAAATCTAAAGGGGAATTTTTAGAATCCAACCAAGCTTGTTCATCAGTGTTTTGTATAACAATAGGCATTCTTTGATCACCTGCAGCTTCTTTTCGATTATGAATATACTGCATCATTTGGTTAGCTTCAGTAGTTACAATACTAAAGGTATTCCAAATTTGACCATCCTTATCCTGCCAACTGTTATAAAGGCCTGCTAGAAAAAACACTTCATCTATTTGAGAATTGATTTGATACTTGGTTTTTGATTTTCCCAACGGATCGTTCCAATGCCAATCATAATAAGCAGTGACTAAAACCAAACAACGCTTGTTTATAGAGGGTGAAAAAGACGGCTTTGCTTCAAGTGTTTCAACCCTAGCATTAAGCGTACTTTTTCTAAAGTCTTTATTGCTATTGGTAGGAAGCAATCCCCAAGTAAAATTGGTGGTTATAAGATTAGGTGTGCTATCTAGGAGGATTGGTAAATTAGGATGGCTAAAACCATTTATAAAATCCGAGGTAAGAATAGGTTCATGATCATCAATACCCCGACCCAAATAATCGGTTAATTCACCAGCTTTTTTCCCTTGTTGGACATAATAGCACATTCTTTTTTTTAGTAAAAATAATGAAAATTAAAAAACTAAAAACTTTTTTCATAACTACTAAATTCATTTTCAAATTATTTATAAGTCTAAATCCAACATGTAGAGGAAAAACTTAATGGGTAGCGGTTGTATTGCATAAAATCAAGATAGTGTAACAAGTTAAAATACAAATAAAACTTTGCAAAAATTTAAATTATAACCAGTTTCAAGAAAGAAATGCCATACAATATATTTGAAATTGGAAAGAACATTAATTTTAAAGTTTTGACTATATTTGTAAAGGCGAACTCTATAGTCGCAAACCCTTCATAAAGCCGTCAAATGGTTACACTAATTGTACAGAAAATTATAGAATGAAACTAGAATTATATCAAATTGATGCTTTTACGGATACTATTTTTGGAGGAAATCCTGCTTGTGTTGTACCATTAAATAATTGGTTACCAAACGATATTCTTTTAAAAATCGCAAAAGAGAATGCAGTTGCTGAAACCGCATTTTTTGTTGATAAAAGCGAAAAAATACACCTACGTTGGTTTACTCCCGAAATTGAAATGGACTTGTGTGGACACGCAACACTTGCTACGGCGCATTGTTTAAAAACAATTCTCAATTACAAGAAAAATAAAATAATTTTTGAAACCTTAAGCGGAGACATAACAGTTACAGCAGAAAATGATTTCTATCACTTGGACTTACCATCTAGGATGCCGATTGAAAGTAGTTTACCTGAAAACATTGCAAAATCAGTAAACATACAACCAAAAAAAGTTTTAAAATCACGAGATTATGTATTGTTGTATGATTCAGAGGAAGATATAAAAAACATAGTGATCAACCGCCAATTCTTTGACCAAATAAACCTTGAAACAGGTGGAGTAATAGTTACTGCTGAAGGAATAAATTGCGATTTTGTTTCTCGATTTTTTACACCGCAAGCTTCTATTTTAGAAGATCCAGTTACAGGTTCTGCACATTGTTCATTAATCCCATTTTGGGCAACTCGTCTAAATAAAAATGAACTTAAAGCATTACAAATCTCAGAACGAATTGGAAAACTAAATTGTATAAATAAAGAGAATCGCGTAATAATTAGCGGACAAGCTAGAACATATTCAATTGGAAATTTTTGGATAGAATAATAACAACCATTTTAAATTTATGCAATCAATTATTGGGCTACACCTTATTATTTAGATTCAGTAGAAAATAGGCTGATAGCCACAATTATACCTTTCAAAGAGAATTTGTAGGTTTGCTAAGCTAAGTGTTTGCTGCAACAACTGAATGAAAGACGCCAAACTTTAAACAACCTAAAGATTACATAAACTTTCACAAATACAATAGTTGGGCGTAATTTTAACGACACCTCATTACAATCAGACAATTTATGAGTGACAAACAATTTAAAGAACGAAAAGTTGACATAATGAAAAAACTATCTTTTATTGCGACCATACTTACCGCACTTTTTGTAACTATCAATTCCGGTGCACAAACCTTTTCTGATAGTACAAAGACTGTTCAAAAAAAGTATCAAGCTAAGGCACCGCCGACACAAACCTTTGGCAAGAAGGCATTCGGCAAATCGAAAAAGACAACACTCCGGTGGTTAGGTATGGCGGGCTTTTTAATTAATAGTCGTGGTACAACTTTTATGGTTGACCCTCTACTTGAAGGCTTCGATATGCCACTTTTAATTGACTTCCCCATTTCAGCTAAGGACGTCCCACATTTAGATGCAGTTTTCATAACTCATGCCGACAACGATCATTTTAGTGTTCCGACAAATGTAGCAATGTCAAAAGTTACGGATGTTTACCACTCGACAGTTTATGTTGACTCATTGATGAAAAACTTAAACCTCAAATCAGTTGGACACAACATTGGTGAGAACTTCAAAGTGAAAAACATTTCTATAAAATTGACACCTGCTGATCATGCCTATCAGAATGCTTATCCAGGCATGAGTAAACGTTGGTTTAAAAATGAAGATGCTTGTGGCTTCTGGTTTGACACACCAGACGGTACTATTTGGGCGACAGGTGATTCCAGACTAATACCCGAACACCTTACAATGACAGCACCTGATGCTATTTTATTTGACTTTTCAGATAGTGAGTGGCACTTTACTTTTGAAGGAGCAGTAAAAATTGCAAACGCATATCCTAATGCATTGCTTCTACTTTGTCATTGGGGTTCGGTAGATTCACCAGACTTTGCCCCATTTAATGGAGATCCCAAAAAACTTTACGATGTAGTTGTTAATCCTGAACGAATCAAAGTTTTAGCACCCGGAGAGCCTTTTGTTCTTAAACGCTCAAAAAAGTAGTTTATTTTCAAAATCCAAAATTTCAATTAGCATGAATATCTGTTAGCTTTGCTAATATTCACATTTAACAATGTTTATGTACAAACAAAAGACACGATAATTCGTCTATCAGAAATTGAGACCGATTCAAACTATCTCAAAGAAAATAAGTATATAGGCTGGCCGACAATGGCTGAAATATTTCGTAAAATGCACAAATGACGAAGAAGAAAAACTACGCCCAACACACTCTACAAGCAATTTGGGTATTTGGCTTAATTTGAAGTTGGTTTTGTATATGGAAGATTTGGCAAATCCGAAGAATGGGCTTAATTTAGTCCCAAACTGCGTGTAGCGCGGGGACGTTATAGGCTATTTTCGAGCAACAGAAACGAGATAAAATAATTAAATGAAGAAATATCTAAATTTACTATTTGTAAGTTCAATTTTTTATACAATTATAAGATTTATATTAAAAATAATAAGTTTTAATAATTTAGAAACCGAACAATATTTTTATTACCATCATTCAGATAGATATTCTTGGTACATTTTTTTTATTATTTTTCCTTTAGTCTTAAGTATTAGTATTTCAGCTAAACTTGTAAATAAAAATTATTTACTGAAAATTGGTAAATTATATTTTCCTCTTTTATTAATTTTAACATTGACTGGAATCATAATAAATAATAATTATTGGGGATATTTTTTTAAAAGACAAGCCATTTTTGAAGAATTAAATAAAACTGAAGAAATTCTTTCAATTACAAGTTTTGAAAAAAAAATCAATGATAAAACATATAGAATTAATTCAGATTCTACAAAATTTGAAAACGTTGAACGAATTTCAGATACTTATTATGCAAATAATGAAAGACCAATAAGAGCTATAGTAACCAATGGAAAATCTCATGGAAATATTGACCAATGGAAAAATATTTTAAAATCTAAAAAAGCAAAATTAAACCAAACAGAAGTAAACTCAATCTTTTCTTTAATTGAAAAATCAAAGTTTTTAGATGTTCCAAAAAGTTCTTATGAAATCTATGGTAATCAATATAATGGTTCGGTAATTGAATTTGTAACTATTAATAAAAATAATTCAAGTTTTTCAATTCATACGATATTAAATGAAACTAGAAAACCAACTATAAAATATTTTAGGAAATATTTGTTTGTAACATTAAAAAGTGGAGAAATTGAAAACGATCATTATCCTGTTTATGAATTTTTAATTTTGAAAAATAAAATAATAAAAAAACAAAAATATTATTATGACATTGCTGGTATTGAGGGAATGGAATATTCTAATTTTTCTGCAATTTTAGAATTCACTTTACTATTAATAATTTCAATTCTATATAGTTTTGTAAATATAATTATGAGAAAAATAAAAAAATAAAAACAGCCTACAACACAGGTTTTACGCTAGGCTTGGGTTTTATTTGGAAAGCTTAATGAATATCTTTTTTCTTTTTCATCACGTTTTATTTTCATAACTTTTCGGTATATTTGCTTACGGCTGTGATAAAAGCAGCAACTGTCGCAAAGCGGCATTACGTTAAATAACGTAAATGTTACATAAACTTTCGCAAATACATTAGTTGTGCGTCATTTTGACGGAACGAAATAATAAATAAATAATAATATCAATAAATAATAATTATGAATAGAAAAAAATTTGCTTACATAATAATTTTAGCGAGTTTAATTTTACTGATTTTGAACATAACTGAATTGGACTTTGAAAACTTAAAAAACAACCATTATTCCGGAATTGCTTCAAATTTATTATTAATAGTAGCAATGATTTTTACATTACGTGAAATTAAAAAAAACGAAAATAAATGAAATTTTAAAAACTATATTTAAAAATACTTATTTAAATTTTCTTTGGTTTTTTTAGTTTTTATAAAGTTAAAAACTAAAAAAACCAATTATGTAATTATTTTGTCCTATAAATGGAACATCAAAAAATAAGTTTTTTTATAATATTTTTTTTAAAATTAAATGCAAATTGTACTCAAAGAAAAAACCGTCGCACAACAGCCGTTTCACGAAATTGCGGGGTTTGGGATTTATCAGAATTGGTAATTTTTGAAACTAAATTTTGTCTATATTTGTAAACTAAAGTGTTGAAAATCCGCAACTTCGTGAAGCGGCAACACGTTAGTGGCAAGCTTACCTCAGAATCAAACACAAAACATGAAATGACGATAGAAAATATAATAGAAATTTGTGTCGCGATTGATATTGCAATTTTTGGTATTGCTTATCCTATAATCGTTGACAAAATATCAAACATTGGTGAAAAGTATAATTCTGAATATATATCAGTTTTATTCAATAATGATTTTCCTCAAAAGGCATTAAAAAAGAAATTTTTCCGTAGACAATTTGGAATTTCTATTTTTAAATTGACACTATTTATAACTATATTAACGTTTCCTTTTTTAATATTCAATTTTGAGCCACTTTTTGGCTGGGATAACATAATGATAAATAATTCCGCAAAATTATTAGTTTTCTTGAGTAGTGTATTTTTAACCGTTTTCTTTTTTATTTGGCTAGACAAAGTGTCGTTATATAATGGAAAATCTACTTCTCTTTTAAAATATATTATTGCAAAATATAATGAATTAGACGACAATTCAGAAATTAAAGCATACTATTTAAAATCTATAAATGAATTAACTTTTTATGCAATTGATAAACAAGATGAGCATTTACAAGAAACCTTGCTTGAGTTTTATTATCAAGAATTTTCAAAAATCAGAAAGAATCACGATAAATCAAAGCCGTTAATATATCCCATAGATTTATACTTCTTAGTTAATAATTTAAATTCAGAACTTATAAATAGCGAAAACAGAAAATTATTAGCAATTGAACATAGAGCAGTTAGTGGAATTTGGCTTTTAGGAGAAGATTTTGAAAACATTCCAATTTCAGAGGAAACTTATAGTTGGCTATGGAGAAATCTATACACAATTTGTGATAATGACAAGTTTGTTAAAATGTATTGGGCTAACGCAAATCAATATCTAGACTTTCGTTTACAATACATTCCAGCCGATTACAATTTTGAAGAGAGAAGAATAGTTAATGAGGCAGAAATAAAGAAAAGAGATGAAGAAAGAGAAACTTTTTTGGAATTTCATTATGCCTTAGGCGGTTTAATTTTATATAGAAAAAAATATGAAACATTAAAATATCTGTTTGAGTATTCTCAATCATTACCTCCAAAATATGTTTTATTACCAGAATCAATGACAACTATTTTTAAATGGTTTGAAAATTTCAGGAATGAATTCAAAAATCGTAAAACACCAATTGATTTAAAATATTATTTCCCAGAACTAGATAATTTAGGAAACAGAAGACAAGTTAACTATTGGATTTGCTCATACATATCAGTTTTGTTTATTAGACAATATTCTTTAAATACATATTATACGTTTCAAGACTTTATTTCTTTACCAAATTTACCAGAAGATATAATTGAATTAAATAATTGGCTTGATACTGTGTCTTTTTTCGAAAAATGCTTGAATGATACATTACAAAATGAAGAATTAATTAAAAGTCTTAATTTTGAAAAAATAGTTATAGAAAACAAAACTAATTTTGAAAAATTTATCCAAGATTTAAAGGAATCTATTACTACTAAAATTGGAAAACAAAAATTAGAAGCAGCTCTATCTGAAGAAAAAATTAAAGCCTTTGAAGAAAATACAAATAGGATTATTATTAATGCATTTTCAAAATACAACTCCATTTACAACGCAGAACAGCATAAAGAAATTGATGATAGATTAAAATTAACAGTTAATGGCGGTTTTACATTAATGACCAAGTCTGCATTTACTGATGGTGATATTCAACATATGTTTTATGATACCGTATTTGCTGAGCAAATTGCTAAGTACAATATTCAAAGATTTATACCAAATTCCTTTTTGATTTCAAAAACAAAAAGATACTTATTAAATAAAGATAACATAATTAATGGTCTTGAAAAATTAATTGGTGATAATCAAAATGTCATTATTATTGGAGTGAATATCCGCTATGATTTAAATGAAATCTTAACTAAATCAAAATTTGCTAATATTTTAGTTAAAATTCCTTCATATGAGTCACATGTCGAAGATGTATTATTCGTATTAAATAAAATAGATTTACCATATATTGAGCATAAAGAAATTCAGGAAAAAGAAATTGAAAGGTTTAAACTTAATAAAATAAACGAAGAATTAAATTTATATTCTTCTATTATTGATTTGAATACTCCAGAAAACAAAGAATTAAAAGATGAATGGAAATTAGATGAAGAAAATAATAATCTTGATTTAAAAGTTCAAGTTTCGATTGTATTTTTAGCAATAATTTATTGGAAAAAACAAAGAGATATTATCCAAATAAATTTTGCTTCTCAATATAAAGAACAAGGTATACAAAACGAACTAAGCGAAATAGAAATTTTAAGAAATGATACAAAACAAAAAGCCAGCCACTAACACAGGTTTTACGCTATTGCTAGGCATGGGATTTATCAGAATTGGTAATTGTTGAATCAAAGTTTTGTCTATATTTGTAATTATCAGTGAATGAAGTACGCAACTTCTTGTAGCTGCAAAACGTTAGCAGCAAGCAGTAGAAAATCGTGAGTAAGAAAAACCACTTTTAAATTTTAACAAAAGGAAATAGAAATGAGACTTACTAAAAATGACTTTTTATTTTATTTAAGTTTAATATTTGCATTTTGGTTTTTGTGGACTGGAATGGTTTGGACATATAACGCCGCGCTTTTTATTGCATATCCAATTGGAATAATTAGCTTGATTATGTGGACAATAATTAGAAACGAAAACACAAAGCGAACCAAATTTATACCAATTATTTTGTCAATTGGATTAATTCTTTCCTTATCAGTTTTAATATACTTACTAATATGGGATTAACTGCCAGCCGCTAACAACGGTTTGCATCAATTGATTACTATGATATTTCCAAAATAAAAATGATATTTTTTATTTTATTTTTTTGATAATAATTCAAAGTTTTATTCCATTAAGACAATAGATTTCTTGAGGTAATTATTGTTTTACCTCTA
>NZ_JBVHBT010000006.1:0-262836 GCF_057626655.1 Flavobacterium sp. SP2
ACTTTAAAAAGGTCTGATTGTCCTAATGTACCCGGCATGTCTGAGGCAAAATACAATGTTTTATCATCTGCCGATAATGCTGGATGGGCAACGCTGTATTGGTCGCTGTTGAATGGTAGTTCGGTTACATCGGTCCAATTGTCGTCTTGTAGTGTTGCTTTGTACAATTTAAGAAGCGTTGATTTTTGGGCGTCTTTTCCTTTTTTACCGTCAATATAATTGTTTCTTGTAAAATAAACAGTTTTTCCGTCTTGGGTAAATGCTGGTGTAGACTCGTGGTATTTGGAGTTTATTTTTTTTCCAAAACGTTCTGCTTTTGACAAGGCTCCTTCGGCACCTATTTCGGCATCGTAGAGATTGGTAAAACTTTCGCCTGTCCACTTGTGTTTTCTGCTGGTCAAGCTTCCGGTATCTCTGGCTGATGTAAAGATTACTTTACTGTTGTAAAAGGTACTTCCGTAATCTGAAAATTCTGAATTGATTCCGGCATCTTCAACGGTATATCTTCCCGAATTTTTTTTGATTTGGGCTAAGTAATCTTTTTGTGATGAAGCTAGTTTTGCGCGTAAATCGTTACCGCTTTTTTGATTGAATTTGACTAGCATTTCGTCGGCTTTCTTATAATCTTTTATCGATTTTAAAGATTGAGCATAACGGTAGTAATATTCAGGTTCTACATCTTGTGTTACTGCAAATAGCTCGGTATACCATTTGGCTGCACTTTCTAAATCGGCTTTGAAATAGTAAGCGTCGCCCAATTTTTGAAGCATGTCTGCCGACTTGTAGCCTTTTTCAAACACGCGTTCGTAGGTTTTTATGGCATCTACATAGGCAAATTTGTCAAATTCTTTGTCTGCTTTGGCTACTTTTAGTTTTTGTGAATAAACATTCATCGAGGCGATGCTTATTGCTACTAGATATATAATTCTTTTCATGATTGTTTCTTTTTTAGAAGAATCTTGGTGATACTATTCGTTCGGCGCGTTTAAACAATTCAAATCGTAGAAATACTTCGTGCGATCCTGAGTTGTAATTGGCAAGTTTAGTGGTTTCTAAATCATATCCATATCCTATATAGAGTCCGTCGCTTACTTGAAATCCGGCCATTAAACTTGCTGCGGCACTCCATCTCCATGCTGCTCCTAAAACAAATTTTTCGTTTATTAAAAAGTTTCCAGATACGTCGACTTGCAATGGTGCGCCTTCGACTGCTTTGGCTAAGAATGCTGGCTTGAATTGTAAACTTGGACTTAAATCGAAAACATAACCTCCTATCAAATACAAATTCAATCGCTCTTTGTACACTGCTACCGAATTGTCATCATAGCGTCTTGTTTCTAAGAAATTAGGAACCGATAATCCTACATATGACTTGTCGGAATGAAAGTAAACTCCTGCGCCAACATTGGGTGAGAAATAGTTGTTTAAATTTTGCAACGATGGATCGCCTTGGTCTACTGGGTTCAACTTATCTCGGTCTAAACTAAACAAGTTGGCTGTTCCTTTTACTCCAAATGAAAGTTTGTAGCTCTCTGAGGTTTTAATAGTATAGGAAATATCGGCAGATATTGTGTTTTCGTTAGTCGGTCCAATTTTATCGTTTACAAACGATAGTCCAACTCCCAAATTGCTATTCTCTATCGGTGAGTTGATAGAAAATGCATTGGTTACTGGCGCACCGTCTAAACCAACCCATTGCGTTCGGTGTAAGCCAAAAATACTCATCACTCCGCGTGATCCTGCATAGGCCGGATTGATATTGATAGTATTATACATATACTGAGTGTACTGAGCATCTTGCTGAGAATAACTCACTAAACTTATTAGAAGCATTACGAATATTATAATCTTTGTTCTCATGTATCGGTTGTATTTCAGTTGAACATTATGATGTTCGGTAAATTTAATTTAATTAATTTATATATAAATATCCGGCCTTCTCTTTCTCTGTATTGTTTGCCTTTGTGTATTTTAATACATAAAAATAGGTTCCATTAGGTAAACTAGAATCTTGTTTGACTGTAACTCTTCCTTCAGAAAAACCTGTGAAAACTTTAGTTACATTGTCATATCCTTCTCGCTCATAAACTAAAACTCCCCAGCGGTTATAAATTTGTACAGAATTTTTTGGAAATCTTTCTATTCCTTCTAACATAAAAAATTCATTTGTTCCATCGCCATTTGGTGATAAATAATTATGAACTATGACTTCGCAAGAACTTGGAGCATCATCAAAATCACATGGATCACTTACGACAATAATAACTTGTGCGGTGTCGCAATTATTAGTGTTATTAGCATCACAAATTGTATATGTTAATGTATAAGTTCCAACAGCTGTACCAGCAGGAATGTTAAGATTACCTTGATTATCTAAAGAAGCTCCAAATACGCCACCATCATTATTTAAAGTAAAAATAACTTGACCTGGACTAAAAGGACTACCATTAAGTAAATCGTTTCCTGAAATTGCTAAAACAGCTCCGGTTTCTGAGTTAATTGGAGTACTGCTGTAGTCGTTATCTACTGCTGTTATTGGTGGCGATGTTACAACTAAAGTTATAGTAGCGTTATCGCAATTTGACGGATTTAAAACTTCACAAATAGCGTAAGTCACCAAATAAGTTCCTCCAGGAGTACCTGCAGGTACGTTAACTGTTCCATCATTAGAAATAATTAATCCTGTCAATCCTCCATTATTTACTATTGAAATATTGACTTCAGCATCTAAAACTGGTAAACCATTTAGAGTATCTACACCATTTCCATTGTCATCAAAAATATTACCTGCAATTCCTCCTTCAAAACCGTTGATAGGATTAGATGATAAATTATCATCTTGAGCTATAATGGCAGGTGAAGAAACAACGACGACAACCGTGGCAGTATCACAATTTAATGGATTCGAATTTAACTCACAGATACTATATGTAAACGAATAGCTTCCTGCAGGAGTATTTGGTGAAACCGAAACTTGTCCCGTATTCACATCAAAATTTATTCCATTAGGTAAAACACTATTTAGAGACAAAATTACCTGTGCATTTGAAAATGTTGTACCATTTAAAGTATCATTATTTAAAACAGAAGTGATTGCAATTCCGCCATCGTAACTATTAATTGAAACTGTGTTAATATCGTTTACGGCATCAATTGGATTTAAAATTACAACTGTAGCAGTTGCTGTTGCGCAATTCGCTGGATTTGCTCCTACTTCACATAATTGGTAAGTAACGGTGTACGTTCCTGATGGTGTGTTTGGTGCTACAGTTAAATTTCCGTTGGCATCTACACTTAATGGTCCGTTTGTTACTGGTGTTACATCGGTGTTCGCTGGTGTTACTGCTACTCCGTTTAACGTATCGTTGGCTGTTACGTTTCCTCCTGTTGATGGAATCGTGTCGTCGTTAGCTACAATTGGATTGGCAACTACTACTGTCGCTACTGCTGTATCGCAATTCGCTGGTGTAGCTCCTACTTCACATAATTGGTATGTGATGGTGTATGTTCCACTTGGTGTGTTTGGTGCTACGGTTAAATTTCCGTTGGCGTCTACAGTTAATGGTCCTGTTGTAATTGGTGTTACATCAGTGTTCGCTGGTGTTACTGCTACTCCGTTTAACGTATCGTTGGCTGTTACGTTTCCTCCTGTTGATGGAATCGTATCGTCGTTAGCTACAATTGGATTGGAAACTACTACTGTCGCTACTGCTGTATCGCAATTAGCTGGTGTAGCTCCTACTTCACACAATTGGTACGTAACGGTGTACGTTCCACTTGGTGTGTTTGGCGCTACAGTTAAATTTCCGTTGGCGTCTACACTTAATGGTCCGTTTGTTACTGGTGTAACATCAGTGTTCGCTGGTGTTACTGCTACTCCGTTTAACGTATCGTTGGCTGTTACGTTTCCTCCTGTTGATGGAATCGTATCGTCATTGGCTACAATTGGATTGGCAACTACTACAGTAGCTACTGCTGTATCGCAATTCGCTGGATTTGCTCCTACTTCACATAATTGGTACGTAACGGTGTATGTTCCACTTGGTGTGTTTGGTGCTACGGTTAAATTTCCGTTGGCATCTACACTTAATGGTCCGTTAGTTACTGGTGTTACATCAGTATTAGCTGGTGTTACTGCTACTCCGTTTAACGTATCGTTGGCTGTTACGTTTCCTCCTGTTGATGGAATCGTATCGTCATTGGCTACAATTGGATTGGCAACTACTACCGTAGCTACTGCTGTATCGCAATTCGCTGGATTTGCTCCTACTTCACAAATTGTATACGTAACTGTGTACGTTCCTGATGGTGTGTTTGGTGCTACAGTTAAATTTCCGTTGGCGTCTACACTTAATGGTCCGTTAGTTACTGGTGTTACATCAGTGTTAGCTGGTGTTACTGCTACTCCGTTTAACGTATCGTTGGCTGTTACGTTTCCTCCTGTTGATGGAATCGTATCGTCGTTAGCTACAATTGGATTGGAAACTACTACTGTAGCTACTGCTGTATCGCAATTCGCTGGATTTGCTCCTACTTCACACAATTGGTAAGTAACGGTGTATGTTCCACTTGGTGTGTTTGGTGCTACAGTTAAATTTCCGTTGGCGTCTACACTTAATGGTCCTGTTGTAATTGGTGTTACATCAGTGTTCGCTGGTGTTACTGCTACTCCGTTTAACGTATCGTTGGCTGTTACGTTTCCTCCTGTTGATGGAATTGTATCGTCATTGGCTACAATTGGATTGGCAACTACTACTGTAGCTATTGCTGTATCGCAATTAGCTGGTGTAGCTCCTACTTCACATAATTGGTAAGTGATGGTGTAAGTTCCACTTGGTGTGTTAGCTGCTAGAGTTAATATTCCGTTTGCGTCTATACTTAATGGTCCTGTTGTAATTGGTGTTACATCGGTGTTAGCAAGTGTTACTGCAATCCCGTTTAATGTATCGTTTAATGTTACATCTCCTACTGTAGTAACTACTGTAGCAGCTGGTACATTATAACTTGGATCGTTTACTGCATCAATTATATTGGCAACTACTACCGTAGCTACTGCTGTATCGCAATTCGCTGGATTTGCTCCTACTTCACATAATTGGTACGTAACGGTGTATGTTCCACTTGGTGTGTTTGGTGCTACGGTTAAATTTCCGTTGGCATCCACACTTAATGGTCCATTTGTTACTGGTGTTACATCGGTGTTCGCTGGTGTTACTGCTACTCCGTTTAACGTATCGTTGGCTGTTACGTTTCCTCCTGTTGATGGAATCGTATCGTCATTGGCTACAATTGGATTGGCAACTACTACCGTAGCTACTGCTGTATCGCAATTCGCTGGATTTGCTCCTACTTCACACAATTGGTATGTAACGGTGTAAGTTCCACTTGGTGTGTTAGCTGCTAGAGTTAATATTCCGTTTGCGTCTATACTTAATGGTCCTGTTGTAATTGGTGTTACATCGGTGTTAGCAAGTGTTACTGCAATCCCGTTTAATGTATCGTTTAATGTTACATCTCCTACTGTAGTAACTACTGTAGCAGCTGGTACATTATAACTTGGATCGTTTACTGCATCAATTATATTGGCAACTACTACCGTAGCTACTGCTGTATCGCAATTCGCTGGATTTGCTCCTACTTCACATAATTGGTACGTAACGGTGTATGTTCCACTTGGTGTGTTTGGTGCTACGGTTAAATTTCCGTTGGCATCTACACTTAATGGTCCTGTTGTAATTGGTGTTACATCAGTGTTCGCTGGTGTTACTGCTACTCCGTTTAACGTATCGTTGGCTGTTACGTTTCCTCCTGTTGATGGAATCGTATCATCATTGGCTACAATTGGATTGGCAACCACTACTGTCGCTACTGCTGTATCGCAATTCGCTGGATTTGCTCCTACTTCACATAATTGGTACGTAACGGTGTATGTTCCTGATGGTGTGTTTGGCGCTACGGTTAAATTTCCGTTTGCGTCTATACTTAATGGTCCGTTAGTTACTGGTGTTACATCCGTGTTCGCTGGTGTTACTGCTACTCCGTTTAACGTATCGTTGGCTGTTACGTTTCCTCCTGTTGATGGAATCGTATCGTCGTTAGCTACAATTGAATTTGTAACTACTACTGTCGCTACTGCTGTATCGCAATTAGCTGGTGTAGCTCCTACTTCACATAATTGGTATGTGATGGTGTATGTTCCACTTGGTGTATTTGGTGCTACGGTTAAATTTCCGTTTGCGTCTATACTTAATGGTCCGTTTGTTACTGGTGTTACATCAGTGTTCGCTGGTGTTACTGCTACTCCGTTTAACGTATCGTTGGCTGTTACGTTTCCTCCTGTTGATGGAATCGTATCGTCGTTAGCTACAATTGGATTGGCAACTACTACTGTCGCTACTGCTGTATCGCAATTCGCTGGTGTAGCTCCTACTTCACATAATTGGTATGTGATGGTGTATGTTCCACTTGGTGTGTTTGGTGCTACGGTTAAATTTCCGTTGGCGTCTACACTTAATGGTCCGTTAGTTACTGGTGTTACATCGGTGTTCGCTGGTGTTACTGCTACTCCGTTTAACGTATCGTTTAATGTTACATTTCCTCCTGTTGATGGAATCGTATCGTCATTGGCAAAGATTGTTCCTCCAACTACTACTGTAGCTACTGCTGTATCGCAATTCGCTGGTGTAGCTCCTACTTCACACAATTGGTATGTGATGGTGTAAGTTCCTGATGGTGTGTTAGCTGCTAGAGTTAATATTCCGTTTGCATCTATACTTAATGGTCCTGTTGTAATTGGTGTTACATCGGTGTTAGCAAGTGTTACTGCAATTCCGTTTAATGTATCGTTTAATGTTACATCTCCTACTGTAGTAACTACTGTAGCAGCTGGTACATTATAACTTGGATCGTTTACTGCATCAATTATATTTGTAACTACAACTGTAGCGGTTGCTGTATCGCAATTCGCTGGATTTGCTCCTACTTCACATAATTGGTACGTAACGGTGTATGTTCCTGATGGTGTGTTTGGCGCTACGGTTAAATTTCCGTTGGCATCTATACTTAATGGTCCGTTAGTTACTGGTGTTACATCCGTGTTCGCTGGTGTTACTGCTACTCCGTTTAACGTATCGTTGGCTGTTACGTTTCCTCCTGTTGATGGAATCGTATCGTCGTTAGCTACAATTGGATTGGTAACTACTACTGTAGCTACTGCTGTATCACAATTCGCTGGATTTGCTCCTACTTCACATAATTGGTAAGTAACTGTATATGTTCCACTTGGTGTGTTTGGTGCTACGGTTAAATTTCCGTTGGCGTCTACAGTTAATGGTCCTGTTGTAATTGGTGTTACATCAGTGTTCGCTGGTGTTACTGCTACTCCGTTTAACGTATCGTTGGCTGTCACGTTTCCTCCTGTTGATGGAATCGTATCGTCATTGGCAAAGATTGTTCCTCCAACTACTACTGTAGCTACTGCTGTATCGCAATTCGCTGGTGTAGCTCCTACTTCACACAATTGGTATGTGATGGTGTAAGTTCCTGATGGTGTGTTAGCTGCTAGAGTTAATATTCCGTTTGCATCTATACTTAATGGTCCTGTTGTAATTGGTGTTACATCGGTGTTAGCAAGTGTTACTGCAATTCCGTTTAATGTATCGTTTAATGTTACATCTCCTACTGTAGTAACTACTGTAGCAGCTGGTACATTATAACTTGGATCGTTTACTGCATCAATTATATTTGTAACTACAACTGTAGCGGTTGCTGTATCGCAATTCGCTGGATTTGCTCCTACTTCACACAATTGGTAAGTAACGGTGTATGTTCCTGATGGTGTGTTTGGCGCTACGGTTAAATTTCCGTTTGCGTCTATACTTAATGGTCCGTTAGTTACTGGTGTTACATCCGTGTTCGCTGGTGTTACTGCTACTCCGTTTAACGTATCGTTGGCTGTTACGTTTCCTCCTGTTGATGGAATCGTATCGTCGTTAGCTACAATTGAATTTGTAACTACTACTGTCGCTACTGCTGTATCGCAATTCGCTGGTGTAGCTCCTACTTCACATAATTGGTATGTGATGGTGTATGTTCCACTTGGTGTGTTTGGTGCTACGGTTAAATTTCCGTTGGCGTCTACAGTTAATGGTCCTGTTGTAATTGGTGTTACATCAGTGTTCGCTGGTGTTACTGCAACTCCGTTTAACGTATCGTTGGCTGTTACATTTCCTCCTGTTGATGGAATCGTATCGTCATTGGCAAAGATTGTTCCTCCAACTACTACTGTAGCTATTGCTGTATCGCAATTCGCTGGTGTAGCTCCTACTTCACACAATTGGTATGTGATGGTGTAAGTTCCACTTGGTGTGTTAGCTGCTAGAGTTAATATTCCGTTTGCATCTATACTTAATGGTCCTGTTGTAATTGGTGTTACATCGGTGTTAGCTGGTGTTACTGCAATTCCGTTTAATGTATCGTTTAATGTTACATCTCCTACTGTAGTAACTACTGTAGCAGCTGGTACATTATAACTTGGATCGTTTACTGCATCAATTATATTTGTAACTACTACTGTAGCTATTGCTGTATCGCAATTGGCTGGATTTGCTCCTACTTCACACAATTGGTAAGTAACGGTGTAAGTTCCTGATGGTGTGTTTGGTGCTACAGTTAAATTTCCGTTGGCGTCTACACTTAATGGTCCGTTTGTTACTGGTGTTACATCGGTGTTCGCTGGTGTTACTGCAACTCCGTTTAACGTATCGTTGGCTGTTACGTTTCCTCCTGTTGATGGAATCGTATCATCATTAGCTACAATTGGATTGGTAACTACTACTGTAGCTACTGCTGTATCACAATTGGCTGGATTTGCTCCTACTTCACATAATTGGTAAGTAACTGTATATGTTCCACTTGGTGTGTTTGGTGCTACGGTTAAATTTCCGTTGGCATCTACACTTAATGGTCCTGTTGTAATTGGTGTTACATCAGTGTTCGCTGGTGTTACTGCTACTCCGTTTAACGTATCGTTGGCTGTTACGTTTCCTCCTGTTGATGGAATCGTATCATCATTGGCTACAATTGGATTGGCAACCACTACTGTCGCTACTGCTGTATCGCAATTCGCTGGATTTGCTCCTACTTCACATAATTGGTACGTAACGGTGTACGTTCCTGATGGTGTGTTTGGTGCTACGGTTAAATTTCCGTTGGCATCTACACTTAATGGTCCGTTTGTTACTGGTGTTACATCGGTATTAGCTGGTGTTACTGCTACTCCGTTTAACGTATCGTTTGCTGTTACGTTTCCTCCTGTTGATGGAATCGTATCGTCGTTAGCTACAATTGGATTGGCAACTACTACCGTAGCTACTGCTGTATCGCAATTCGCTGGTGTAGCTCCTACTTCACACAATTGGTATGTGATGGTGTAAGTTCCACTTGGTGTGTTAGCTGCTAGAGTTAATATTCCGTTTGCGTCTATACTTAATGGTCCTGTTGTAATTGGTGTTACATCGGTGTTAGCAAGTGTTACTGCAATTCCGTTTAATGTATCGTTTAATGTTACATCTCCTACTGTAGTAACTACTGTAGCAGCTGGTACATTATAACTTGGATCGTTTACTGCATCAATTATATTTGTAACTACTACTGTCGCTACTGCTGTATCACAATTCGCTGGATTTGCTCCTACTTCACATAATTGGTACGTAACGGTGTATGTTCCTGATGGTGTGTTTGGTGCTACGGTTAAATTTCCGTTGGCATCTACACTTAATGGTCCGTTAGTTACTGGTGTTACATCAGTGTTAGCTGGTGTTACTGCTACTCCGTTTAACGTATCGTTGGCTGTTACGTTCCCTCCTATTGATGGAATCGTATCATCATTGGCAAAGATTGTTCCTCCAACTACTACTGTAGCTATTGCTGTATCACAATTGGCTGGATTTGCTCCTACTTCACATAATTGGTACGTAACGGTGTATGTTCCACTTGGTGTGTTAGCTGCTAGAGTTAATATTCCGTTGGCGTCTATACTTAATGGTCCTGTTGTGATTGGTGTTACATCAGTATTAGCTGGTGTTACTGCAATTCCGTTTAATGTATCGTTTAATGTTACATCTCCTACTGTAGTAACTACTGTAGCAGCTGGTACATTATAACTTGGATCGTTTACTGCATCAATTATATTTGTAACTACTACTGTAGCTATTGCTGTATCGCAATTGGCTGGTGTAGCTCCTACTTCACATAATTGGTACGTAACGGTGTATGTTCCACTTGGTGTGTTTGGTGCTACGGTTAAATTTCCGTTGGCATCTACACTTAATGGTCCGTTAGTTACTGGTGTTACATCGGTATTAGCTGGTGTTACTGCTACTCCGTTTAACGTATCGTTGGCTGTTACGTTTCCTCCTGTTGATGGAATCGTATCGTCATTGGCTACAATTGGATTGGCAACTACTACCGTAGCTACTGCTGTATCACAATTCGCTGGATTTGCTCCTACTTCACATAATTGGTAAGTAACGGTGTATGTTCCACTTGGTGTGTTTGGTGCTACAGTTAAATTTCCGTTGGCGTCTACACTTAATGGTCCGTTAGTTACTGTTGTTACATCGGTATTCGCTGGTGTTACTGCTACTCCGTTTAACGTATCGTTGGCTGTTACGTTTCCTCCTGTTGATGGAATTGTATCGTCGTTAGCTACAATTGGATTGGCAACTACTACTGTCGCTACTGCTGTATCACAATTGGCTGGTGTTACGTTTAATCCTGTTGATGGATTAGCCTCACATAATTGGTACGTGATGGTATAAGTTCCTGATGGCGTGTTAGCGGCTACTGTTACAATTCCATTTGCATCAATGCTTAATGGTCCACTTGTTAATGGAGTCACATTAGTATTGGTTGTGGTTGCAGCGATTCCTGCTAAAGTATCATTTGTTAAAGCATTAACTGCTGTTACAACTGCATTTGTTGATGCAACGGTTACTGGTCCGTCGTTTACTGCGTCAATTGGATTGGCAACTACTACTGTAGCTACTGCTGTATCGCAATTGGCTGGTGATACGTTTAATCCTGTTGATGGATTAGCTTCACATAATTGGTACGTGATGGTATATGTTCCTGATGGTGTGTTAGCGGCTACTGTTACAATTCCATTTGCATCAATGCTTAATGGTCCAGTTGTTAATGGAGTCACATTAGTATTGGTTGTGGTTGCAGCGATTCCTGCTAAAGTATCATTTGTTAAAGCATTAACGGCTGTTACAACTGCATTTGTTGATGCAACGGTTACTGGTCCGTCATTTACTGCGTCAATTGGGTTGGCAACTACAACTGTAGCTATTGCTGTATCGCAATTGGCTGGTGTTACGTTTAATCCTGTTGATGGATTAGCCTCACATAATTGGTACGTGATGGTATATGTTCCTGATGGCGTGTTAGCGGCTACTGTTACAATTCCATTTGCATCAATACTTAATGGTCCACTTGTTAATGGAGTCACATTAGTATTGGTTGTGGTTGCAGCGATTCCTGCTAAAGTATCATTTGTTAAAGCATTAACTGCTGTTACAACTGCATTTGTTGATGCAACGGTTACTGGTCCGTCGTTTACTGCATCAATTGGATTGGCAACTACAACTGTCGCTACTGCTGTATCGCAATTGGCTGGAGTTACGTTTAATCCTGTTGACGGATTAGCCTCACATAATTGGTACGTGATGGTATAAGTTCCTGATGGTGTGTTCGCGGCTACTGTTACAATTCCATTTGCATCAATGCTTAATGGTCCACTTGTTAATGGAGTCACATTAGTATTGGTTGTGGTTGCAGCGATTCCTGCTAAAGTATCATTTGTTAAAGCATTAACTGCTGTTACAACTGCATTCGTTGAAGCAACGGTTACTGGTCCGTCGTTTACTGCGTCAATTGGATTGGCAACTACTACTGTAGCTATTGCTGTATCGCAATTGGCTGGATTTGCTCCTACTTCACATAATTGATAAGTGATAGTGTAGGTTCCACTTGGTGTATTTGGTGCTAGAGTTAAAACACCGTTAGCATCTACACTTAATGGTCCCGTTGTGATTGGTGTAACATCGGTGTTAGCAGCTGTCACAACAACTCCATTTAACGTATCGTTTGCTGTTACGTTTTGAACTGTGGTTGGTGTTGCAGCCGTTGCAACTGTGGTTGGTCCGTCGTTTACTGCATCTATACAATTTGTTGTAACAACATTAACGATTCCGCTCACTGGTCCATAACAATTTCCTATTGAATCATAAAAAGCTGCATAATAAGTTCCAGCAGACACTGCAGTTAAATTTGAAATTTGATTAGCATTTGTTGCTGGTGTACCAGTATGCCAAGTCAAAGTAGTTCCACTTTGAGAATTGGTAATTGTAATAGCGGTGTTTAAATTCACTGTACTTGTTGGACAAGTATTGGTGAGTGTAATAGGAATTGTAACAGAAGAACTGTTATTATTTGAATTGGTATCTATTTGAGTACCAGAAATAGTTGCATTGTTTGTATAATTACCGCTAGCTCTTACAATTGCGTTTATTGTTAACGTTGCATTTGCTCCATTTGCAAAATTTCCAATAGTCCAAACACCTGTTGTGTTATTGTAACCACCTGTAACTGTAGAAGCAGAAACAAATGTGTAGCCCGAAGGTAGTAAATCATTTACTACAACTCCTGTAGCATTACTTAAACCAGCATTTGTTGCAACTAAAGTAAACTGAACTGTCGAACCGATAGCTGGATTAGGATTGTTAATAGTTTTTGTAATTCCTAAATTAGCTTGACTAACAGGTACGGGTGTTATAGTACTCCCATTATTAGCAGTATTTGGATCTATTTCATTTCCGGTAATTCCAGCAGAATTTGCATACGTTCCAGTTTCATTAACCGTTGCATTTATTGTTAGGGTTGCAGTAGCACCACTATTTAACGTACCAATGTTCCAAAAACCCGAAGTATTATTGTAAATCCCTACAGATGGAGTTGCATTAGTAAAAGTATAACCATTTGGCAACAAGTCAGCAACTTGAACATTTGTAGCATTACTTGTTCCTGCGTTAGTAGCAGTAAGTGTAAAAGATATTGCTCCTCCTCTAACTGGAGACATTGTGTTTGCTACTTTTGTTATTTGCAAATCTGTTTGCGTCAACGCAGTTGCATTGTTGGTTGTCTGTGGTGTAGTGAAAGTTCCTGGAACAGTACCCAAAACCATAGAGAATTGTCTATTTGCTTGAGTTCCTGTCGAACCTAAATTTACATCGACTGAAGTTTTAGAGTTTCCGTAAAATGAAATAAAAGCAGCTGAATTATCAAATGTAATACCTCCCAAACTTGATGCAATTCCCAGAAACTGAGTAAAAGTTGCTGCTGGGGAAATAGTTAAACCTGTTGGATTATTAACTTGATAACTAGTAAAATCTCTAATTTGATATAATTCTCGCTGATTCGTACTGTTACCATCTATATCTAATCCACTCAAATTAAAATTATTCAAATAAGCTGGAATATTAGTAGCGGTATCAAAAAATTCTAATCGATAGGATATAAAACCTGCCACACCATTTGCCGCTGTTGAGGATATTACTGGTTGAAAAGCGGCTGGAGTACCAGGAGCAGCATCTTCGTCAAAAGTTACAACAGTTGCATTTGTTGCAGCTAATATTGTAACCCTAGCATAGATTATTCTCCCTGCAACAGTTGCAACATTATCATATCGATGAACCGAACCTACAGTATTTCCTCCAGTAATAATCGTCTTATTAGTATTTAGAAATGTAAAATTTTGTCCTGTTAAATTAAATACAAATGATTGCGAATTTACACTAACACTAAAAAACATAAATAGTACAACTATTAAGTTTAAAACTGATTTATGTAATGGTTTTGAATGTAAAGTATTTCGACCGTTGAAATTCATTTTTTTATTGTTTGCAACTTTATTAATTAAAACAGAAAATATGTTCGAAGCGTTGCTACGAGAATGGGTAAAATTTTTCATATTTCTAATTTTAATTTTTATTTAATGAAGGCGCTATTGTAGCGTTACAATTGGGCGAGACAGTAACAAAAGAGGTATTGTTACCAGAATCTGCATCTGCGACATTACTAGAGGCTGTTGCAGTATTTGTGTAGTTTCCTGAGCCTAAAACGGTAGCAACTATTTGAAGTGAAACAGAAGCCGAATTTGCTAACGTACCAATAGTCCAAATACCAGTTGAACTGTTATAAGAACCACCACCATTATCACTTACGTAAGTGTAAGCATTTGGCAATAAGTCATTTACAATAACCGATGTAGCCGATCCTGGTCCATCATTAAAAACAGTTAATGTGAAAGTCACATTATTACCGTAGTTAGGAGCATTATTATTAACTGTTTTAGTAATACGTAAATTGGCCGATGCGTCAACAAAATTTCTTCCGATGATAGATTGAAATCCAAAAACGTTATTACCAATTATATCATCGTTCGCACCGTCAACATCTGAAACACTAGAATATCCAGCTAAGTTAGTTTGCGAAATTGTGTATGTACCTAAACTACCAACTGGAACTGAAAAAGAATAATTTCCAGATGCATCAGTGGTTGTACTTTGATTACTTGGTCCGTTAAGATTTATTGTAGAACCAACAATTGGTCCGCCACCTTGTAAAACAACATTTCCACATATAAGCGGATTTGTTATAACAGTCGTAACTTGATTGGTGTAGGTAATATTCTGAAAATACAGCGATTTTAATCTATCTATTGAAGCAGATGCTCCAGATGTACCTATTGTGTAAACAAAACTAGATCTGTTTTCATAATAATTAGTAAACGCATTTCCTGGAGTCACACTTGTTCCAGGTTGAGCCGCTGTAGTAGTTGCAGTTCCTCGTATGGTAGTTGCAGTTGTTGTAAATGTGATGTTAGTAGGAGTATTTCTAAAATAAGCATCAGGTAAAGTTAACTGATCATATTCTAGCAAATTAGCGCCATTACCATCAACGTCTAAAGCTGATGCGTAAAAATTTAAACTTACAGGGTTGGCTAAAGTTCCACCAGCTAAAACAAAATTAAAAGTAAAAGTTATTGAGGTTGGATTACCACCATTAGTCCGTAAAGACGGCTGAAATGCTGCATTATATCCATCAACACCTTCATTAGGTGCTGGTCCATCGAGTATAGGAAGTGTGGCACCACCAGTAGCACTGTTAATAGTTATTAAAGCATCAACACCTGTAAAAACAGCTGGGAAACGATAAACATCACCCACATCGGCTACACCATTATTACTACCAGAAACATAAACTGGATTAGCAAAATTTAAAGTTGGAGCAGTAATTGCGGAATTGTTACAAGCTCTTTGAGCAAATGAATTGGTACATAAAAAAAATAGACTAGCTACTAAAAAAAGTGGTTTTTTAATTTTTTCTGAAAATATTTTAATACAAAAAATGTTTTCAAAAAAATTTGAAAGTGTAATGTTGTTCATGAAAAGTAAATAATTAACGTATTGTAGGGAAATAGTTTAATCATCTAATCTGGGTTAACAGATTTTATAAAATTGCATGGATATAAAACCCATAAAATTTTTCGCAAATTTATACAGATAATTTAATTAAACAAATAAAAGAAATGTAAATAGTGAAAATACTGAAAATAAAAAGTTTATATTTCTAAATAAAGAATATAAAAATATCTTCTTTTGAATATATTCTATTCTTCAGAAACAATAGCTTTATCTCTATCTGAATAAATTTTTAATGTAGATGCAATACCATATTCATTAATCATTGTCATATTTAAAATATCCTTTTGAAAAAGATTTTTAGATACAACACCATTAAATCCATTGTATGAAATATTCATTTCTTTCAAATTAGAAAGCTTTTCTAAATCAAATGGAACTTGACCATTTAGCTTATTATCAAACAAACTTAAATTTTCTAAAGACGTCAAATTTGCTATCGAAGCGTCTAAACTTCCAGTTAATTGATTGCTATTTAACTGCAAGATTTTAAGCATTTTTAAATCATACAAAGCCATCGGAATAGTTCCTGCTATTTGATTATTGTAAAGAGAAAGCACTTCCAAATTACGAAGCTCTCCAATAGAAGCCGGAATTACTCCAGATAATGAATTCATAAATAGCTCTATGCTAACTAAAGAATTTAAACTACCAATTGATACTGGAATACTACCTGTTAAATGATTGAAACTTAAATTTATAGTTCTTAATTTTTTTAAATCTCCAATGCTTTCAGGAATAGTGCCAGAAATGGAATTTTTAAATAAATTTAATTCTTTAAGATCTAGTAATTTTGAGATATCTGTTGGTATAAAACCAGACAACTTATTATCTGGTAAAGAAATTGACACAACTTTATCATTTTCAATTTGCACTCCAAACCATGTAAATGGTGATTTGTTTAAATCCCATTTAATTAACCAAGAATCTCCATTTGTTGATTGATTAAATTTTATTAGCGCTTCTTTTTCTATTGTAGAAATTTCTGCATTCATTAAAACCGGAAAAATAATGAAGAATAATAAAGTAATTTTTGATTTCATGTCATTCATATTTGAGATGCAAATTTACGTAAATATAACGTTGAAATGCAAATTTTATCGATGAAATACACTAATTCTTTATTTTTTATCTTTTTTAAATGTATTTTCTTACATATTTATTTTAAAATTGAAAAGTTAAATTTACTTCCTTCTCCAACTACGGAATGTACTGAAATTGAACCTCCTAAACTTTCGACTACTTTTTTTACCGTAGACAATCCAATTCCACTACCAACTTGATTATTTCTGTCACTTTCTCCTAATGTTTGAAAGATTTCAAAAATTTTATTATAATGCTCTTTTGCAATACCTATACCATTATCAATAACCTCAAAATGATGGTATTTAATATCTTGATAATAAATAATTTTAATATTTACTTGTTCTCTCGAATTGTATCGGATTGCATTCGAAACTAAATTCAGAATGATTTGCTGAAGAACCGACTTGTTTGAAAAAACTAAATTACTTTCAAAATCGGTTTCGATTTGTACCGATGAATCAACCGATAAAATATTCTTAACCTCTAAAATTAAAGCTTCTAAATTTACAGATTCAAAATTATCTTCAACAAGATTTATACTTTTATAAAATCCTAAAACACCATCAATGTAATTTTTTAAAGAATTTGCAGAAGAATGCAAATATTGAATATACAACTCAGAATCTGATGAAAATTTACCACTATTATCTTCTTCAATTAAGCCAGTTAAAGACATAATATTAGCAAGTGGCGATTTTAAATCGTGAGAAACCATACAAGCAAATTTTTCAAGATACTCGTTTTGAAGCTCCAGATTCTTTTTTAAGTTATTCAATACATTATTCTGATATTCATGTTCCAGCAAAACCATTAATTGTTTACCTAAAATTTTTAAAGTCTCGATTTGTTTTGCATTTATTTCTCTAGCAACTACATCAGTAATGCACAAGGTACCTATTTTAAATCCTTGATAATTAACCAATGTGTAACCAGCATAAAAGTTTAGAATACCACTTTTAACATTCGGATTATTTAAATAAATGTCGTTTTGGGAACAATCACTAACAATAGTTATTTCCTCTTCAGAGTTAATTGTATTAATACAAAAGGAGTGAATATTAGATTGGGAAACAAAATCATTATCGTAATACGCTTTAGAGCTATTCTCACCATTGCCAACAAAAACAACCATTGCGCAAGGAACTTCACAAACTTGAGCCACAAGTTTTAAGATATCATTATAATCATCACTGTGTACTTTGAATAAATTTTTATAATTCAATGAAGCAGCTTGTCGGTTGGTTTCGTAAGTTGTATCCATAACAATAGTAGTTTACTATACCATATAGATACGTAAAACAAGAAGTGGTGGATTTAAAAAAATATATTTTTATTTAGAATTGTTTAAATGGATCATAAAAACTGGTAAAACTCATATAATATTGAAAATGAAATGATAACCCATTGTAATCAATAAAAAAATAATTAAATTTGAATATCAACCAATAAAATTTAAAATCATGAACATTAATTTTTTAGCTCTAGCGCTAGCTTCGTTATCAACACTATTTGTGGGATTTATTTGGTATCATCCAAAAGTTTTTGGAACTATTTGGATGAGAGAATCGGGAACTACTGAGGAAAAAATAAACAAATCTAACATGGTTCTATTATTTGTAGCCTCATTATTTTATGCATTTTTAATTTCATTTGTAATCCAATTTCTAGTTATTCACCAAACAGGTGCCTATGCTGCAACTGTTGCTATTAAAGATGTTGATCCAAGTGTTGCAGAAAATTATTTCAAAGCTTTTGGAAAAACCTACAGAACGTTCCAACATGGAGCGTTACACGGATTTATGTCTGGATTATTCTTAGTTTTACCAGTTATCGGAACAAATGCATTATATGAAAGACGCAGTTTTAAATATGTTTTAATAAATGGCGGATTCTGGATTGTGTGTTTTACAATAATGGGAGGCATAATTTGTGCCATGAAATAAATTGCAACTTAAAAAAGGCATCTGTATTTTTCAACTCAGATGCCTTAAAATACTTCGGCTGATTACTTAGAAATCATCAAAAATTTTAAATACAAGATTGCTTTTTTTTGACCATTCCAATTTAAAAGCAGTAATTCTATTTTTCAATTAAAGAATATTTAAGAATTGTAAAACAAATAGTTTAACTAATTTTAAGTAATTTTGAAAAATATCTTCAAAAATAGTTGAAACCTACCTACTCTTTTACCATTTACAATGCTACAGATACACTTCCTAATAGTTGGAACGATCTAGCAAAAGACAATATATTTTTAAGAAAAGAATATCTTGCAATATTACAAGACTCGGCTCCCAAAAATATGATTTGTAATTTCATAGGACTATTTGAAAATACAGAGTTAGTTGGAATTGTATTATCGCAATTCTTAGATTTAAACCAACTTGAGTCATTTGGTGAACGAGACAAATGTTTAAAAAAAACATTTCGGAATTTTATTTTCAAAAAATTCGCATCGCACGTCTTACTCATTGGCAACAATATGCTAACTGGGCAAAATGCAGTTGTATTTTCTGAAAAAATAAATCACGAATTGGCGATAAAAACAATACAAACTGTAGTAGCACAATTAGAAACAAATTTTAAAAGCGTAGGCAAAAAAATTCATATAACGACTTTTAAAGACTTTGATACCACTGAAATTTCAATCTTCAAAAAATCTTATTTTCAAGATTATTATTTGTTTTCTACACAGCCCAATATGATTTTCAAAATAAAGGAAAGTTGGCTTTCTAACGAAGACTACATCAATTCTTTATCTAAAAAATATCGTGATCAATACAAGCGTGCTCGTAAAAAAGCATCTGAAATTGAAAAGCGAAAAATGCATCTAGAAGATTTAATTCTGTACGAAAATGAAATAAACAATTTGTATTACTTTGTTGCAAAAAATGCTCCTTTCAATACTTTCTTTTTAAAACAAAATCATTTTAAAATTTTTAAAGAAAAACTAAAAGACGACTTTCTTTTTTACGGCTACTTTATAGACAATCAACTTGTTGGCTTCAATACCTTGATAAAAAACGGATCCACATTAGACACTTACTTTTTAGGATACAGCGACAAAGTGCAACGTGATACCATGTTGTATTTAAACATGTTGTACGACATGATAGGTTACGCAATAAATAAAGGTTTTAAAGAAATTGTTTTTGGAAGAACTGCCTTAGAAATTAAAAGTTCGGTTGGTGCTAAACCTGAGAAAATGTATGGTTACATAAGGCACAGCACTAGTTATGTAAACAAATATATGTCTAAAATATTTCCTTATTTAGAACCCGAAACCATTTGGCAAGAGCGCAATCCTTTCAAGTAAAAGGTGCTGTTTTATACATTTTCAAACTATACAAGCTGTAAAAGCCAAGTAGCAACTCTCCAAAAACTCCAATTACAAATAGCAATGACGGTACGCCGTCAAAAAACAAACTCATCATTCGTCCAAAACCCAAACTTAGCATAAAAATAGAGTTAGAAACGGTAGCCATTTTCCAGTAATTTTGATTGTAAATTCCTAAAATCCACAACGAAGAAAAGCCTAAATACAACATCATTACCGCTTTAAAAATCGTCTTTAAGTCGGTTGAAACAACATTAAAATCAAGGAAATTATTAGGTAAAAAACCATAACCAATTCCAACAGGCATAACTATGATTGCCGATAGGGATAGATGTAAATTGGAAATTTTAAAAAAACTATTCATTACGATTTATGGAATGGCAACTTTCATTTGAGCTGGCAAAATTTTTATATTCAATTGCGTTTCTTCGCCAATATATTCACCGTCTATTTGAAAACTTACGGGTTTAGTCGTAGTAATTATGGCGCTATCGGTAGATATGATTTCGACATCTTCAGAATTCACCGGAATATTACCTGTAATTATTTTTCCGAAAACTAGTAAATCTAAATTTTTAAGAATTACAATTTCAAATTTACCGTCGTTCATAACGCCGTTAGGATTTATGGTAACTCCTGTTCCATATTTTTGAGAGTTGGCAATGACAATCATTCTTGCAACACATTCGGTAGTTTCATTATTTGCTTCTATTTTGGCAGAAAAAGGTTCTTCCAATTCCGTCAATGTAGTTATAACTTGCAAAGCATATCCCAATTTTCCTCTTGTAGAACCGTTTTCATAATTCTTAACCAACTCGGCATTTAAACCTAAATCGCTTAGGTGAAGACTTTTCTTTCCATTTATCGATATCATATCCATTTCGATAAAATGATTATGAAATGAAACCGAAAGATTCTCTTCTATAGTCGTAGGCAAGTTTAAATCAACAGACAATCCGTTGGCAGAACCAGCAGGCAAAATACCAAATATTACATCTTGCTTTTCAAGTGCTTCTCCAACCATTTTTATAGTTCCATCACCACCAGCAATCAGTATGCGTTCAGGTTTGTGAATGGAATACAGATTTTGAATTGCAGCTTCGTCACCTTCACCAGATGTTTCATACACCATAATTTCGACCTCAAATTCTTTGGCAAAAGCTAGTGTTTTGGTTAAAATTTCGCTTTTATCAACATCGCCAGATATTGGGTTTACTACTAAAATGTATTTCTTTGTTGCTGTCATGAATAGGAATTGCTAAAAAAATTGTAATTTGTGAATCTCTTTCAAATGTATAAAATATTAATGAAACCTATTCTAAAATTATATCGAGGTTATGCCAACGAGCAAGAATTAATTGTAATGGGCCATGTTTTTAAACCCACTTCTAAAGAAGATTATGATTTTCAAAGGAAGAATTTTAAAAATGCAACTTCGGTTATCAGAATGTTTCGTGTTGCAACTCAATCGAATGCCGATGTATATTTAGAACACAACGGGAAAAAAATTCATACAAAAACCTTGGATGATGGTTATTTTAAATTTTGCATTCCGTTACAAGAAAGTATTGCTTTTGGTTGGATAAAATATAGTGTAAGCATTTTTAATGGTGACGAGGAAATTAAAGAAACGGCAAGCTATATTAAACCTCATGAAGGAAATTTTGGATTTATTTCGGATATTGATGACACATTTTTGGTTTCTCATACGCGAAATCCGTTGAAGAAATTATACATTTTACTATTTAAAAATGTGTTTTCAAGAAAAGTTTATGATGATGTTGTAACCCATTATTTAGCATTGAGTTCGGCTGGAAGAACAAATAATGCAGAAGAAAATGCCTTCTTCTATGTTTCCAGTAGCGAATGGAATTTATACCGATTTATTATTCAGTTTACAGAAATCAACAAATTACCAAAAGCGGTTTTGTTGTTGAAAGATATTAAAACCAGCTTGACCGATTTATTTATTACTGGTCGTGGCGATCACAACCATAAGTTTGAAAAGATAAAACACATCTTAGAGTTTTACCCCAATTTACAATACACGCTTTTAGGCGATGATTCGCAGCACGATCCTTACTTATATGAAAACATTTGCAAAATATTTCCTGTAAATGTAAAAGCAGTTTACATAAGACAAACTGGAAGTTCCAAAAAAAATAAAGCCGAAATGGCTTTAAAAAATATTGCAACTTTGAATGTGGAAGTGTGTTACTTCAAAAACAGTTCGGAAGCAATTGCCCATTCTAAAAAAATAGGCTTGATTTTGTAGGCAGTTCTAGCCCAGAGTGCAGTGGAAATCCTTGGTTTGTAAAAACTATTTTTTGCTGGTTTTGCAGAACGACCAACGGAAGTTCCTGCAAAGCCTTGCTAAAAAAGTTTTTACAAAGCAAGATTGAAATGAAAAGCTGGAAATAGCTCCAAAAATTATAAATTATCGATTTCTTCTTGAACGATTTCCCATTCAGAAAGAAGTTTGTCTAAATCGGTTTTTTTCTTGTTGTAGGCTGTGAAAAAATTAGCGTTTTCCAAGTGCTTATCGTAGTTCGAAGCCAGTTCTTTATCGTCCTTTTGAATATCAATTTCGAGTTGTTTTATCTGACTTTCTATTTTGCTTAATCGATTTTGAAGCGATTTACTTTTCTTTTGATCTTCGTACGAAACTTTGGAATTACTAACAGGCGCTTCTTTCTTTGCCACGTCTTTTTTCTCGACTTCGCGCATATTTTCTAGATTGCGTTGTTCCAAGAAAAAGTTGATGTCGCCAAGGTATTCTTTGATTTTTTGATCTTTAAATTCGTATACTAAGTTGGACATTCCTTGTAAGAAATCTCTATCGTGTGATACTAAAAGCAACGTACCTTCATACTTTTGAAGTGCCGCTTTTAGTACGTTTTTAGATTTAATATCCAAGTGATTTGTTGGCTCATCCATCACCAATACATTGATTGGCTGCAGCAACAACTTACACAAAGCCAAACGGTTACGTTCGCCTCCAGAAAGTACCTTGACTTTTTTATCGACATCGTCTCCACGAAATAAAAACGAACCCAACATGTCACGAACTTTACTTCTATTGGTATCTGTGGCAGCATTTTCCATGGTTTGTAGAAGTGTGATTTCGCCGTCAAGATACTCAGCTTGATTTTGAGCGAAATAACCCACTTGAACGTTATGACCTAATTTGATTTCGCCTTGGTATTCGAATTCGTTTACGATTGCTTTGATAAAAGTAGATTTTCCTTGACCATTCTGACCAACAAATGCTATTTTACTTCCTCGTTCTACCAAAAGTGAAATATCTTTAAGAATGGTTTTATCACCGTAAGATTTGGTAACGTGATCGGCTTCGACCACAACTTTTCCTGGTACTTTAGAAACTGGAAATGAAATGTTCATGACTGAATTATCATCTTCATCGACTTCAATTCGTTCCACTTTATCTAATTTTTTAATCAACGATTGCGCCATTGATGCTTTCGACGCTTTGGCACGGAATTTCTCGATTAGTTTTTCGGTTTCCTCAATTTTCTTGGCTTGATTTTTTTGAGTAGCCAATTGCTTTTCACGAATTTCATGACGCAATTCAAGATATTCAGAATACGGTTTATTGAAATCGTAAGCTTTTCCAAGTGAAATTTCAATAGTTCGGTTGGTTACATTATCTAAAAACATTTTATCGTGCGAAACGATAACTACAACTCCAGGAAAATTTCTTAAAAAACTTTCCAACCAAATGATACTTTCGATATCCAAGTGATTGGTTGGCTCATCCAGAAGCAAAATATCGTTGGATTGTAAAAGTAGTTTCGCCAATTCAATACGCATTCTCCAACCTCCAGAAAAAGTTTCGGTTTGGTTATTAAAATCTTCTCTTTTAAAACCTAAACCCAGCAAGATTTTTTCCGTATCTCCAACATAATTATATCCTCCAAGTAATTCAAAGCGGTGTGTATAATCGGATAAGTCTTCAATTATTTGTGAATATTCTTCACTTTCATAATCGGTTCTTGTTACTAATTGGTGGTTTATTTGTTCTAATTTTTTTTCTACAATTTTAATTTCTGTAAAAGCTTCATAAGCCTCTTCAAGAACGGTTCTACCTTGTTCAAAATCAATATCTTGACGAAGAAAACCCATTCGAACTTCTTTTTCGGTAGCAATTTGACCAGAATCAGGTTTGAAATCGCCTGCAAGAATTTTGAGCATTGTCGATTTTCCTGCGCCATTTTTTCCGACAAGTCCTACTCTATCGCCTGAACCAAGGCGAAAAGTTACTTCTTCAAAAAGATAAGAACCACCAAAAGAAACCGATAAATTGTGAATATTTAACATTAAAATAGATTAAAAGATTGTGTTGATTTTAAGACAATATTAAATTAGATATCAGCTTTTCAATCGTAAATTTGTACAACCAAAATAATGGTAAAACAAATTTTTTGCAAATGTTAAAAAAAGGATTCAAATTATATAGTATTTTAACAGGAACTTGTCCTAAATGTCATGAAGAAAGCATGTATGTGGATAAAAACCCATATAATGTCGGAAATTTATACAAGATGCATGAACATTGTGGTCACTGCGGGTTAAAATATCAGGTCGAGCCTTCGTTTTTTTATGGCGCAATGTATGTTAGTTACGGATTAACAGTTCTAATAGGAATCTTAGTATTCTTGATACTAAATACTTTTATTGTTTTAAATGCAAATAAATCACTTCTAGCTATAATTATTGGGATTGTGGTGTTGATGCCAATTACCGCAAGACTAGCTCGAAACATATACATAAACATGTTTATTTCCTTTGACAAGAATTGGAAAAACCATAAGAAAGAAAACTAAAATTGTTCTTTAGATTTCAAATTCTTTATTCTTTTGATGTCAACATGAATATCCAAAGGAATTTTATGCTCAATCAAATTAAATAAGTCTTTGGCCATTGCTGGCGCTAACATAACACCTCTAGTTCCAAGTCCATTAAGCACATGAAGCGTATTAAAATCAGGATGTGTACCAACTAATGGTTTTCTGTCTTTAACCGTTGGTCTAACTCCAGCACGATGTTCGATAACTTCAAAATCACAAGTAACCAATTCTCTTAAATCCTTTAGCAATTCATTTTTTGCCTCTTCTGTAGGATCATTGGTTTTATCAGACCAATTGTACGTAGCGCCAACTTTATACAAATAATTACCAAGTGGAACAACGAAAATAGACGATTTCATGATTACATCTAAATCCAGATTAGCCGCTTTTATGATAAGTAATTCGCCTTTAGTTCCATCAAGAGGTAAATCGCAAAAAAACGGATTTAAACGCATACCAAAGCCTTCTGCAAAAATGATATGCCTTGCTTTTATATTTTTGTATTCAACACTATCGGTATTGAAAATAATTTTACTGTGATCAAAATTATCTTCTAAATAAAAGTTACGTTTTTTCAAATAATTTACATATTCTTTAACAAGCAAATGGGTATCAACATAACCAGAAAATAGTACTTCTCCAAAAGCATACTTTGAAGGAATAGAGTTAAATTTTTTAGTGACTAACGTACTAGATAAAAATTCAGAGAGATTGGGTTTGTCTGATGCAATAAACCAATTGTTTTGCTCTTCCACTGAAAAGAGTTTTCTTAATAATGGTAATTTATAGTCTAACTTACAATTCAATTTGATTTCTAGTTTGGAATAAAAATCATTTCCCAAATGTAATTGTTCTTTTGCTTTCCAAACAGAACTAAATCTTTTCAAGATAACAGGATTATATAAACCTCCAGCAATTTTTGAGGAATTTTGAGATTGATTATTGATTACAATAAATGATTTGTTATTTTCACAAGCATTTTCTGCAAATGCGATACCAGCCAATCCACAACCAACAATAATATAATCAAGCATAAGAATAGTATAAATTGTAAAAGTACATTATGAAAACAAAAAACTCTTACCTTTCAGTAAGAGTTTTTTAAAATATTTTATATGAAATTAATAGTTCCACATATCTTGTTCGAAATCACGAATTTTATCTTTAATTTTTTCAGATTCTAACAATTGTAATTGAGCATTTTCTTTCATGTAATCTTCAACTTGTCTATCACCATAAACATTGTCTTCTTTATAAATCTCACCACTGAATCGACGAGAATTTAATAGATGATCAAAAGTAATTGGCATAGCAGAGTTTTTAGGATTAAAAGCCTTTGCTTCATGAAGTACATCTCTTATTGCTGGGAAATAAACCCAAAACAACTCGATAACGTCAGGATTATCAGCTCCAATTTCTCTAGCTTCAGGAGCAACTGGACAAAGAGCAAGCAAACGATACTTCAATTCACTCTGACGGTTATCAAAATACCAATAACCTTTGATTTTAAAACCAGAAATATCTCTTGCAGTAAGCTCTCTTTCATCGATGTATTGAGGATCAAGAACTTTAGCAGGCGGAGTTGTAGTTTCAGTCACCCATTTACCATTAACTTTTTTTCTAGAAGTTACAGGTTGTGGATAATACAAATCTCTAAAATTATTAATCTCTTCACGACCTCCATCTGTAGTATCCCTAAATTTAAAAGAAGACTGCATATCGCTTAAAGATTTTTTAGTATTGAAATAATCATCAGCATATACTTCTGTAATCTTTCCACTCTTAATACCATTTAGTAAAACAGTAAATAAAGATCTTCTCTCCTTTCCTATACTAGCCGTATCAACAGGAAAATATAAAGGAAAGTTGATTCTTTCATCCAAATCAATAATTTCCCAAGTAGTTCTTGCCATTAAAACATCTCTATCATGAACATATCCATAAGGAAGCGGTTTATCATTGTCAGATTCTTGCTGTGCAGCTGTTTTCTTTCCTATATCGGCTGGAGTTTTCGCATTTAGCAAATTTGACTGTGCGAAAGTCGAGGTAACTCCTATTGAACAGAAAACTACAAATAAAAGGTTTTTAAATTTCATGATATAAATTCTAAATTATTGAAAGAAAATATTTTTTAACAATAACGCAATTACTTAATTTTTATTATAATATTTCATAAATTACTGGTGCAGTCTTAGGAAGTAAAATTGTTGAACCTTGTACAACAGTTTTAATATCAGAAATAGTAATTTGATCTCCTCTAGTAGCTTTTGCCATTGCGGCATTACAACGAGCATCAACTCTATCACCATTAACAATAACAGCAGCTTGACCAGTAACTTTAAATGTAAATTGTGTAACTCTTAGATTTAAATCAAAATCAAAATCTAGTAATTTAGCACTAACTTGAGAAACACCTAAACGAGACTTAGCACCTTTTAAAGAACCTGTTTCTCCACCAATTGCACCAAACGGAGCTGGTATATTTTTAATTCTAAAAACTTTTTTATCGCTAACAGTGCCGCTTGGTAATTTTGCATTTACATTAACAATAACTTCCGTACCGCCACCAGGCGACAAATTGTATTTTCCATTTCCAGAACCTTTAGTTAATCCTGTTGCACTTGCAGTAACATTGTTGTCTGCAACTCCAGCGAATGTAATAGTCATAGGATTCACAACACCACGGTAAACAACATTCATCTTATCAGCAGAAATTGTTGCTGAATTTGGCTTAGGAACAACTACATATTTACCTTCAAATGGAAGTGGAACAGTTTTTCCATCTTCTAAGAAAGAAAATTGACCTTTTATGGTTTGCTCACCAATTGACCCAGCAGTCATAGAAATCACCGCTTGACCATTTTCTATTTTCCCAGGACCTTGAAAAGCAGTCGGAACTGTATTCTCATCATAACGACCTAATACAACTTTACCTGTTACTTTTTCTCCTTGAAAATAAGCGTTTTTATCAAGTACTACTAATGCCGTATAATTTTTCATAGAAGAAGCATCAACTGCAGCTTTTCCTAACAAAATATTGTAACTATCAAACTCAGCTTTTTGAACATCATTTTGCCAAGCTGTAAGTTTAGCTAAAGATGCAATAGCAGGGAAATGTTCAAAATGATAGTTTAAATATTTTTTTGTCACACCTTCTCTATCTTTTACGTCAGCTGTGTTAAATTTAGATTCAATTTCTTTAACAACTGAAGATAATTTTTTATTATTACCAACGGCAGCTTTCATATCTGCAACATATTTATTCATTGCATCAACAATTGCTTTACCTTTAGCTGAATAGTTATCACCTGAAAACCAAGTTTCGTCTATGTGTGGGCCTTTATCCATTGCCTCGTATGGAAGCTTCCCATCCTCTTCTAGCTCAACACCATTAGTAGCATCTGCTTTTAGGGTACCAATGTAGTCATAGAATGACTTGGAAATACCAGCAATTTTTTGGGAAACATTTTTCGCCTCGCCAAAAGTGGCAGGACTATCATTTCCTTTTGAAATAATGGTGGATAATAAAGACCTATTATTTTCAATTGAAGCCTTATTAGCAGACTCAAATTTTTCATTCATTAATCCAAAAGCCGATAATACTTCTTTGGACATATTCAAAGCTAACATTGCGATAAAAACCAAATACATCAGGTTAATCATCTTCTGTCTAGGGGTTAATTTTCCTCCTGCCATTTTTTCTAATTAGTTTAGTTTAAAATTGTTTAATATAAATTTAGTTTAAAACTAATTATTATCCTTTGTTACTCATAGCAGAAAGCATTCCACCATAAACGTTGTTTAATGTAGAAAGGTTTGAAGTCAAAGACTGCATTTGATCTTTTAATTTCAAATTATTTTCTGCAACTTCATTGTTAATTTGAGCGTTTTTCTCAGCACTTTGTACTTGAACTGCATACAAACCATTAAGAGTTTCTAAATTAGAAGCTGCTTTAGTCATTTCCTCAGCATATTTTTTCTGTCCAGCCATTGCATCAACAGTTGGCGAAATACTTTTAGCAGCACCTTCAAAATTCTTGATACTGTTACCTAAACTTGCCATTAATTCTCCATCAATTTTAGCTTCTTTCAGCATATTATCCAATTTTTGAGATAATAATCCTTGTGCATCTTTAGGATCTTCACCTTTTATAGTTTTTGCTTTAGCCTCTCCTCCAGCTAATTCTGGATATACTAAAGACCAATCTAATTCTTTGTCAACTGGATCAAAAGCAGATAAACCAAAAATCAAAGCTTCAGTAACAAGACCAATAATTAATAAAGGTCCAGCTCCAGGGTAATGTTGAATTTTAAATAGAGCTCCGATAATTACAACTGCTGCTCCCATTCCGTAAGCAAAGTTCATTGCTTTTTTACTTAATAATGCCATAATAATAGTTAATTTTAGTTAGTTAAGTTTTAATATAAATAGTTAGTTAATATTCGGTTTTTATAATTTTACAGGTTTTTTAGAATTTCCTGTTGTTTGTGTTCCCATGTAATCTTGAACTGTTCTGAAACCAATATAACTTCTTGCAGTATCTTGGTATTCAAAATTTCTTGTTCCTACTTGTAAATAATAGGATACATCTTTCCATGATCCACCTCGAACAGCTTTACGTTTGTTAGTAGCATCAGCAACATTTGGATTCATTGTTGAAACATATTCATAAGATGCAGCATCATAAGAAGAATCAGTCCATTCAGCAACGTTTCCAGCCATGTTATATAAATTATAACCATTTGGCTCATAAGACTTAGCCTCTACAGTATATAATGCTTGATCGGCAGCATAATCTCCTCTATTAGGTTTAAAGTTTGCCATAAAACAACCTCTATCATTCTTAGTGTAAGGACCACCCCATGGAAATGTTCCAGATTCAATACCACCTCTAGCAGCATATTCCCACTCAGCTTCTGTAGGAAGACGGAAAGAGTTTATTAAATCTCTACCTTTTTTCTTTTTAACATAAATGTTTTTATTTAATGTTCTCCAAGCACAAAATGCTTTTGCTTGCTTCCAGTTCACCCCAACAACAGGATAATCTCCGTAAGCTTGGTGCCAAAAATAATCATTGTGCATTGGCTCGTTATATGAATAAGCAAAATCTTTAATCCACGCTGTTGTATCAGGATATACAGGAGTGTTTTCTGTTTTGATAAACTTACTTCTCTTACCTACCTTAGCTTTAGCTGCAGCTTGAATATCCATCCAAGAGTAGTGAAATTGCAATTTATTTACATCAATTGTTCTTAATCCATTGTATGATTCTGCAACAGGTAAGTACATGGTATCCATTACTTCTGTGTAAAATTCATCTGGATATTTTTTGGTATCGGTAATTAGTTTCACTTTTCTATTTAGCCTTCTACCAGCATATTGATCATCTTCCGTACCAACACTATAGTAATTTTCATACATATATTTGTCGTATGGAGTCATTTTAGATTCGTCGGTATTTGCAAACGCAAACGCACCGATGCTTCCACCATTTTTTCCAGTTTTACCTGTAGCAGCTGTGATACCTTGTTCATCAGCAAGTATCGCTAATCGAACTCTAATGATAGAATCTTTAACCCAATCAACAAATTGACGGTACTCACTATTTGTAATTTCAGTTTCGTCCATGTAAAATGAACGCACTGTTACTGTCTTTGTTGGTGCATCTTGTACATTGGCTAAATCATCATCAGATTTACCCATTATAAATGCTCCACCTGGAACTAAAGTCATTCCGTATGGTTTTTCTGGATGCCATTTTTTACCTTTTACTCCGACTAATTCGCCTTTATCTCCGGACTTACCGCAGCTAACTAAAAGAGTTAAAACAGATGCAAATGCAATGAACTTCTTCATATAAATTTGGGTTAATTGTGTACTAATTTTTAAAGGGCGTAAACCTATCTATTTTTTTTGAAAAAAACAATTAAATGCTTCTAATTTTTTTTTTCAATAACCAAAAATAAGTCAATATTTTTAATCTTAAAAATATTTTATCGACAAAATGCATATTTTAACGATAAAATGTTCTAATAAATTGTTATTGTAATTTAAATACTACAAATATTTGCAAAAGTTAAAGTTAATGTACTGTTAAATTACAAAATACTTTTTCGTTGTGCTTTCCACCATCTTTCAGGCAATTCTTGATTAATTGCAGCGAGATAATCTTCATGCGAACATGGTAATAACGTATGTTTTTTTAATTTATTATTAACATTTGAAAAAAATGGAATTTCTATCCACCAACGATCTGTTTTATCACTCTTAAAAAATACTATTTCCTCGTCATCAAACGGAACAATATATTTTAAATAATTTTTATTAGTTCCAAAAGGATATTCGTTTGATCTAAAATGAATACCTTCTATAAAATACCAAATTATTTGAGCAATTAAGTTCGATTCTCTTGAACTTGATCCATGATTGAAAATTCCAAACATTGAAACTTTATCACTTATTCCAGAATATCGTGCCAGTGAACAAATCTCTTTTCCATTAAATCCGTTCGGAACAAATATATCGAAATTTCCTGAATCAGAAGACTTTATAGATGTTAAATCTACACTTACAAGGTCGGCATCTCGAAAAACCGGCTCCGAAATCGATATATTACTAGATACTTCTCCAAGGCGAAATGCATCAAAAAATAATTTTTCGATTAAATCAATTTCTTCTTGTGAGTTATAATAGGTTTGATAACCAATATTACTGTAATTAAAAAGGTTATTAGGTTCTTCAACAATAATTTTAGAAAGATAGGATTCTGATGATAGCGCTCCATCTTCTTTACCAAAATCAAACTTTGAATCTATTGCAACTAAATTCACCATTTGTTCTAGCGAATCGTAAGCACGATAAAGTGCATAGGTTAAATCTTGAGAACCACCAATAACAACAGGTATTATTTTTTTCTTAATTAATGAAGAAGTTACTTTCTGTAAAGCAAAATAAGTATCTTCAATTGAATTTCCTTGTAAAATATCACCTAAATCAGCTATGATGTGCTGCCAGTTTCCAGGAAAGAGTGAATACAATTCTTTTCTAATTGGCGCTAAATCAACGGTAGAAGATAGTGCAAAACTAGTACCTCTATTTTCTAAAACTCCAATAATAGCAATTTTAACCTTATCTAAATCTGGAAAATCATCATCTGTATGAAACACAACTTTACTTGACAACTGCTGAGAGGAACCGTTTTTAATTTCAATCAGCAAATTAGTATCAATTGGTTTTAAAAAGTCGAATTCCATGTATTATTTCTTTTTTGTAGTTGCTTTTTTGGCAGCAGGTTTTTTTGCCGGTGCTTTTTTAGTTGCCGCTTTCTTCGCTGGAGCTTTCTTTTCAATCATTTCTTGAACTTCGGCTAATGTTAATTTCGTCGCATCAACATCTTTACTCAATTCAATTTTGATTTTACCTTTGGTGATTTCACTTCTACCCCAACGTGCTTTTTGAACCAAAATTCCTTCAGCTTCCCAATTGTGGATGACTTTATCAATATTTTTTTGCAGTTTGTCTTCAATTAATTCTTCAATATCGTTTTGAGACAAATTATCAAAATTATATTTTTTAGATACATTAATGAAAATTCCGTTCCATTTGATGAACGGTCCAAATCGTCCAGTTCCTTTTTGAACACCTTCACCTTTGTAAACGGCAATAGGAGCATCAGCTTGTGCTTTTTCATCAATTAAAACTTTGGCTCTTTCTAAGTCGACATCTAACGGTTCTTCACCTTTTGGAAGCGACACGAACGTAGCTCCAAATCTAATAAATGGTCCATAACGCCCAAGACTTACCTCAACTTCTTCACCTTTATAAGTTCCTAAAGCTTTTGGAAGTAAAAACAAATTTAATGCTTCTTCCAAAGTTATGGTACCAATATTTTGTTCCGGACGCAAGCTAGCAAACTTTTTTTCTTCGTCTTCGCTATCACCAATTTGCGCCATCGCGCCGAATTTACCTAAACGAACCAAAACCGTCTTACCAGATTCTGGATGTTTTCCTAAAATACGTTCTCCACTTTCTCTATCAGCATTCGCTTCAACGTCTTTTACATTTGGATGGAATTTATCGTAAAACTCCTGCATCATTATCGTCCAATTGATGTTTCCTTCTGCAATTTCATCAAAATCTTGTTCCACTTTAGCAGTGAAATTATAATCTAAAATCGCATCAAAATTCTTAACCAAGAAATCGGTTACGATATTACCGATGTCAGTTGGAACTAATTTCCCTTTATCCGATCCTGTGTTTTCTTTTAAAATAGTATCCGAAACTTTACCTGCTTGTAATGTCAATTGCGTATATTTTCGTTCCTGACCTTCCAAAGTTCCTTTTTCTACATAACTTCTGTTGATAATTGTAGAAATAGTTGGCGCATAGGTTGATGGACGACCAATTCCTAATTCTTCCAATTTTTTCACCAAAGCAGCTTCGGTATAACGACTAGGTGGACGCGAATATCTTTCGGTTGCCGTGATGTAATTGTTAATCAGTTTTTCATTGACTTTCATTGCTGGCAACATGCCTTCTTGCTCGTCTTCGTCATCATCGTTTCCTTCTAAATACACTTTAAGGAAACCTTCAAATTTGATAACTTCTCCAGATGCTGTAAAAACTTCTTGATGATTATTAGCTTCGATTTTTACGTTTGTTCTTTCCAATTCGGCATCAGCCATTTGAGAAGCCAAGGTTCTTTTCCAAATTAAATCGTACAATCTTGCCTGATCTCTATCAATATTTACAGTGTGACGCGACATGTCTGTTGGACGAATCGCCTCGTGAGCTTCTTGTGCGCCTTTACTTTTGTTGGTAAATGTTCTTGGCTTAGAATATTCCTTTCCGTAAGAATGAATGATTTCTGCTTGCGCTGCATCCATGGCATCCTTCGAAAGATTAACAGAATCCGTTCTCATATAAGTAATCAATCCGGCTTCGTATAAACGCTGCGCCAATTGCATGGTAATTCCTACTGGAAGATACAATTTACGTGCTGCTTCTTGTTGTAAAGTTGACGTTGTAAATGGTCCAGCAGGCATTTTTTTGGTAGGTTTAGTTTCTAAATCGGCTACCTTATAATTAGAACCTATATTTTTGGCTAAAAAATCTTCGGCTTCTTTTTTTGTATTAAAATTCTTTGGTAATTTGGCTTTAAAAGCTCTTCCTGCTTCATTCACAAACTCAGCAACAACCGAATAACTTGCGACTGCTTTAAAATTTTGAATTTCGCGTTCGCGTTCAACAATTAATCGTACTGAAACCGATTGAACTCGACCTGCAGAAAGTCCGCCTTTGATTTTTCTCCATAAAACTGGCGACAATTCGTAACCAACCAATCTATCTAAAACTCTTCTTGCTTGTTGTGCATTAACCAAATTGTAATCTATTTCTCTCGGATTTTCTATTGCTTTTAGAATGGCAGTTTTGGTGATTTCGTGAAAAACAATTCGTTTAGTTTTGTTTTTATCTAAATTTAATTCTTCTGATAAATGCCAAGAAATAGCTTCTCCTTCGCGATCCTCATCGGAAGCCAACCAAACCATATCGGCTTTTTTCGCTAGTCCTTTAAGTTTGGTAACCAATGCTTTTTTATCGGCTGAAACTTCGTATTTAGGCTTGAATCCGTTTTCGACATCTACTCCTATTTCTTTGGAAGGCAAGTCGGCAATATGACCATAACTCGATTCTACTTGGTAGTCTGCGCCAAGAAATTTCTCGATGGTTTTTGCTTTTGCTGGTGACTCTACTATTACTAAATTCTTTGCCATTTACTTTTTTGTTTGTGTGGCAAAAGTAGAAGTTTTTTTTAAATATATAAGAACAGATGCAATTTTTGGAAATAGAATTCATTTGAAAATTAAATTTATGTAAACAAATTTGTTTACATTTGTACTAATGAAATCGAAACTTGACATATTAAAAGGAGTTCATCCTGGAAAAATAATTGAACGTGAATTGCTGAAAAGAAACATCAGCAAAAGACAATTTGCGCTATCTATTGATGAATATCCGCAAACTTTGGGTTCAATTATAAAAGGTAGTCGAAATATGAATGTGGATTTGTCTTTAAAAATTGAAGATAAGTTAGGATTTGAAGAAGGTTTTTTAATGACTTTACAGGTTTTTTACGATATTAAGCAAGCTAAGAAAGATGAAAATTACAAACCTGATTTAAGCAAATTTAGAAAAGGTATTTTTTGGGACACAACTTATGAAAAAATTGATTGGCGATTGATGAAGAAATCTATAATTCAAAGAGTATTTTCATACGGAAACGAAATAGAAGAGAAAGAAATTAGGAATTTTTACGGATCAAATGAAGTAGATAAAATTTTATCAATTATAAAATTACGATGAAAGAATTGTATTGGAACACTGTAAAACCGTTGCTCAAAGATATTTTGGGAGAAATTATAGCCGAAGATATTTTCACGCCTTTTAGATTAGTAGGCGGAACTTCCTTGAGTTTGCAAATTGGTCACAGAATGTCTGTTGATATTGCTTTATTTACAGATAATGAATATGGTTCAATTGATTACGTTGCAATAAAAGATTTTTTAGAAAACAAATATTCCTATTGTAGTTCACGAAACTTAGACAACGTTAGTTTTGGAACTTATTTTGAAGTTGGAAATTCTAAAGATGATTTTGTCAAAATAGATTTATACTACACCGATGAGTTTATTGAAAATCCAATTGTTATTGAAAACATAAGAATGGCAACTGCTAATGAAATAATTGCCATGAAACTTGATGTAGTATTGCGTGGCGGAAGAAAAAAAGATTTTTGGGATTTGCATTATTACCTTGACAAAATGAGTCTTGATGAAATGATAGATTTATTCAAAAAACGTTATCCCTATAATGATGATTTTACTAAAATTAAAAAACAATTGGTGAATTTTGATTTAGCCGACACCGATTTTGAACCTATTTGCTTATTAGGAAAAACCTGGGAAATAATAAAATTGGATTTTTATGAATATATTGGTAAGTAGCAGATTACCCTAGCCCAGATTAAAGTGTAAAGCCCGGAGCAAAAAAAGTAAAAGTTTCTTGTTTTAAAAAAGCGACCAACGGAAGCTCTTTTTAAGACTTTAGAAACTTTATTTTTTTTGTGAGGACTTGCAACGTAAAGCTGGAATAGCTTCTAATAAAAAAAAGTTAAAACAAAACTGCCATCTTGTCAGATTTTATAATTTAGTATTATCTTTGTAGTCCTGATTTCGAAGTTTCGGAATGACAATAATAAAGTATGGAAAAGGAAATTGATGAACAATTACAAGGACAAAGTCTAGTTCTTGATACTAAAGTAGAAAATACAAAGAAACTTTATATAGAAAGTTATGGTTGCGCTATGAATTTTTCGGATAGCGAAATTGTGGCTTCCATTTTGTCTAATAATGGTTACAATACTACGCAGGTTTTGGAGGAAGCCGATTTGGTTTTGGTAAACACCTGTTCTATTCGTGATAAAGCAGAGCAAACTATCAGAAAACGTTTGGAGAAATACAATGCTGTAAAAAGAACCAATCCGTCAATGAAAGTTGGGGTTTTGGGTTGTATGGCAGAACGTTTGAAAGAGAAATTTCTTGACGAAGAGAAAATTGTAGACATGGTTGTTGGACCTGATGCTTACAAGGATTTACCCAATTTACTTGCCGAAGTGGAAGAAGGTCGCGATGCTATAAACGTAATTTTAAGTAAAGAAGAAACCTACGGAGATATTTCGCCAGTGCGCTTGATGAGTAACGGAATTACAGCTTTGGTTTCTATCACTCGCGGTTGTGATAATATGTGTACGTTTTGTGTTGTGCCTTTTACTCGTGGTCGTGAAAGAAGTCGTGAGCCACAAAGTATTATGAGTGAAATTCAAGATTTGTGGGACAAAGGTTTTAAGGAAATTACGCTTTTGGGTCAGAATGTTGACAGTTACCTTTGGTATGGTGGCGGATTGAAAAAGGATTTTGTAAATGCTAGTGAAATGCAAAAGGCGACTTCGGTAGATTTTGATAATTTACTTGAAATGGTTGCTGTTGGCTTTCCTAAAATGAGAATCCGTTTTTCTACTTCAAATCCTCAAGATATGCACGAAAGTGTGTTGCATGTTATTGCGAAATACCCTAATATTTGTAAGCACATTCACTTGCCGGTTCAATCTGGAAGTAACAGAATTTTGAAGGAAATGAATCGTTTGCATACGCGTGAAGAATACATGACGCTGATTGATAAGATTAAAACCATAATCCCAGAAAGTTCAATTTCGCAAGACATGATTGCTGGTTTCCCGACAGAAACAGAAGAAGATCATCAAGATACATTATCGTTAATGGAATATGTGAAATATAGTTTTGGATATATGTACTCGTATTCTGAACGACCAGGAACATTGGCTGGAAGAAAAATGGAAGACGACGTTCCAGAAGAAACCAAAGCCAGACGTTTGCAAGAAATTGTAGATTTACAACAAAAGCATGCTTGGCAACGAAGCGAAGAATTTATTGGTAAAACGGTTGAAGTTTTAATCGAAAAATTATCTAAAAAATCGAAAGAAGAGTTTTCAGGAAGAAACTCACAAAGCATAACGGTAGTTTTCCCTAAAGAGAATTATAAAATTGGTGATTTTGTAAATGTGAAAATTGAAAGTTGCACTAGTGGTACGTTGAAAGGTGTTGCTGTTGGGTATTCTGAGATGAATTAAAAAACTAGCCGCAGATTCACAGATTTATTAAGCAAAAAAATCTGTGGATCTGTGGCAATAAACAAATAAAAGATACTGAAATAAATTCAGCATAAATGGAAACAGTACAATCAATAAAACAACGATTCGAAATTATAGGAAACGATCCTAAGCTCAATCGTGCCGTAGAAAAAGCCATTCAGGTTGCTCCTACTGATATTTCAGTATTAGTTGTGGGAGAAAGTGGAGTTGGAAAAGAAAGTATTCCAAAAATAATACATTCGCTTTCGCATAGAAAACATGGAAAATACATCGCGGTAAACTGTGGTGCCATTCCAGAAGGAACAATTGACAGTGAGTTATTCGGACACGAAAAAGGTTCGTTTACCGGCGCAACATCCACGCGTGAAGGGTATTTTGAAGTTGCCGATGGCGGAACCATTTTTCTTGATGAAGTTGGCGAATTGCCTCTAACTACCCAAGTGCGTTTGCTTCGTGTTTTAGAAAATGGGGAATTCATAAAAGTGGGTTCATCGCAAGTTCAAAAAACAAATGTTCGAATTGTGGCTGCAACCAACGTAAATATGTTTGACGCCATCGAAAAGGGAAAATTTCGTGAAGATTTATATTACAGATTAAGTACTGTTGACATTCTTTTACCTCCATTGCGCGACCGAAAAGATGACATTCATTTGTTGTTCAGAAAATTTGCAGCCGATTTCGCGCACAAATACAAAATGCCAGCAATTAAGCTAGAAGACGAGGCAATTCCCTATCTTCTAAAATACCGTTGGAGCGGAAACATACGTCAGTTGCGAAATGCGGCTGAACAAATTTCGGTTCTTGAAACTAAACGTGACATTTCGTTACAAACGTTGATGTCCTATTTACCGCAAGATGGTAACCATTTGCCTAGCGTAATCAAAGACAAGAAAAGCGAAAGCGATTTTTCTACTGAACGTGATATTTTGTACAAAGTATTATTTGACATGAAAAGCGATTTGAACGATTTGAAGAAATTGACTTTAGAGTTAATGAAAAATGGTTCAGCCAAAGTTCAAGAGATAAACACCAATTTAATTCAGAAAATTTACGGTCAAAAAGAAGAACTAACAACCGAATTCGAAGAAAATACACGATTTACACCTGCTGTAAAAATGGATAACGATGTACAAGTAGAAGAATTTGATGACGACGACGATTCTAACAACTATTTATTTGCAGAAACAATTGAAGAAATAGAAACATTAAGCCTTGAAGCCAAAGAAATTGAACTAATAAAAAAATCGTTAGACCGCAACAAAGGCAAACGAAAAGCTGCTGCCGATGAACTAGGAATTTCTGAACGAACGCTGTATAGAAAAATAAAACAATACGATTTATAGTTAATTGATAATTAAAATTTACCATTAACCTACAGAAAATAATATCTTTGACTTTTTAAATATCAGATGAAAAAAATCAATCTTTTACTTTTACTATTCGTCGCTGCAACACTTAACAGCTGTGGACCTTATAATTTTACAGGTGCAAAACCTATAAATGCCAAAACGTTTCAAGTAAACTATTTTCAAAATAATGCCGATTTAGTAGAACCAGGAATCGAAAGAACCTTCACACTAGAACTTCAAGAAATTATTCAAAACCAAACCAATTTAAATCTTACTAATTCCAACGGAGATTTATTTTATGATGGCGAAATAACAAGTTACAGAATTACTCCAATGACGGCAACGGCCGATCAAAGAGCAGCGCAAAACCGACTTACAATAACAGTCAATGTTAGATTTGTAAATAAAAACAAAGAAGAAGACAATTTCGAAAAACCATTTTCTTTTTATTACGACTATGATGGATCAACACAGTTAGTTGGTTCACAACTCACAACAGCTTTAGACGAAATTTTCACAAGAATTACACAAGATGTTTTCAACGAATCGCTTGCAAAGTGGTAAAATAGTAAGTTTTATATTTAGCTGTATTGTACTAAATAATTAACTTCAAAAATTACCAAACCAACACAATATGAACCTAACCGATTTTACTTATCTAATTAACAAACCAGATGCCATTAACGAGCGTCAAAATAGTGCATTAGAAAAAATAATCGAAGAGTTTCCCTATTTTCAATCGGCAAGAGTTTTGCGTTTAAAACACTTATACAATCAAGACAGCTTTAAATACAATTACGCATTAAAAGTTGCAGCTGCATATACTGCAGACCGTACTGTTTTGTTTGATTTTATTACTTCAAACAATTTTACAACTATCCAAAATAATTTTTACGATCAAAAAATCGCAGAATTATTAGATATAAATGTAGTAGAAAGTGAAGTTATCGAAATTAGATCTGAAGTTACTCCAATAGATACTTTACATCAATCAATAGTAACTTCGATACAAAATGCAGAAACAACTTCTATTGAAGAAAAACTAGAAATAGGAAAACCATTAGAATTCACTTCACAAGAAACGCACTCTTTTCAAGAATGGTTGCAACTATCAAGGATAAAACCAATCGAAAGAGCCACTGATACCAGCTTAGAAGACAATCCAGAAAAGAAAAAGAAATTGGAATTAATAGACAAGTTCATTGAGTTAAATCCTAAAATTCCGCAAATAAATAAAGAAGCTAAACCAATAATCAAAGAACCTGTTATGGAAGATAAATCCTATCTCATGACAGAGACTTTAGCCAAAGTATATCTGGAACAAAAAAAATACCAACGTGCAATTCAAGCATATGAAATATTAATTTTGAAATATCCAGAAAAAAGTAGTTTCTTTGCAAACCGAATTTTAGATATAAAAAATTTACAACAAAATAATAGTTAAAAACAATGAGTACATTTACAATCTTCTTAGTATTAATAACAATCGTTTGTTTCTTATTAATCGTAGTAATCATGGTTCAAAACCCTAAAGGTGGAGGCTTATCATCAACATTTGGAAGTTCATCGACACTTGGTGGGGTTCAAAAAACAACCGACTTTTTAGATAAAAGTACATGGGTTCTTTCAACAGCGTTAATTGCTTTAATACTATTATCAAGCCTTAGCTTTACAGGAAGTCTTAGCGATACCGATTCCAAAATAATCAAAGATGCTGCTACTGAAGCGCCAAAAGCGGCAACTCCAGCAGCGCCAAAAACAACAACAACTCCAGCAGAAACTACACCAGTAGCGCCAGCAACGGATAAAAAATAATCTAAACAATACCATAAATTAAAATCTCGAGCAATCGGGATTTTTTTTTAATTAGAAGCGAATGGCTTGGGCTTTTTCAACAATGCCTATTCCTGCTGTCCATTACAACCGATAAAAAAATCGGTTTTCATTGCCATCAGGGCTAGATAATTTTTGTCTTACCTAAAATAAATCTGAAAAAATGGCAGTTTCATTCAATTGGCACAATTTCTGAAAAGTAATAAGCAAACATAAAAAAACTAAAATATACCTATTATGGCATTAAACATTAAACCGCTTTCAGACCGAGTTATCGTTGAGCCAGCAGCTGCCGAAACTCAAACAGCATCAGGAATTTTTATACCAGATACTGCAAAAGAAAAACCACAAAAAGGAATTGTTCTTGCAGTTGGAAACGGAAAAAAAGACGAACCAATGACCGTAAAAGTTGGTGATACCGTTTTGTACGGAAAATATGCTGGAACCGATTTAAAATTAGAAGGAAAAGACTATTTGATAATGAGAGAAGACGACATTCTTGCAATTATTTAATTAACCAAAATTTGAATAATTAATTATTAAAATAAACCAAACAAATGGCAAAAGATATAAAATTCGATATAGAAGCACGTGACGGATTAAAACGTGGTGTAGATGCGTTAGCTAATGCAGTGAAAGTAACACTTGGACCAAAAGGAAGAAACGTAATAATTTCTAAAGCTTTTGGCGGACCAACAGTTACTAAAGATGGAGTTTCTGTAGCAAAAGAAATAGAATTAAAAGATCCATTAGAAAACATGGGTGCGCAAATGGTAAAAGAAGTAGCGTCTAAAACTAATGATTTAGCTGGAGACGGAACTACAACTGCAACTGTTCTTGCACAAGCAATAGTAAAAGAAGGATTGAAAAACGTTGCAGCAGGTGCCAATCCGATGGACTTAAAACGCGGAATTGACAAAGCAGTAGAAGCCATAGTTGCTGATCTTGGAAAACAAGCGCAAGAAGTAGGTTCATCTTCGGAAAAAATAAAACAGGTAGCATCAATCTCTGCAAACAACGACGAAGTAATTGGTGATTTAATTGCTAAAGCTTTTGGTAAAGTTGGTAAAGAAGGTGTAATTACAGTTGAAGAAGCAAAAGGAACCGAAACTTACGTCGATGTTGTAGAAGGTATGCAATTTGACAGAGGATATTTATCTCCATATTTCGTTACCAATCCAGAGAAAATGAATGTAGAATTAGAAAATCCTTACATTCTTTTATACGACAAAAAAGTATCTTCTTTAAAAGAATTACTTCCAGTTTTAGAACCAGTAGCACAGTCGGGTAAACCATTATTAATCATTGCAGAAGACGTTGATGGTGAAGCATTATCAACTTTAGTTGTAAATAAGTTGCGTGGTGCCTTAAAAATTGCTGCTGTAAAAGCACCAGGTTTTGGTGACCGAAGAAAAGCAATGTTAGAAGATATTGCCATCTTAACTGGTGGAACTGTAATTGCAGAAGAAAGTGGATATACACTAGAAAATGCCACTTTAGAAATGCTTGGAACAGCAGAAAAAATTGCTATCGATAAAGACAATACTACAATTGTAAATGGTGCTGGACAAGCTGACATGATTAAAAATCGTGTAAACCAAATTAAAGGTCAGATGGAAACTACCACTTCTGATTACGATAAAGAAAAATTGCAAGAACGTTTGGCTAAATTAGCTGGTGGTGTTGCTGTACTTTATGTTGGTGCCGCTTCAGAAGTAGAAATGAAAGAGAAAAAAGACCGTGTTGACGATGCTTTACACGCAACTCGTGCCGCAGTTGAAGAAGGAATTGTAGCTGGTGGTGGTGTTGCACTTTTACGAGCAAAATCAGTTTTGGCGGCTATAAAAGCAGATAATGCCGATGAAGCTACAGGTATTCAAATTGTTTCTCGTGCAGTAGAATCGCCTTTAAGAACAATTGTAGAAAATGCAGGTTTAGAAGGATCAGTAGTTGTTGCTAAAGTATCGGAAGGTAAAGAAAACTTTGGTTACAATGCTAAAACTGACGAATATGTAGACATGCTGAAAGCTGGTATTATCGACCCTAAAAAAGTAACACGTGTAGCGTTAGAAAATGCAGCATCAGTTGCAGGAATGATTCTTACTACAGAATGTGCATTAATAGAAATTAAAGATGAAAATACAGCCGGAAGCCCAATGGGTGGTGGCATGCCAGGAATGATGTAATCATTATTCACAAAAAAACTTTAAGAGTTACCAATATTTATTTATTGGTAACTCTTTTTTTTTAAAGAAAATTATTACATTAGTACAAAATAATAATAGAAATGAAAATAATAATCTGGCTTCTAATTTTTTCTTTCGCATCGTCTTTTTCGCAAAATGACACCTTAAAAAGTAATGATGAAATCTCCAATTCCGTTGCTAATTACTTTTCTTTAGATAGGGAAACCATTCACCTCCATCTGAATAAAAACACCTACTTAACCGATGAGAAAATTTGGTTTAAAGGCTACATAATTGAAAAAAAGAGTAAGTTGCCTTTTTTTGCTACAACCAATGTTTTCATCAATCTTTTAGACGAAAAAGGAACTATAATTTCTTCACAATTATATTTTGCCGAAAACAGCACTTTTAATGGCTATTACAGTTTAAATTCTAACTTGAAATCAGGACGGTACTATTTACAAGTCTTCACGAATTTTATGAACAACTTTAGTGAAGACGAGTCTACTATAATTCCCATTCAGATAGCCAATACAGGAGACAGCAATTTGACTAATTTCAATATTATAAATTATGAAAAAATACTAGTAAATATTACACCCGAAAGTAATGTTTTTCTTGACGGAATTGCAAATACACTCGGAGTAAAAATTAGTGATTGTAACAACAATGGCATCGCAGTTCAGGACATCGAAGTTTTAAATTCTAAAAACGAAAAAATTGTCACGTTTAGCACTAATAAAATTGGGTTTAGTAGGTTTGAACTCACACCAAAAAATGGCGAAAAATATAGAATTTCTTTTATTATCAACAACCAAAAAATCGAAAAAGAACTTCCATTATCAAGTAGTAATGGCATCAAATTATCTGTGAATAATTTTACAATAAAAGATAAAACATCAATAAAAATACAAACAAATAATAGTAATAACGAAAACATCAACAATTTAACATTACTAATTCAACAAAACGACGCAGTAACACATTTACCAATACTATTTGAGAAAAACCAAACTGAAAAAAATATCATTTTACCAAATAACTACTTCAATAATGGAGTAAATACAATCAGATTATTGAATGTTGAGAAAAAACAAATTGCAGAGCGAAATATATACAACTACTTTTCACTACCTGACAAATTAGAACTCACTTTAAATAGCAAAAATAAAGATTCTATAACTTTTACCGGTATTTCAGACATGCCATTAAGTAACTTAAGTATTTCAGTACTACCGTCAAATACATTGTCCGAAAATCCTGAAAAAACAATTCTGAATACATTTTTAATTGAAAGCAATTTACTAGACGACATCCGAAACCTATCCTATTACTTAAAAGATATTACTCGTGCCAAGCAATATGAACTAGATAACCTCATGCTTTTTCAAAAATCCAAATACGACTTTACTAACATTTTAAAAAATCCTCCTGTTAAAAAACACCTATTTGATGCAGGAATAACTATAAAAGGTAGTATAAATAATACTCTTACTCCCAATAAGAAATACAAAATAAATATGACTTCTTACACTATTGGTTTAAACGAATCAACAGAAGTTAACACTAAAAATGAGTTTGTTTTTGATCATGTTTATGCGGTAGACTCCACATCGATACACTTTTCATTGCTAAATCAAAACGACAAAACAACTGAATTGAATGTATATACACAACTTTTGAACAACAAACGCAAGTTTAATAAAATATTTATCCCGAAATATGAATATTGTAACGTTGATAACAGTAATTTATTGAGTGATATTCCTTTTCCTGTAATTGCTAATTCAATATTATTGGATAATATCACGATAAAAAAGACAATTATAAAACAGGAGCTACTTTCCAACACTAAAAAATATAATAATTCAGTTGCAAAAGGTTACAAGATAGACGCAACAGCAGCCGCAACATTTAATGATTTATTTGGTTTTATACAAAGTCACGGATTTACTGTAATTACCAACGGCGCTGCGGTATATATCACTCGAGTTGGAGCTACCTCATTTCAAGACCTTGGACCTACCTCATTTCAAGACGACAACAGTCCAACTGTATTTTTAGATGATATTCCAATAACCGATTTTACACAATTACAATATTACAGTTTGCAAAATGTAGACGAAATTTACATCAGTAGATTAGGTTATGGAGGAGGAAGTACTGGAGCAAATGGTACGATTCGTATCTACTCCAAAACACCTACTGGAAACCAAGACAGTTATATAAAAATTAAATCAAAACCTTTATTAGTCGCCGACGGATTTCAAGCCTACAAAGAATACAAAAATCCTGCTTACACCAATTTTCAAGATCAAAGTTTTCTAACTTATGGCACAATACATTGGATACCAAATGTAAATACAACTGAGCAAGGCACTTTTAAATTTAACATCCCTAACCTCAATCAGCAAAGCGTAAAAATTGTCATAGAAGGAATTTCAAGCAATGGAACACTCTTTTCAGAAACAAAAACCATTCAAATAGACTAAAAAAAATAGCTGCAAAAATTCCAAAAAGACCTTTTCTTTAAATAGTTTAGGTCTTTTTCATTTGCATAAGCTTCACGTTCAAAGGAGATATTAAAATAAGCTTTTTTTCTATCTCTATATTGAGCTAATCGAAATAAATATTCTAATAAATACAAAACATAAAATGGTAAAACTAGCAACTCCAACTGTTGTCTGATATGAATTTTTTCATGATTGATGAAAACCAAATTTAGCTTATCATCCTTATCTGCCAAAAAAACAAAAGGGAAAAAAGTAATTCCTCGAAAACCTTTCGGTGTTAAATATTTAAAAACAATTAGTATCATATGTTCTGCAAAGTTGCTAAATTTGTATCTATGTTTAAAGATAAAGACGAAAATAAATTAATCGAAGGTGAAGATTATTATCTAACTCCAGAAGGTTACCGCTGTTTTACCGAAAAACACCACTTAAAACGTGGCTATTGTTGCAAAAGCGGCTGCCGTCATTGTCCATACGGATTTGATAAAAAAACAGGAAACATAAAAAAGTCAAATTAGAACTTTTGGAAATTTGAATATTTAAAATCTAGCTTTCTAAGAAGTCCAAAAATCTATCAATCTAACAATCTAAGAAGTCCAAAAAATGACCTTTCAAGAACAAATACTACAAGGAATTCCATCGGTTTTACCAAATCCAAAACCTTATGAGGCCGAAATAAATCATGCACCAAAGCGAAAAGAAATTCTTTCACAAGAAGAAAAAAAATTGGCTTTAAAAAATGCTTTACGTTATTTTGATACAAAACATCATGCCGAATTACTTCCTGAATTCAAAGCCGAATTAGAAACCTACGGAAGAATCTACATGTATCGATTTCGTCCTGATTACAAAATATACGCACGTCCAATATCCGAATATCCAGGAAAATGCGAACAAGCAAAAGCCATCATGTTGATGATTCAAAATAATTTGGATTACGCCGTTGCTCAACATCCTCACGAGTTAATCACTTATGGTGGAAATGGTGCTGTTTTTCAAAATTGGGCTCAGTATTTATTGACGATGAAATATTTGGCAGAAATGACCGAAGAACAAACGTTAGCCATGTATTCTGGTCATCCAATGGGATTGTTTCCGTCTCATAAAGAAGCGCCAAGAGTGGTTGTTACTAATGGTATGGTCATTCCAAACTACTCCAAACCCGATGACTGGGAAAAAATGAATGCTTTAGGAGTTTCCCAATACGGACAAATGACCGCTGGAAGTTATATGTACATCGGTCCGCAAGGAATTGTTCACGGAACTACAATCACCGTTTTAAACGGATTCAGAAAAATAAAAAAAGCTCCAAAAGGTGGTTTATTTGTAACTTCCGGATTAGGCGGAATGTCTGGTGCACAACCCAAAGCAGGAAATATTGCAGGTTGCGTTACCGTTTGTGCCGAAGTAAATCCGAAAATTACGCACATTCGTCATTCACAAGGTTGGATTAATGAAGTGATTGAAAATATTGACCAATTAGTTCCAAGGGTTAAAAGCGCCTTAGAAAATAACGAAGTCGTTTCTATTGCTTATCTTGGAAATGTAGTCGATGTTTGGGAACGCTTCGACCAAGAAAATCTGCAAATCGATTTAGGTTCTGATCAAACTTCATTACACAATCCTTGGGCTGGAGGTTACTATCCAATTGGATATACTTTTGAAGAATCTAATGATTTAATGGCTAATAATCCAGATAAATTTAAAGAAGAAGTTCAAAAAACGTTACGTCGCCATGCAACTGCAATTAATAAACATACCGAAAAAGGAACGTATTTCTTCGATTACGGAAATGCTTTTTTATTAGAAGCTTCTCGCGCTGGAGCCGATGTTTTTGCAGAAAATCATATTGATTTTAAATACAACAGCTACGTTCAAGATATTATGGGACCAATGTGTTTCGATTACGGTTTTGGTCCTTTCCGTTGGGTATGCGCTTCAGGAAATCCTGAAGATTTAGTAAAAACCGACAAAATTGCCTGTGATGTTCTGGAAGAAATGATGAAAAATTCGCCTGAAGAAATCCAACAGCAAATGGCCGATAATATCCAATGGATAAAAGGTGCTCAAGAAAATCAATTAGTGGTTGGATCACAAGCGAGAATTCTGTACGCCGATGCTGAAGGACGAATCAAAATCGCCGAAGCTTTCAATCAAGCCATTGCAAAAGGAGAAATTGGATATATAATTCTAGGTCGCGATCACCATGATGTTTCTGGAACCGATTCGCCATACAGAGAAACATCAAACATCTATGACGGTTCACGATTTACAGCCGATATGGCCATCCAAAACGTTATTGGCGATAGCTTTCGCGGCGCAACTTGGGTTTCCATTCACAATGGTGGTGGCGTTGGTTGGGGCGAAGTAATAAATGGTGGATTTGGTATGGTTCTTGATGGAAGTAAAGAAGCATCAAAACGTTTAGAATCAATGCTTTTCTGGGATGTAAATAACGGAATTTCAAGAAGAAGTTGGGCAAGAAACGAAGGAGCAATTTTTGCAATAAAAAGAGCTATGGAGACGCAACCTTTATTGAAAGTTACCATCCCTAATATAGTTGAAGAAGGATTATTGGACTTTTAGATTGTTAGATAATTTAGATTTTGTTTGTTTTTTTAATCTAATAATATCAAATTTCTAGACGTTTAAATTCCGATAATCAAAAATCTAACGATCTAAAAATCTAATATAAATTACTATGAAAACAATTAAATTTTTACCAGTACTCCTACTCTTTGTTTTTGCTTCATGCAGTTCTGTTAGAGTGTATTCAGATTACGACAAAAATGTCGATTTTAATCAATACAAAACCTATGCGTATTTAAAAAGTGGTGTTGACAAAGTCGAAATTTCAGATCTAGATAAAAGAAGAATTCTGAAAGCCATAGACGAACAAATGCTTGCCAAAGGTTTTACTAAAAGCGAAACACCAGATTTGTTGGTGAATATTTTCACTAAAGAGAGAGAACAAGTTGATGTAAACCAATTCAATGCTGGCTGGGGTTACGGTTGGGGATTTGGATGGAATCCGTTTTTCTTTGGCGGAAACTCTACTAGTGTTAATCGATATACCGAAGGAACATTGTTTATCGACTTAATTGATGCCAAGAAAAAAGAACTTATCTGGCAAGGCGAAGGCGAAGGAACATTAACTAAAAATGTTGATAAAAAAGATGCTGTTGTGAAAGAGTTTGTTTCTAAAATTCTAGCACAATATCCACCAGTAAAAAAGTAATCAGTTTGCAGATTTCAGTCTGCAGTTTTACATAAAAATTAAGAAAACCGTAACCGAAATGTTGCGGTTTTTTATTTGAAACGAATGGCTTTAGAATTTCTATTTTCGTAATTCCTGCTATCCGCACTACAAGGTAGTTGCTCCTATCAGGGTTAGTTAAGTTTTGTATTGAAGAGAGGCAAAATTTCAAAGAATTTAAGTTGGTCAATTTCAACTAAAAAGTTCATCGATGCAAAAGTTAGTAGCCCAGAGTGTAATGGAAAACTTTTTACTTCGTTGTCTTTACAATTTTTAGAACTAGAAAGCGACCAACGGAAGCTCTTGTAGTTCTTTAAAATTGTTGACAATGAAGTAAAAACTTGCAATGAAAAGCTGGAAGTTGCTTCAAAAAAAATCATTACCTTTACAACAACAGATATTATTTGAATTATGGAAACCCATTTTGAAAGCAATCCGTTGATTGACAGACTTCCGAAGCATTTAAAACAGTTTATAAAACCCCAAGATTATACTGATTATACTCCGATAAACCAAGCAGTTTGGCGTTATGTGATGCGCAAAAATGTGAATTATTTGTCCAAAGTTGCTCATAATTCCTATTTAGACGGACTGAAAAAAACGGGTTTAGAAGTGGATAATATCCCGAATATGTATGGAATGAACCGAATTTTGAAAGAAATTGGTTGGGCTGCTGTAGCTGTGGATGGATTTATTCCACCCAATGCTTTCATGGAATTTCAGGCATACAATGTACTTGTAATTGCCAGTGATATTCGTCAACTAGAACATATAGAATATACTCCAGCTCCAGATATTATTCACGAAGGCGCAGGACACGCACCAATTATTGCGAATCCTGAATATGCAGAATATTTGCGTCGTTTTGGAGAAATTGGCTGCAAAGCTATTTCATCGCATCGCGATTATGAAATGTACGAAGCAGTACGATTGTTATCGATAATTAAAGAAGCTGAAGGAACGCCACAAGAAGAAATCGAGGCGGCTGAGAAGCAAGTAGATTATTTGCAAAATAATATGGGTGAACTTTCTGAAATGGCGCGCATAAGAAACTTACATTGGTGGACAGTAGAATACGGACTAATTGGAACGGTAGAAAATCCGAAGATTTATGGAGCAGGTTTGCTATCATCAATTGGTGAAAGCGCTTGGTGTATGACTGATGAAGTAACGAAAATTCCTTATGATATTTCGGCTGCCGATCAAAGTTTTGATATTACCAAACCACAACCTCAACTTTATGTGACACCAGATTTTGCTCATTTAAGTCAGGTTTTGGAAGAGTTTGCCAATACAATGGCACTTCGAACTGGCGGATTATCTGGGTTAAAAAAATTAATACAATCTAACGCTTTAGGAACAATTGAGTTGAGTACTGGATTGCAAATTTCTGGCGTTTTTACTAATGTTATCGAAGACGAAGGCAAACCAATATATGTTCAAACAACCGGAAAAACGGCGTTGTCTTACAGAGAAAAAGAGCTAGTTGGTCACGGAACTACAACGCATCCTGATGGTTTTGGTTCTCCAATTGGAAAACTGAAAGGTATCAATTTGGCCATAGAGGATATGAGTCCACGAGATTTACGTGCTTACAACATATATGAAACCGAAGTTGTAACATTGGAATTTGAAGGAAATATAACCGTTTCAGGCGAAATTATTACTGGTTCACGAAATTTGAGAGGTGAAATTATCATAATCAGTTTTAAAAATTGTACTGTTACTCACAACGACACCGTTTTATTTCAGCCCGATTGGGGAATTTACGACATGGCAGTTGGTAAGAAAGTAATTTCGGCATTTTCTGGCCCAGCAGATGTAAATAGTTTCGACATGATCACTCATGTGCCAAGTTCTCAAACTATAAAAGCAAAAAAATCTGAAGAAAGAGAAGACTTGGAAGCGTTATACAAATCGGTTCGAATGATTCGCGAAGGAAACGATCATAACGAATCGCTTAGGAATATTTTTCTGAATGTAAAACTAAACCACCCTAAAGACTGGTTATTATCGATAGAAATTGCTGAACTATTAACATCAAGTACTGATAATGAATTGATGCAAGAAGTATTGATTCATTTGGAAAAACTGAAAGAAAGTCGTCCAGAAATTGCGAAACTTATTTCTAACGGATTGGAATTGGTTTTTGAAAAAGTAGTTGCTTAATATAACATCATTGAATAAAAAAAATCGCCTACTGAGTAATTCAAAAGGCGATTTTTTTATGCTTATAATCCAATGTTGGTAAACGTTCCAGAAATGGATGTAACACCAGTTCCAGTTCCTGATGCAGTAAAAGTTCCTGATACTTTATTATTGGCAAAAGAGGTTATTATTACAGTACCAGAGGTAGGACTTATTAAATTTTCACTTGTAGAAATATTATAATACAATGCATTCCCATTTCCTAAAGTGTATGTTCCTGGCGCACTTCCCGTGAGGTTAATTTCGAAAACTGTTCCGTTTGGTGTGGCAAACAAATTCATAGCACTTCCTTGTAAATTGTAGTTTGTGACTGTAGTATTTTTGGATGCTGTTGTTCCGTTTATTGTCCAAGTGAATCCGTCACTAATTGTTGGCGGCGTTACAGTTGGTGATGAATTATCATCATCGTTAGAACAAGAAATTGAGCTGATTGTCATTAAAACAATCATCACATAATTAATTAATTTAGTTTTAATCATCGTATTATTTTTTTAAGTTAGTTATTCTTGACCGAGTTTTGAAGGCGAATTGCTTGATTATTTTTTTATGAATTTGAAATTTAACGATTTATCCAAATACATAATTTGAACCGTATACAATCCGATATTTAAATTGGATACATCAAAATTAAAATCATTACCATAAAGATTTTGTTTTTCAAAAACGGTTTGCCCTGTTATTGAAAATATTTTTACTGTTGCATTTTCTAGATTAATTTCGAATTTCAAATTCAAATTATCTGTTGTAGGATTTGGATACATTTTAAAATTTATTTTATCAAATACGTCGGTTTGCAATGATGCGCAAGTCACTAAAAGTGGCACTAGTGAATTGGAAGTTGTACCGTCTCCATTTCCAAAAGCACCACCGTTTAATCCCCAAGCGTACTCGGTTGATAAATCGGCTAACGCAATTGACGCACCTTGACCACCTGAGACTTGTGACCAATTGGTTGCAGTTCCAATTTGAACTGGTGCAAATCGATTGGTTGTAGTTCCGTCACCTAATCTTCCCTGATTGTTAAATCCCCAAGTCCAAAGAGTTCCATTTGTTTTAATAGCCATTGAATGAATAAATCCGGCATCAATTTTAGCCCAATCCGATTCCGATCCTATTTGATCCGGCACACTACTACTGTTTGCCACTCCGTTGCCGGATTCACCAGAATAATTTGCACCCCAAGACCAAATTGTTCCGTTCGATTTTAAAGCAAGTACATGTCCGGTTCCTGCGGAAACCTGTGCCCAATCGGTTGCTAACCCAATTTTTGTTGGAGTAGAATAAATAGAGTTGTTTCCATGTCCGAGTTGCCCATACGTATTTCCACCCCAAGACCATAGCGTTCCATCTGTTTTTATGGCAAAACTACTTACTTGACCTGCAGCAACTTTGTCCCAATTGGTAGCAGTTCCAATTTGAACTGGATTTGCTCTAAAAGTTGAAGTACCATCGCCTAAATTTGAGAATGTATTTTGTCCCCAAGCCCATAGCGTTCCGTCAGTTTTAACAGCCAGAAAATATAAATTTCCCACTGCAATTTCTTTCCAATTAACTGCTGTGCCAATTTGAGTTGGAACATTTGATGAATTATTACCCCAAGTCCATAGAGAACCATCCGATTTAATACCTGCACTATCGTTATCTCTAGCTGAAATTTTTACCCAATTGTTTCCTACGCCTACTTGAGTAAAAGAACTTCTTGCAATAAAATCTCCTATGCCCAATTGTCCTGAACTATTATTACCGGTTGCCCAAAGTGTTCCATCCGTTTTAATTCCCAATGTATGTCCAGAACCTATTTCTAATTTGCTCCAGCACTGTGCATTTACATTTAAGTTTACAATCAACGCCAGTAAAAGTAAAATTTGTTTCATATTTTTTATTTTAAGTTATCCATCAAATTTAATAAGGTATAAAACACAAAAAAATACGACAGATGTCGTATTTTGATGTTAGTTACCGAGTACTAACTAAGATTTTTTCTTGAAAATTAAATAGGTTGTGGCATAGTAAACCGATTTTTCGGTCATCATGCCGTTTTCAAGATAAACTGTTTGATCTTTTGTACATACAATATCTTTTACTTGCAGATTTGAAATTTTAGAACTGAATAAACTACCTGTTTTTTCATTTCTAACTTCTGGAACTAGCTCTTTTCCAGATTCGTCTTTTACACGCAAAATTGTGGAACCATTTGGCAAATCAAACACTGAAAAAATGCGATAAGTATAACCTTCTTCTAACGGATAAGACGCTTGCAACATGTTTACATCGGCTAACAAAAAATTGGCTTTATCGACTTTCTTAAAGCCTTGTTCCTTTTGTGCTTTAATAATTTCTTTAACCATTTGCTCGTTGTAAACCGACTTGGTAATAAAATACGAGCCACCTTGATTGCCTTGAATAAATTGACTGTTCGCCACAGGTTTGTCACCAATATCTAAAAATGGTTTACGAGTTATTCCTTGCGCAAAAGCAGTTGCTACTATAAACATTAAAATCATAATTAATGTTGTAATTTTTAAGTTTTTCATTTTTAGGGTTTTTAATTAATTACTATTTAAAGTCAATATCGACCGGTATTAATAATGATTCCTTGTGGTCGTTCTTGTCCTGTTCCATGACAAGCATTACACTCGGTTGGCCAACTGTACTCTTTTCTGGTGTAACTATTTCCGTATTCATGAGTTACGGCTTGTCGTCCTGGCATTTGGGTAGTAAATTCTCGGTAAACTTTTACTGTTTTACTTGCACCAACGTGCATACCTATACCATTGCAAGCAGTACATTTTCTGGGTTTGCTTTGTTCTTCAGCAAGCTTTCTTGCTTTTTCTGCCACAGGATTTACTACTTTCGTTATTCTACCATCTACAACCGTTACGGTAGCTTTATTTGTTTCATAATAATAGTCACCTGACTTAGGTGTACCATCTTGATTAAAACTTCCAGTAAATGAAACGCCATCTTGTGTATAAACAAAAGTGCCATTTGCAAAAACATTATTTACAAAATTTCCTGTAAATACATTTCCCGACGCAAAATAGAATTTGCCTTCGCCAGATTTAACTCCGTATTCAAAATTGCCTTCATACCGATTGCCACTTTCAAATTTTATAATTCCAAATCCAGTGTAACAATCACCTTTTTCGCAACCGTCAACAGTTGGTGCATTACCTCCAATTACCACTCGACTTTCTCTTACTTTGACCTTTCCGTTAACATACGTCACAGGTTGAGGAACGTTTTTTTTATACAAAACTCCATCGCCATCTTCTTGCCCATCTTTAAAATTTCCGACAAATTTCTCTCCATTTCCATAATCCATTGTACCTTTTCCATTGGGTTTTTCGGAAGCAAAATTGCCTTCATAAACTGCAAATCCGTAATCGTATTTGCCGAAACCATTTTTACAATCACCAGAAATACATTGAGAAAACGAGTATATAACTTGGAATAAAAAGAAAATTAAAATTGCTTTTTTCATTATCTGAAATTTATAATTTTACCTAATTCCATATCCATCAGAATTAATTTTTTGTGAATACTCCTTAATACCTAAACCAGTCATTTTTTGATCTACTTGCTGTTGTGAAGCATAAGGCATCCATTCGTATTTCGAGAATAATCTCTTAAAAGTTTCATCTTTATCCGACATTATTTTTGCATACAAAATATCTGACGAAGCAAGACTTTTTCCATAAACATAATAGGTGTTGGCAGAAACGAACTGGCCGCTTTGAATGTTATAAAGTACCAAGCAACCAAGATAGTTTGGTACATCATTTGGACGTAAATCTGAATGGATATAAACCGTGACGGATTTATTTTCTAAATTGTAGTACAACTGAAAAACTTTTCGATTGTTTTTTAAATACAAGACACTTTTCAACTTGTCCTTGTGCTTTTTTTCTTGTTTCTCTACTTTCTTTTTTAGCTTACTTACATTAGCCAATTCATCAAAAATTCTTTCGGCATTTTCAAAAACAAAAATTCCATTTGCATTTTTAGAGTCAAAACCTTGATAAAAAAAGTATTCTTCGGGTAGATTTTTCTTTGAATATTTTAAATAAGTTGCTTCACTGTAACCAATAAACGCATCCTTTTTTGAATTCAAAATAGACAAATTAGAATAATTGTAAGTTGTTATCCATTGCTTTTCTTTGTAATTTCCTTTACTTGTTTGAAAACCTGTTGCAGCATCATTGACAATTTTATTCACATCGTTGGTAAAGATTTGTTCAGTAACTTCTTGCGAAAAAAGCATATTAAAAAGTAGTAATGCACCAATTAAAAATTTCGTTTTCATGTGTAAAATTATTTAGTTAAAACCCCGTAAAATATCAACACATGTTCTTTACTACTGCTTATGTATTGCAAAACCAATTCGCCTTTTGTGTTGGTTAGTTCCGTAATATCTTCTCCATTGCTATTGTAATCTCTACCTTTATAATTGCCAGATTTTACCATTTCATTCAACTCGTTGATGTATTGTTTCGAGATTGATGCAAAAATTCGTAACATCATGGAATCCATTTGTTCTATATTAAATGTGATCAGGTAGATGTGTCCGTCTTTTGGGCTAACCGAAATTAAAGTTTTAGATATAGGCATATCTTCAATTTTCGAGCTGTACAATTTGTAGTTTTTCTCGGTATTATCCTGCAACAAGTCTTTCTTTAAATTATCAAACTGATTGGGAATTTCCTTAACCACTTGTCTAAATTGAAGAATTACATCGCTTTGTGCCATAATTCTAACCGTAGAAAGTAATAGAATTGTTATAAAAAATAGTTTTTTCATGGTCTAAAATTTTAAAATTATTTTTTTGGTCCAACAAATAGTAATAAATGCTCGTTTGGTTTAATTCGATATTCGAGTATTTTTTCTCCCAAATCACTTTTTACTTCGGTGATTAATGTTCCATCACTAGCTTTATAATCGCGAACAACATACTTCCCTGTTTTCGCCATTGCATCTATTTCATCAAAATATTGTTTAGAAACCAATACAAAGAAATCTTTAGTTTGCTGGTTCATTGCATCGAGATTGAAGATTACTAAATATTGCGCGCCTCTTGTTCCATTAATTATCAAATTTCTATTGAACGATAAATTTTCAATCTTAGAACTGTATTCCTTAAAACCTGCTGCGACATTGTCAATTTTTAGCTCTTTCTGTAAGTTCACAAACTCGTTTGGCCTATCAGCAACTATGGTTCTAAAATCTTTAATAATTGGTGTTTGAGCCCAAACATTTGCGGCCATAATTATATTCACTACAACCAGTAAAAGTGATTTTTTCATGATTTCTATTTTTAATTTTTATAAATTATTTATTTTTTTCTGCGTCTAATCGTTGTGCTTTTTGCTGGTACTGTAATGCTAAGTTTTGGTCGCCACCAGTTCTCATAATTCCAATTGCCATGAGCATATTTGCCATTGCATCTTCGGTATTTATAGCCAATAATTGTTCTGCAATTTGTTTTACCTTATAAAAATCTTGTTTATCAACATAAACCGTTGCAAGGTTAGCGCGATGTTCCATTGATTGCGGATTCATGGCGATAGCTTTAGTAAGATAATTTATAGCCATATCATAATTCTTCAATTTATAAGCGACAATTCCTGCATTACCATATGCATTGCCGCTCAACTTATCCGGATTGGATGTTATTGCAGCATCATATTTTGCGTTAGCTTCTTCAAAGCGTTGGTTTTGTAATAAAAATTCTCCGTATAAAGCGTCTATTGAATATTTATCAATTCCTTTAACTAAATAGGCTTTTGCAAAATAATCGTCGGCTTTATTTTCTCCCGATTTTAGACTCATTTGTGCAGCTTCAAGATAATTTAAAGCGTTTAAGGGATTTAATGTGATTTTAGTGTTTACATCTTTAAGCGCCTCAGCAAAATTTTGATTGTAACTATTAATTTGATATCGAGAATTTATAAAATCACTATTTTTAGGTTCCAATCGTATTGCTTCATTAAGGTCAGCAATCGCTTTGTCAAACATTCCTTTAGAAGAGAAAAGTTGTGCTCTACCAGCAAATCCAAGAGCAAATTGAGGATTGGATTTCACGGCATTGGACAAGGAACTTATGGCCGCATTTATATCGCCATCACGAAACTGATAAATTCCTCTCAAATAAAGAACTTTAGGTGTATTTGGAAACTTTTTTTCCAACAATTCTAAATTAGCAATAGCTTTTTGCTGATCATCTCCAGATAAAAGTTCCAACGATTTATCAAATTCTGCTTGAGATATTTGTGCAAAACATGAAAATGAAAACAGTGCAAGTAATAAAATTATTTTTTTCATATTGTTTGTGTTTATAATTTCAAAATTCTATAAATTATAAGCACAAAAAAATACGACAAACGTCGTATTTATGAAATTTCAAACAACTAAATGCTAGTTATTAAGTTTAATTTTAGCATTAAAATCCAACTCTTTCTCAATAGTAGTTCCATTATATTGTAAAGTCCAACCCATCGAATTAGTTAAAATTAACATTTTAGAAAGTTCGCTCATTAATCGGTTGGATGCATTAGTTTTGAGTGTTGATTTTTCAATTTTTTTAGCAAGATTAGCTTTAACTATCTTATTTATTTTGTTGTAATCCTCTCCAGTAAATTCATTTAAAGAACTTTGATTAATGTCATAATACTTTAAATCTGGATAAATTTTGATTTCCTCTTTTGGAATATTGGTAATTGTTAAAATTTTATTTTTAGCATCAATATCGTAAGTCACTTTACTTAAATCGAATGAAACTGTCACATCGGCATTAATAACAACTATTGCTTTTTTCTCGAAAGAAATAATATCTAGTAAATATTTTTTTTGATCTTTATAGGTCATAACTTCTGCAAAATGGCCTTCAGTTACAACTAATTTTCCCACATTTTTTATTTGTTGCTGAATAAGATTGGTATCATATTCTACCGTTGAATTTTCGCTACTTTTGGTAAATAATTGATAGGCTAAATATACAATTACAGCAATCAAAATTACAAAAACCCATTTGCGAGATTCGGTTAAAAACTGCATCAAATTTTGAAAAAAAGAAGGTTTATTGTTGGGAGTAATTGCTGGCATAAAATACTTATTAGTTTATACGAAAGTACAAAATCTTATGCCAATAATAGAGACTAACTATTATATTAAATTGTTGTTTTTAGCTTTTTGAATGGCTTCCAATTTATTATGAACTTGTAATTTCGAATAAATATTTTCGACATGCTTTCTAACTGTTCCAGACGATAGAAATAAATTATCTGCAATAGCGCTGTATTTTAATCCTTTGCTTAGTTGTTCTAAAACTTCAATTTCTCTAGTGGTTAAATTTATATCTTCCGCTTTACTACTAACTTGAAAATCGATTGGGTTTCTAAATAATTTTAAAGTTTTCATAGCAATAGAAGGTGTCATCGTTGCGCCACCATTTAAAGTTTCTAAAATTCCTTGATGTAGTTCTATGGGGTTAACTTCTTTTAGCAAATAACCATCTGCGCCTGCTTTTATTGCATTGAAGATATTTTCATCGTTGTCAAAAACGGTAAGCATTATAATTTTTATCTGCGGATATTTATTTTTAATAATACTTGTAGCTTCAATTCCGTTCATAATTGGCATTTCGATATCCATCAAAATCATGTCTAAATTATGATTTTTATCTACTTTTTCAACTGCATTTTTCCCATCGTAAGCGGTAAATTTCACATCGAAATCTTCAAAAAAAGAAAGTTTTTCCTGAGTAGATTTTACTAAAAAAGAATTATCGTCTACAATAGCTAATTTTATCATAACAAAGAATTTATTATTGTAAATGTACCGTGTTTTTTGACTTTTAGAAATACGTACTTTTTCGTATTTACCTATCCTTCGATTATTATTTCGATTTTTGTTCCTTCAGTAGTTGATGTTAATGCAAACTTACCTCCTATTTCTTCAATTCGCTTTTGCATATTATTTAGACCGTTTCCTTTTTCAATTTCATTTTCGTTAAAACCTGTTCCATTGTCCTTTATAATAATATTTATTTTTTCGGATTGCAATCTTACATTCACAGAAATTACTTGGGCTCCAGAATATTTTATAGCATTATTTATTGCTTCTTGAATGGTTCTGTAAACATTTATTCCCTCAACAGCAGTCAATATTTTGGTTTTTAAATCGTCATCAATGGCAAACGAAAAACTAATATTCTCTTGAGCTTCTCGAGCTTTTTCTATATAATTATTAATTCTGTTTTCCAAATCTTGAAACGTAATCTGATCGGAATTCATTGCCCAAATAGTATCTCGAAGTTCAATTATTGTATCTTTAGCAAACGTACTAATGTTGGATAATTTAGATTCTAACTTCTCATTATTAATATCAAAACCATATTTCACATTATCTACAGATGAAATTATAAAGGTAAGTTGCGATCCAATATTATCGTGCAAATCTCTAGATATTGAAAGTCGTTGTTCCTGCAGTTTATTTTGATTTTCGATTTCCTTAATTGCTGTTTTCAATTGAAATTCTTGCTCTTGTTGACGGTTTTTAAGCTTCTGCTGACTGTAAAGCAAATAACCTAAAACTGCTATGAATAATGTAATGACTGAAATTATCAACAACCAAGTATTCTTTCTCTTAGTTTCAATTTCGTTCCTGAACAACTCGTTTTTGAAAAGTAAAAGCTGTTTTTCTTTTTTCTCCGATTGGTATTTTGCTTCAAATAAATTGATGGCTTTTTTAAGTTCAATTCCATTTGTAATTTTATGTAGCGAATCACTTTTTTTATCAGACAAATAGGCTTGTTCAAAATTTTTCTCTTTCACAGCAATTTGTGAATCGAATTGATAAAACCAATTTAATCGTTCAACGTCATTGGTTTTTTTATTGACTTCAAATAACTTTTGGTTGTATTGTTTTGCCAAATCGAGTTTGTTTTTTTCAATATAAACTTCAACTAGTCCAGCATAAACGTTTTCAATAATATTAGATTCGGCTTCATTTTCAATACAAATTTTTTCTGCCTGTTTTAAGATTTCGTACGCTCTATCAAATTCTCTTAAATATAAATAGGATGTCGACATAATTGCATCTGCAATCGCAATTCCCATTAAATCATTAATTTCTCTTTTGATTTTAATTGCTTTTTCACAATTTTCAATAGCTAAATGATGTTTTTTTTGCTTTTGAACTATTTTGGCAATGTTTACATAATAGACTGACAAACCGTATTCGTCTTTTAATTTACTTCTAATTGCAAATGATTTTTTTAAGTATATTTCGGCAATTTTTAAATCGTCAATCTCATCATAAATCAATCCAATATTACTCAAAGCATTAGCTTGATGTTCAAGATTTCCGTTTTTCTCAAAAATTGCAAGTGCTTTATTGTAGTTAACTAAAGCTTCATAGTAATTTCCTTTATTCCAATCTAACAATCCGATATTATTCAATGCCGAACCTTCAACTGCCAAGGCTTTACATTTTTTAGCATAAACTATTGCTTTTCTATAAAACAAATAGGAACTGTCCATTTTTCCAGAAATATCGTAGGCAACTCCTTTTAAATTATAAGCTTTTGCATAGGCAAAATCTGATTTTTTTGTTTTAGCAATTGCAAAAATCGCTTCATAATATTTTCTAGATTCTTCTAAATTTGAAAATACTTCATTAAAAAAAAGTTTGTTGTACGCCACAATTCGTACAGAATCATTAGTGCTTTTGGTAGCAATAAAAAGCAAACTATCTTTCTCCTTTTTATTTTGGGAAAAAAGACAAGCAGAAAATACTAAAAATGCAAAGAGATAAAATTTCTTCATGAAAACGATTTAGACTTTATAAACTTACAAATTTTTTGTTAAAAAATAACACAAGAAACTTAAAATCAACTCATTATTATTTTTTTGAAATTACAGAAACAAATTCGTATTGTAAATCCATAATATTTTCATCAATAGAAATTCGAGCTTCCAACAATTTATTTTTAAGTTCATCCGATAATTTGAGGTGCAACGATTGCTGTTTCTGTTCTTGCAACAAATCGAAAATAACGTTTTGAAGAGTAGTTATTTTTTCAGAATGTATTTTTTTGTTCTGTTCAAATTGATAGGTTACATAAAGTATAACACCAATTAAAACGAAGATAATGCAGATTAATAGTACAATCATTTTATAAGTATTTAGAGCAAAATTAGAGCTTGTTGCAAGAATTAGAAATACGAATAATGTCGTATTTTATGTCTGTAAAAAATATTATTACTACCAAAAAAAGGCTTTAAAACGAATTTCACAGCCTTCCATAACACTATCTAAAAAACCCTTAATTATTCACTTTTATTTTTTCAACTTTCTTCTTTTTAAAAGCAAAAATAAATTCTCCATCGGCAGTAATGTCAATTCCATCGCCATACAATGGACTTCCTCCTTTACCCTTAGACTGTACCGAACCTTTGGTTTCTCCGTTGGTCATGTCAATACCGTAAATAATATTTTTACTATTACGCTGATCTCGCAAAAAGAAATTTCCATTTACATTGTACCACTGGTCAATTCCTCTTAGTTTTTCGGTTGCATAGGTTCTTTTGCCATCTTTCTTGAAATAAGCAGCCAAACCTTTTTCTGAAATCACTACAACTTTATCACCAAAATCAATAACGTCACTGGCTTTTCCAACATTGGCATCACTATGTTTTACATCAAATAATTGTTTTCCAGTTGCAATTTCATAGCTGTAAAATTCGTCGCCATCACCAACAAATACTGTTTTGTCTTCATCAATGATAAAATCTGTAATTCGTTTGTCAAATTTCTCAGATCGCCATGCTGTTGTTCCAGTTGTATCATCAAGAGACAAAACACTATTTTTTTGCGCTTTATAATCATCAAAAATATAAGGAACCCATTGTTTGGCACTTCCGCCACCAACTCCTCCTAAAGCCATAACTGCGCCAGTTGTTCCAGTTGATGCTTCTTCCCATCGGTATTCTTGCACCTGAACTTTTCCACCAACTTGAACCATAATTTTGTCTCCAGTTTTATAAATGTTTGGCATACAAAATGCACCTGTAACTTTCTCGGAAGTCCATAATAATTTACCAGATTGTAAATCGTGCTTTTCTACATATTTAGTTCTATCACGGTTTCCAAGCATCACGATATAAACTGCATTTTCTGTAAATAAAGGATCTGCAAGTGTTCTATAAATCTTAGTTCGCTTCTTGTTACCCAGCAATCCATTTCCAGTAGAACCTTTATCCATGTCGTTTTCGTAAACTGCTTCCCAAAGTTTTTGACCATTTTGATAATCAAAAACCTGCAATCCATTCAAGTAAACGAAGATTTTATTGTCTTTTATCCACATATCAATAATGGCACGACGCGTTACTAATTCTTTTTCGACTGTTCCTACGAAAGTTGCATCCCAAAGTATATCACCGTTTGCTGCATTTAATCGAACCATTTGATTTTTAAATCCTGCAAATAAAGCACCCAAAGCTGTTGGCTTAAAATTGATCATTATGATTTCGTTTCTCTTGGCATCGTACACATATTTTCCAACGCCACCTTTAAATCGGTTGGTTTCCCAAATTTTTTCTCCAGTATTTGCTTTTACCAAAATAACCGATGCTTTCTGCGAAATTAAGAAGGCATCCAATTCGCCAATATATTTTACCGTTTCCAATTCGCCTTCGTCCTGACCTTCTTCTGCTTTGGTTCCTTTTTGTATCAAATTTTGATATTCCTCAGAATTCCACATCTCTTTTCCTGTTGTCAAATCCAAAACAGCCACTCGATCTGAACCCAAACTACGTTCGTCAAACAGAAAAACATAACCGCCGTTATCTTTCCAGATTACATATTGGTATTCTGATTTATTGGTTTTGTTGGTTGTCAATTTATTGTAGTCGCCATTCCAGATTACTTTTCCTGTGTTGTCCAATACCGAAGCTGAATTGTCGTCAGTTCCAATAATGTAGTTTCCTTCACCGCTGCAAAGTGCAAGTCGCGTTGCCTTATTATCAAATTCAGATTCCCAAACTGTGGCAAAACTACCCGATTTTTTTCCTGCACCTGATTTGCCTTTTACTTTGTCTAAAAGTTTGCCAAATTGTGCTGAACTTGGCAATGTCGACATCAAACTAATGACCAACATTACTACTGTGATTTTTTTCATTATGTTTTGTTTTTAGGGTTTTTGGTTACTATTTAAAATGTAATTGTATAGCGAATTTTGTAGCGTTGCTGTTTCTTAAGTTTGAATCGAAATTTATGATCCAGAATATAATCTGACATAAAATTGATAAAATCTATATTTTTTATTTCCGATGCTACTTTAAAAAATGTGGATACTTTTCCGTTTTGAATTACACCAATATCTACAATCATTTCGCCTTTAACATCGGCAAACTTTTTACTTTTCCTTTTTGTAAAATCTGCCGAATGAAAGACCTCATCTATTTCTGCGATTACCGTTTCCGAGACAATTTCTTCATCGGTCAAAACTGGTCTTTGAGAAAATCCGCTGTAGGAATAAAAAAACAGGAAGAGAAAAAACAATCCGATGTGCTTAATTTTTAACATGGAAAATTGATTTAGTTACAAGACAAACCTAGAACTAAATCGAATAGGAAGAAATACGTAGAATATCGTATTTTTAGAATTTAATGTGATTTATTTTTTCTTGAACACTGGTAATCTTATGGTTAAGATTGTTCAAAAATTTCTGATGGCCTTCAGAATCCGCATTAAATGGTCGGTGTAAAAGTGATTTCTGAATGGAACAAACCTCGTTCATTATTGCAAACTCGGTTTCTGAAACATAATTTTCAAAGAATTTGATCCAGATATAATCAATTGCTGTTTGACTTGGATGCAACATATCATCAGCATAAAATCGATAATCGCGAAGTTCATCCATCATGATTTCGTAGGAAGGAAAGTAGTTTGCAGATTCTAGATTACAGATTACAGATTGCAAAGCAGTAATTAAATGCGCTTTACTTCTCTGATTTTCTACAAAACCATCTTTGATGTGACGAACTGGAGAAATGGTAAAAATAAAATTGCAGTCTGGATTAATTTTCTGAATTAAATTGATTGTATTTTCAATTGATTTTTCGATAATTGCTACCGATAAAATTTCTTTGTCAAATTGGTTTTGAGGTACTTTATGACAATTGGCGACAATGTTTTTTGAAGATTTATTTCGATAAACCCAACTCGTACCGTAAGTAATAATTATATGTGTTGCATTGGAAATTTGATTGAAAGTATCCGATAAAATCGAATTTAAATTATTTAAAAATTCTTCTTTATTTTCATTTGACAATTCGGAATGCACTTCGTAACAATGCCATAAATCATTATGCAAAAAAACATCATCTTCAGTAAATTGAATTTTATTGACAATTCGAGTAATCAATTTTTCAATTGAAACTGGATTGAAAATAATTCCAAACGGATTGGTTGTATTCTGAAATTTAAAATAATCAAATTTAGCACCCATATTTTCCGCAAAACAAGAACCCAAAGAAACTATCTTTGAAAAATAATCTATTTGATTTTTATGCTTGTTAATCGGTATTTTGGTAGTAAAGTTCATAAATTACATTTAAAACAAATTTAGATTTTTTTCAGAAAAAAACCCTCTCAATTTGAATTATTTGAAAGGGTTTAAAAGATTTGAATTCGACTAACTTACTTTAATCGTAATTTATTGGTAGATATATTGTATGCTTTCATTAAGAATACCCGAAGTTGAAGTACTCATAGTAAGCGGATAATCATCTGAATTATAGGTATAAGTATAATTATTAGTATTTGTAAAAGTTCCACTAGTTTGCACTCTAGTCAACAAATTATGAGCCACACCTGCATTATCTGAATCGGAATAAGCTGCAATTTTATCATATCCTTTGATGTTTTTATAAGGATGGTTTTTTGTATCGTACGTGTATGTGTAAGTTGTATCACTACCAAATCCAGATGAAGACACTTCTGAAGACACTTCACCATTAGAGAAAGATATAGTTCTGGTTGTACCTGGAGTAGTTTGAGAAACTGAATCACCAAAGTAAGAAACACCCGACACCGTTCCGTCAGCATTATAAGTGTAAACTTCTCTATCGCCATCATCATTTACAAAATCAACACTTACATAAGAGGTAAGCTTACCATCTGCATTGTAAGTATACGTTACTTTTTCTTCTAAGAAATCGGCATCGTCATAAAATTCAATTTTGGTAATTAAGTCGCCTGTATAATAAAACTTATCATAAGAATCGTCGTCGTCGTAAGAAATTTTGGTAAGATTAGTACCACTGTAATTATAGGTCATTGTATACGAACTTCCATCAAAAGGATCGGTTACAATTTCTTTTACCAACAATACCTCACCACTAGATGAAGATGAGGAACTATCGCTTGAACATGAGGCTAAAAAAAGTAGTAATGAACTGCAAGCTAGAACAAATTTTTTCATTGGCATAGTTTTAATTATTTGAGATACAAAGAAATGAAAAGAATTTAATTATTGTATTTTATGTAACTTAAATTTTAAAAAAATAAGCACTATTATGCACAAAATTTTACTCTTTATCTGAAAATTAAATTAGTAATTTTGTGCATCTTAAAATAGTTTAAATGAATCTCTTATATAGTTATATCAAAAAACATAAAATGCTTTTGTTCATCGCCTTACTTATGGCGGCTATTAACATTTGCTTTAGCTTGTCCGACTCCATCATTACCGGAAAATTAATGCAAGATTGCGGCGTTGGAATTGGCAAATACAAAGGCAATGAAATGGGTTTCATTAAATCGGTTGCTTTTTGGCTCGGATTATCCCTTGGCGCAGCCATGATTTCTAGAATTACCAAAAATTTTCAAGATTATTTCACCAATATAGTAATTCAACGAACTGGCGCCGAAATGTATACCGACGGAATTAAAAAATCGCTCGATTTACCTTACGAACAATTTGAAGACCAACGAAGTGGAGAAACTTTAAGTAAATTAACTAAAGTTCGTCTGGATTCAGAAAAATTAATTACGCTTTCGATTTCATTGATATTTCAAACGGTGATCGGATTTATTTTTGTCATCGTTTATGTTTCTAGAATCGATTACAGAATTTCGATAATCTTCTTAATCACGGCTCCAATTATTGCATTGGTAAGTTCGTATTTGGGCAAAAAGATTAAAATAGTTTCTAGAAAAATTGTCACTCAAACCAATGCTTTAGCTGGTTCTACTACTGAAAGTTTACGAAATATCGAATTAGTTAAAAGTTTAGGTCTCACCTATCAAGAAGAAAAACGTTTAAATTTAAACACCTTAAAAATTCTACAACTTGAATTACAAAAAATCCGTTTCATTAGAAGTTTGAGTTTCATTCAAGGAACAACTGTTCATTTTCTCAGAACCTGTGTAGTTTTTACGTTGTATTATTTCTTGTTTGGCGGCAAAATTATAGTGGGTGATTTACTGACAATGGTCTTTTTTACCTTCTTTATTTTTGGCCCTTTGCAAGAATTAGGAACATTTATTATCGCTTTGAATGAAACCAAAGTATCGATGGAAAACTTTAAGGAATTGTTGAATGCGCCAAAAGAATACCGTCCTAAAAATGCTAAAAATGTAGGAGCAATAAAATCGTTACACTTTTCAAATGTGAGTTTCAAACATAAATCGGCGAAACACAATGCGGTTGAAAATATAAATTTTGATATAAAACAAGGTGAAACGGTTGCGTTTGTTGGACCTTCTGGAGCTGGAAAAACCACTTTAGTTAAACTTTTGGTTGGTTTATATCCGCCAGAAAAAGGAAATGTACGCTACAACGAAATCGATTCTAAAGAAATTGATTTATTAGACTTGAGAAAACAACTCGGATTTGTAACTCAGGACGCGCAATTATTTAGTGGAACAATTCGTGAAAATTTATTGTTTGTAAAACCATCTGCAACCGATCAAGAATTGCTTGAAGTGTTACACAAAGCAAGTTGCGACAAATTGTTAGAACGTGCCGAAGACGGATTGAATTCAACTATTGGTGAAGGCGGAATTAAAGTTTCTGGAGGAGAAAAGCAACGATTGTCTATTGCAAGAGCAATTTTGAGAAATCCGAATTTACTGATTTTTGACGAAGCAACTTCGGCTTTAGATTCAATTACAGAAGAAGAAATTAATGCAACCATTAGAAACATATCGGATCAAAATAGAATTACTGTTTTAATTGCGCACCGATTGTCAACCGTTATGCACGCCGATAAAATTTTCGTTTTGGAACAAGGTCAAATTATTGAGCAAGGCAAACACGAAGCTTTATTGGAAGAAAAAGGTTTGTATTATGCAATGTGGCGTCAGCAAATTGGTGAACGAAAATAAATTTTAAAATGTTTAAAAAAGAATATTTACATCCAAACGAAGGTTTCTCACAAGTTGTAGTCATTGAAACTGATGCGACTACTACATTACATATTTCTGGACAAATTGGAGAAGGAAACGATTTAGAATCGCAAACCATTTCCACTTTTACAAAATTAGAGTTGTTATTGAAAGAAAGCGGAGCAAGTTTTGAAGATGTGGTAAAAATGAATACTTACATTGTAAATTTCAATCCAGAAGTTGATTTACCGATTTATAGAAAAGTTAGAAAAAAATTTATAGGAACTGGAAGTTATCCAGCAAGCACTTTAGTTGGTGTCACTATTTTAGGAAATAGAAATTGGCTTATCGAAATTGATGCTATTGCCGTAATCGCCAAGTAATTTTTTACAAATAACAGTAAATTTAGCGTTGTTAGATTTCTGAAATTAATTGAACGATCGTTTATTTTTATACTTTTAGCAAATTATTGTTCGCTACACTTAAACACCTACTTATGAAAGTGATTACACAAATTAGAATTTTAGTTGTATTTGTTTTTTTCATTGGAAAAATTACTGCTCAAGAGAATAAGGCGATGCAATTGTCGTTCAATCATATTGCTTTGTCAGTAAAAAATGTGGAGGAATCAGCACATTTTTATTCTTCAGTTCTTGGTTTAAAAGAAATTACTAACAAGACTAAAAAGGAAGGAATTCGTTGGTTTTCTTTAGGTGACGACAAGGAATTGCATTTGGTTTCAACAGTTAAAGAACCTATTGTTTTGAACAAAGCCATTCACATTGCCTTTACAACCACAAGTTTTAACGAAGTAATTTTGAAGTTACAATCATTAAAAATAGAATACAACGATTGGGAAGGAATTTCAAATAAAATTACCACGCGCGCTGACGGAATAAAACAAATTTACATTAAAGATCCGAATGGGTATTGGATAGAAATAAATAGTGCTTCGGCACAATAAAGACAAAACCCTCTCAAATTTGAAAGGGTTTTGTTTTTACTTTTTTTATTTTACAAAATCAACCGCTTTCTCCAAAGCCTCTTTAATTCCGTTTACATTTTTACCTTTTCCAGATGCGAAAAACGCTTGTCCGCCACCATTTCCGTCGATGTATTTTCCTAATTCTCTAATTACATTTCCAGCGTTTAAAGATTTTTCAGCTACCAATTCTTTCGAAATATAACAGTGAATATTTGGAGTATTGTCTTCAACAGATGCTAAAAACACAAATGAATTTGGTTTTGAAGTTCCTATTGCCTGAGCTAAATCTTTAGTTGAGCTCATTGACAAATCGACTTGTTTTGCTAAAAAGTTAATTCCGTTGATTTCCTGAAAATCAGCAACTAACGTATTTTTTAATCCGTCAACCTTTTCTTTTACTAATTGCTCAATTTGTTTTTTCAACTTCGCATTATCGTCTTGTAATGTTGCTACCGATTTCAAAATATCCTGTGGATTCTTCAACGTTTCTTTGATTTCTGCCAATGTACTTTCTTGATTTCTGTAGAAATCTTTCACAGCAGCACCAGTAATAGCTTCGATACGACGAATTCCTGCAGCAACAGCACCTTCCGAAATGATTTTGAAATGCCAAATATCAACCGTATTTTTCACGTGAATTCCACCACAAAGTTCTTTGCTTTCGCCAAATTCAATCATCCTTACTGAATCACCATATTTTTCTCCAAACAAAGCCATCGCTCCTTTATCTAATGCATCTTTTATTGGAATATTTCTGTGCTCTACCAATTGTAATTGTGCTTCAATTTGAGCATTTACACTTGCTTCAACCTGACGTAATTCTTCATCAGAAACTTTAGAAAAATGGGAGAAGTCAAAACGCAAGTAATTAGGATTTACCAACGAACCTTTTTGCTCCACATGCGTTCCTAAAATGGTTCTCAAAGCCAAGTGCATCAAATGCGTAGCCGAGTGATTTTTGGAAGTTGACGTTCTTAAATCGGTGTTTACTTTGGCAACAAAACCAGCTTCAACATTTTCTGGAAGTTGTTTAGCAAAATGTAATATTAAATTATTTTCTTTCTTAGTATCAATAATATCAATCGTTTCGTTGGCAGAAACTAGTGTTCCTTTATCACCAACTTGTCCTCCACCTTCTGGATAAAATGGTGTGTTGTCTAAAACTATTTGATATAAAATTCCATCTTTTTTAGAATCTACTTTACGAATTCTTGTGATTTTTACTTCATTTTCGGTTTGGTCATAACCAACAAACGGTTGAGCATTTTCAGCTGAAAACACTTTCCAATCCTCAGTAAAAACTTCTGAAGCTGCTCTAGAACGTGCTTTTTGTTCTTGCATTTTTTCATTAAACATAGCTTCATCAACACTCAAACCAACTTCTTTAGCTAACAAAACAGTCAAGTCATAAGGAAAACCATAAGTATCATATAATTCAAAAGCCATAAAGCCAGGGAAAACTTTATCATTATTTTCTTTACTCAAAAATTGTTCAGAATACAATTTAAAATAATTTATTCCTCTCCCTAAAGTTCTTAAAAATGATGCTTCTTCCTCACGAATAACATTTGCTACAAATGATTGCTGTTTTTTTATTTCTGGGAAAAATTCGCCCATTTGATTAGCCAAAACTTCTACTAATTGATTAATAAAAGGTTCGGTTGTATTTAAAAATGAATATCCGTAACGTATAGCACGACGTAAAATTCTGCGAATTACATAACCTGCACCAGTATTGGATGGCAATTGTCCATCAGCAATAGCGAAAGCAACGGCACGAACGTGATCCACAATTACACGAATGGCAATGTTGGTTTTGTTTTGTTCTTCTTGTATTGACAAGTCACGACTTATCATTGCATCGTTTGAAGTATATTTTAATCCTGTAATTTGCTCCACTTTTTCAATTAGCGGCGTAAAAACATCGGTGTCATAATTGGAAGTCACATTTTGCATTGCCATACACAAACGCTCAAATCCCATTCCGGTATCAACGTGTTGCGCTGGTAATTTTTCTAAAGAACCATCAGCTTTACGGTTGAATTCCATGAAAACGTTGTTCCAAATTTCTACCACTTGCGGATGATCGGCGTTTACTAAATCTCTTCCAGAAGTTGTCGCTCGTTCTTCATCGGAACGAATATCAATGTGAATTTCGGAACATGGACCACACGGACCTTGATCGCCCATTTCCCAAAAGTTGTCTTTTTTATTTCCTAAAATAATTCGGTCTTCCGATACATATTTCTTCCAAATATCAAATGCTTCTTGGTCAAACGGCACATTTTCGGCTGGATTTCCTTCGAAAACAGAAACGTACAAACGGTCTTTATCTAACTTTAGAACTTCGGTTAAAAATTCCCAAGCCCAAGCCAATGCTTCTTTTTTGAAATAATCACCAAACGACCAGTTTCCAAGCATTTCAAACATAGTATGATGGTACGTATCAAAACCTACATCTTCCAAATCGTTGTGCTTTCCTGAAACACGAAGACATTTTTGCGTATCAGCTATTCGTGGACTTTTTGGTGTTCCATTTCCTAAAAAGTATTCTTTGAATTGCGCCATTCCCGAGTTGTTGAACATCAAGGTTGGATCATCTTTTAGCACGATTGGCGCCGATGGAACGATTAAATGTCCTTTACTTTCAAAAAAATTGAGATAGGCTTTACGAATGTCTTGTGATTTCATTATTTTGTATTTTCTGATATTTTTTTTAATTCTTGTAATGCTAATGGAAAATTTTCTTCCATGTAACTAATGTATTCTGGAACGCAATCAATTTCTGCAGTAACCGTTGTAATTCCGTCTACTTCGTTTATTTTATAGGTTTCAAAACTTCCTGTCCAACGTTCAGCTTCGGCATCGATTGGTACTTCTTTTAAATCTTTTAAATTTCCAATGTGTTTAAAAATGATTAATTTATTTGGAATTAGATAAAATACATCGCTATACATTCCGTCAAAGCTTGGAGCAATAAAATGAATTCGGCTTCCCAATTCTATTTCACCTGTAAAATAAGTTCCTGCACAAAATGGCGTTGTCCAATCAGTATACGATTTTTTATCCCACATTTTATTCCATACAACTTCGTCAGCTGCATTAATTTTTTGATTGAAAATCAATTTTTTAATGCCGTAAAGATAGTTTCTCAAATTGGTTTTCACAATGGCATTCCAACCCATTTCATAATTTGCTGGCGCAAAATTTGGTCCGCCATCAGCAAAGTTTTCTAAACCTTCGTGAGTCAAGGTAACTTTTACTTTCGCATTACCAATTTCCTCAATTTCCCATGTAACAACCGAACTTCCTTTGGATTGTTCAGGATGTTTCCAGGTGTGTTGGAACAACCTATTTTCTTCAACTTTTAGAATTTCACCCTCATGAAGATATTCTTTCTTTTCTCCTTCGTAAAATGAAAATTGGCTTCCCACTTTCAATACAAAATTTGGAATAGTAAAATACCAAACTTTCATAATTTCAGAATCCGTAATTGCTTCCCAAACCATCGATTTGCTTGTGTCAAAAACAGCCTCTACTTTTACGAAATCCATAGCGTTTAATTTTAGTTAATGAAATTATGACAATTTAAAGATAAAAAATAGTTTAGATTGAAACATTTCTTAAATTTGTTCGTATAACCATTATTGCTCTTAAAAGATTACAAAAATAGCATAATTTAAGAAATGTCGAAGAAAGTTAAGTATTATTACGATACAGAAAATTTGGCTTACCGAAAAATCAAACCTCAAAAGAGAACAAAAATTGGTTATGCCTTGTTATTCCTACTTGCATCAGCTTTGTTTGGTTTTTTGTGTTTTGTAGTTTTAATGAATACTCCTTATTTTGAAACACCAAAAGATAAGATTCAAGCTAGAGAAATTGAAAACATGAAATTGCGCTATGCTATTTTGAATAAAAAAATTGAGAATATTAACGAAGTAGCGTCAGATTTGGAGGAAAGAGACAATAACTTATATCGAGTTTATTTCAATTCGGCTCCAATTTCGGAGGAAAAAAGAAGAGGAATTATCGACCGAAATCGCTACAAAGAATTGGAAGGATTCAATAATTCTGATTTGGTAATTAGCACCTCTGAAAAAGTAGATGCAATTACGAAAGCCTTATCAGTACAATCGAAATCGTTGGACGAAATTTTAAAATTGGCTAAAGCAAAAGATAAATTATTGAGTGCTGTTCCGGCAATTCAACCAGTTAAAAATGAAGATTTAAAGCACATGGCATCTGGATTTGGATACAGAACCGATCCATTTACTAAAGCAAGAAAAATGCATGAAGGAATGGACTTTACTGCCAAAACTGGTACGCCAATTTATGCTACTGGCGACGGTGTTGTGAGAAAAGCGGACAACTCGCTGTCTGGTTATGGAAATCATATTGAAATTACGCATGGATTTGGATATTTAACTTTGTACGCCCATTTAAGCAAGTATAAAGCACGCCCAGGACAAAGAGTTAAACGTGGTGACATTATTGGTTATGTAGGAAGCACAGGACGAAGTGAAGCGCCGCACTTGCACTACGAAGTTCATAAAGATGGAAAAGTAGTGAATCCGATAAATTTTTATTACGGAAATATTTCGGCAGCAGAATACATAGCAATTTCAAAAATTGCCAATCAAGAGAATCAATCATTGGATTAACGATTTTCGATTGCTGATTTTCGATTTTTGAAAACATATTTACTTCGAAATCAAAATCAGATTGGAATTTGGACAAGAGCGTTAGCAAACAGGCGTAGCAATTTATTAATTTGGAATTTAAAAATTATGCACATAGAGTTATCAAAAGATAAATTATATTTTAGTATTGGCGAAATTGCAGAAGCATTTGGTGTAAATGCCTCACTGATTCGTTTTTGGGATAAAGAATTTGACATTTTGAAACCCAAGAAAAATGCTAAAGGAAACCGAATGTTTACTCAAGAAGATGTGAAGAACTTACAGTTGATTTTTCATTTGGTAAAGGAACGCGGATTTACATTAGAAGGTGCAAAAACACATTTGAAGGAAGGACAGAAAAAGACGTTAGATAAATTTGAAATAATTTCAAAATTAGAATCGGTAAAGGCACAATTATTGAGTATTAAGAATTCAATTTAAAACAATAAATAAAAACAAAACTTAAAATTAGAAATTATGAGAAAATTTTTGCCTTGGATAATTTTAGCCGTTGTAGTAATCATTGGTTACTCTTGGTTTAAAGGAATTAACAATACAGCAGTAACATTAAATCAAGACATTGAAGAAGCTTGGGGAAATGTTGAAACCACTTATCAAAGACGTAACGACCTAATTGTAAATTTGGTCAAAACAGTACAGGGCGCAGCAGAATATGAAAAAGGAACATTAGAAGCGGTTGTACAAGCTAGAGCAAATGCAACTAAAACTGTGGTAGATCCAACTAATATTACACCTGAACAATTAGAAAAATTCAATCAAAATCAAAGTGCGCTTTCAAGATTGTTGGTTACCGTTGAAAGTTATCCAAGTTTACAAGCTAATCAAGGATTTTTAAATCTTCAAGCAGAACTTACTAGTACAGAAAATCAAATTCTAACAGCTAGAACACGTTTTAATGAAGCTGTTAAACCATACAATACCCACATTAAAACATTTCCAAACAGTTTGTTTGCTGGTATTTTTGGATTTGCAGAAAAACCATATTTCAAATCGGTTGAAGGTGCTGAAAAAGCTCCAAATGTAGAATTCAATTTTGATAAAAAAGAAGCTAAATAACCTATAAAATGTCAAAAGTAGAAGATTTTTTATCTAAAAACGAAGAGCAAGAAATTGTTGACGCTATCCAAATAGCTGAAAAAAATACTTCTGGCGAAATTAGAATTCATATAGAAAAATCGACTTCCACAGATTCGTTTACGCGTGCTGTGGAAGTTTTTCATCTCTTGGAAATGGATAAAACTAAAGATTCTAATGGCGTTTTAATTTATGTTGCCGTGAAAGACAAGCATTTTGTTATTTATGGCGACAAAGGAATAAACGAAAAAGTAGCTCCAGATTTTTGGGATACTACTAAAGACGTGATTCAATCGCATTTTAAACAAGGTAATTTTAAACAAGGTTTAATTGACGGAATTTTAAAAGCTGGTGAACAATTGAAGCACCACTTTCCGTACCAAGAAGATGACACTAACGAATTATCGAACGAAATATCGAAAGGATGATACAAAATACACAAAAAAAATCGTTCTTAATTCCGCTATTATTTTTAGGACTTTTGCTTTCGCAAATGGGTTTTTCCCAATTTACGATTCCGCCGAAACCCGACTTTCAAACTTCGGTTTACGATTATGCCAATCTTTTAAGTGCTACTGAAAAAACGCAGTTAGAAGAAAAATTAGTGCGCTATTCTGATTCAACTACAACCCAAATTGTAGTAATTACTGTGAATGATATTAAAGGAGAATACATTGCCACGGTTGCAACCAATTGGGCGCAAACTTGGGGAATTGGCGATGCTAAAAAAGACAATGGCGTTTTAATTCTTGTAGCTAAAACAGAAAGAAAGATATGGATTTCTCCTGGTTATGGACTTGAACATTTACTTATTGCTTCAGTAAATGCCAATATAATTCGAAATATTATTTCTCCTGAATTTAAAGCAGGAAGTTATTACAACGGATTGAACAAAGGTGCTGATGCAATTTTTGATGTTTTAAAAGGTAAATTCAAAGGCAAACGTGTTGAAAAACAAGACGACGGCGGCATTTTTCCTATACTTTTTTTTATTGTAGTTTTTGTAGTAGTAATGATTATTGCATCGAAACGAAACGGTGGAAACGGTGGAAATTCAGGTACTAATTTTGGCGGACCAAGTTTATTAGATGTTATTATTCTTAGTAGTTTGGGACGAGGAAACGGCGGTGGCTTTGGAGGTTCGTCTGGCGGTGGTTTTGGAGGTTCTTCTGGTGGCGGATTCGGCGGCGGATTTGGCGGTGGTGGATTTTCAGGCGGTGGCGCTGGTGGTGATTGGTAATGAAATTAAGATTATAAAAAAACTCGTTTAGAAAATCTAAACGAGTTTTTTGTTTTATTTAAAATCTAAAGGTAATTTTAACTCTACACTTATGGGTTTACCGCCTCGTTTGGCACTTGTCCATTTTGGAGAAAGTTTTAAAACTCTGAGTATTTCGGTGGCAGATTCAATATCGAGAAATTGTAGTACTTTACAATTTTTCAGCTCGCCATTTTCATTAATTGTAAAGGCTACTACCATCTTTCCTTTTTTAGTTAATTTGGAGTAATCGAAATTTTCACCAATAAACTTGTAAAAATTATCTAAATCACCACCTTTGAACTTTGGATTGATAAGGTCACCTGACAAATAAACTTCATCTTCTCCTCCTACTTGTGCAAAAGTTGTACTAGGTAGTAAGAACAACAATAAACTAATGATAACGTATTTCATAACTAGATTTATTATGGAATATTTAGGTACTTGTGTGTTTGCAATGAAACACGCCATTTTGGATTGTTCATTACATAATCTACTATTAATGGTGTTATTTCTTCTTTCTTACTCCATTCGGGTTGCAGAAATAATATGGCATTTGGGTTGACCAACTGTGCTTGCTCCTCAGCGAAAATAAAATCATGTTTGTTATAAATTATGACTTTGAGTTCGTTGGCATTATCATAAACTGTTGGAGTTGGAAGTTTGTTTTTCTTAGGCGACAAACAGATCCAATCCCAAGTTCCTGAAAGTTGGTAAGCACCAGAGGTTTCTATATGCACTTTTAAATTTTTGCCTTTTAGTTTTTGAGTCAAAACGGTCATGTCCCACATGAGTGGTTCGCCGCCAGTAACCACAACTGTATCAGCATATTTCTTAGCGTTTTCAACAATAAGATCTGTTGCCGTAGGTGGATGCAATTCGGCATTCCAACTTTCTTTTACGTCACACCAATGACAGCCAACATCGCAACCTCCAATTCGAATAAAATAGGCCGCTGTTCCTGTATGGTAACCTTCGCCTTGAATGGTATAGAATTCTTCCATTAAAGGTAGCATTTCTCCTTTTTCAACGGCTAATTGTGTTTCTCTTTTAAGCATTATTTTTCTTTACTAGTTTGCAAAGGTACGTATTTTGGATTTTAATTTAAGTGTTGTGCGTTTCTAATATTTTTATGAAAATGATAACTCTTTAGCCCTGATTGCAATGGTAGCTCACGATGGTATCGTGACTACAAGTGGAAAGCAGGAATTGCGCTGGTCGAAATGCCAAATGTTAATGCTCCTAAAATAAAAAAACCGATAGTTATGAGCTATCGGTTTTTAGTGAAATTATAGATGTGTTATTTTAATATTTTAACAGAATCTAATGCGTATTTATTAGCTGGATCAATTGCTAGCGTTTTGTTGAAAAACTCTTTAGCTTTAGCTTTATCGGTATTAGCATAGATGGCTGCCATGTTGTTGTAAGCTTCTATGATTTTGGCTTGATTGGCTTTTTGATCTTCTGGAGTTTTTGCCATAATCAAGTCGATGAATTTTTGATAATTTGCAACAACAACATCGTCTTTTTCTAAGGTATTGTTGATTCTAGCTTTGTAAATATACGACTCGGTATATTCTGGCGAAGCTGCAATAACTGAATCTAATGCTTTATCTCCTTTATCTAGAGCAACTTTATCCACTGTTTCTGGAGTTTTACCTCTGTTTTCAGTGTACACACACAATCCGTAATAAATATTGTCTTCTAAGAAATTTTTAGAATTAGGATTTGTTATAGCAACTTCAAATATACTTGCTGCTGCACCATATTGTTTTTGTGCAAAATAGGCTTTTCCGATTGCATTCAATTCGTTGGCAATTGTTGGTTCTAACTCAACAGCTTTTTTAATTTCAGCAACTGCTGCTGTGAAAGCTGGCATGTCGATAGTAACACCATCAGCACCGATTGCTTTTTTAGCTTTAGATAAACCTAAATAATAGTAATCTTTAGCAATAACTTTGTTTGTACCTTTAGTAGTAAACTCTGTCAAGGCTGCAATTGCTGCATCGGTATTACCATTCTCATAAGCAGAATATCCTAGGTAACGTAAAATTCTTGGGTTTACGTTATCAATTTCTTTCATTTTGTTGGCTTCAACTTCTAATGCTTTGTAATCTTTTGCAAGAATTAAAAAGTCGGCATGACGCATACGAGAAGACAATGAATAATCAGTCAAACTTAGGTATTTTTCATAATAACCTAACGATTTTTGAATGTACTCAGTATATTTTTTTGGCTCAATATTACCCCAAATATAATAGGTTTCAGCTAGCTCACGATAAACTGGTCCGTAATTTTGATTTAATGCAATTACTTCGTCAAAAGCTTTTATTGAAACATCAAATGCTCTTGCTCCTTTATACAAAACACCTTGTTGCATTTTTGCTCTTAATAAAGAATTATCAACTTCATATGCTTTCTTATATGCAACTATAGCTTCATTTTGATTTTTATCACCATAATGTGCATCGCCTAAAGCTAACAGAACTTGAGCATCATTTGGATTGTTAGCTTTGGCTTTATTCAAAACCTCGATAGCACTTTTAAAATCAGGATTTGCAGAATTCATGTAAGCACGTGCCACATAAATATATTCTTCTACATCTTTTTTCTTAGTATCTTTAATTACTGCATCAAACTTAGCTTTTGCATCAGCTGTTTTACCATTATCTAGATCTAAATGACCTAAACCTATTGTATTAAATTTTGCACCTTCAGTAGCTGCAAGACCTTTTTGGAAATAAATTTTAGCTGAATCTTCAACATTTTGTTTCAAATAAACATTTCCTAATAAAAATGCAGCTTTACCATTAGAAGGTTTTGCGCTAATAATGCTTTTTAAAACTGTTTTTGCCTTTTCATATTGTTCAGCATCCAAAGCCTTTTTGGCTTGGTCTATATCTTGTGCTTGACTTACTGTGGCAGAAGCTATCAATGCAATGCTGAAAATTTTAAATTTACTCATCTTTTCTATTTTAATTTTACTTCTTTTCTAATTGAACTCTTGTTACTATTTGTCGGCTTGGAACTCGAGCTGGAACTAATCCGGATTTTAAAATTATTCTCTGACCAATTTCTCCACCAATAAAAGAAGAGAAACCCATTCCTAAACCTTCATAACCTTGACAATTGATAATATACAATTCGCGTGCCAAAGGATATTTTTTTGTAGCTATATTGTCTTGACTTGGGTAATAGTATTGATTATCAGAACCTTTAACGCTTAATATTTTTAATTCATCAACAATGCTTTGCATATTTGGATTGGGTTGGGAAAGCCAATTTACACCCACAACACCAATCATCCCATCATTTTTAGCAACATATTCAATTACTTCTTCATTGGTCTTAAACGAAAAAACACCGTCTTCTGGAAGTTTATCTATTTTTGCAAGATCCGAAAGATATCGTACCGTACTTGAATTAGGATTATCAAAAACCAATCCTTTTATTCCGTTTTTAGTGCCTTTCAAAAAAGAAATTACATCTGCTAATGCAATGATAGTATCGCTTGTTTTTTTGTTTTTAACAAAAGCTATTGCATCGGTAGCAAAAGGTGCTGTTCTTGGCTTTATGTTTTTATTGCTAAATACTTTCTCTTCCTCTTTGGATAGTGTTCGAGATAATACTATAATTTGTGCTTTATTGCTAACCAAATCGTTAACTGCCTCTTTCTCCGATAAAGAAATCAAATTAATTTTTGCTTTGTATTTGCTTTCAAAAACAATTTTCTCATCATCGACAATTGGCAAAATGGTTTCATCTACTAATACTGAAACAGTACCTTCTAATATCGAATCGTTACCTGGTTTAGAAGTATCTTTCTTTTCGCAAGAAATAACGAATCCAAAAACAAGTGCTACCGGTATTATGAAATATTTAAAATATCGTTTCATGCTAATTGGTATTTGAATTAAAGAATCTCAAAAATCTAAGAAAAGAATAACCTATTAATAATACCCCAAAAGCTACTCTATACTTAGTATCCATAGCAATTGGAAATTGCTCCCAAAAAATGATAATTAACCCAAGTGTTAAATAAATCAAAAAAAACAATATTCCTATAAATAGAAGAAATCGCTCTTTAAGCGATTTCTCCTTGTATTTATTAAGCAAATCTTTAATCATTATTCAGCAGGCGCTTGAATAGTAATTGGTAATGAATAAAGAACTCTTACTTTTTTACCATTTTGTTCTCCAGGTGTCCATTTTGGACAAGATTTTAAAACTCTAATAGCTTCTTTACCTGTACCATAACCAACATCTCTAGTAACTTTAATATCTGTTAAAGATCCATCTTTTTCAACAACGAAAGAAACAAATACTTTTCCTCCTTTAAAACCTTCATCTTCTGGAGCTTGATATTTATCACCAACAAATTTATAAAACTTTGCCATTCCACCAGGAAAATCTGGCTTAGTTTCAATACCAGCTAAGTTATAAACACTGTTGTCTTCCGTAACCGCAGCCTCTTTTGGTCCGTCACCAATTGGTCCTAAAGTTGCTGGTGCATCTGGATCACCTTTGATATTCTCATCACCAACTAGTTTCTTTTCTAATTCTTTTACCTTTGGTGGCTCTTCGGTTATTTCTTCCTTTTTAGCAACAACTGGTTTAACGAATTTCACTTGATCCACTTTTGGAGGTGGCGGTGGTGGTGGTGGAAGATTTTCTTTAGGCTTTTCTTCTTTTGGTGGCAACTTAATGGTTACAATTTTCTTGTTTAAGTCGGCTTCGTCATCAGCAGAAGAATTACCAATAAGGTCAGCAATAACTGGAGTTGCAATAGCAAAACCAAATATAAAAGCACCAATAATTAAAGATCTAACTAAAGTTTTAGAGTTTTCTTTACGCAATTCGTAAGCTCCATAACTTTTGTTACGTCCTTCAAAAACGAGGTCTAACCATTTTCCGTTTAATAGGTCTAATTTCATTTTTAATTGTATTTTAATAATAAGCTAAGCCTATTTTTTTTCTACTAATTTTAACTCTTCAGGAGTTATATCGTTAACAATTGCAGAAGTCTCAACTCCAGAAATTGCCATTTCATCTAAAATATCAACTAAATTTCTGTACGTTGATTTTTTAGTTGGTTTAATAATTACGATCAAACCTTTTTTCGGGTCACCAGTAAGTTGTGGAACTTCTTTAACCAATTTTAAAACTTCTTTACGAATACCATTTTTTCCGTAAGTATCTGCTTTTGGTCCAGCAATTGGTGCATTTAATAATCCGTGAAACCATTGAATTTGATTGTTTTCACCAAGAATAATGGTTAATGTTCTACGCTCATCAACTTTTATATCTTTTACTGGTTTATCATCCTCTTGCTTATCTGGTAATGCTAAGTTCATCGACTGTGGTTTAGACAAAGACGTTGTAAGCATAAAGAACGTAATCAAAAGGAAAGCCAAATCTACCATCGCTGTTAAATCTACTTTCGAGTTTTGTTTTTTACTTCTTACTTTACCGCCTTTTTTACCACCACCGTCGCCGGTATTTAATTCAGCCATTTTGTATCTTAATTAAATATTAATAGTCTTTACTTCTTAAACCAGTAACCAAATCAAACGTGTTGATTTTTTGGTCTTGTAAAATATCCATCACTTTTTTGATTTTTGGATATTCTAACTTGGCATCTCCTTTGATAGCAAAATCCAATTCGGTTCCGTCTGGATTAAGTTCAATATTGGCTTGTCTAGCTGTATAAATCCAATCTTTAAGTTGGTTGTTTATAGAGTCAAACGGCACACCTGGCTGCGTTCCTTCAACATTTCTGTCAGAACTATTCATTTTCAATAGTTGACTTAAACTTTGTATTGGAACACCAAAGCTTTCTAGTAAAGCAAACTGATTTTTTTCATCCTCAGTAAACGGTACTTTATATTTCTCACTCATCAATTCGAGTGTTCTTTTACGTATTTCTCTACCTTTTAAATCAAAAAATATGTTTTCCTTTCCTTTCCCTACCGTTACAATAACTAACTTGTCTGAAGCTAATTTTTTCTTGTTGGTAGAACTTGGCGTATCCACATTAATTGGTTCTGGCACTTTTGCAGTTGCCGTAAGAATAAAGAAAGTAAGCAAAAGGAAAGCCACATCACACATGGCAGTCATGTCGATGGACGAGGCGTTTTTCCTTGTTTTTATTTTTGCCATTTCTTTTTTATTTTATAATTATTTTACAATAAAACTGTAAAACGATATATTATTTTAAACTTCCTCTTAATCTTCTGTATGTATTAACGATAGTTGTACCAGCTTCGTCAATAGAGTAAGTTAAAGTATCAATTTTAGAAGTAAAGAAATTGTACATTACAATTGCTAAAGCAGAAGTTGCGATACCAGTTGCTGTGTTGATAAGTGCTTCAGAAATACCAGTTGCAAGTGCAGCTTGATCTGGAGTTCCAGCAGATGCTAATGCACCAAACGCTTTAATCATACCTGATACAGTTCCTAACAATCCACCAAGTGTTCCTAAAGATACAAGTGTAGACAAGATAGTCATGTGTTTCTCCAACATTGGCATCTCTAATGTAGTTGCTTCTTCGATTTCTTTGTGAATCATTTCAGCAGCTTCTTCGCTATTGAAACCTTCTTTTTTAACATCTTGGAATTTTACTAACGCTGATTTAATTGCATTTGCAACTGAACCTTTTTGCTTATCGCAAGCATCAATAGCTTCTTCGATATTACCGCTAGTAACATTACCTTGTACTTTTCTCATAAATGCATCTAAGTTTCCTTTTCCTGCAGCTTTAGAGATTACAAAAAATCTTTCAAAAGAAAATACGATTACCATTAAGAACATACCTAATAATACTGGTACGATTATTCCACCTTTGTAAACCATTCCTAAAGTATTCAATGGATGTCCAGTTTCAGAATTTCCACCTTCAAAGTTTGAACTTGCACCCATGATGAATTTCCAAATAATTGCTCCAACAAGAATACATGCTACAATGATTAGTCCTGTAACCATTCCACCGCCATTTGATCCATTTTCTTTTTTAACGTTTGCCATTTTTTAAAATTTTAATAGTTTTTAATAATTTATAATTTATTTGAAATAAACTTGAATAGGAGCAAATTTAATTTTTTACTTCAAATAAAAAAACTTTTTTTACTTTTTATAACATTGAGTTAACCTAAAATTATTGAATAATGAATAAAGACCGCATTTAATTTCAAAATCATCAATAAAATAAAGCTGTATTTTAATCCTTTAGCTCAACTATATCGTTATTATTTTGAATAACGTAAATTTTAATGCTTTGGTATAATGGAACGTATTTAATTGTTAAAAAATGTTCTTTTTGAGGTAAGACTCCGCAAATACAAACACTAGAATAATCAAAAAATGTTATATTGCACCTTATTAAAGTAGTCTCTATTCCTAAAGCAAAAATCATGAGCAACAAAGAAAATTTTATTACCCACATAAATAATGGTTACACAACTAAAGGCGAAAGTATTCTTCTTGGCGCAGCAATTTTAGACGGCGAACCAATTGGAGCAACATCAGTAAAGATTCCGTTAAAGACCTTAAACCGTCACGGGTTGATTGCTGGAGCTACTGGAACTGGTAAAACAAAAACCATACAAGTACTGTCTGAACAACTTTCTTCGTTCGGAATTCCAGTGTTGATGATGGATATAAAAGGTGACTTTTCTGGAATTGCAAAACCGGGTGAAGAAAAAGCTTTTATAACAGAACGTCACGAAAAAATAAATATTCCTTACACAACATCAGCTTTTCCAGTAGAATTAATGACACTATCGGCTCAAGATGGCGTTCGATTGCGAGCTACTGTTTCTGAATTCGGACCGGTTCTATTTTCAAGAATATTAGATTTGAACGATACGCAATCTGGAGTTGTTTCGGTAATTTTCAAATATTGCGACGATAAAAAAATGCCTTTATTGGATTTAAAAGACATTAAAAAAGTCCTTAATTATTTAACTGAAGAAGGAAAAGACGAAATTTCGGAAGAATACGGCAAAATTTCAACGGCTACAACCGGAACCATTCTGAGAAAAATTATCGAGCTGGAACAACAAGGAGGTGATTTCTTTTTTGGAGAAAAATCATTTGAAATTGATGACTTAATGCGCATCGATGAAAACGGAAAAGGATACGTTAACATATTACGATTAACGGATATTCAAGACAAACCAAAATTATTTTCGACTTTTATGCTGAGTTTGTTAGCCGAAATATACCAACAAATGCCAGAGAAAGGCGATGTAGAACAACCTGAATTGGTCTTATTTATTGACGAAGCGCACTTGATTTTTAATGAAGCTAGCGATGCCTTATTGGATCAAATAGAAACCATTATCAAATTAATTCGTTCGAAAGGCGTTGGCGTTTATTTTGTAACGCAAAATCCAATGGATATTCCGAAAGGTGTTTTAGCACAATTGGGTTTGAAAATCCAGCATGCTTTACGTGCTTTTACAGCAAATGATAGACAGGCAATTAAACAAACGGCAGACAATTATCCTACATCTGATTATTATAAAACAGACGAAGTTTTAACCTCGTTAGGAATTGGTGAAGCTTTTGTAACCGCTTTAAACGAAAAAGGAATTCCAACGCCGCTTGCTGCAACAATGCTTCGAGCGCCAATGAGTAGAATGGATGTATTAGAAGCCAATGAAATTGAAGAAATTAATGCCAAATCGAAACTGGTAAAAAAATATCAGGAAGAAATTGATAGAGAAAGTGCGTACGAATTACTAAATAAAAAAATTGAAGAAGCCGTAACACAAGCTGAAGAGCAGGAAGAAGAAAAACCAAGAAAAAGTAACGAACCAAGTACAGCAGAAGTAATTGGAAAATCGGTTACGAAAGTAGTTACAAGTGCCAGTTTTATTCGCGGTGTTTTTGGAATATTAATGAAAATATTTAAAAAATAGTTTTTTTATGAAATCGTATCTCACCATAGGATTACTGATACTTTCAAATGTTTTTATGACGCTGGCTTGGTACGGACATTTGAAATTTAAAGAACTTAAATGGTTTGAAAACGCTAGTTTAATAACAATTGTATTGATAAGTTGGGGTTTGGCTTTGTTTGAATATTGCTTTCAAGTTCCTGCAAACAAAATAGGTTATGAAGGCAACGGCGGTCCATTTTCGTTATTGCAGTTAAAAATAATTCAAGAAGTCATCACGTTGGTGATTTTTGTGATTTTCTCGTTGTTATTTTTCAAAAATGAAACATTAAAATGGAATCATCTTGTCGGAATGTGCTTTCTAGTCTTAGCGGTTTACTTTATATTTAAAAAATAACTTCAGCCTTCTACTTTTAATGAATAAAAATGCCGAACCGATTTACTAAATAAGATTTATAAAAATGAAAAAATATTTGATTCAAAAAACACCGTTCGTTGTACCAACCACAGACGGAAAGTTAATAGAAGAACATCACGGAATTCCAACAACTGGAAATAAAAACATTTCGATTGCACACATGATTGCGCCACCAAAATGGAGCGAACCGTTTCAAACTCCAGAATTTGAAGAATACACCTATATTATTTCTGGTAAAAAGCAATTTATAATTGAAGATGAAATAATAATTTTAGAAGCTGGACAATCCATAAAAATTGAAGCCAATACACGAGTTCAATATTCCAACCCATTTGACGAGGCTTGTGAATATATTGCAATTTGCACACCAGCTTTCGATTTTAACAAAGTGCATCGAGAAGAGAATTAAATATCAATTTCAATCTCAAAAATCAATTTCAATCTTAAAAATCAATTTCAATCCTAAAAATCAATTTCAATCTCAAAAATCAATTTCAATCCTAAAAATCAATTTCAATCCTAAAAATCAATTTCAATCTCAAAAATCAGTTTCAATCTCAAAAATCAAATAATAACTTTTTTTTATATTGACTTTTGAAATCGATTTTTGAAATTGATTTTTGAAATTGATTTTTGAAATTGATTTTTGAAATTGATTTTTGAAATTGATTTTTGAAATTGAATTCATACTTTAAGCTTTTCCAAAATCAAATTTTCGACGGCAACACTATTCCATTGCTCTTCGATATTTTCCAATTGCATCACTTCCTCCATGATTTTATTTTGAAAATCACCAATAGCTAATGCTTCTGAGTACGGTTGCAAACTAAACGTTACACGGCTGTATAATGGCATCCACTTATCCGGATGTTTGTCTGAAAACCATTTTTCAATCTTTTTTTGAAGCAAGAAATTGGCATCAGCTGTTTTTGAACTCATTTCTATAAAATTCTTCTCGGCAAGTTCGGCAATTGCATCGGCATTGGGTTTTCTAGACTTTTGATATTCCTCAAAAATTGTAGTCCAATCGTCGCCATATTTAGCGATCATTTCATTTAAAATTGTGATGTCTTCAAATCCAGCATTCATTCCTTGACCGTAAAACGGAACAATTGCATGAGCCGAATCGCCAATTAAAGCAACTTTATCGGAAAATGTCCAAGGATAACACTTCATTTTAACCAAATAACTAGTTGGGTTTTTAAAGAAATCTTCAATCAAATCGGGGATTATTTCTTTGGTATCTGGGAAAAAATTTTCGAAGAATTGAGCTAAATCGGTTTCAGTTTTTATTTTATCAAAAGAATTTTCTCCTTCAAATGGCATGAATAAAGTACACGTAAAACTTCCGTCAAGATTGGATAATCCCATCAGCATAAAATTTCCTCTTGGCCAAATGTGCAACGAATTTTTATCAATTTTATGACTTCCATCGGCATTGGCTGGAATATTCAATTCCTTGTAACCAATTTTCATGAATTCCTGTGAATAATCAAACATCGATTGGCGTTGCATTCTATGTCTGATTCTCGAAAAAGCACCATCAGCTCCAAATACTTTATCGTATTGCAAATCGGTCCATTCACCTCGCTCGGTTTCTCCTATATGCAAAGTTGCAGTTGCCAACGTAATGTCCCAAATGCGCTGTTCAAAGAAAAACTCAACACCAGCATCTTCTGCTAAATCAATCATTCTACGGTTAAGAACACCACGTGAAAGCGAAAATATGGCATCGCCTTCATTTCCATAATTCTGAGCCACAAACGTTCCGTCTTGCAAATGAATCCCGCGTTTGTCAACTGGAATTCCAATTTTCCTAATCTCGTCCTCAAGTCCAATATCTTCTAGGGTTTTCCATCCTCTATTAGACATTACTAAATTTATAGATCGACCCGAAAATTCTACCGTTCGAATGTCTTGACTTCGGTCAAAAACATGCACGGTATGCCCAAGTTTTTTGAGATATATTGCCAACAATGTTCCAACTAATCCGGAACCAACTACAGCAATTTTTTGAGGAGTTTGCATTTAAATAAAATAAGCAGTTTGGCAAATTTATTGAATTTTTAGGTGGAAAAATCATTTTTTAAATATTTATAAACTAAATACCAAAAATATTTTGTTTAATCTTTTTTATAATTTATTGAACATTTTATATATTTGTAAAAAAATTACATGAAAAATTTCACCAGACTGCAGATTAATGAAATGGATAAAATCAGAAGATTGAACCTAATTAATTCATGTACTGGCTATAAATCGGCGAATTTAATTGTTACTAAATCAAACGAAAATATTTCAAATGTCGCAGTGTTTAGTAGTATAACTCATATTGGTAGCAATCCGCCCATGCTTGGTTTCATCACGCGACCGCTTACCGTAAAACGCGACACCTACAACAACCTCAAAGAAAATCCCTACTTTACCGTCAACCATATTACAGAGGCTATGATTGCCGATGCGCACCACACTTCGGCAAGTTATGATGGCACGGTTTCAGAATTTGACAAAACTAATTTAGTTGAAGAATTTAAAGAAGGTATAGACATTCCGTTCGTAAAAAATAGCCCAATTCAATTACTATGCAAATACATTAACGAATATCATATTACTGAAAACGACACCGTACATATTATAGCAACAGTTGAAAATATATATTTTGAAGAAGAGTTACTTCACAAAGATTATTGGTTACAACTCGACAAAGGCAAAATTGTTACTGTGAATGGACTTGACGGTTATGCATTGCCAACACTACTCGATCGATTTGAATATGCGCGAGTTGACAAACCCATAAAATCAATTAAAAATGGCGCATAAAAAAGTAAACCTACCAAGTAAAATATGCGTTGTTTGCGGTTTACCATTCAATTGGAGAAAAAAATGGGAGAAAAACTGGGACGAGGTAAAATATTGTAGTGAAAAATGCAGAAGAAGTAAGAGTTAACAATCAGTCTCCAACCTTCAATTTTAAAATAATTTAAAAAAACTTAGAGTCTAGCCGACTTTGAAGCAAAAAAACATATGAATAATCTAGTTTGGTTTAGAAACGATTTACGAGTTCAAGATAACAATTCACTTTTTCAAGCTTGTAAAAAATCTGGGAAAGTAATAGGTGTTTATTTTCTCGATCCAAGAAATTTTGAAACTAATAAATATGGTTTTAAAAAAACGGAAAAATTTAGAGCAAAATTCCTTTTGGAAACGCTTCGAGATTTGAAAAACAATTTGGCAACGAAAAACATTTCTCTTTTGATATTTCATGATTTACCTGAAAATGTTTTCCCTAAATTAATTTCTGATTATGAAATTTCTAAGGTTTTCCTTCAAAAAGAATGGACAAAAGATGAAGTCAAGGTTAATTTAAATGTCAAAAATCAGAATCCTGATTTAGAATTTATAGAAGTTTACGATCAATTTTTATTTCATCCGGACGACATTCCGTACCAAGAGTTCAGTAAAATTCCTGAAGTTTTTACCGAATTCCGAAAGAAAAGTGAAAAGGAAAGTAAAATTCGTCCTTGCATTGAAATCAATGCAAAATCATCTGATAATTTAATTGATTCGTCTAATGTGATTCCGAGTTTGGAAGATTTGGGATTGGAATCATTTAAATTGAATAAAAATTCGGCTTTTCCGTTTCGTGGTGGAGAAACTGCAGCTTTGAACCGCATAGAAAATTATTTTTTTGAAACCGAAAACCTGTCAGAATACAAGAAAACCCGAAACGGATTGGTTGGCGAAAGTTACAGCTCCAAACTATCGGCTTGGTTAGCAAATGGGAGTATTTCGGCACGAACAATTTACTGGGAAATTCAAAACTACGAACGTGAAATTTGTAAAAATGAAGATACGTATTGGTTGGTTTTCGAATTAATTTGGCGCGATTATTTCAAATACATTTCACTAAAACACGGCGATAAAATTTTTAAATTAGACGGAATTTTAGGAAAAGAATACGAGTGGAAATTCAATGATAAAGCACTTCGCCAATGGATTAACGGAAATACTCGCGAACCATTTGTCAACGCCAACATGATTGAATTGCAACGCACGGGTTTTATGAGTAATCGTGGCCGACAAAACGTGGCGAGTTATTGGGCGAAAGAATGGGAACAAGATTGGCGGGTTGCCGCAGCGTATTTTGAAAGTATGTTGATTGATTATGATGTGCATTCTAATTTTGGAAATTGGATGTACAATGCCGGAGTTGGAAACGATCCGCGCGATAGAAAATTCAATATAAAACGTCAGGCAGAAATGTATGATGGCGATGGAAAATTTCAAAAGCTTTGGTTGAATCCGGATTTGTTTTAATAAGACTTCACTATTATTTTTACACTAATTTCACGAATTCTCACAGAAAACTTGTCATTTTGACAAACTAAATAGAAAATAGAAATCAATAAAAACTTTGCGACTTTGCGTCTTTGTAGCAAAAAAATAAATAAATGAAAACACTTCGACTTATTCTTGGCGATCAATTAAATATAAATCATTCATGGTTTTCAAATACGGATGAAAATGTGGTTTATTTTATGGCGGAATTGCGTCAAGAAACCGATTATGTTAGACATCATATTCAGAAAGTTGTGGCGTTTTTTCTTTCGATGCGAAATTTTGCCTCCGATTTAAAAGCTAAAAATCACAACGTTATTTATTTTGAAATTTCAGATGAAAACAATCCGCAGGATTTAGAAAAACTGATTACTCAACTAATTGAAAAGCACGATATATCAAAATTTGAATACCAATTGCCAGATGAATATCGATTGGACGAACAACTGAAAGCCATTTGCGAAATGCTAAAAATAGCATCAGAAGTTTATGATTCGGAACATTTTTATACATCACGATTGGAATTGAAAGCTTTTTTTGAAGGTAAGAAAATGCTATTGATGGAAAATTTCTATCGCATGATGCGTAAAAAACACGATGTTTTAATGCGAGGCGAAACTCCAGTAGGAAATCAGTGGAATTTTGATCACGACAACCGATTGAAATACAAAGGTCAAGTTCCGATTCCGGACGCTAAAATATTCACAAAAAATGTATCTGATTTACTTCTTCAAATTGAAAAAGCGGAAGTAAAAACATTTGGTAAAATTGACGAAAACAACTTTGTTTGGCCAACATCACGTTCAGCATGCTTAGAACAAGTACACTATTTCTGCAATCATCTTTTGAAACATTTTGGCGATTATGAAGATGCCTCGCACACTGACGAAAAATTTCTTTTTCATTCGCGATTATCGTTTGCTATGAATTCCAAAATGCTTTCGCCAAAAGAAGTAGTAGATACTGTTGTAGACTATTATTTTGAACATGAAGACGAAATTAAGATTTCGCAAGTTGAAGGATTTGTGCGTCAAATTTTGGGTTGGCGTGAATATGTGCGAGGAATTTATTGGAAAGAAATGCCCAATTATTCCAAAATGAATGCTTTAGAAAATCATAATACATTACCCGATTTTTATTGGACAGGAAAAACCAAAATGAATTGCATGCAAAAGGCGATTTCGCAAAGTTTGGAGGAAGCTTACGCGCATCACATTCAGCGTTTGATGATTATTGGAAATTTTTCATTGCTTACACAAATGCATCCCGACGAAGTTGATGCCTGGTATCTTGGCGTATACATTGATGCTATTGAATGGGTAGAATTGCCCAATACTAGAGGAATGAGTCAATATGCCGATGGTGGAATTTTGGCTACCAAACCTTATGTTTCTTCTGGAAGTTACATCAACAAAATGAGTAACTACTGTACCAATTGTCATTATTCGGTAAAAGATAAATTTGGAGAAAAAGCATGTCCTTTTAATACCTTATATTGGAATTTTCTGGATGAAAAGAAGGAGTATTTTGCTAAAAACCAACGTATGGCAATGATGATGAATCTCTTAAAAAAGATGGATTCTGAAGAAATATATAAAATTAAGGTCAAAGCCAATGAAATAATTCAAAATCTTGATAATTATTAATTTCTTTAATTATAAAAATTCACCATGTTGTGTAATATCCAATCCTAATTCTTCTTTCTCTTGACTAACACGCAAAGGAGTAATTTTATTTACAATATAAAACAATGCATAAGAAGCCGTAAACGCAAAAATTGAAACACCAATTAATGCTGTTACTTGATTGATAAATAAAGTAGTTTCGCCAAAAATCAACCCTTGATCAATCAATGCAGGATTGGCTGCTTTAGAGGCAAAAACTCCAGTTAACACCATCCCTGTCATTCCTCCTACTCCATGACACGCAAAGACATCAAGTGCATCGTCAATTTTTCCTTTGGGAAATTTACTAACAGCAAGATTACTCACAATACTACTAAAGATTCCTATAAAAATAGAATGTGGAATACTTACATAACCAGCAGCTGGAGTAATCGCTACCAAGCCAACAACTGCGCCAATACAAACACCCATTGCCGAAAGTTTATGCCCTAATATTTTATCAAAAAATACCCACGCCATAGCAGCAGCTGCAGCTGCAACAGTCGTAGTGGCTAATGCTTGTACCGCCAAACCATTGGCTCCCATTGCCGAACCAGCATTGAAACCAAACCAACCAAACCACAACAAACCGGTTCCTAATAATACATAGGTAATTCGCGCTGGGTTTACTTTTTGAACTTTACGCTTTCCCAAAAAAATGGCTCCAGCCAATGCAGCCCAACCAGCACTCATATGAACAACAGTTCCGCCAGCAAAATCTAAAACACCTAGTTTAAACAAAATTCCGTCTGGATGCCAAGTACTGTGCGCCAAAGGAGTATAAATTAATAGTATGAATAAAACCATAAATAGCATGTAAGCCCAAAATCGGATGCGTTCTGCAAAGGCTCCAGTGATGAGTGCAGGAGTGATTATAGCAAATTTAGCCTGAAACAAAGCAAACAATAAAAATGGAATTGTTGGAGCCAAACTCCACGCAGTTGTTGTACCCACATTTTGAAACAATAAATTCGGCAACGGATTTCCGACAATTCCACCTATGGAAGGTCCAAAACACAATCCAAATGCAATAACAACCCACAGCACAGTTACAATTACCATTGCCATAAAGCTTTGCAACATGGTGCTAATTACATTTTTTTTACCCACCATTCCGCCATAAAATAAGGCCAATCCTGGAGTCATCAAAAGTACCAAAGCACAAGCAACTATCATCCAAGCCGTATCTCCAGTATCAAATTGTACAGGATTAACTTGTATCGGATTTGGATTTATAAAATAATTAGAAAAAAATGTTAGTATAAGTAAGGTAGCAAGTAGGATGCTTAAAATAATTTTTCTCATTATAAATAATAAATTTTTTTTTAAAAATATAAATATTTACCAAAATACCCGTATGAAGTGATCTAATTTTTCAAATTTTTACATATTTTTCAATAATAGCCCTTAAATTTTATAGGGTTTGTAAAAATTTTTATCAAAAAAGAAGCCAGCTTTCTACAATCACCATTACGGATGAAAAATTAATTTAGTTGAAGTGTTAATTATTTCATTTTTATTGAGCTTCATTTTTCTAAACTTTCCTTCGATATACATTTTTGATTGATCGTCATAATGTTTACTCATGGGATTTCCAGATTGTCCTGAAGGAAGAATACTCACACTGTTCTCTACATCCGAAAAATCAATAATTCTTCGAGTTGATGGACCAGCTTTTACCTCATTGACCTTAGAATCAGTGTACGTAAAAATCATGTTATTAATTACTTCATTAGAACCAGCTACTTCAAAAGGTCCAACATTGAAAAAATTCCGTAAAGCTTTTACTTTCCCTATCGGATGGTTGAACTCTAAGGTATGAACTTTGCTCCAAGTCCAATTGTTCATATCATTTCCTAATTGTTTTTGCAAAGTAGAAATCGCATCTTGAAACGATTTTTTTAGAATCATGTCTCGAGTTTCTTTTTGGTTTGGAGTTTTGAGATTATCCCACCATGGCGAAAGTGCATTTTTACTTTGATTTTCAATAACTTGCTTCATAATATGAGTTCCTAAAAAGAGATTGAATTTTTCTGTACCCATTTCATCTTCAAATGTATTTTTTAGATAAAAGTAAACCCACTTATTGAAAAGTGTTGGAGCAATTTCATTTGAATTATTAGTCCCTTTCCAATTCTTCAATAAAGTCAAAGCTTGCGTTTCATTTGCGGAAGCGGAATTGTCTATACTAGAAATCCAATTCAATACAATTTGCGATGAAGTTGACGACGTGTTATCGGTAATCATTTTCTGAACATCAGTAGAAGTCCAATTGTTTTTTGAAGCTAATAAATTATCAATTCTAATTGCTCTGTCTTTCGGCAAATAATAACCCGGATACAAATAATTATTTACTGCTTCGGGCTGATTATTTGAAGAATAAACGTAATTCCATGACGGATTTATAGCTCGAGGATTTTCGGAAAAGGGTAGAAACTCTCTTTTATTGTCTGCTTCTTTTGCTCCATTTAGAATGAAATTAGGATTTACAGATTGGTCTAATTTGTACAATTTTCCAGAGGTTATCCATGCAATATTATTTTTGGCATCGCCATACATCACATTCAAACCAGGCGCATGAATTAAACCAACACCTTTATAAAAATCATCTAAATTACTGGAATGGCATAACGAATAAACCGCTTGCAGAATTTGGCTTTTTTGTTGTGTGAAAATCCACGACATTGAAATAATTTTGTCTTTAGGTAAATTATCAATTAGTCCGTTCATAACTGGACCATTTTTCGTACTTCTTACTTTTATCTTCACATCAGCACTGTCTTTGACTTTAATACTTTTTGTGATAGTTTTAAAATCTTCAAATCCACCAACTGTCTTATACTGGTTTGAGTTATTAGGATTTTCGGTAGTTTCAAACAAATCCATATCGTCGTTTTCAAACATTGTCAAACCATAAGCATAGTTGCGATTATGACCTAATAGTGGGTATGGCGTTCCAGCTAAATAATATCCATACATTTCGTAAGTTGGCGTTACAATATGTGCTTCAAACCAAGTTCCTGGCTGTGAAAAACCGATATGCGGATCGTTGGCAAAAATAACTTTTCCACTTTCGGTTTTGGCGCCACCAATTACCCAACTGTTGCTTCCAATAAATTGTGGAACAGGCGCTTTCTCTAAAAGACTTGCTACTGATTTAGAAATCTCGGAATACTCAGTTGCGGAACCATTAAAATTTTTTATTTGCTTAGTTCCAAATGAGCCGTCAATGCCGAAATCTTTTAAATATTCAGAGCCGTATTTATTTCTGATGTCTGTTATTAATGGATCTGACTTTTGAGCCATCGCAAAGCTAAATGACATATAACCATAAATATTAAACACATCTTTTATGGTTAATTTTTGTTTTTTAATACCTAAAATCGTATATTCTATAGGTGTTTTTCCTTTTTCGATGTACTGATTTATTCCATTAAGATACGCAATTGTAAGCTTATACGCTTCTGAATTTTTATCTAATTGCGCAATTGCAATTTCTGATGCTTCTTCGATACCCAAACCAGAGAAAAATTTATCATTTTTCAACATAACTGAACCAAATATTTCAGATAATTTTCCTGGTGCAATTCGGCGCATGAGTTCCATTTGCCATAAGCGATCTTGTGCATGAACATAACCTAAAGCAGTCATGGCGTCTTGTTGCGAATTGGCATAAATATGTGGTACTCCAAAATCGTCAAAATATACGGTAGTTTCGGTTTTAATAGTACTTAACTGAATTTCACCTTCATATTTAGGCTTTGTATATTGCAAGTAAAAAAAAATAAAAACAGATACTAGTAAGATAATTGAAAGAATAAATACAAGAGCTTTTTTAAATACCTTCATTTGACGCATAAGATTTTATCAAATGTAGAAAAAATATCTCATTAATATTAGTTGTAAAAAAGGAATTGAATAAAAAAGTGGGCTTAAATTCTATCGAATTTAAGCCCACTAACTATAATTAACTCAAAAATTTATTATTTTTTCTTACCGTCAATAATTGCTCCTGTACCAGCACCAACTCCAGCACCAGCTAAACCACCAATAATAGCGCCTTCGCCTTTTTTCTTGCTAATTGCAGCACCAGTTATTGCACCAACTCCGGCTCCAATAACAGCACCTTTGGCTGCGCCACTCCAACCTTTTTTCTTGGTTGTTGTAGTAGTTGTAGTGGAAGAAGCTCCATTTTGATGTACGTATACAACTTCTTTCTGTTGTTTTTGTTCTTCAACTTTTGCCATTTCTAAATTCATAGAATCGATGATTCTTTGTTTAGCAATTTCAGTTTTCATAGAATCAATAACGGCTTGTTTTTGATCTTGAACTATACCTTGTTTGTCAGCGTTTTTACATGACACTAACATTATTGATGCGCTTAAAAATACATATACTGCTTTCATAATTTTAATATTTAGGGTTATTACTTATTGTTTTACAAAGTAACAACCCATTTATGATTATAATGTTATATAATTATTTTTGAAATTTACATTATTATAATAATTAATGCGACTGAATTCCAGCCTTTAAGATTTGTCCAAAAGTGTACATGTCTTCAAAACTGCAATACAATGGCACTGGTGCAAAACGAATAACGTTAGGTTCGCGCCAATCGGTAACGACTCCATTTTTCATTAAATAATCAAATAAACTTCGTCCTTCACCATGAAAAAACACAGACAATTGGCAAGCTCGTTCTTCTTGATTTGCAGGTGTAATAATTTCGAAATGACCTTTTACTTCTTGATCAATTTCATGTAAAATAAATTCAAGATACGATGTAATGAGGTTTCTTTTTTGGATTAATTTATCCATTCCTACTTCGTCAAAAAGTTCAACCGATGCTAAATATGGAGCCAAAGACAAAATTGGTAAATTGCTTACTTGCCAGCCATCGGCGCCATGAACAGGCTCAAAATTGGGTTCCATTTTAAATCGTCGTTCTTTATTATGACCCCACCAACCTGCAAATCTTGGCAAATCGTTATTGAAATGATGTTTTTCATGAATGAAACATCCAGAAGCATTTCCTGGACCAGAATTCATGTATTTATAAGAACACCAAGCGGCAAAATCTACATTCCAATTGTGTAGATCCAGTTTTATATTTCCAGCAGCATGAGCCAAGTCGAAGCCAACATAAGCACCAACTTTATGACCCGCTTCGGTGATGGTTTTCATATCGAAAACTTGACCGGTATAATAATTTACACCTCCAAATAATACTAATGCAAGTTCATCTCCAACTTCATTTATTTTCGCAATAATATCTTCCAGACGAATATTGTGTTCTCCTTCTCGTCGTTTTATTTCGATAATTGCATCTTCTGGTTTATAGCCATGTGCATGAACCTGCGATTGGAACATGTATTGATCTGATGGAAATGCTTTTTCTTCACAAATAATTTTATATCGGGTTTTGGTTGGTCTATAAAAAGACACCATCAATAAATGAAGATTTATTGTAAGGGTGTTCATGACCGTTACTTCTGACGGTTTTGATCCGATAATTTTACTTAATGGATTGGCAAATCGTTCGTGATAATCCCACCAAGGTTTTTCGGCATAAAAATGACCTTCTACGGCTAAGTTTGCCCAATCGTTCATTACTTCGTCTACATAACTCTTAGTTCGCTTAGGTTGTAAACCCAATGAATTTCCGGTAAAGTAAATTACGTTTTTGCCATTGTGTTGCGGAAAAATAAATTCGTTTCGGTAGTGGCTTAAAATATCTTGTGCATCAAGTTGCTGCGCAAATTCTAGTGTATTTTGAAATGTCATTGTGCGTTTTTTAGTGTGGTAAAAATATAGAAAAGTTTAGGAGTTTAAAAGTTTAATTGTTTTAAAGTTACTAACTATTTCTTAGAAATTTTAATTTCACAAAAGACATAACTCTTTAGCCCTGATGCTACAATTGTTTGAGCTCTTCATTTTATTTTTTTTAAAATGAAAGCGAGTTGTAGCAGCAGGAATAGGGATTGTTGAAAATGCCTTGCTTATGGCTCCAAAAAAAAATCCCACCGCTGCCGATGGGATTCTATTTTTAATATTGAACTATGATTATAAGATCAACATGGCATCGCCGTAAGAATAAAATTTATATTTTTCTTCTACTGCTATTTCGTAGGCTTTTTTCATCAAGTCGTGACCGCAAAATGCTGATATCATCATTAATAATGTTGATTTTGGTGTGTGGAAATTGGTTACCATAGCATCGGCAATACTGAAATCGTGTGGTGGAAAGATGAATTTGTTAGTCCATCCATCAAACGGATTTAAAGTACGCTGCGATGAAACAGCACTTTCTAATGCACGCATTGAAGTGGTACCAACACAACAGATTTTTTTCTTTTTGGCTTTGGCATTATTAACAATATCGCAAGCTTCTTGGGTGATTTTTAGCTCCTCTGAATCCATTTTGTGTTTCGATAAATCTTCAACTTCTACTGGATTGAAAGTTCCTAAACCTACGTGAAGTGTAACTTCGGCAAAGTCGATTCCTTTAATTTCAAGTCTTTTTAAAAGGTGTTTAGAGAAGTGTAAGCCTGCAGTTGGCGCTGCAACAGCACCTTCTTCTTTGGCATAAATGGTTTGGTAACGTTCGGCATCTTCTTCGGTTACTTCACGATTGATGTATTTTGGGATTGGAGTTTCTCCAAGTTCTGTAAGTTTGTTTCTAAATTCTTCATAAGAACCGTCATATAAAAAACGTAAGGTTCTACCACGAGAAGTTGTATTATCGATAACTTCGGCTACTAGTGAGTCGTCGTCTCCAAAATACAATTTATTTCCAATTCTAATTTTTCGAGCTGGATCTACAAGTACGTCCCAAAGTCGTTGCTCTGCATTTAATTCTCTTAGCAAGAAAACTTCGATTCTTGCACCAGTTTTTTCTTTGTTTCCGTACATTCTTGCTGGAAAAACTTTGGTGTTGTTCAATACAAAAACATCGCCATCATCGAAATAATTGATGATGTCTTTAAACATTTTATGTTCTATGGTTCCTTTTTTTCTATCGATAACCATCAAACGAGATTCGTCGCGGTTTTCAGCTGGATATTCGGCTAATAATTCTGCTGGTAAATTGAATTGAAAATGAGATAATTTCATTTAAGAGAGTTTAAAAGTTTAAGAGTTTAAAAGTATAAGGTAGTTTCCTGTAGACATTTAAAATTCAGTTTGCAAATATACGATTGTGAAATAGGCGTTGTCAAGTGTTTTGACGTTTATTTTGAAAAGATTCTCAGTTTACTAGATTTAGGCATTAGTAGATTCAATAATATCGAAACCAACACTTTGTAAATCCTCCCAAAAAGTTGGGTACGACTTAGAAACTACCTCAGCATCTTCAATTATTATGGGAACTTTTAATGCTAGTGGCGCAAATGCCATCGCCATTCGGTGGTCTTGATAGGTTTTTATTGCAACGTTATCGTTAATTTTTGATGACGATTTTAATGTCAAACTATCGTTGGTTACCGATATAATTGCTCCCAACTTTGAAAGTTCTGATTTTAATGCTTCCAATCTGTCGGTTTCCTTTATTTTTAAGGTGTGCAAACCTGTTAAATGACATCCAACACCTAATCCGAAACACGTTACAGCAATGGTTTGAGCAATATCTGGGCAATTGTTTAGTTGCAAATTGTGAGTTGTAGTTGGTGAATTTGCGACTTTATGTAAAAGGATTGTAGTATCTTCAAATGAAGTTTCGACACCAAAGTTTTTGTAAATTGCTACTAATGCCGAATCGCCTTGAAGACTATCGTTTTTATAGCTTGAAAGTCTTACTTGTGTCCCAAGTTCTGAAAGTGCAACGATAGAATACCAATAGGATGCCGAACTCCAGTCGGATTCAATTAAGAGTTTTGAATTGGGAATAATCAGTTTTGGTTCTACCGAAATAACATTGGTAATAAATGAAGTTTGCACACCAATTTCGTTAAGCAACGCCAAAGTCATTTTGATGTATGGAATAGAGGTTATTTCACCTTCTAAGGTTAATTCTAATCCGTTTTCGAGTTTTGGTGCTATTAGTAAAAGTGCCGAAATGTACTGACTGCTAACATTTGCTGGTAGCGAAACTTTATTTTGTGTCAACTTTTTCCCTTTTATCTTTATGGGCGGAAATCCATCAGCTTCTTCATATGAAATTGCTGCACCTAATTGATTTAATGTTTCAACAAGTATTTTTATCGGACGTTCTTTCATTCGCGAAGAACCAGTTAATACAACTTCCTGATTTTCCTGAATTGCAAAAAAAGCAGTTAAAAACCGCATGGCCGTTCCTGCATGATGAACATCTACTAGTAATGATTTTTGACTTTTGATTTTTGATTTTTGAAGTGCATCAGCCATCACTTCCGAATCATCAGAATTGGAGGTGTTTTCTATCGAAATATTTGGATATAAAGCTTGCAACAACAACAATCTGTTGGTTTCAGATTTACTTCCGGTTATTTTAACTTTTATCTTTTGACTTTCGACTTTCGACTTATTTAATTGTAAATTCATTATTTTGTAACGACTTTTAATCCGATTATTGATATTATTAAAGTGCTGATGAAGAAAACGCGCCAAAAAGTTGCCGGTTCTTTAAAGATAAAAATTCCCACAAGTACGCTACCAACTGCTCCAATACCTGTCCAAACGGCATAGGCGGTTCCAATTGGTAATTCTTTGCTGACTTTTACTAATAAAACCATACTGATTGTAAGGCACACCAAAAATGCCAAATACCAAAATAGCATTGCATTTCCAGTTGCTTCTTTGGCTTTGCCTAAACACGTTGCAAAAGCAACTTCGAACAAACCAGCAATTATTAGCACTATCCAGTTCACAATTATTTCAATTTTTCGTTGTTTTGATGTCTATCGTGGTCGCGGTTGGTTTTCACGTCTAATTTTTTATCAAAAGCAGCTTGAAGGTCTATTCCGGTTTGATTGGCAAGGCATAAAACTACAAAAACTACATCGGCAAGTTCTTCACCTAGGTCTTTATTTTTATCAGATTCTTTTTCAGATTGCTCACCATATCTTCGGGCTATAATTCGGGCAACTTCACCTACTTCTTCGGTAAGTTGTGCCATATTGGTAAGTTCGTTAAAATAACGAACGCCGTGGTTTTTTATCCAATTATCAACTTCTAGTTGGGAGTTTTTTAGGTTCATTTTAGATTATTTTTCTACAGTTACAGATTATTTAAAACAGCATAATCTTTACAACAAAGATACAAATGCAACTTTAATAAATAGGAGAAATGAAGCCTAATGAATACAAATGATTATATTTTTTTCAATATTATTTTTTCTTTTTGCTTATCAAGCATTAGCTTGTAAAATTCTTTTAAGTTGTCGTATTGATTAGCTTGAATGACAGATGAATTAATCTCGAAAATCACATTGACACTAATTTGCTTTTCTTTATTTATAGTTGAAAAAATAAAATTAGTTTGTTTATCGTCTAATGCAATCGTAAATGATTTAGGCAAACTTTCAACAGCATATCCGTCTGGAATTGTAAATATAAAAGTGAATTTATGTTTTAAAGGAAACGCAAAATCTACAGGATAGGCTCGATTTTCTTGCGTAAAGGGATTTTGTTCCATGGCAAAATAGAGCATTGGCGAAAAATATAATTTTTCTCCTATACTTTCTACTGCATCATTTTCGACAAAAGAATAAATTTCTACAATCGGTTCATATAGTAATTTATCATTTTTGAGTTCATAATTAGTAATCTCAAGTCCTGAATTCTTAATTTCCATTTTTTCTAAATACGATTCTTGAGAAATACCAGAATAGTTTTGTCGAAATTTTAGTGCATTGTAATCAAAATGTTGCTCTTTAATTTGTCCAGAAATTTTACCATCTGTAGTTAAATTAGCAACTAGATTCATGTTATACAGTGAGTTTACAGTTGGGGTCAAATTTACTTCTTCCGATGAACCATCTCGATTAATCAGCCTTCCTTTATCATTTAAATCTCTTGTTGGAAGAGTATTAATAGTGCAAAATTTATCGGTTGCATCAAGTAGATACTGTTTTCCATCTACTACAACTGAAGCAATAACATAATTAAATCGGTTACGATTTGGAAACAACGCAATTCCATTTTCTCTAGTACTGAGCAAAACTGGATTAGCTTCTAATCCGCCCATTTTTAACATTGCAGTTAAAATCAAATTAATTTCGGCCACATTTCCAGTTGATTCTGAATACGCCTTTTCAACGCCATCTCTAACATAATATCCATATTTACCATTCCAATTCATTTTGGTTTTTACAAATTCGTAAATCTGTTTTAATTTATCGAATTTTGATTCAAACTTTTCATTTATCCGTTTTAAATCAGTTACGAAATACTCCCATTTTTTTAATTCGGCACCAAAGTTTTTCTCTTCATAGATAGATTTCGCAACACTTTCCCATGAAGTCGCAATTTGCTTTACTGGTTCATCAGGATATTGAATTGTTTTGAGTTCGTGTTCGATTTTTCCATAGTAATCGTTGATGTTACTCACATAATTTTCTTCAATTAAGGCAGGAATATTAACAGCCTGATAAATAGTTTTTACTTGCTGATACGAAAATTGTTTAGTAATATTATGCTCATCCATATACGATTGCGACTCTTGCTCAATCTTGTCTTTAAGACTTACTTCTACATAACCCGACTTTATAACTTGATACAAATAAAAACCTGGTATTTCTGTTTGAAATTGGGCAAAATCTACTGGAATATTATATTGATATTGAAAAACGGGTAACTCGTTTATATTTTGCGATTTAAATTCATATTCAAGTTCTATAATCGAGCCTTCAACCACATTAGGAAATGTAACCATTTTGGTTTCCCATTGATCGTTTACTTTTCCAATAAATTTACTTTCTTTAGCTACTTTGGTTTTTGTAATTTTTCCATTATCTAAATTATAAGTATAGGCTTTAGAAATTTTAACTTGTTCGTCTTCTAAATTTTTATAGCCAACATAGTACGGAATTTCAAAATTTGCCCACTGCAGACCTTCTTTTTTATAAATTTTCAACTTAATGGAGAATTCGGTTATAGTTGAAAAACCATCTTTGTTAGAATATTTATAAACCGTTCGCGCTTTTTTAAAGAGAATTGCTGCACTAGCAGATGTATCTGTAGGATGCACTTTTTGCTCAAGTTCTTTTACCGTTACTTTTCCTAATTCTTGTTTTTGTGCAAGTCCTATCCACACAACGAATAGACTAAGCAGCATAAAATAATTTTTCATTTAGATTTTTTTTAATACTATTCTTTCAAGTTCTTTAGAAACCATTTCGTCATAAAATTTTTTTACTGTTTCATAATACCCTGATTCAATTGTAGATTGGTTAATTTCTCTTGTATAAGAAAGTTGTATTTGATTTCCACTATTGGTTATGATGTACTTAAGGCTTCCTAAATTATCTGACATTGTAGCGAACGCATTTTTAGGTAAATTGTCAACCTCAAAACCTTCTGGAATTTTTATAGTAATATTAAATTTATTTTGGGTTGGGTAAACAAAATCAATCGGATAGTTTCGATGCTCATTTTTGAATAAATTCTCGGTAGTTGCCAAAAACAGCAATGGAGAAAAGTACATTTTATCATTAATAACCTCTACAAGATTATTTGAAGTGAAGCTATAATTTTCAATTAATGGCATTGTAAGATCGAGCTTATTGTCAACTGAATATTCAAAAATTTCAATTTCAGAATGTTTTTTTTGTAGTTGTTCAATTACGCTATCATCATTAATTCCGACATTCTTTTCTCTAAAAACAAAGGCATTATAGTCGTAATATATTTCTTTACACTTACCCGACAAATCTCCTTTTTCATTTATTGAAGCAATGATATTAACGACATCTTTAGAATGATAATTTGGTGATAAATCTATTGTTGTTGACGATCCATCTTTCTTAATTATCCTGCCAAACCAATTTAAATCTCGTATTGGCAAGACATTAAATAGTGAAAATTTGTTTGTTGCATCCAACAAAATTGTCTTTCCTTCCAATTCTACACAAGCAATAACATTATTGAACGAATCTAAGCTGGGATAGGTTGCGATTCCGTTAGACCTTGTACTCACAAGTGCTGGATTGGCATTAATTCCGGCATACTGAAGCATTGAAATTAATATTAAATTTATTTCTGCTGAATTTCCAGTGCTGCTTTTATATGCTTTTTTTACTCCATCGCTACAAAATTTGCTTGTCGTATTATTCCAGCTCATTCGCGATTTTACAAAATTAAAAATTACTGCAGCTTTGTTTTCATTTCCTGAAAAACCCTGTAATAATTGATTCAAATCATTCTCAAAATAATCTGTTTTTGAAATTTCACCACCAAATTTTTCATCTTTATCTATTGTTTTCGATACTGATTCCCAGTCGAATGAATACGATTTATAGTTGGAATTAGGAAAATTGGTTGCAGACAATTCATGCTGCAGAGAAAATCGATAATTATCTATGTTATTAACTAAAATTTCATCTTCTAATGCAGGAATGTCTTGCATAACATAAGTTGTTAGAATTTCATCAAATGTAACATTATCATAAAAAAAGTATGACTTAGTTACATAATCATTACTCCTACCCTTAGATTGTAAAACTAAATTTGCTGGTTTTCGTTCAGAATTAATTATGGGTTGTCTAGCGCCTTTAAGTCTTGCGGTGAAAATATAACTCTCAGGAACTATGGTGGTAAATTTAGAATACTTTACAGGAATATTTTTTTGAAATTCCCATTCTGGAATATAATTTTCATCCGGAGAAGTGATCCTAAACTTGAACTCTATTATTGAACCTTCTTTTACGTTAGGCAACGTAATACTTTTTTTTGAATAAAAATCATTTACTTTTTCGGTAAACTCTCCATCTTTTTTCACTTTAGATTTGACAATTTTGCCATTTTCTAAATTATAGGTAGTAGCATCAACAACAGATACTAGACCATTTTCTTGCACACCTGAAAAAAAATTTACAGATTGATTGGCATAATTATATCCCTCTTTTTTATAAATCTTAATTTTAGTTGTTATTGTCGTTATTAACTCTAGCCCATTATTACCAGCATATCCAAAACTAGTTTCGCCAATGGTAAATAATACAACGGCTACTGCAGAAGTATCGCTTGGATATTTTTTTTCAAGAAGCTCGTTAACAGTAACATTTCCCAACTTATAATTTTGCGAGTAGCAAAAATAAAATTGAAGAGTAAAGAAAATGAAAAGCAGTATTTTTTTAAGCATGATAATCGCTATATTTTTTTCAGTACTATTTTTTCATTTTGCTTGTCAACCACCATTTTAAAAAACTCTTTTAAAGAAACATAATCTTCTTGAGCAATTATGGAAGTATTAATATCTAAAACTGATGCTACTTGAATTTGATTGGCAGTATTGGTAACAGTATAAGAAAAAGTTCCTGCTTTTAAATTCATTGAAAGTGAAATCGGTTTAGGAAGACTCTCTACTTGATAACCATCCGGTATTGTTACAGAAACCATGTATTTATCTCTAAACGGAAAAGAAAAATCAACAGGATACTCTCTGGTTTCTTGTTTGAATGGATTTTCTTTGAAAGCATAGTATAACATTGGAGAAAAATAAATTTTATTGCCAATAATTTCGCTAACATTAGAGCTTTTCAGTGTATATTTTTCGACAACTGGTTCGGTCAAAGTAGTATTACTAACTTCATATTCACTGACTTCCAATCCATTATAATGTTCTTCAATTTTTTCAACTACGGCATCATTTGAAGTGCCTGCAAAATTATCGCGATAGCGTAGTGCGCTATGATTACTGTATTGTGTTCGCACTTTTCCAGAAATAGCACCACTAGCGTCCATACTTGCTAACATATTGGTGGTTTCATAGGATAAATTTTTAGGCAATAAGTCAACCAAATCGGAAGTTCCATCTTTTCGAATTACTCTTCCAAACCAGTTTAAATCTCTTGTTGGTAAAACATTTGGCAATGCTATTTTACTTGTAGCATCCAATAAAACTAAAGTAGCATTAACATTTACAGCTGCAATTACAAAGTTATAAGCCGTGCGACTCGGAAATAGTGCCACTCCATTAGCACGTGTACTAACCAAAACTGGATTAGCGTCTAATTTTGCAAAGCGCAACATGGAAACCAGCATTAAATTTATTTCGGCAGCATTTCCTGTTTTGTCATCGTAAGCTTTTTTTACACCTCCATCGCACAAGTAGCTGTTGTATTTGTCCCAAGTCATTCTGTTTTGAACATACGAAAAGATAGTCGCAATTTTTTCTTCATCAGTTGTCAACCCTTGAAGCAACGTTTTCACATCGTCTTCATAATAGTTTGATTTATTTAATTGCTGACCAAATTCAGGATTTTCATAAATGTATTTGGTCACATCTTCCCAAGTAGTTGAATACGATTTAAAGGTTTGCTGTGGCATTTGCGTTCCTGAATGTTCATGTTCTACAGCCGCCGTATAATTATTGATATTATTTACATACGATTCTTCATTAATTGCAGCGATATCATCCAATTTATAAGTAGTTCGATTTACGAAATAATTGATATTCTGAACGTCGTGTTTGTATCCTCCATAATTCGCTGCTAGAGGTGTTTTTTCATCAATTCGTATCGATTTATTCAATCGGTCTTTTTCTTCAGTTGGAAAAAGAGTTCCTTTTCTATACACATTATAAAAAAAATACTCTGGAATATCGGTAACATAACGCGAATGGTTTACTGGAATAGATTTTTGAAATCTCCAATCTGGAAATCGAGAAATATAAGGTGATCGTATGGTATACTTATATTCTATAATTGAACCTTCTTTAACATTGGGCATTGCCAATTTTTTAGAACTCCAAAACTTATTTTTGACTTCAGAAAATTCGTTTTCTTTTTTAGTTTTTGTTTTTTCAATTTGTCCATTCACTAAATTATAGGTAACACTTTTACTAAAATCAACCGATTCTGGATCAGATCCTGGGCTGTAAAAAGCAACTTCTTGGTTCGCCCATTCATAACCTTCTTTTTTGTATATTTTTATTTTAGTTTCAACTTCAGTTATCAAAGTAAATCCTTCTCCTTGTTTAAATTCGAAAAAAGTATTTCCCTTTTCAAAAAGTACAGCGGCTACTGCCGATGAATCTTTAGGATGTACTTTTTCTTGTAACTCTGCCACCGTCACATTGCCTAATTCCAGCTTTTGAGAAAAGCAATCAATACTACCAAAAGCTAATATTACAAATGCATATAAAGTTCTTTTCATAATAATTTATATTTTGGTTAAAACAATTTTCGAATTGTCAATTTTAGCGATTTGCTCTCTAAATTTTCTATAATTTTCATATTCCAACTTATCATACAATCCTTTGTTTAAGAGCAAGGAGCGTTTGTATAAAAGTTTGTTTGGTGCAAGGGTTACAATCTCCATTTTATAAGTTCCAAACTTATCCTTAACTTCAGCATTTTCAGGTTTAGCATCCAATTTTAAACCATCAGGAATTAGCACTTCTATTTCATCCTCGTCATAAAAACCTCTTGGAATTTCTAACTGATTTTTTCTAGTTCGGTAGCGTTGCGGAATGTTGATACTTTGATTAAATAAGTTAATAGGCAACATCATTATCCCACCGTTATTTTTACCATAACCTACAGCGCTAATTTGCAAATCTTCTGTAAACTCAACCTCATCCTTATTATTATTGAACTTTATTTTATCTAATTTCAAATTGTTAATCCAATAAAAATGTGATTTATAATATTCATCAACATCTTGTTTGGATTTTCTTTCGAATAGGTACACATTGTCATACTGAATACCTCTGGACTTAATTTTTGCAGTTCCAATTACCGAACCTTCAGCATCAAAAGTATAATTCCCTTTAGTAATTTGCGAGCTGATTTTTTCTGAATAATCGTTAGTTTTAACTATTTCTCCTTTCTCGGGTTTTATCAATAAAGCATATCGATTATCTGTAAAATCACCTTGAAAACCAAAGGGTAAAGTCTGACTCGTACATTCTAAAAAAATGAGCTTATCGTTATTTGGAATCGCCAAGATAACGTGATTCCCTTGCATGGCAACAAAATCTTTTTGAAAATCTTTAACGCCACTTGCGCCATAAATTTCGGTGTAATAGGATGGTACTCCAACAGTTTGAAGCAATACGCGTGTATAGTTTGTCAATGCTTTACAATCGCCATAACCTAGGCGATCTACATCTTTGGCTAGCATGGGCTTCCAACCTCCTATTCCCAATTGAATGCTAACATAACGCGTTTTATCTTGTACATATTTGTATACAATTTTAGCTTTTTCTATCGGATTGGTTTCGTTTCCTACAAGTTCTTTGATTTTATTTTGAGATTCTATCGGAAGTTCTTCCGTATCTTTTAACAACGAATTGTAAGTCCAAGCACCATAATCTTCCCAAGTTTTGGCTGTGCCTTCAACACCTTCAAGATAAAACTTTTCCAATCCAAATTTTACCGATGGTAAGATTTTATCTGGCGATGGTGCATAATCTTCGGGCTTTTCGGCTGCAATATTTTCTGCAATAAAAGAAATAATATTGGCTTGTTCTGTTTTAGTTATCGCTTTTTCATCAAAATTAATTTCCTTGTATTTAAATCCTAAACCTGGTGGATAATGAACTGTAATTTCTGATTTCTGAACACTTTCGAAATAATCATCAACAATATTCCAACTAGGAATAAAAGCCGTATTTTGAGTTTTTACTTCACTTTCAAAAGCTACAGTAAACGGATAGGCACTTGGCGTATATTCTAAAAAGAGGTATCGTCCGTCGGTAAGCATCGAAAAACCATCGGCCACACTTTGATCTTTAAAATCACTTTTCTTGATTTTCTTAATTTCTTTACCAAAAGCATTATAAATCGTGGCTTGAATCGAAAGGATTTTTTCTGAATTGCTGTAATATTGTTTCGCATCAATATTATTAATACCCTTAGAATTTAAAACCGTGATTACTTTTGAGGTTTTAACCACCATTTCTTTTTGCGATACAATCGTCACATCCACAATTTGATTCCTGATGATACTGTTGGCATTGTCTTGAAGATTTGCAGGTATAGCAAGTGCTGCGTAATTGCTGTTTTGAGCCTGAGACGAAAAACTAAAGCACAGCAATGTGAACAAGAAAAAGAGAGACTTCATGTTGGTTGGTTTTACCAAAAATAAGAATTTTTCTATAAATAGTGTACTTTACTCTTTATTTTTTGTGTCAATTATTATAGTAACCGGTCCATCGTTTACCAATGCTACTTTCATGTCGGCTCCAAATTGTCCAGTTTGCACTTTTTTTCCCATTTCAAGTTCCATTTGTGCCACAAAATTCTCGTAAAGCGGAATGGCAATTTCAGGTTTTGATGCTTTGATATAGCTTGGACGATTTCCTTTTTTAGTTAATGCATGCAACGTAAATTGACTCACGATTATCATATCGCCGTCGCAATCTTTTACAGATAAATTCATAACGCCGTTTGCATCACCAAAAATGCGAAGATTTGCTATTTTAGAAGTAAGCCAATTGATGTCTTCTTGATTATCAGTATCTTCAATACCTATTAAAACTAACAGTCCGTGTTGAATTTCGGCCACAATTTTAGAATCGATGGTTACAGATGATGATACAACTCTTTGGATTACTGCTTTCATGATAGTGGTGAATTGTGAGTTCTTAATTCTTAATTCTTAATTTCTAATTCTTAATTCACAATTATTTATTTCTAGTTTCATCACTTGCAATTCGATCATCATTGTAAATATCGGTTCGGTAATTATCATCGTCGCCTTCGAGAATTTTTAGATAACTATTATAGCGCGTCCATGAAATTTTATCTTTTTCTAATGCTTCTTTAATAGCACATTTTGGTTCTTCTTTGTGCAAACAATTATTGAATTTACATTGGTCTTTCAATTTGAAAAACTCTGGAAAATAACCGCTTATTTCTTCTTTTTCCATATCAACAATTCCGAAACCTTTGATTCCTGGTGTATCAATAATTTTTGCTCCAAAACTCAAGTCGTACATTTCCGCAAATGTTGTAGTGTGCTGTCCTTGCATACTTTGCTCTGATATAGTTTTGGTTTTTAGATGCAAAGTTGGTTCCATTGCGTTGACTAATGTAGATTTCCCAACGCCCGAATGGCCAGAAAACATAGTGGTTTTGCCAATCATCAATTTTTTTAACTCGTCTATTCCTTTTCCTTCAGTAGAGGAAACTCTCAGGCACTTGTAACCAATTTCTTGATACACGTGTTGCATGTACAGTTGTTCGTCTAAAGTAACATCATCTAAGGTATCAATTTTATTAAAGACCAAAATGGTTTCGATACCATAAGCTTCGGCTGTAACTAAAAATCGATCTATAAAATTAAAGGTTGTAGGCGGATTGTGAACGGTTATCAATAAAAAAACATAATCAAGATTGGATGCTATGATGTGCATTTGATGCGATAAATTCACCGATTTTCGAACTATATAATTTTTACGATCATGAATATTATGAATTACACCAGTCACTGTATCTGACGATTCATCTAATTCATAATCTACAACGTCACCAACTGCAATTGGATTGGTACTTTTAATTCCTTTCATACGGAATTTTCCTTTGATGCGACATTCCATAAAGTCTCCTGCTTCGGATTTTACGGTATACCAACTTCCTGTAGATTTATAAACGATTCCTGTCATGTAGCAAATTTACGATTTTAGATTTTAGATTTTAGATTTTAACAAACAAAAAAAAGGCTGTTTAAACTAATAAACAGCCTTTGTAAGAAATTAATCTCTTAATATCATTCTTCCTATTTTATCTTTAGACTTTCTCGAAGCATAGATTAAATATTCGATTTCTGATTTACGATTAAAAACACCCGGTCTTAAAACCAACTCGTTTTTTATTACTTCTTCTGGATCTTTTCTAGTAATTTTTCCTTTATCGTCAAATACAAATAAGGTTGGTACAGCATTGTTATAATTTCCTAATGATTTGATTTCCTCGATATCGGTAATACCTTTATTCTTTGGATTATCATTAAAAAGAATATTCAACTGACCGTTTCTGTAAATTGGAATAATACTTAAGTATTCTGGACCTTTACCCATAACTCCTAAAGGAATTGACAATCCAAGAGCTACACTAAAACTTCCGCTAGAGCTTCCAGCAAAAAAGTTAAAAGAAGCAACTGTTATTGTCGCACTTTGTTCTTTAGCTACAACATTACTCCATTCCAACGAACCATCCGGACTTAAACAAGTAACGATAACCTCGTTCATAGTATAGGTAATTGGTTGTAATCCAAGCGGACCAATACCTTGTTTTTGTCCAACATAAATCATTTGATATTCTGAAAGCACAATTAATCCGCCATCATTTTTTTCAATAATGGTGTGAATGTTATACAATGGCTTTACATCTTTACCTTTTTTAGCGCGTCGTTCACCTAATAATTTGACTTTGGTTTCATAATCAAATTCATTGAATTTTACATTCTCAATATTGTTGTTAGACAATTTGATAGTTATGTTATAAATACCTTTCAATTCTTTGTTGGCTTTTCCATTCTCGCGAACGCTAGAGTAAAAACCGGTCAATTGCAATGTGTTTTTGCTAGTAGCAAGCATTTTACAATTGATAATTTCTTTATCAATTACATCTACTTTTACTACTTCTTTTTTATAGTTGTTGTCTTTTTTAAACAAATGCAACTCAATTTTTTCAACTTTTTCTTTTTTCTTTTTATCGCGGTAACCTTCGTTTACAACCAAGAAAATATCGTCATTATTATTCAAATCAAAATCTGAAATGGTAAATTGATAATCCTTTTTATTATCATCATACGTTACCTTATCTTCGGTTTCGAAAGCCATTTTAAGCATTTCATCAAAGAACTTGATTTCATACTTCATCGCATCTTCTTTTTCGAATAAGGCCGTATGCATAACTAATAGCATTCGGTTGTCTGGAGAATTTTTCAAATAAAAACCACCTCTGTCCGATTTATTAGCAACTACCGATTCGAAAAGTGTTGTAAAATTTGAACTCAAAACTCCCGATTCGCTAATTGGAATTCCAACCAAGGTAAACGTTTTATCTTTTCTGTAATACACGCTTCCAATTGCATAAAGCTTGTCGCCAAGTAAAACAATTTCTTCAAATTCTAGTTCTTTGTCTTTGATTTCAGGAAAAACAATTGGGTTTAGCGAAACTTGTTTCATCGCTTTAGAATCGAAAATTTTTAAAAAATAATTATCTTTTCCTTTTAATACTAATGTGTAAATTTTGTTATTGGCTTCACCAATAATTTTGACAATTTTACCTTTGTCATCGGTAATTTCTTCGCCATAAGAGACGTCAATCTTGTCAATTTTATTTTGAGCGTTCATCGAAGAAGCGCATAAAATAAAAAAGGCAAAATTTAGGATTAATTTTTTCATTTAAAATAAATTAGGTTGGGTTTTAAAACTTGGTAATAATACAAAAAAACCTACAAAAGAATTGTAGGTTTTAATTTTTATTTTTAAAAATTTATTTTGATACATTTAGTTGTAAAGCAATTAGCTATCCGTTTATAACTTTTTCCTGATGACTGATACTTTCTTGGTGAATTGCTTTGAAAATTCTAAGTATAAATTCTTCGCTCAGTCCTTTCTCTTCGCCGTCCAAGATCATCTTTCCCAGAATTTCATTCCAACGCTTGTTTTGTAAAACCGCTACATTTTTGGCTTTCTTTAAAGCGCCTATTTGCTCGGCTACTTTCATTCTGTTGCCTAAAATCTCTAATAATTTACTATCTGCGATATCAATATTGGCACGAAGTTTAATCATTTCGGTATTGTAATCGTCTTCTTCAGTAGTACGTTTTTTAACTTTTAAATCTTCAAAAATTTGTTTCAAAACCGTTGGCGTAACTTGCTGTGCCGCATCGCTCCATGCATTATCAGGATCGGTATGGGTTTCTATAATTAGCCCATCGTAATTCAAATCCAATGCCTGCTGAGACACTTCCTGAATCATATCGCGACGACCAGTAATGTGTGACGGATCGATAATTAAAGGTAAATCAGGAAAACGACTTTGCAATTCAATGGCAATTTGCCATTCGGGGATGTTTCTGTATTTCGTTTTTTCGTAGGTTGAAAATCCTCTATGAATTACACCAAGTTTTTTTATTCCAGCATTATACAATCGTTCAACACCGCCAATCCATAAAGCCAAATCTGGATTTACAGGATTTTTTACTAATACAATTTTATCTGTTCCAGCCAAAGCATCGGCAATTTCCTGAACTGCAAATGGGTTTACCGTTGTTCTAGCGCCAATCCATAAAACATCAATATCATGTTCCAAAGCCAGTTTTACGTGTGCTGCGTTGGCAACTTCGGTCGCCATTAATAATCCAGTTTCGGTTTTGGCTTTTTGTAACCATTTTAGTCCAATGGCGCCAACACCTTCAAATCCTCCCGGTCGTGTTCTTGGTTTCCAAATTCCGGCGCGAAAAATCGACACGTCAGAATCTTTCAGTTCATGTGCAATTTTCAAAACCTGTTCTTCGGTTTCTGCACTGCAAGGTCCGGCAATTACCAACGGATGACTTAATTTGAAATCATCCAACCATTTTTTATTTTCACTTGTAATTTCCATAGCGTTATATCTTGTGTAAAGTTATTGTTTTTTAAAGAATTCTATTTTCTTAATTTGTAATTTTTAATTTGTAAATCTGGCAATCGCTTCTTGAATTTTTTCTTCGGTAACACAAAGTGAAAACCGAATGTAACCTTCACCATTGCTGCCAAAAATTGTTCCTGGTGTTAAAAATAGATGTTGCTCTATTAGTAATTGATCAATAAATGCTTCCGCAGATGAGATGTCCGCCGGAAGTTTCGCCCAGACAAATAATCCGACGCTATTTTTATCGAAAGTGCAATTGAGTTTTTCTGCTAACTTGAAAATTAAATTTCTGCGTTTGTTATAAATTTCATTTTGACTTTCAAACCATTCTTTTCCTAACTTTAATGCTTCAATTGCACCTTTCTGAATGCCGTAAAACATACCGCTATCCATATTGCTTTTTACTTTTAAAATGGCATCAATCAACGTAGCATTTCCTAAAACCATTCCAACGCGCCAACCTGCCATATTGAAGGTTTTAGACAACGAATTTAATTCTAAAGCAATGTCTTTTGCGCCATCAACTTGCAAAATTGAAATCGGATTGTCGTTTAAAACAAAACTGTACGGATTATCATTTACAATCAAAATTTGATGCTTTTTCCCAAATGCAATCAGTTTTTCAAATACTTCCAAATTTCCGTTGGCTCCAGTTGGCATGTGCGGATAGGAAACCCACATTAATTTCACCTTTGACAAATCGGTATTTTCTAATGCATCAAAATCGGGAAACCAATTGGTAGCAGCAGTCAAATTGTAATAAACCGCTTTTGCCTGAACCAATTCGGTTACCGAAGCATAGGTAGGATAACCTGGATTTGGAATTAAAACTTCATCACCTTCGTTTAAAAAAGCAAGCGAAATGTGCATTATGCCTTCTTTTGAACCCATTAACGGAAGCACTTCTGAATTAAAATCCAAAGCAACACCAAATTGGTTTTGATAAAAATCGGCCATTCCTTTTCTAAGTTCGGGCAAACCTTGATAACTTTGATACTCGTGGGCTTTTTCGTCAAATAATGCTTTCTGAATGGCTTCAAGTACCGATGCGTCTGGAGCCAAATCGGGACTTCCAATTCCCATATTGATTATAGGTTTTCCTTCCGAAATTAACTGGCGTACTTCACGGAGCTTTCTAGAAAAATAGTATTCCTCTACTGAATGTAATCGGTTTGCTGTTTGTATCATTATCATAAAATTCAATGTCAATTTCAATTACAAATTTCAATTTTAGAATACTTCGTATTTATTGATTTTTGTTATTGCAATTGTTTTTTGTTATTGTCTTCCGTTTTTGTATTCGCCAAGGACTTTAAAATGCGTTGTCATTAATTCTAAAATCTTTTTAGCTTTTTCGTAATGTTTGTATTTTTCAAAAATTACATCTACAAAAAAAGAATATTGAAAAGGTGTTTCTATGATTGGCATCGACTGGATTTTGGTTAGGTTTAATTTGCAATTGTTCATCACATTCAAAACTGTAGCTAAACTTCCAGCAGTATCGTCCAATTCAAATTTTACTGAAGCTTTGTTTATCTGTTCCTTCGGCAACTCTTTATTTTGGGTTTTTACTACAACAAATCGGGTTTTATTACTTTGCACCGTATGAATTCCGGCGGCAAGAATTTCCAAATCGTATAACTTTGCCGCAATAGGAGCCGCAACAGCACCAATTCCTAGAAGTTGTTGTTCTTGAATTCTGCGAGCGGTTTCGGCAGTATCGCCACTTTCTACCAATTTAATGTGCGGATAGTTGCTAAAAAAAACGGCACATTGCAATAAAGCAATTGGATGCGAATGCACTTCGGTAATATCCTCAATTTTCTGACCTTTTAAAACCATCAAGTTCATGTGAATATCTAGATAATGTTCGCCTATTATGTGAAGATTATTTCGGTCAATCAATGCATAATTCGGAATTATTGAACCCGCAATTGAATTCTCCAAAGCCATAACGCCTTTATCGGATTTATTTTCTACCAGCGATTTTACCAATTCGTCAAACGACATGCATTCGTCCAAATCGTTTTCACGCTCAAAATATTCCTGCGCTACTTGATGGTGAAACGAGCCTTTGATTCCTTGAATGGCTATTTTTATATTTTCGGTATCCATAATTTATATCAAAAAAAAAATCCCGATTTGCATCGGGATTGTATCTTTTAGTTAGTGAATTTAATTTCTGACAAACAACTATATGACAATCCCTTTCTGTTTCCAGAAAAAATAAAATGAATTGTTATAATAAGTTGCAGTGTGAACCATTTTGTGTTTTTGTATTCGGCTAATTTAGAAAATATAATGTAACAATTATAAAATTAAGTAAAAATATTTACGCTAACGTTTTCGTATTTCTTAGTTTCCTCGTAACTTTTTTACTCGTGTTGGTGTATCTACACCTTTGATGATACTTTCTGAACTAATTGCGATCGACTTGATTACTTGCGTCATATTTTCTAAGTCTAGCGTTGCAACCTCATCAGAAAGTTTATGATAATTGGCTTCTGAATCCATTTTGGAAGTTGAAATAGTATGTGCAGGAACGCCTAATGCTGCCAAACGCGCGTTGTCTGATCTATAAAAAAGTTGTTCTGCCGGATAAGGATCTTCGTAAAAATTGAACGTAGAACCTTTTAAATTTCTTTGCAAAATAAGACCAAAATCAGATTTTTCGAATCCTGTAATGTAACAAGAGTTTTTGCCCCATTTGCTTTCAGTACCAATCATTTCAATGTTGAACATGGCAATAACACTGTCTGGATCGATGCTTTTAGAGAAAAATCCTGATCCAAATCCGCCGACTTCTTCACCTGTAAAAGCTACAAAAATTAGAGTTCGTTCGTTAGCATCTAATTGTTTGAAATAATTGGCTAGCGTAATCACTGCGGTAACTCCCGATGCATCATCGTTAGCACCATTGTACACTTTGTCGGCTCCAGATTCTACCATTCCTAAATGATCGTAATGTGCTGAAAAAATAACGTATTCGTTGGCTTTAGATTTTCCTGGTAAAATACCAATTACATTGTTGGCTGCTTTATTTTTGACTGTAAACTCTTGTCGGTAATTTTTTAAATCGCCGTAAAAAGCCAATCCAACTTTAGCAAATTCTTTTTCGATAAATGCCGAAGCTAAGTCTATACCAGGTGAAAACAAGGCTCTTCCTTGCATTTTATCTGAAGCCAATTCGGTTTCAATTCGAATTACTTCCTCGCTTTGAATGGCGACTTTTTTCTGTGCTTGCGTAAGAAACGTCAAAAACAAAACTACAATGTGATACTTTTTCATTTTTTAAAAATTTGTTGAATTGAAGGATAATAGTGGTAAATATAGAAATCTAATTTTGAATAAAAAAGAAAGTTAATCGGAACAGAAAAATACTAAAGCAATGAAATTTCTGTTTACATTTGCTACAAATACAAAGTTATGTCGATAGAAGTTAAAAATATTTCAAAAAATTATGGCGCTCAAAAGGCGTTGGACAATGTTTCATTTTCTGTTCAAAAAGGTGAAATTGTAGGTTTTCTTGGTCCGAATGGCGCAGGAAAATCAACATTGATGAAAATTTTAACAACCTATATAACTTCTGATTCTGGAGCTGCGATTGTAAATGGACATGATGTAGGTGAGAATCAAAAAGCGGTACAACTTTCGGTGGGTTATTTAGCTGAGCACAATCCGTTGTATTTGGATTTGTATGTTCGAGAATATTTGGCTTTTAATGCCGATGTATATAAAGTTGCTAAATCTAGAATTGAAGAAGTAATTCAACTTACTGGATTATCGCCAGAAAGTCATAAAAAAATTAGTCAGCTTTCTAAAGGCTATCGCCAGCGAGTTGGCTTGGCGTCGGCTTTGTTACACAATCCAGATGTTTTAATTTTGGACGAACCTACTACAGGTTTAGATCCGAATCAGTTGGTAGAAATTCGTGATTTGATTCGGAATATTGGCGTTGATAAAACGGTTTTTTTATCTACACACATTATGCAAGAAGTTGAGGCTATTTGCGACCGCGTGATTATTATAAACGAAGGCAAAATTGTGACCGACAAGAAATTGGATAAAATATTTTCGGAAACTAAAGAACAAGTTATTGAAGTGGAATTTGACTATAAAATTGAGGAAGAAGCGATAAAACGAATTCCGCATTTAAAATCTTGGAAAAATACACACGACATGACTTGGGAATTGACTTTTGAAAGCGACAAAGACATGCGTCCTGCAGTATTTGATTTTGCTCATGACAATGGCTTGAAAACACTTCAATTGAATCAAAAGAATAAAAATCTTGAAGCCGTTTTTAGAGAAATGACTAAAAAATAAGCAATTACTTCTTGTGTTGGCTTAGCACTGATAGTAGTGAAAAGCTTGGCGCAGGAAAATTATACTTTTTCTTGAGCGAAAATTGCGACCAACGGAAGCACATTTTGGCTCGTAGAAAAATAGAATTTTACCAGCCAACTTGAACGGATAGCAGGAATAGCTTCTAATTATAAATAACACGACCTTGGTACAACTCTTGAACGTTGACAATTGGCGGATTATTTTTGAGTATTACATTGCCAGTACTTACCATTTTTCCGGTAATACTTTGAATTGGCCTAACAATCATATCATTGGAACCGCGATGAAAAATCTTGATGTTTTGAGCTGTTAAATTTCCTGCTTCTATGCGCGAATCGCCTTCGTAGCAATTCAGCAAGGCTTCGTTGGTTTGTCCAGAAATATAAAAACGTGCTATGTTGTTGGTCTCGATTACCAATTGCATGTTGTTAATTTGGAGATGAAAATCGTTGGTTCCTGCGCCTGGAATACCGTCAGCATCAGAGTCCAAAGCATACAAACGCAATATTGGATAGGTTAAAACTCCGTTAGAGGAAATATCTTTTTCGGTTTTAGAATAAATTTCGATAAGGTTAGGTGCGGTGATGAAAACTTTGGTTTGACCGTATTTTCGCACCCAGTTGCAGGTGGTATTGTCTTTTATCGACAGTATTGAATCTGATTGTTTTACTTCAATATCGGGCATTAAGTTGTCTCCAGTTTCTACCGTAACACTGTACGTTTCGCCTTCGGTAATAATCAATTCTATTCCAGCATTAACTTTTACAACATTAAAAGGTGTAACGGCCACTTCTTGAGTTATAGTAGTTCCTGAAGCGGTAATGCAATCGGATGGTTTTTCGCATCCAACTATCATAAAAAGGAGAACCAAAAGCAGTAGTGTTTTATTTGACTTCATAATTATAATCTTATGCCTATTACAAATTCCAGGGCTTCTGCTAAAAACAAATGGGTTTTTAAAGAAACTCCAGTAAATACTTTTTTATTGATGTAGTACTTCAATCCCAATCGGTCGTATATAGGGATGTCAAACTTGTACGGTTGATATATGTAATATCCTACTTGAGCTTCGAACGACAGCTTGTTGATAAACAACTCATGACCTATAAATAGTCCAGCTCGTTTATAATCGGTATTTGGATCTAGGTTTTCATTAGGATAAGCAACCGATTGGTATTTGATAAAATCTTTATTGTACTGCGACAAAAACAATTCGGTTCCTAGTTGCAAAGCACTTTTTCTAGAAATACGTTTGTCGACAAAAAATCCAATATGATAAAATGGATGTTGCCCACTATTAACTACTGAACTTTCATTTACACCGCCACGAAATACAATAGTGTACCGAAGTGGTTCGGTGAATTTGACAACGCTTTTGGTAGTATCAAGTTGCTTAATTGGAGCATCTTCAATACTGTAATTAATACCAAGACTGATGTTGTAGGTATTTATACCGCTGTTTGGAGATTTTGTACGACCATTGGAATAATGAGTGAAAAGTAAACCCGTTTCTAATCCAAAATTCCCAAGAAGGTTTGTTTTTTTATAGGCCAAACCCATATTGATATTAGACATGAATTTGGAACCAAATGCGTTATTTTTACTATTTGTTTCTTTGTCGTATGGATTGGTTGTTGCTGCAATTCCGGTTGCAATTTTAAACTGAAGGTTTCGGTGTAAAAAATAAAAATTGTAATGTAAACCGACTGCGTAGTTCTTTCCTAAAATTTGATTTTTAAAATCTTGGTGTAAAAAATAGACGCCATAATCAGGATAATTATATAATTTTTCCCAGTCGTTTTCACCAGTCGTTTTTTTAGAAAAACTAACCATTATTCCTTCGGGATGGCCTGTTATGAGATGATTCAGTTTGTCGGTATGGGCTAAAACATTTCCTCTTAAAAAATTGGCTTCAACATCAAAATGGGTTTCCGGAGTTTGACCAAAAACTGAAAAACATAGCAACACCAATAGACAAAAACTTCTTTTCATTTGGAAATATATGACCGCAAATATAACAGAATATAGTCAACAGCAATTCATTTAAAATGTATAAAAAAAGACTCGTAAAATAAATTAACATTACATTTGAGCACTTACTTTTACAATTATGATTGAATTTAAAAAAGAGTGGCATAAAGATTTTGCCTACATTATCTTGATAATTCTGTTTAACATCTCATTTCCATTAGCTAAGAACTTAAGCATTACAATGAGCTTGACTACAATTCGCTATCTAGCATTGGGCGTTTTTGCTATCTTTTTTTTGGCTATAACAATTTTTACAAAAGTTAAAAACAAAAACACTTTTTTTGAATCCTTTAAAAACGATTGCACTTTTCGTCAAACGGTACTATTTAAAAGTACAGCAATACTAGGAATAGTGTTGATTAGTATATTATATAAAAATTAAAAAGCAACCCTTTAGGCTGCTTTTATTTTAAACTTATTTTTTCAATTCTAATTTTTCGGCAAAATAATCGCAAAAATCGCGCATGGTATCGGCCATTTTCTCGTCTTGAGTAGCACGCTGAAAAGTATCGGCCATTGCCACCAATGTTTGATGAAAAAAGATTTTCATTTCATCTACTGGCATTTCTTTTGTCCATAAATCAATTCGCAATGTTTCTTGCGCTTTGCCATCCCAAATAGAAAGCAACATAGCTTTTGCTTCTTCCAACTGAACTCCGCCATCTTGCGCTGTCCAAGTTAATTTTTCGGGAACTCTATTTTCGTCTAGTTCTACTAGAAATTTTATTTCTGATGTAATTGTGCTCATTATTTTTTGGGTTTGTATTTTGATTTTTCAAATAATTCTTTGGCATCCATTTTTAGTAAATCCTTGATTGCCACTTCTGGATTATTTTCCATAAACGATCGTACAATTTGCCAACCAATCCACTGACCTATTCTACCTGGTGTTTCGTTGTCTATTTCTAAGTAAAATTTTGAAAACGGCGCCACATTAATAAAACGATTTGCCAATTTGGAATCGGAACTAAACAACAGATTTTCGTTTACAAATTGGGTCCAAATGTACTGTTCATTTTCTTGACTGAATTTTATTTGATCCTCAGTATATCCTATTTTTTCAGCATCAGTATAGTCGGGAAGCAAGATATCTTTCAGATACAACTCTTTACCTGCATAAATCATCTGCGACATGAATGTGTTATCTTTTGGCGGAGGAATTACACCAAATGCAAAACTCTGAACCACGTCGGGCAACATTTGTCTTGGTTCAAAATTAGCTTTTTGATAAGCTGGAAACGGCTGATAATATTGACAATCTTTTCCCAAATACAATTCTAATGCAATAAGCAACTTATCATTAGCATATATGGCTTTACTATTGGGATCAACATTGGCTATTAGGGTGTAAACTTGCGGCGTTATTACTTGCGGGAAATAATATTTTATGTGTTTAAAAAGTGCCTCAATCTCGGTTTGTTGCGCACTAAAATCTTTAAACTTTTTTTGCGATTCTTTGTACAAACCACGCCAATCTGGATTTTGCATTTTTTCAATCCAATACGCATCGGGTGTACCTTCGTCAAAGAAAAAAGGATATGCTGTTTTAAGCTTGGGCAAATCGGTTGGTTGGGCTTCAAAAAATGCTTGATCAAAACGAGTTACTTTCATTTCGACAGGAATTTCTTCTACTTCACGTTCGATTTTGGATTTTTTATCGCAAGAAATTATCAGAACGCTTAAAACCAATAACAGTATTTTCTTCATGTGTTTGAATTATTTTTAGCGGAAATCTAGACTATCTTTTTTGAATCATTTTTGTTTTGCATCAATCCAATGTATTATCAATAGCATTGCGAGTTTTTGAAATTATCTTGTTGCATTTTATTAAATAATTACTCGAAATAACACTTATTCCTGTACTTGAAACAAAACTAAAAACTTGACAAACCTTAGTTCAACAACTATTAAAACCTTGAAATTGCTAGATAAACTAGAACGAATTTAATTTTAAATTATTATTTTTGGCAAAGATACATTACGAATTTTTAATTATACCAACTGTTATGAAAAAAACTAGTACAATTGCGGTAGAGAAAGTAAACGATTGGATTGTAGATTGGTTAAAGACGTATGCCAAACAGTCAAAAGTAACTGGTTTTGTTATCGGAATTTCTGGTGGTGTTGATTCGGCAGTAACCTCAACACTTTGTGCGCAAACTGGCTTTCCAACGTTGTGTGTAGAAATGCCTATTCATCAAGCGGAAAATCAGGTTAGTCGTGGTCGCGAACACATCAACCAATTGATGGAGCGCTTTAGTAATGTATCAACAATACAGGCCGATTTAACACCAACATACGAATCGTTCAAAAGTGCAATGCCAACGTACGATGACCAAGCCAAGTACAACCTGTCGTTGGCTAACACACGAGCACGATTGCGCATGACAACTTTATATTATTTTGCCGGAATTCACGGTTATCTAGTAGCTGGAACCGGAAATAAAGTTGAAGATTTCGGCGTAGGTTTTTATACCAAATATGGTGATGGTGGCGTTGATGTAAGCCCAATTGCCGACCTGATGAAAAGTGATGTTTATGCGCTTGGAACGTATTTAAAAATTCCTGACAGCATACTTGAAGCGGCGCCAACAGACGGATTATTTGGCGACAACCGAAGCGATGAAGACCAACTTGGTGCGAGTTACGACGAACTAGAATGGGCAATGCTAGAAAGTGAAAAAGGAAGTACAACAGCACAATTTTCTGGAAGAGAGCATGAAGTTTTCGCCATTTATACCCGCTTAAATAGCATCAACCAACACAAGATGAAGGCTATACCAGTTTGTGAGATTCCAAATAATTTTAGATAAATACTACAATTGATTAACAATTGTTTACAAATTTTTATTAACTTTACAATTATTTAGAATAGTTTCTACTAAAATTTAAAATTATGATAAACGTTTGTCTAGCCGATAATTATCCAGTTGTGCATTTTGGTGTAAAGTCCTATTTTAAAGACCATCCAGAAATAAGCGTAGTATCTAACGTTGGAAGTTTTTTTATGGTTCCTGACGCACTTAGAAACAAGGAAATAAATGTTTTAGTTATAGACTTAGAGTTAGACGGTTTAAAAAGTATCTACGAACTCAAAGCCATTATCAAAAATTTTCCAAACACCAAAGTATTAGTTTTCACAAGTCTTAACGAGCAAATTTATGCTCCAAATGCAATAAAATCAGGAGTTTCTGGATATGTACACAAATCATCAAAACTAGAAACACTCGGAACTACAATTATAAGAGTACACCAAGGTTTGGTAATGATGAGTGACAGTATCAAGAAAAATTTAGCCTTAATATCCAAACAAAACAAAAGCGAACGCTTGTACCGCAAGTTATCTAACAGAGAAATTGAAGTATTACGCTACCTGTGTGATGGTAAAAAAAACAACGAAGTCTCTAAAATTTTAGGACTTAACGAAAAAACAATTTCAACTTACAAACTGCGATTGCTTCAAAAACTTAATGTAACCAACTTGGTTGACTTGGTAAATAAAGCCAAAACGTTAGATATCGTATAATAAAATATTTTTGTATTAAATGATTAAAAAAAATCCAAACTGTAATAAGTTTGGATTTTTTTTATGGATTACTTGAATTCAAATAAAATAATTTCTACAACGTTTAAAACTCTGATAAATGTATAGAAGTTATGACATCAGCCGAATTATAATTGATGACTATAAATTCATCTGCAGCAACTCCAGAATTCAATTGTAGATTTATGATTACAAACCCTAATCCATTTTTAACCTCTCTATTCGAATAGGAAAGTGGATATGCAGATGCCAAATTAGTGATATTTGCACCTATCTTTATACTTGAACTAATAAAGTAATAAGTTGAATCGTTTAATGAAAAATCAACTAATTTATCGCCTGAAAAATAGAAATCGTTACGATTATGAACATATTTATTGTACTTTTCATTCGTTAACTCAGAAACATATGCTATTGGTAATTCTTTAATTGCTAAAGAAGTTAAAATGGTGTTTTTACTTGCGTCTAACAGTACATTATTAATCTTGAGTTGACTGTAATTTATTATATTGTTTTGAGCGTACATTGTACCCACGAACAGCAAAAAAATACCTATTATTTTTCTCATAATTACTATTGATTGATTTTATAAATATATAAAAAAAATCCAAACTTAGTACAGTTTGGATTTTTTATACTTTAAGGCGTCGTACTCGTTGGCGCTGGTTTTTCTTTCTTCTTCAACAAACCATTAATTAAATCTTTAGCCTTAGTTTTAACTTCTTCTTTAGTAGCTGGCGTTGCCGTCTTTGAAGTATCACTCGGTTTTTTATTTTTATTGATTAAATCGGTTAATGCCGAAGTTCCTTTGCCAATTAATCGTTCTTTTTGCTGCTTAACCAAAGCATTAACCATCGTAGTAGTTGCCGCTTTAATATCTGTTGTTATTTTAGGCTGCGTAAAAGTTCCTGCTAACATCGCGTTTATAGGAATACTTTGCAACTTACTGGCATCGGCAGGACTTAACTTAGCAATCAAAGCATTGGCTTCGGTTCCTAAATATTTGGCTGGAACATCAAATTTTAAGGTGTAATTCATACTTTGGTCGAATCCGTGCGTACCACCAACATTCACTTTAATATCTTGGTATTTAATGTCAAATGGTTTTACGTTTACTTTACCATCTTTAAAAGTCACGGCAGCTTTCAAATCGTTAAGATTTATTTTCTTTAAATCTAAAAATTTTATGTTGCTCGTTAACGCTGTAAGCAATGTTGAATTACTAGAATTAACAGTGGTAGAAAGCAGCTGTCCGAGTAAGTCGCCTGTTAGAGTTTTCAAATCAGGTGTCATTTCTTTGGCATCTAAATTACCTGACAGTTTGATGGTAGAATTCAGTTTTCCGTTGATAATTCCGGCAATTGGAGCAATTTTTTTCAACATATCCAATTGCGTGAACGATTGCGCAATATCCACTTGATTTAAGTTTAAATTCATGTTGAATTTTGGCGTTTTTTCTTTGGTAGAAACATCACCTGTCAAACCAATTTGACCTCCAAAAATACTCGACTTCACATTTTCCAGCGTTACTTTTTGATCTCTTACAATTAATTTACCAGAAACATTTTTAAGGGTTAAATTATCATACAAGACTGTATTGGCAGCAGCGGTAAGCGTACAATTCAAAAAAGCAGGAATTTTCATACCTTCGGTAGGTTTTGCCGCTTCGGTTTTGGTTGCTGGTTCCGATGTAGTCATGAAATCATCAACCGCAATTTGATTGGAATTCAATTTAAAATCTCCTTTCAACTCTTGATTTCTAAATACAAATCCGTAAAAGTTGTCTAAAACTCCGGTAACATTCAAATCGGTTTTTCCTGTTGTAGCTTTAAATTCTTGCAAGTTTACCCGACTTGGATTAAAAGCAATTACGGCCGAATTGATGTTCATGGCTTTTCCGTTTTCATCGACATATTTAAATCCTGTTAAATTTAGATTTCCAGCATTGTTGATGTTTTCGTACTGCGAATTTTCTACCGATTTCATATCGAATTTAGTTGTAACATCCGCTTTTAATATTCCCGACAACGGCTTTTCAAGTTTAATTGGATAGGCTTTCGAAAGGTTTCCAAGATTAACAGTTCCTTTTAAAGCAGCATCAACCAAAGCATTTTCAGCAATATTTTTTATTGTTGCTTTAGCATTAAAAACATCTTGATCTATAGAAAAAGAAAGTTTATCTAAATTTACATAAGTATCGTTCATCACACCAGTTTCATTGATTATTTTGGTATCGATAATTATATTTTGCACTGACTTTGGCAAATTAGGATATTGAAACGAGGCATTATTAGACGCTATTTCTATATTAAATTTGGGAATGGTTGTATCGGTATACATTCCTTTGGCAAAACCTTTTACAGTAAAATCACCTGTAGTTTTTACATTATCCAATTGACTTGAATACGCAGATGGAATCAAACCCAAAAAGTTCTTAAACGATGAAGTTGGTGTGTTAAAAGTCAAATCATATTGTTGACCCGCTTCTAAAATTTGAATAAAACCATTAAATTTTAAAGGCAACTCATTTATTTTAGCCACATTATCTTTAAAGGTATATTTGCTGTTTTTTAAATCAATTCCTAAAATTGCATCTAAAGATAATTTTACTTTATTCATGTAATTTACCTTATCCATATCCAACGAAACCGTGGCGGTAGTCTTGGTATCTAGATCTAAAACATCATTAGCAAAATCGCCTGTTCCAGTATGATTTAAACTGTCTAAAACCATTTTCATTTTAGACGATTCATCGTAGTATTGAAATTTAAAATTTTCTATTTCATACTCATTGATTTTTAAAGCTAAAGGTTTGCTTTTGCCATCATCAGGTTTAGATTCTTGATTTTTGAGTGCAATATCATAATTTCCGATACCGTCTTTATTGAAAATAATATTGATTAATCCGTTTTTAGAAGCGAACGACTCGATATTTATAGGTTCGTTATCTCCTTTAAAAAGTTCTTTAATAGACATCTTTAAATTCAATTCTTCAAACGAAACCAAGGTATCACCTTCAAAAGGCGCTTTGTTGATTATAGAGAGTTTAGCAATAGAGACATTGGCTTGTGGAAAACTTTTAAACAAACTCAAATCAGCGTCGGCAAAAGCAACTTTGGCATCTACATTCTCGTTAATGGATTTGGCAATTTTAGCTTTTATTTGGTCTTCAAATAAATATGGAATGGCAAATGCAGCTACTATTAAAAGTAAAAACACTATTCCAACGATTTTTAAAATTTTCTTAATCATAACTTTAACTATTTTTTGAAAAAATTCTTGTTAGAATTTAACATACGTACTACAAATCTAATAATTTAGAATGTGGCTTGCTTGTAAAATTTTCACAAAATGTTATATAAATTCAATACTAAGGCGAATAAAAAAAATCCGTTGCTGTACAACGGATTTTAAAAAAATGATTTTACTTTATTTAATTTTTATGTCGTAACTCATTTTAGCTTGAACGCCTTTCTGGGTTGCGGCTTGTTTTATTTTTTGAAGAATTTGATAATTCTCGCTTCCAAGTTCTTCTTTGAGCAACTGCTCTTTAGTTTGAACCATACCGAAATTCTCTAAAATATCGTTGAAATCTTTTTCAAATTCTGGATAATCTTGTGTGCGGTATTTTTTGGTTTTCCCCAATTTAGCAGCTTCCTTAATAGCATCATCCATTCCGCCAATAGCATCAATTAATCCAATTTTCAAGGCATCACTACCGCTCCAAACTCTTCCTTGACCCACAGCATCAACTTGCTCGTAATTCATTTTTCTTCCCGAAACTACACGATTTACAAACGTTGCATATACTTGCTCAACGCCTTCTTGAGCGAAAGCTCTAGTATTGGCGTCCAATGGCGTAAAAGGTGAAAACCCAAGTGAATTGTTGTGAGTTTTCACAACTTCAGTAGAAATTCCAAGCTTATTGGCTGCTTGAGTAAAATTAGGCAACATTCCGAAAACCCCTATTGAACCTGTAATTGTATTGGCTTCAGCGAATATCTTATTGGCATTACAAGCGATATAATAGCCGCCAGAAGCAGCATAATTACCCATCGAAACAACAATAGGTTTTACTTTTTTAGTCAATTCAACTTCTCTTAAAATAAGTTCTGAAGTCAACGCATTGCCACCCGGACTGTCAATACGCAATACAATAGCTTTAACATTTTTGTCTTTTCTTGCTTGTTGTAACGAACGTCTCATAGCGCCTTCGGCAATAACGTTTACATCGCCTTCACCGCTTTGAATCTCGCCTTGCGCATAAATGATTGCAATTTTATCTTTCGCATCAAAATCGATCGAATTGGTTGCTACTTTTTCGGCATAATCTTCAATTTTTACCTTATCGTATTCCTTGTCTCCATCAATTTTTAAAGCTCTTTTTATATCAAAATGATAGGCGTCTTCATAAGCAACTTTATCGACCAAATTCCAACTTTTAGCCATCTGTGGTGTTCGAGCTAGCAATCCGTCTGCGATTTCATTCAATCTGTTTACCGAAATGTTTCTGCTTTTAGAAATCTCACCTACTACATTGTTCCAAATTGAATTTAACAATGCCGTAGTTTGTTCTCTATTGGCGTCGCTCATTTTATTATCCAAAAATGGTTCTACCGCACTTTTGTATTTTCCGTGACGAATTACCTCAACTTTCAATCCCGACTTTTCTTGAAAATCTTTAAAAAACATGATTTCGGCAGCTAAACCTTTAAATTCAAATTCTCCCACAGGATTTATATAAATTTTATTGGCAACTGAATTTAAATAATAATCGCGCTGCGAGTACGTGTTGGCATATGAATAGACAAATTTTCCAGACTTTTTAAAATCTTCCAAAGCATCACGTACGGCTTTAGTTTGCGCCATTCCAAGATTTGAAAAATTATTCAAAATTGATATTCCTTTTATTTTATCATCTGTTTTTGCATACTCAATAGCTTTGATTACATCGGTAACACCATTGTGTTCGGCTTTAAAAAAATCAAAATCTTTAAAATTAACTTTACCGGCATAGTCTAAACTTATTTCAGATAGATCGAGTTCGATAACCGAATTACTTTTGACTTGAACAGTATCGTCTCCGCTTCCAAAAAGTGCGCCAATTAGCAGCAATCCAAAAAAGCAAATCATAATAAAAACAAACAAACCAACAATAGTGGCTAATACATTTCCTAAAAATCTCATAGTTATTCTTTTTCTTTATTAGTTAACTTTACTCCTAATTTGTTACAAAAATGGGTTTAAATTTAACACAAAAATAGTTATCAACACAAGCTACAAATATACTTCAATTCTAAAAATGTTTTAGTTATTTTGCCAATTATGAGTAAGCAACACCAAATCATACTTTCTTTAGGCAGCAATCAAGGAAATCGTCTTGAAAATATTGAGCAATGCATCCATTTGTTGCATCACGAAGTGGGTACGGTTGTAAAAATATCATCTGTTTACGAATCAGAATCTTGGGGATTTGAGAGCGACTCGTTTTATAATTGCGTCCTACTACTTCACAGTTCTAAAAATGCACAACGTATTTTGAAAAGCTGTTTGAAAATTGAGAAAAAGCTTGGTCGAATAAAAAATGAAAGTCTTCAGTACGAGGCAAGACCTATTGATATTGATATTATTGCCTTTGATGATGACATTATTGAAAGTGAAAATTTAATAATACCACATAAACTTTTACAAGAACGATTGTTTGTATTAATGCCCATGTTAGAAATTGCTTCTAGTTGGAAACATCCTGTATTACATCAATCTGTAAAAGAACTTTTGAATTCTTGTCCAGATGCAACTCGTTGTGAGAAAAAAGAAAAAATTGCATCACCATTAAGCAAAATAAAATTAGACACCTTTAATTACATTGCCATAGAAGGAAATATAGGTGCTGGAAAAACTACGTTGACTAACAAAATATCTGAAGATTTTAATGCGAAAACCGTTTTGGAGCGATTTGCAGACAATCCATTTTTACCCAAATTTTATAAAGACCAAAACCGCTATGCTTTTCCGTTGGAAATGTCATTTTTAGCCGATAGATACCAGCAAATTTCGGATGATTTGGCGCAATTTGACTTGTTTAAAGATTTTATTGTAGCGGATTATCATATTTTCAAATCACTCATTTTTGCAAAAGTAACGCTTGCCGAAGACGAATTTAGATTGTACAAAACACTTTTCGACATTATTTATAAAGAAATTCCAAAACCTGATTTGTACATCTATTTGTATCAAAATACCGAACGGTTGTTGCAAAACATTAAGCGTCGTGGAAGAAATTATGAACAAGAAATTCCCGCTGAGTATTTAGAAAAAATAAACAATGGCTATCTGGATTACATAAAAACCCAACAAGATTTAAATGTTTTGATTCTGGATGTATCGCATTTGGATTTCATAAAAAATCAAGAAGACTATTTATTTATTCTTGACGAAATTCAGAAAAAAATTGATTGCTAGTTTATCGCTTCATTGAAAAATGACCTTTCATTTCAGGCATAGTATCATTGATATAAATAATATACCAATAATCTGTAGAAGGTAAATTCAACCCTTTGTAATTACCATCCCAAGAAGTTTTGGATGCATTAATTACTGCAACGAGTTTTCCAAATCTATCAAAAATTTTAGCCGAGGCTTCTGGAAAATAAATCATTCCTTTCACGAAAAAAGTATCGTTTACGCCATCATTATTGGGCGTGAAAAATTTAGGAATTGTAAGCACTACAAATTGTTGCTTGTCATCGCCACACATTCTTTTGGAACGAACATAGGCCATATATAAACCACCATCAGGAACGGTAAACACATTGGAATCCTGATAAAAAACACCATCTACAGAATATTCATAATCACCAAATCCGTTAGCAATTATAGTTACTAAAGTTTCATTTACAACGACTTGCTCAATTTCGGGAATGTCGTGTTGGATCACTACAATGTTCTTATTTATCGAACAATTTTGTGGTGTGGTAATTAAAACCGAATAATTTCCTGGAGTTGAAACTGAAATAGTTTGACTTGTTGCACCATTTGACCAAAGATAGCTAACATTAGCTACTCCTGCATCCAATGTTACCGAAGTATTTTCGCAAAAAATGACACTTTCATCACTAACAATTGGTAGTGAATTAACTACAACAGTTACTGGTATTCTTGATCCTGAAGAACATCCATTATTGAGAGCTTCTACATAGAAAGTAGTGGTTTGTGTAAGTATTGGTGTAGTAAAATTCAAGCCTGTAGCATATACTATTCCACCGGTTGGCGCATCATACCAACTCACAATACCTGCTGTTGCTGTGGCGGAAAGCACCGCGGTACTGTTTTCGCAAATTGGCGTTGGATTAGCAACCGTCAATATGGGAATCTGATTAATTGTTGCTACTATTGCAGTCCTTGAACCTGTTGTACATGAAGTTGCAAAAGCTGTAGCATAATAGGTTGTAGTTGCCGTTAGCATTGGAGTTGTAAAGGTATTTCCAGTAGCAATTGGCGTTCCTCCTGTAGCAGTAGCATACCATGTAACAGTTCCGTTGGCGGCATTCGCAATCAAATTCACACTACCGGTACCACATCTCGAACCAGCAACTGTAGTAGTTATGGACGGAATAGTAAGCGTAGTACTTGTAGCTATTTGTAAAACAGGATCACCTAGTGTACCACCATATTCAACTATATAGCCTTTAGGCTGATAATTACCACTTGCACCTCCAACATTGGACAAGTCATTCCAAGAGCCTAAAATTCCAACTCCTGGTGCAGTTATATGAGCATAATCTTCATCATTATCGTTATTTGGTTCGCCATTATTCCAATAATCAAAATTTGGAGTCGAACCATTTACAGCACCATTCCAAAAAACCAATCCCACTTCTGGTCCAGTCATCCATTTCCAAACACCTTCGGTTTCTTCGTCACTACCGCCTATCCAGCCAGCGCCTGAAGCTTGCTCACCAGAAATCTGAGCTTCTTCCATCGAGGTAATGGTAGCTAAATAACCTTGTAAACCATAATACAAACTATTTTGAGCTGCTAGTCTAGCGTTATTCCATGTAATTCCTAAACTAGGTATGTATTGGTAATAATGACCATTAGATGGAAGATAATTGGCCTGACCAACGGTAATTGAAAAATTTCTAGTTCCACTAGGATTTGCCGAATTGTTCGAAAATTCAATATCTTCAATAGCGTTTTCTAGATTCAAATAGGTTGGTTGTACCGATGCTACTCCAGTCAAAGTTAGCTTTCCTGCAACAGCATCCCAAGTACTTGCAATGGTGGGATGAAATCCTGTTAACGTCAATACATCTTGACCGTTAACATAACCAGATGATATTTGAATATAAACCGCATCAATACCAGAATCATCTGGATCGGTGAATACCATATTGGTGACAATTTTCACTGAATTTCCTGGACAATAAATTTGATTACCAGTTGCTGTTAATATTGGAGCAACATTAGCAAATGGATTTTTTGATGACGATTTGGACTTTAAGATAGTATCATTTGTAGAAAATGCACTAGCATTAGCTAATGAAATTACATACAATAGAGAAATAAAAAAATAACGAAAAAGAACCATTCGGTAAAAATAAGAAAATCTTCAACCTGTTAATGTTAAAAAAAATAATAATAACGTTAAAGCACTTCAATCTTTTGAAATAAATCCCAAACAACGATACCAGCACTAACTGATACATTTAAAGAATGTTTGGTTCCTAGTTGCGGAATTTCGATCGTTCCATGACAACTCTTTATGGCTTCTTGAGCAACTCCATATACCTCATTTCCAAAAACCAAAGCGTATTTGCAATTCTTTTCAGGAACAAACTGGTTTAGCATTATTGAATGCTCTACTTGTTCGACTGCATAAACTTTAGTGCCATCTTTTACTAATTGGTCAATAACTTGAAGTACATCTTTGTGATATTCCCAAGCAACAGTTTCAGTTGCTCCAAGTGCTGTTTTATGAATTTCTTTATTAGGAGGTACTGCAGTAATACCACATAAATATATTTTTTCTACAAGAAAAGCATCACTAGTTCTAAAAACTGATCCTATGTTGTGCAAACTTCTAATATCATCAAGCACTATGATAAGTGGTGTTTTCTCCGATTTTTTGAAATCTTCTACCGATTTTCTTTCTAACTCACTATTTTCTAATTTACGCATACCAAACTTTTTTAAATAAAAAAACCACGCAAAGTACGTGGTTTTTTTTATAACATTAAGTAAGATTTAGCTTTTTGAAGTTGCAGCAGGTGTTGCAGCAGGCAATACATTACCTTTTATCGTTAAAACCTTTGTATCACCTTGAACAGCGTTAGATTTTAAAGTAACTTGCTTGTTGAAAGCTTGACCAGCTCTGTTAGTATCATATTTTACACCAATAACACCTTTAGCTCCTGGAGCAATTGGTTCTTTTGGATAAGTTGGTACTGTACATCCGCAAGATCCTGTAGCACTTGTAATAATCAATGGCTTGTTACCATTGTTAACAAATACAAACTCTCTTTTACCGTCTGCATTATGAGGAATTGTTCCATAATCAATCGTCTCAGTTTCAAAAACCATTCCAGCACCTTCAACAGTAGGGATTTTTGGAGTTGCAACTTTAGTAGTAGTTTTTACAGCTTTTTTAGCTTTAGTCTGAGCATTTGCAGTAGAAAATGTGAAAACTGCAATTAATGCAACAAATAATATTTTTTTCATTTTATTTAAATTATTAATTTATTTAAGCAAATTTAATCAAAAACAACGATACGTTTCACAATGAACCTTAAATTTTTATTAAATGAAATGTTAATGGCAATCTTTAATTTTAAATAATTAATTTCGTAATCTAAATTTAAAACAAAAAAGCCTTGTCCTCAAAAGCAAAAGAAGTTAAAGAAACGCCATTAATGAAACAATACAACGAGATAAAAAGAAAATATCCCGATGCTTGTTTATTGTTTAGAGTAGGAGATTTTTACGAAACCTTTGGAGACGACGCCATTCGAGCTTCTAAAATTTTAGGAATTACACTCACAAAAAGAGGCGCTGGTTCTGATACCGAAACAGCATTGGCGGGTTTTCCACATCATTCCATCAATACTTACCTACCAAAATTAGTAAAAGCTGGACTTCGAGTAGCGATTTGCGACCAACTCGAAGACCCAAAAATGACTAAAACTATAGTAAAACGTGGTGTTACAGAATTAGTTACGCCGGGCGTTTCAATGAATGACGAAGTTTTACAATCCAAATCAAATAATTTTTTAGCCTCAGTTTATTTCGGAAAAATAAATATAGGAATTTCATTTCTAGATGTATCAACAGGCGAATTCTTAACAGCTCAAGGAAATGTTGAGTACATAGATAAGTTACTTCAAAATTTCGGTCCGAGTGAAATATTAATTCAGAAAAATAATAAATCGCAATTCGCTTCTAATTTCGGAGACGATTTCAATACTTTTTATTTAGAAGACTGGATTTACAAAGAAGACTATGCCTACGAAACATTAACCAATCATTTTCAAACCAATTCACTCAAAGGTTTCGGCATCGAAGAATTAACAGACGGAATTATTTCCTGCGGTGCTATTTTATACTATTTATCAGAAACCCAACATAATAAAGTACAACACATTACCAATATTCAACGTATTGCTGAAGATGCCTACGTTTGGATGGATCGTTTTACCATAAGAAATTTAGAATTGTACCACAGTTATAATCCCAACGCGGTTACTCTATTGGATGTTATCGATAAAACGCTGTCACCAATGGGCGGAAGACTTTTAAAAAGATGGCTGGCTTTACCCTTGAAAGATATCAACAAGATAAGAGGTCGACATGAAGTGGTTTCCTATTTAAAAGAAAATTTGGATATTCTTAGCAAAATTCAAAATCAAATCAAACAAATTTCTGATTTAGAACGTTTGATATCCAAAATTGCAACTGGTAAAGTTTCGCCTCGAGAGATTATATATCTTAAAGAATCATTAGATGCAATATTGCCTGTAAAAATACTTGCTTTGGAAAGCAAACAAGAAGCGGTAAGAATTATTGGCGATAGCCTACACAACTGCGATTTGCTTCGAGAAAAAATAAAAACAACTTTAAATCAAGACGCACCAGTTGCAATCGCAAAAGGAAATGCCATTGCAAAAGGAATTAATGACGAGTTAGATGAACTAAGAGCTATTTCAACTTCTGGAAAAGAATTTTTAGAAGGAATAGAAAAACGCGAATCAGAGTTAACCGGAATCTCATCCTTAAAAATTTCTTTCAATAATGTTTTTGGATATTACATTGAAGTTAGAAATACCCATAAAGACAAAGTTCCTCCTCAATGGATTAGAAAGCAAACACTAGTAAATGCCGAACGTTACATTACCGAAGAACTGAAAGAATACGAAACTAAAATTCTTGGTGCCGAAGAAAAAATACATCAAATTGAAAACCAACTTTTTGAGCAACTCATCCAATGGATTGCAACCTACATAAAACCGGTTCAACTCAATGCTAATTTAATTGCGCAATTAGACTGTCTTACTTCTTTCGCACAATTAGCTATAGAAAACAAATACGTTTGCCCAACTTTAGACGATTCTTTCGAATTGGAAATCACCAATGGTCGTCATCCAGTTATCGAAAAACAACTAGCAGTAGGAGTACCTTATATTGCCAACGATGTTTTTTTAGACAGAGAAACGCAGCAAATAATCATGATTACTGGACCAAACATGTCGGGTAAATCGGCAATTTTAAGACAAACAGCTTTAATAGTTTTGCTTGCGCAAATGGGTAGTTTTGTACCAGCCGAAGCCGTACGAATGGGAGTTGTGGATAAAATATTTACACGAGTTGGCGCCAGTGATAACATATCTATGGGAGAATCTACATTCATGGTTGAAATGAATGAAACCGCTTCGATTTTGAATAACATTTCCGACCGAAGCCTAGTACTTTTAGACGAAATTGGTCGCGGAACCAGTACCTATGACGGAATTTCAATAGCCTGGGCAATTGCCGATTTCTTACATGAAAATCCAGCCAAACCCAAAACTTTGTTTGCAACTCATTACCATGAATTGAATGAAATGAGCGAACAATTACCTAGAATCCAAAACTACAATGTTGCTGTAAAAGAACTTAAAGACAACGTGCTTTTCATAAGAAAGTTAGTTAAAGGAGGTAGCGCGCACAGTTTCGGAATTCACGTAGCTAAAATGGCTGGAATGCCACAAACTGTAATTCAAAAAGCGCAAAAATTACTCAAAAAATTAGAAAAAAATCATTCTAGCGAAGAACTTTCTGGACTTAAGTCGATGAAGGATGACTTACAACTGAGTATTTTTAATTTGGACGATCCACTATTGGAAGAAATTAAAGAAGAAATTCTAGGTTTAGATATTAACACATTAACTCCTGTTGAAGCCTTGATGAAACTAAACGAAATTAAAAGAATGTTAATTAAAAAGTAATGTTTAGGTTATCAGTTGGTTATGATTTTATACTAAATTTTTTCAAAAAAACGTTTGCATAATTGAATTTAAGTGTTACATTTGCATCCGCAATACGGAACAAGTATTGTTGTTCTAATAAAATTTGATAATGCGAAAATAGCTCAGTTGGTAGAGCGCGACCTTGCCAAGGTCGAGGTCGCGGGTTCGAGCCCCGTTTTTCGCTCTTTACCATATGAGATTTAAGATTTTTTTAAATTTCAAAATGCTTGGGTGGTGAAATTGGTAGACACGCTGGACTTAAAATCCAGTGACTGTAATGGTCGTACGGGTTCAAGTCCCGTCCCGAGTACAAAGAAATTCCGTAAAACATTGCAAACAATGGCTTTACGGAATTCTTTTTTTAAAAAACCAGACATTTGCCAGACAATCTTAAAATACCTTATTTTTTTGAGTTCCAGTTGAGGTTTTTAAACCTGAATATTTCGTGATTAAGATCATCAGTTTTCACCTCATTATTAATTTGAATTTTAGCTCTTTTGAAACCCTCTTTTATTCCTTTTTCAATTTTATCTTCTAATTTTGAAAAATCATTATTTGAGTTTACTAAGATTTGATAGTTTTTTGCATCTGAGACATTTTTATTCATATCTGCCATCATCGATGCACGAAGGTACTTTTGATAATCTTCTTCCGATTTATGAACTATATCGCCAGCTTTCAAATAAGTAAGCGTTGGAGTATTTGGAGTTCTAATTGCATCCGAACCATCTGGACGTGATATAATTTCACTTTTTCCACCATCACCAGTAATTGCAAACTCAGCTGGACCACCTTTTCGACCATCTTTATATTTTGGTAAAGGTGTTGCTAAAACAGCTGCTAATTGTATCGCTCCTATTCCAGCTACAAAAGCAGCTAAAGTTGATGCCGATATTCCAAAATCAAATTTTGGAACTTGAGCCAAAGTAGATATGACCGCTAAAGAAGTTGCCATTATAACTTGGGATGCCTGTATTCCTTTATTAAAAATTGCTTGTTTAATTTGTTCTTTTCTTTTTCGATCCTCAAGCTCCTTATTCTTTTTCTCGCGCTCTTTCTCAAGCAAATCTTTTTGACGATTATCATTTCCAGCAAGTTCAATTTGTCGATCATAATACTCATTATTTTTGTCGATTTCATAGTCAATATTTTGTATTTTAGTTTCAAAAATTGCTGATGCTAAATCTGATAGCGCACTCGTTAATTGTTGTGATATTTCTAAAATAGCTTTGGCTTGTTCGCGTGCCGCATTATCTGAAATTGATTTTTTTTCTTCCTCTTTATTTTTAAAAGTTTTATTTTCTGCTTCCCAAATTGCTTTTTTTGCTAATGATAATCTATTTTCTATATCCTCAATTATTTTAGCAGACTTTTCAGAGCCATCGCTTTGTAGTTTAAATGCTTGTAGTTCGTTTTGAAGATTGTCATACTGAATTTTAGCAATCGCAATGGCAGCATCTCTTTTAATATTGAATAAAATCTCCTCATGTCGTTCCGTCGCTTTTTCAATATCCTTTTGGTTTTTGTCCAATGATTTAAGTTCTTCATTGAAGCGCTTTTCCTCCTCTGCGGTTAGATTATTCATCTCGGTCTCTGCAACCTTTACTTTTCTTTCTAAATCTGATTGATATTTCTTTAAATCAAATTGATTTATCTTATCAATTTGAGCCTGAGTTTTAGAATTTATCTCTAATACTTTATTTGAGAAATCTTCTTCAATCCTTATTCGATCATTAGCAGTTAATTTATCATTATCTAATAAATGATTTTTAGTAAGTTCTATTAACTCCAATTGCTTTATTTGACTATTTGTAAGTGCCTGTAACCTGACATCGTCCGACTGTGTTTCTTCGTTTACAATCTCTTCATTTAATTTAATAGTTTGTTCCAGGCGTTGTTTTTGCAGTTCATATAAAGAATCAGCTAATTGTTTTTCTAAATCGGCTTTTTCTTTGGCCAACTTCTTTTCGGCCTCTAAACGCTTTTTGATCTCATCTTCACTTTCAGTAATTTTTGATTTTTTACCTTTAAATGTTAACTCTTGAAGCGCAGAAATCCATCCGTTATATTGCTCAATGGCTTCATTTCCTTTATTGATTTCTTTGTTGTTTTTTTGCCATTGTAAGTAATCTTTTTCGCCTTCTTTTGAGTACAGACCACTATCAAAACCTTTTCGATCCGCCTTTAGTAACTTATTTACTTTAATAAAATTATCAACAAGACGCTCGCGTTGTTTTGCCTCTGCAGCAAAATTTGCAATTTTATTTTTCAAATCATCATCACTAAACTTCTTCTCATCATCATAATATTTAAGTGCATCTGCTTTGGATTCGTCTCGGATTTTTTGTAAATAATTTTTTCTTTCAGTTCCACTAGATGTAAAGATTTTTCTCCAACCTTCAATGGTTTCAGTCATTAATCCTAAAATTCCTTTAAGTACTTTACTCATTGTATTTCCGTCCTCATCCAAACTTCTAACAAAATCTGTCCATGCATTAGAAAGTCTTGTTTGAGCTGCAGACAATGTATCTACATTTTTGACGTTTTCTATACCAAAAGTTTTCTCTAACTGTTTGGCGAATTCTGGAAGTATTTCACTTGCGATAATTTTACCATCCTTCATTAATTTTGCAAAATCAGATTCTGTGATTTTAGCTTCTGGATGTAAACTTTGATAAGCTTTGACCATGGTTTGAAAAGCTCCAGGAAGTGCTTCACCAAGTTGACCTCGCAATTCCTCCGCTTGAATAGTCCCTTTACTCATCATTTGGTTAAGAGCTAAGAATGCTCTTTGTTGACTTTCAACGCTTAAACCCATTGATGCACCAGATTTAGTAATGCTTTCAAAAATATTTTGAATCTCAGTTCCAGCCAATTTATCTTTGGCAGCAACATAAAACTGAGTATATTGTTGAGTTAATCCCTTTATTTCAACACCATAATCACGTGAAATTCTTTTTAAAAATGATTGTTGCTCTGCAAAATTAGCTTGAGTTCCGGTTACTTGTTTCAATGCATTATCAAGAGATTGCAATTCTTTTGTAACTTCAAAAATATTTTTAACCGCTCCAGCAAACAAAGTTATTCCACCAACAACTCCAAATGCTCCAAGAAGATTCGAAAGAATTCCACCAAAACCACTAACGGCACTTTTATAATTACCTATGTTTTTAGTATAATTATCGGTTGCCTTATCAACTTTTAACACTTTGGTATTTAGAGTTTCATATTCTTTTTGAGCTTTTCGTATTTCAGCATTATTCTTGGTTTCAGCTGCTAATAAATCTGCAAGTTTATTTTTTGCTTCGGTGCGAGATCTGTTTAGCTTTTCGTAAGCACCAACTAGTCCCAAGTTTTCCCGAGCTTGTTGTTTGAGCGCTCTATTATTCAATTCGTTTTGAACGCGTTCCTCAGCTGTAAGAGAAGTATTTCTTTTTTGAGCACTTGCTTTTTTACTAGCAACATCAAGCGAAAGTTTTTCTGTCCTAAGTGATTCCTGACGAACTTTTTCAACATTCGTTTCTGCTACAAGTTGCTCTTTAAGTGCCCCTATATTTTTTTCAATGGCAATTTTAACCTCACTTTTTTGTTTCAGGAATTCCGTTTGATTTTCAGATCTTCTCAGCTTGACATTCTCTGCATTTAGTAAAACAAGTGAATCAACAAACTCTTTGTTTTTAGAAATTGCAATATCTAGCTGTTTAGCATATTCTGGACCCCATCGCAATGCTTCATCTTCGATGATGTCTCTTCTTGTTATTTGTCCGCTCATGATTTTCTTATTTCATTTAAAAAATTGATTGCTTCCTTTTGAATCTCGAAATATGTCCCAACTGTTAACTCGCCGTAGGAAATAATATCTAAGTATTTATCTAAAATTATTGTCCAGCATACGTAATAATCCATCAAATCAAACTGATTAATATCGTCTGGAAGGAATTCTATACATTCAGTTTGCGCTTCAATAATTTTGTGCAACTTTTTGATGTCTGCTTTAAGTGTTCTTCTGGAAATCTGATAACCATGACTACGAATTAAATCTATTAAATCTTGATTATAGGCAAATTCTAATGCTTTAAGTGAAAGATATATTACGTGGTATTTCTTTTTCAAATAGGCCAATTCAATAATAATCTTAACAATTGAAAATCCGTTTGATTTTGTGATTTTATCGATTTCCTGGAAATTATTCTCTAAATTATTCCAATGATTAATAAGATCCGCAATCTTCTCTGAATCATCAGGAGAAAGTAAGTGAATATTTTCTGGAATATTATCCTTTATTTTTTTATACACTTTAAGCGGCAACGTATTTAAATTTTGGTACTTCATGATTTCTTTTTTTTACTAATTAATTTTTTTGCCTTTTCAAAATCCACTTCTATTAAATCTAAAAATGCTAGTCCAATCAATTCAGGGTTTTTAGTTGGTTTTCCGTCAACGTAAATGGTTTTATTTTGAATTTTCAGCATAGTTTCATTCTCGTTTTTAATAACATATTTTACTATAAAGTTGCAAAATATGTTATTTTAGTTCTCTTCAGTTTTTTGTCCAGTTGCTTTATATATAAGCTCTTCCAGCCTTTTCTTCTTGTCTGGTGTAAAACCTTCAAAATCATAAATAGATTGTTTCTGCTCATTGTTTTTTTCATAAAAACCTAGTTTCTTAGAAACTCTTTCCATCGCTGCATTAAAGCCTTGAACTTTTATAAATGCCATAGCTCTTTTGGCGGTATTCACTTGCTTTGTTGTTGAAAGTGGATTTTCTAATATTTCCAGATGCTTTTTATACCTGTTAATCAATTCAAAGTCGAGTTTCAAAGAATCTTTCAAAGTGTGATTAAATTCAACCTCAGCAACGTTTTTTGCAATACTTTGTAATTCTTCTATCCTTGCCCTAACCTTGCCCTGATCGCTTAATAAAGATGCTTTGCTGTGAATGGTTGTTGTCTTCATATTTTGGCAAGAATAAACCTCACGATAAGCGGCGGACTTATCCCCCAATCGAATAAATGCCTGAGCAAAATTTTCTTGTTTTAAAGTGAGGTTACTTGTTTTCATAATTTAAGATTTTGACATTCTTTCTATAAATTCAGGACTATTTAGGATATTAACAATCGATTTAATATTTACTGGAGCAGCACCAGAATCGAAAGCATCTTCGTTTACAAAAGTTGACAATTGAATATGGCTAGCACTTCTGTAATAATTGTTTTGTAAGAGGAATTTTTTTAATTCTTTGTATGAATTCGAAAACGTTTTTACTTTCTCAAACAACAAATGATCTCTTTCTGTGGTCAGATAAGTTCTGCAGCTCTGCTCCAAAATATTTTCTTCATTCTCATCACTTATAAAAAAACGACCATTTTCGTAAGTGATTTGATGAAGTTTTAAAAAGTCATAACGTTGACCGATCATTTTCGAAATATTGAAAGGCTTGAATGATTTCAGTTCTTGAACCGAAATTTTAAAACTTTCTCTAATATTTAAGGTGTCTGACATCATACTTGAACGAATGATTGTAGATGTAATATTTGCCTTATCAAACTGATTAATCATGCTTGAATTAAATTTCTGTAATGATTTATTTGCACCAAAATCTATTATCTCTTTATATATATCCTGGGTAAAATCACCTAGTTCCAGATTCTCATAAGATTCTTTTACTTTATTTAGTAACGGCACATACTCTGAAAAATCTCTACAAATTGTCTTAAGTAGATCTCTATCTTCTTTTATTAAAATTCTTTCTTTTTTCATTTTTTACAATTTTAGATTGTCTAACATTTCGTTAACTGCTTCTTGGATCTCTTCCTGAGTTAATTCTTTTTCTTCTGTTGATTCTGCCATGATTTTTTTATTTAATTATCGATTGTGTTGAATTGGTTTTTCAAACATTGCTTTTACTGCGTTTACTGCGTTTTTACGGTGGTCTTTATCAATGACTGATTGTGCACTAAAGACAAATCTTTGTTTTTTTGATGCTTGATCGGAATTATCTAAATTTTCAACCCATTTATGTTGAAAACCACTCCAGCTATTCTTTACAGCTGTTTGCAGCATTTCATTAATATCACAATTCTTATTTTCTATTTCTGTAATAAATGATTTGAATGCTGTTTCGGTATTTGTTGCTTTTTTTGTTTTTCTAACTTCCAACCAATCATCAACTAATTTTTCATCGAATCCGTATTGAATTAAATTTGATCTAAAATCAAACTTTTCTTTTTTCGCGGAACTTTTTTCTTTTTCTAAATTTCCTTTGATATTATTTGAATTTTCTGAGAAGAAGTTTTCTAAAGTCGAATTAAAATTTTCTAAATTAAAATTGATTGTAGATATATTATTGTTTAGTAGTTTTATAGTTTTATAGTTTAATTGTTTTGATAGTTTAGATAAGGTCTCACTACTTGTATCTATAGATGTATCATTACTTGTATCATAAGATGTACTGAACTTGTTTATAACTATATCACTACTTGTATCAAATCTGAACATGTTGATAACACTACCTTTTAAAGGGTTTTTACTTGGTTTGTACTTAATAAATTCTAATTTATCGAGTTCCTTTAAGCATTTAAGGTATGTATTGACAGAGCCAATTTTTGAAAGCTTCATTACATCATTTCGATTTATACTAAGTTCTTCTTCAAAACCACAATTATTCCATAATTGAAACAATGCATTGTATAAAGCTATATGACTTGAGTTTAAGTCCGTATCATACAATTTATGATTGACATTGTTTAAATGAGATATGTAATTTATGTTTTGTTTCATGATCTGATACTTTTACTTACCGGTTAATAAATGAATCAAACCAGTTGTAAAACTGCTCGAATGTTCTAACAATGATGTATATACCTCCAGCATTTTCTATTTGTTTTTGATACTCTTTTTGTGCTTCACTTTGATAACGATCTCTCGAAGATTCACATTTAATTTCAATCTTTACACTACGGCCTTTAATAGTTGCGCTTATGTCAGAAGTTCCTTTTTGAGTAGTACTTTTTATCCAGCTTACACGTCCAATAGTTCTAATGTTACCTAGAACATCAGTTGAGGTTTTACGATTGTCTTTTACGGCTCCAGTTGAATTAACTCTTTCTGCATGAAAGCCTTTTATTTTGATATATGAAATTACAGCTTTTGTTAATCCGTTCGAATTAGCATCGGTGTGTTTTGGCCTAATTGGATATCGACAATTTGGATATCTAGCTTTTAGTAATTCAAATTCTAAATTCTCAAGCTCTTTTATTGCTTCAGATTTAATATTTCTTTTTGCTTTTGATTCTGTGTTTTTCATATATTTGCTCTTTGTTACTTGGGTAAGCCATTCGAGTACGATATTTTTTAAACCATGCCATGAACAAGCATGGTTTTTTTATGCGCTAATTTGTATTAAAGATTTTTCGATGTCGGATAACTTGAAGTAGATCCTTCCAGAAAGCTGCAAGGGTTTTAGAGTTCCGTTCTTTTGCCAATTGTTAATTGTTACGATTGAAACGCTAAATTTTTCGGCAACTTGTTTTATTGTAAGATACTTCTCTTCACTTAACTGAGGTTGTAAGTGAGTTTTTAATTCGTCTATTTGACTTTTTACGCCTTTCAGTATTTCTTCTTGAAGTTCCTCTGGTGATATCTGAATAAAAGTAACTTTTGACATAACTAATTGTTTTAATTAACTATGTCAAAAGTATAAAGGATATGAAAGTTTAATTTAAATTTACAGTACTGTTCAAGGTACGATTTAGTACTATTTAAGGTCCGGTTTTTCGTAAGGTATTATGTCGAGAATTTCTACAGCTTGATGGTAGATTTTTTCCAAACCATCTTTTGTTTTGTCACCTATATTAGCAAATGCTTTCTTTTTTATTGTGCTAATATCTATTTTATATTCATATTCAAAAAAAGCATTAAAATGTTTTTCAGCTTCATGTATCCGTTTTTCTTTTTGCATTATTCTGTAAAAAAAAGAAAGCTTTGTTTGCCCGCCCTTAGTAGTAATATCTTTAATCACATTTTTGTATAAATAATCAAATAATTCAAACCCTTCTGGATTAAAACAAGTTACCCTATACTTTTCCAATGCTTGCTCGTGTATTGATTTCTTTGAATTTACATTTTGTACCACTTTAGAATTCTCTAAATTTATAGATTGTACTTTAGCTTCTAAAAATTCAAGAATTCTATTGCATTTTGACAAATGTGATTTAATGAATTTAAGAGATAAATCTCTATCTTTTGATTCTTTGGTTTCTATTAGGGAAAATTCCTCCGCAAATGTCTCGCATTCATCAGAATTCCCAAAATTTAATCTATTATCTAAATAACGTAATATTTCTTTCCAGTCACCATTAACGTTTTCAATTTGTTTCTCGAAATTTACAAATTCTAAAAATTCTAAGTTCCAAATTTTCTTTTCACATTCAATGAAATATTTTTCAGTATTATTATCATCATTTAATAAGTAGGCCGCTAAACTCTCATGATAATCATCTTGATATTCACTAAATGTTATTTTAAATAGATTTTTCATTTAAGTAATTTTAGGAGTATATATTTTTATAGGAATTATAATGAAACAAAATTACTTTCTAAAATTTGATATTAGCGCCTTTGCCTTTTTGATAAAAGTTTCAACATCATTATCTTCATTAAGAAGATCGCTATAAGCTTCTGAAATTTCTTCTTTTTTATCGGATTCCAATTTAGTGAAATCTTTAATTGGTAATCCCAGCAGATGCATTTCAACTTCATAAGTAATATAAATTCTATCGTAGTCAATAATTTTGTAAGTAAGATCTATAAAATCTTTTAATTCTTTTTGGCCTCTAAAGTAAACCAGCTGCTCCGAATCGTTAAATGATCTATTTTGCAATATAGAATCCATTGCTTTAAAAATGATGTCTGTATTCGCTTGAAATGGACTTTTTATATCTCGGCAAATCTTATTGATTAAATTTAACTGAGTAATAGTGTTCAGCAGCCGGATATTTTCAATTAAAATTTCTTTTTCGTCTCGGTAGTCAAAATGTTCTACATTGATTGTAATTGTTTCGTGATTAATTTCTTTGATTAACATAAGATTTTTGTTTTTGAGTTATTAAAATGAGCCATTTGTATTAAACGATATTTTGTATTCTGGATGTTATATTAACTTCTGGAAAGTGAACAGCTTTCCGTTATATATAACATCAAATTTTACTGATTCTTTGAACTGATTTCCGAACCATCTATAACCATGCGATTCCTGGACCAGCTCGCTAAATTTATTGTGAAACTCTTTAAGGTTTGTTTCGAATACAAATACTGAGTTGTCGCAGCAGCATGTATATAAATTTTTGATTACTTCATTCATGGTTTCTTATTTTTTAAGTGATCTGGTTTGGCAGCTCTTTTTCCAGTGCTAAATAGTTTGTCGTATTTTTTCACTTTGTCGGCTTTGGATTCTTTAGGTTTACGAATGGGAGTTGTATCGATAGAACTCCCATTCAAACCTTTGCTATTAAGAATTTCTTCAATAGCTTTCAATGATCCCCGCAGAACATTTATTTCTTCTTGTGTGAATGATATATTTTTATCCATTTTGAATAAGTTCTTTGTTTAATTCTTTTACAAATTTAAATACAATATTTTGAATAAACTAATAAAAAATACAATATTTGTTTATATATTGTATTTATTGATGAATTTACACGTTATTTATTACTGAAAAATTGATGTCCTTTTTATAAAAAACTTATTAAACTACTTTCGTTAATTAATTTTAAAAAAGTAAAATATGGAAACTTGGGAAGTAAAACGTTCGATTGAAGCGCAGTTGAATCGACCAGGAAATTATCTCTTACATAATTCTTTGAGAATATGTAAAAACGCACTATTTCTTGAAGGTTTAACCAAAGCACAAAAAGAGGAAATTAATCGTATACAGAATCTACTTAATAAAGCCGTAGATCCTTGGCAATTTAGTGGATATCCAAATATGAAAGCTGCAAATATAATTTTAGAATATTTGAATTCTTTGAATTGCGTTTTATAAAATAAGAAATCCCGCAAAAGTTTACATATTGCGGGATTTCTTTAACATTTAATTTATTAAATCTATTCCTTTTTTTCTACAATTAATTTTTCAAATGGAATTATCACTAACTCATCTACAGTACTAGTCTTTTTTGTGATTATAGAAACATAATGATTATATTTCTTGATAAAAATGTATTTGTCATTCAAATATAAAATCTCATAAGTTTCATATTCATTTCGACTAACTACTTTTTTTTCTAAAATAACTTTTGTGTTTAAAAGATCTTTCGATAAAACAAATGAGTTATGAAATTGTGGAATTAATCTAAAAAAGATTAACAAAATCAAAATGGGAACGATAAAAAATAGTTTATCTAATGTTTTTTTTGCGTTTGCTCCAAAATATTCTAATATCCAAACAAAAGTCAATATTGTACCAAAAATTAAAATGATAGATACCGGTATGTAAATAATTATAAGTGAATTATCTAAAGGAATATCATCTCCAAAAAATATATAGAGCAATAATAGCAAACAGAATGTAAAAACTAAAAAATTTATTGCTTGAAATGCTTTTAAGCTGGAAGATGCGACATTTATGCTATCCTGATTATTATTTATTTCCGTATTACTTAATTTCTCATCTTTAACTTTTAATTTGATGAGGTAAAAAAAAGCATTGATAATACAAAAAGATAAAATTAAAATCAAGGAGATCAATAATCCATCAGGTACAATTTGACTAATAGAGAAAAATCTTATCAGAGATGGTGAGATATAAATTAACTCGCAAAGTTGCCAAAACCCTCCTAAACCAGCAGGAATTAATATTATCAGTCCAATATATTCCTTTAAAAAATCTATCTCCTTTTTTTTGTTATTGAACAGTGTTTTTAAATTTGCTTTAATCATACGGATATATTTTTTTTATTAAAATAATAATTTCTGCAATCTCAAATTATTTGATTTGCATCTAGCAAATAATTTTAATAGCGGTTAGTATATTTTAAAGTGATTTGAAAAACAAATAAAAAAACCTTGATAGTCAAAGGTTTTTAACAAAGTTATTAACAAAAGTGATTTCATAATGAAATAAACTTATGACGCCCAATAAGGAATATATGACGCATACTTTTTAGAAATATTATCGGGTCTTGAAGGCTTTATTAAGCCAGCCTCAATTGAATCCGAAATAATTTTAGACGCATAAGAAGTGTTGTTAACTCCAATTTTAAATCGTTCCCTAACAGATTTGTTGTTCACTTGTAAATTATTTACATATCTTAGACAAGTATGTTGATAGCAAGCTCTAATTCTATCCTCACTATTCATGTTTTTTAATAATACAGGTGCATACATAGTGATCTTTGTATAATCATCCCCTTTATCAAATTTTGGTGCTGGCAATTGATGTAACTCAATTGCTTCAATAGCTCTATCAACACCGCTTCCCCTTCTTTCACAAATTTTAGACCTCATCATTAGATCGGCCATCTGTTCATTTCGCGACTTTGGAGGTGAATCAATAAATCGGTTGGTATCAACTAACGGAACTCCTGGATTAGTTATTTCAATTCTATCTGGAAATATTTCAATCATAACCGTACGACCAGAAATATTTAAATCCTGATGTATTAATGCGTTAGCTACAAATTCACGGATGGCCTTTTCTGGATATACTTTTGCTTTTTTGCGGAGTGCATTTTCGATAACTTCATTAGATGGTAACTCATTCATTATGTAGTTAATCAATCCTTGAAATCCAGTCGCATAACCACGCCTACCTGAAATTTCTTTAACTGCAGTTATTCTACTAGAATCCTTATAAACAATAACTCTAATAGCTTTTCTTTTTAGGGCTCTAAAATCTAACAAATCCTTTGCGAAAAGCATTGCTCCTAAATTTGTAATATCCCATTTATCACCATTTTTTATAACAATTTCATCTTGAGATAATTTCTCTAAAATAGCTAATTTTGTATCAGGCAATCTTGTATCAGTTAAATCAAAATAACTATCGTAGCTTAAAATTTTTAATGCATCATCAGAACTAATTTTTTCAATAACAATCTGCTCTTCAAAGTCCAAACCAGATGCTGACATAAGCATAGTTTGAATTTCTCGCTTAGTCATTTTAACAGTTTGTCCAGCGCTTCTTCTGAAACAAGCAAAAGGATCATTCTTTGTATGAACAGGCCGTTCTGTACTTTGTGGAATTTTTATAAATAAGACAGGATATCCTTTAAAACTTACAATTGAATGTTCTAAACTTATGGGAGGATAAATATTATTTCTTGCAATGTTTCCAATTTTACTAATTACCAGCTCAATACTATCTGCATTTAAAGGTGATGATACTCCATTATTATTAATGCCATAAGCTAGATATCCACCACCATCATAATTTGAAAATGCAGACAAGTGCTCGGCAATTCTTTCAGAATTTGCAGATAGCTTTTCCTTCCAATCGATTTCGTTTAATTCACTAGGTATTGGATCTAAACTTTTCGCTAATAGTAAAACTGCTTCATCAATCCAGTTCATTATTTTTCAAATTTACACAAACTTACAGAAAATATTTGAACCTAAAAAATTTAGAGTTTTCCAAATTTCTGATTATTCAATGTAGTAAATTAATCAATTTCTGAATTCGCTTTTAGAATCAAATAATTTCTATATTTTTAATTAAATTTCTTGCGTGATAGTTATCATAGAACTTTCTTAAGTTGAGGCGCTTTGTTTTGGTTTATCTGCTCATAAAATTTCATGAATAGATCCGCGTTTGCATCCTTATCTTCATGCTTATTAATGTACTTCAAAAATTCACTTTCTTTTGAATGGCCAGTAATCGTAATTAAAATTGGAGTAGGTATAATTTTGTAGTAATTCGTAGCAAAGGATCTTCTAAAACTATGCGTTGTAACAAGCTCATATTTTGGATAAAAATTGAGTTTTTTACGTTTAGTTATTTCATCATACTTTTTACCTTCAATACTTTCATTAATCTCTGCGAGTTCACAAACCTTTTTAATGTAATCATTCATTTTTTGAGTACTAATTTTGTGAGGAAATCCGTTCTCAATAATTTCAATGATATTTGGGTTTATTACGCCAATCGTTACGCTTTTCTTAGTCTTTTGCTGGATAACGTCAATATACATATTTCCAGATTTATAACGAATATTATCTTTAGTGATACTAAGTAAGTCGCCACCTCTTTGGCCAATCTCGCACCCAATTAAAAGCCATTTTCTAGCATTAATATGCGAATCGTTTACAATCTTATCTGAAGTTCTTATTTTATCCAAATCATCAAAAGAAAGCGTGACAATAAATCGATCTTCATCTGCTTCAGAAAATCCTTGAATTTGCTTCACAAAATTATTTGTAGGGATTTCGCATTTTATTGCATCTAAACAAACTGTTTTTAGATTGTCAATTTGTTTACCGGAATAATTAACTGAATACTTTTTTTCATTCATCAACCAGGTTTCAAACTTTGAAACGAAAGATTCATTGATCGACATAAAAGTGATTTGTTTTTTTAGTTTTACCTCATATTCTTTTGCGATATTTAAAAACGCCTCATAACCTTTTTTTCTACTTTCGGACAGTCCAATTTTAAAACCTCCTTTAACTTTTATTTTTCTGTTGGCGGCATTATCAATAATATACTGAACATGGTTTACTAAAAAGCTGTTATCAGTTACTTCCAATCTGTTAAAACATTCATCTATTTTAAGCTTCATCCAGTGTGAATCTATTACAATTCCAGATCCGACATCTTGATTATGTTTTTCAAAAATATAACTTCTTAACTTCAATAAATTTGCTGAAATCAATTTGTTTTCTGCTTTGGTTTGTTTAGGTAGTTTTTTCTCTTCGCTCCATTCACTTGGAAGGATTGAAAAGCCAGTTTTAAGTTCTAATTGGGTTTCTTTTCCATTAACAAAAATTACTTTTATTGATGTCGGTTTGTTTGAATTATTTCTAATTCGGAAGTTAATTGTAGCCATTTGTGTATAAGTTTGAACAACACAAAGTTAGCTAAAATTATAACTTGCCAGACATTTGCCAGACAATTACTTTATAGTATTTTATAATTTTTTATAATTTCAGACAAATAATTTCTATTGAAAGCCTTTCTAATAATAAACTTTCAATTATATTTGTCGATAACTTCAAGGTTTGAAAAATTTGTATATAAAGCGGTTTCAACTCCCGTCCCGAGTACAAAGAAGCTTCAAACAATTGTTTGGAGCTTTTTTTATTTATAAACATAACTAATTTATTTCATCTTCCTATGGGGACATTTGTAATTACTAAAAGACAAAGTGGCTATTACAAATACGAATTCACTTCTAGAAAAGGAAAGACAATTTTTATAAGCAATGATTTTGAATTGCGATTTGAATGTGAAGACGATGTGGATTATCTAAAAAAATCTATAGAGAAAGTCTTCTTTATGAAATTTAAATCCAAAAACGGTAAACTCTACTTTAAACTTATTTTAAACGAAAGAGAAGTTGCTGTAAGCAGAAAATACACCACACCATTGTTAATGCAGAAAGGTATTGACGAAATCATGCGATCGATTTCTAAAGCGGAAATTCTTGATTTCTCAAACCAAGACCTTATATTTCCACCGGCCGAAGAATTATTTGGCTAACTGTGAAAGTTTAGCGCATAAAAAAAGTCTCGCAAAGCAAGACTTTCTTATAAACTAGAAATTTAATTTCTAATTATTTTTTTGCAGCTTCTGTAGCAGTTTCAGCAGCTTCAGTAGCAGTTTTTGCAGCTTCAGTAGCAGTAGTAGCAGCAGAATCAGCAACTACAGCAGCAGAATCAGCAACAACAGCAGCAGAATCAGCAACAACAGCAGTTGAATCAGCAGCAGCCTCTTCAGCTGGAGCAGCGTCAGCTTGTTTACAAGATACTACAGTTAATGCAGCAACGATAGCTAAACTTAAAAATACTTTTTTCATCTTACTTAATATAAAAGGTTAATTATTAATTCGGAGCAAAGATATAAATTTTTTTAATCGGAAAAATTTTTATTTAACTTTTTTTTTCAATTTGTTTTCTTTGAATTCCGAATACTTATTTACAAATTTCGTGCCAAACTTAAATTTACAACAAAATTATTTTTTATTGCCTTTTGATATGATTTTCAGCTCATTAATGATATTTTTTGCACCTGCAAATTTATCAATGATGAATAAAACGTATCTTGCATCTACCATAATATTTCTACAAATGTCTGGAGAATAGTAAATATCACTCATTGTTCCTTCCCAAACTCTATCAAAATTCAAACCTATTAAATTTCCTTTTGCATCCACTGCTGGACTTCCAGAATTTCCTCCTGTTGTGTGGTTTGTAGCGATAAAACATACTGGCATCTTACCATTTATACCGTAAACTCCGTAATCTTTAGCATTATATAAATCAATCAATTTCTTTGGAACATCAAATTCATAATCTCCAGGAATGTACTTTTCCATAATTCCATCAAGATACGTTACGGGTTCATAATAAACAGCATCATTAGGCTTATACCCTTTTACCTTTCCGTAAGTTACTCTAAAAGTACTGTTGGCATCTGGAAAAATTCGATCTTGCTTGGTGCTCAATTCCAAAATTGCCTTCATGTAAGTTCTTTGGGTTGCCACATTTTTAAGATTGATTTCGTCGTACTTTGGAGCTACATTCTTCAAATAAGAATCGGCCATAACCTTAATTAATTGGTAACCTCTGTCATTATTCAGTTTCTCCAAAACAGTTTTGCTATCTCCAGCCAATAATTCTTTCACTTTTTCATAACTCACAATTTTAGAATTGGTATAAATATCTGATGCTAAACTTGCAGCATTTATAGTTTCTAATGAAGATGGCAAAAACTGTTTTGGATATTTTTTCGAATAAATATCAATTAATTGTTCGAAGACTTTTTGATCGACAGTGGCATTGAAATCTTTATAAAAATCTCCTAAGCCATTGCTTAAAGTGTTTTTTCTATCGGTAAAAGATTGTTCTCCTTTTGAGGCCAAAATCCCTTCCAATTGATACAATTTATAAGCAGTTGACAATAATTCCGTATTTCTTAATACTATTTCGGTAAAATAATCTCTTGCAATCGCGTAGTCCTTGATATCAGCATAATTTTTCTCAAAATCTGATAATAAATTTCCGTATTCAGCTTGTTTTCCTGCTTTTGTAACTTTATTTTTAAAATCGGATTCAAATTTTTGCTTCGCTGCAACCGCATTCGATTTTTTCAAACCTTTAGTTTCGCCTATCCATTTTTTCCAATAATTGGCAATGCTAGCATATTTTGACGCGTATTGAATTTTGATTGCCTGATCTTTTCGCATAAATCCATCTTGCACTTTCAATGCTGCATCACGAACTTCGATTTTGGCTGGATTTAAATCGTTTACAATTTGCGAAACAGCGAAGGATGGCAAATACTCGGTTGTTCTTCCTGGAAAACCTAAAACCATTGTAAAGTCGTTTTCCTTAATTCCGTCAATAGAAATTGGTAGCGATTTTTTAGGAACATAAGGAACATTGTCTTTAGAATACGCAGCTGGTCGGTTGTTTTTATCCGCATAAATTCGGAATAACGAAAAATCTCCTGTATGACGTGGCCAAACCCAGTTGTCGGTATCCGATCCAAATTTTCCAATAGAACTTGGTGGCGCACCCACAAAACGAACATCTTTAAAACTCTCTATAACAAATAAAAGGTACTGATTACCATCATAAAAAGTTCTAATTCTGTTTTCTTGCCAAGATTCTTTAGGCAACGTTTTGGTTAATTCACTAATGTTTTGTTGAATTTTCTTTTGTTTTTCTGCTTCCGAAGTTATAGCAGCAACACCTTCTAGAACTTGAGTAGTTACATCTTCAATTCTTATAATAAAAGTTACTTCTAAATCTTTATTTGGAATTTCATCTTCCATTTTATAAGCCCAAAAACCATCACGTAGGTAATCGTGGTCTACGGTAGAATGGTTTTGAATCACATCAAAACCGCAATGGTGATTGGTTAAAATGAGCCCTTTATCAGAAATGACTTCCGATGTACAACCGCCGTTAAATTGTGGAACGGCATCTTTTAAACTCGAAGAATTGGCATCATAAATATCTTTAGCCGAAATTTTCATTCCAAGCGATTTCATTTCGGCTTCATTCATTCCTTTCAACAACGATGGAATCCACATACCGCCTTGTTGCGCTTGGGCTTGAACTACAAATAATACTAGTAATAATTTAATGAATCTCATAATTAGATTATTGGATTTTTAGAAAGTTAGAATTTGAATTTTAGAAGTTTGCGATGGTGAACTTCGAAATCGTTTGCAAGATACAATTTTTGTGCATTTTCATTATGGTTTTCGACTTCCAGATACAGCAATTTAACATTTAATTTTTCAGATTGTTCTTTTATAAATTGAATTGCTTGTTTGCCAAATCCTTTTCCACGAGCTATTTCTTTAATGTATAATTCGTCAAGAAACGCAATTTTTCCACCATATTCAAAACTGAAAATAAAGGTTAGAATTACGTAACCGACAATTTCAGAATCATCATAAATCAACCAAGCTTTCCCTAGACTTTCATCTAAAATAAATTCGTGAAATAGTTTTTTAGCAACATCAATATCAATAGGATAATTGTCAATGGCATAGAACTCGTGCATCAATGAAGTGATGGTTTCTATTTGAGAAAATTCTAAAGTATTAAATTGAACCATATAAGAAATGTAAGTTCATTTAAGAATTAATGTGATTCAAAATAATTTCCGTTGCACCTTTATTCATTTGAACAAAAGTCGAACAAATATGACCTTTTTCATGTCGGACATCTTCATTGAATAGCAAATTATCAAATGCTTCGTTCAATTCCTTTTGATTGGAAATAGAAACACAACCTTCTTGGTGAACCAGTGCAATTGCTTCTGCAAAATGCGAATAATTTGGTCCAATAATTATTGGAACACCGAATGTTGCTGGTTCCAAAATATTGTGAACGCCTGGATTTCCAAATCCGCCACCAACGTAAGCAATGTCTGCGTAGGAATATATTTTGGTTAGGATTCCAATCGTATCAATTATGAAAACTTGAAATTTTTCTAATTTGTCATTCTGAACTTGTTTCAGAATCTCGTCTTTTTCGGAAAATAAAATTGCTGATTTTTTAATTTGTGATTTTAGATTTGCAATCTGTTCCGATTTGATATTATGTGGAGCAATTATAAATTTTATGTTTTCGGGCGAATTATTGATGTAATTAATTAAAATCTCCTCATCTTTTGGCCACGAACTTCCAATTACAATTGTTGTCATTCCGATATTTGAGGAATCGCCTTTGAATTGTTCGATAAAATCTAACGAATTATCTCGTTCTAAAATTGAAACTACACGATCAAAACGTGTATCACCAGAAATCTTTACATTATTGAAACCTATACTTTGCACTAGTTTTTTGGAACTTTCATTCTGAACAAAAAAGTAATCGAATGTTTTTAAGGCGTTTCTGTAAAAACCGCCGTACCATTTGAAAAAGGCTTGTTTTTCTCTGAAAATCCCTGAGATTAAATAGGTTTTGATGTTTTGTTTCTTCAATTCATTCAAATAATTAGGCCAATATTCGTATTTTATGAAGAATACCAATTCTGGATTTATTGCTCGTATGAATTTTTGTGCGTTTGATTTTGTGTCTAATGGAAGATACACTGTAGCATCGGCAACGGGATTGTTTTTTCTCACTTCGTAACCTGATGGAGAAAAGAAAGTAACCACTATTTTATGGTTTGGGTAGTGAACTTTTATTTTTTCTATAACCGGCAAACCTTGCTCGTATTCGCCCAAAGATGCGGCATGAAACCAGATTGTTTTGTCGTCTGAATTGAGTTTACTTTTTATAATTGAAAAAACTTCTTTTCTTCCGTCGACAAAAAGTTTCATTTTCGGACTGAAAAGCGCTACTAACTTTACGATTTGCGAAGCGAGGATTATAATTAAATTGTATAGAAAAAGCATCTTAAGTTTTTTGTTTTAACCACATAGAAACATAGATTATTGTGCTGAAAATTAAGTCGTTTCACTATTTCAAAAATTTCATAGATGCTATGTGAAAAAACACTTTTCTATGTTATCCTTGTTAATATATTAACGGACTATGTTTCTATGTGGTTAAAAATAAATAATGTTGCTAAATTAAGGTTTTTGCCACAGATTTTACAGATTTAACGGATTTTAGCAACTTAATTTCTTTTGAAAAACTGATTTTGCAAAAGACAAATGCTAATTAGCCCTGATTGAAGGAAACGCCGTGCGTGACGAAAGCAGGAAAATGGAAACCAAAAAAAGCCCGAACCATTCGCTCCAAATAATAAGAAATGTTATACTTTTGTATTTCAAATTTTTTAAGATGAAGAAATTACAAATGGTTGACTTGAAAGGTCAATACGAAAAAATAAAAGACGAAGTTAACGCGTCGATTCAAGAAGTTTTAGAAACAAATACTTACATAAACGGACCTTTGGTTCATCAATTTCAGAAAGATTTAGAAGATTATTTAGACGTAAAACACGTGATTCCATGTGCCAACGGAACCGATGCGTTGCAAATTGCAATGATGGGATTGGATTTGAAGCCTGGTGATGAAGTAATTACTGCCGATTTTACATTTGCTGCAACTGTTGAAGTGATTGCATTGTTGCAATTGACTCCGGTTTTGGTGGATGTTGACATGAATAATATGAATATTTCTCTTGACGGAATTCGTAAGGCGATTACATCAAAAACAAAAGCGATTGTTCCAGTACATTTGTTTGGTCGTGCCGCCAATATGGACGCGATTATGGAAATTGCAAACGAGCATAATCTATATGTAATTGAAGATAATGCCCAAGCAATTGGTGCCGATTACAAATCGAATGATGGTTCAAAAAAGAAAGTTGGAACCATTGGACATGTTGGTGCGACGTCGTTTTTTCCATCTAAAAATTTAGGTTGTTATGGTGATGGTGGAGCGATTTTTACCAACGATGACGCTTTGGCTCATAAATTACGTGGCATTGTAAATCACGGAATGTACGAACGTTACCATCATGATGTAGTTGGAGTAAATTCAAGACTAGACAGTATTCAAGCTGGTGTTTTGAAAGCGAAATTACCACATTTAGATACTTACAATAAAGCGCGTCAAGATGCGGCTAGAAAATATTCGATTGCGTTGAGTGTAAATCCAAACATTTGGGCACCATTTATTTGTGATACTTGCGATTGTCATGTTTTTCATCAATATGTTATCAGAATTACAAATGGAAAACGCGACGGATTGTTAGCGCATTTGCAGGAAAAAGGAATTCCGTGTGCGATATATTACCCAATTCCGTTGCACAGCCAAAAAGCATATGCGGATTCGAGATATAAAGAAGAAGATTTTCCGGTTACAAATCAACTTTGTAAAGAAGTGATTGCGTTACCAATGCACACCGAATTGGATGATGAGCAAATTAAATTTATAACGGATACGGTTTTAGAATATTTAGGAGAGAATAGATAGTAGACAAAGAGATAAAAGACAAGTTAGTTTACGATAGAAAAGTCTATTATCTATTCGTCTTTTATCTATAATCCAAAAGAAAATGAAAATAGTAGTAACAGGAGGTTTAGGTTTTATCGGTTCGCACACCGTTGTTGAATTACAAAACGAAGGTTTTGAAGTTGTAGCCATTGATAATTTATCTAATTCATCGGAAAGTGTTTTGGATGGAATTTTCAACATTACAGGCAAAAAGCCAATTTTTGAAAAGATGGATTTGCGTGATAAAGCATCGGTTCAAAATTTCTTCAAAAAACACCATGATGTGGCTGGTGTAATTCACTTTGCGGCCTCAAAAGCGGTTGGTGAAAGCGTTGAAAATCCGTTGTTGTACTATGAAAACAACATCAATGCACTGGTTTATGTTTTACAAGAATTGAAAGAATTGCCAAGTGCCAATTTCATTTTTAGCTCTTCGTGCACCGTTTACGGTCAAGCCGAAACAATGCCAATTACTGAAAATGCTAGTGTTCAAAAAGCAATGTCACCTTACGGAAACACGAAGCAAATTGGTGAAGAAATTATAACCGATGTTGCAAAGGTGACTACTATTAATTCGATTTTATTACGCTACTTCAATCCAATTGGATCACATCCAAGTGCTGAAATTGGAGAATTACCGCTTGGTGTTCCACAAAATTTAGTGCCGTTTATAACACAAACTGCTATTGGAATGCGTGAAAAGCTTTCGGTTTACGGTGATGATTATCCAACACCTGACGGAACTGCTGTTCGTGACTACATTCACGTGGTTGATTTAGCGAAAGCCCATGTGATTGCAATGCAGCGTTTATTGAACAAACAAAATCTGGATAAAGTTGAAACCTTTAATTTGGGAACAGGAACAGGAAGTTCGGTTCTTGAAGTTATTAAAGCTTTTGAAAAAGTTTCAAATCAAAAACTAAATTATCAAATTGTAGGCAGAAGAGAAGGCGATATTACAGCTGCTTACGCGAATACAGATAAAGCTAATACTGTTTTGGGTTGGAAAGCACAATCTAGCTTAGAAGACAGTTTAGCAAGTGCTTGGAAATGGGAACAAAAGATTAGAAAGAAGTAGGCAAATTTAGATAACAGAATTAAAAAAAATATTTTGAAATTGGAAAGAGCTCAATTCATTCAAGATGAAAATATTTTTTTTCTACTCGGTATTGGTATTCTATGTATCGGTTTTCTGTTTTTTTATTATCGATATGAAAAAAGTGAAAGTGAGAAATTAAATAATGATAGCCTTTCAAAACATACTCTTGATAAAATAAATCGTAAAAGATTTTATTTATTACCTGTAGTTATTTTAATAATTATAGTATTTCAAATTTTAAAAAAAACCTCACATTATTAAATTTGTGAGGTTTTCCTTTTTCAATTTACTTCTTTGCAGCTTCTTTCATTTTCTCAGCTGCTTCATCCATTTTTTCAGCGCCTTTTTCTAAAGCTTCTCCAGTTTTTGCCTGAGCCGAATCAATTGCATTAGATGCTTTTTCAGCAACTGTATCCAATTTTTGCTCTACTTCTGCTCCTACTGCTTCAGTCGCATCTTCTACTTTCTCTTTAGTTTTGTCTTGACAAGAAATCATCGTTACAGCCATAAATGCTGCTGCTAAAATTGTTTTTTTCATTTTTTTGGTATAGTATAAATTAATAAAAGGTTAACTAAATTTTCATATGCAAATTAGATGCCAAAATAATCTTAAAAACTATCAATTTTAAAAATTATTTACAACACCAATTCTTCATATAATTTATCAAATGTTGCATCCAAATTAACACTGAATCCAGAATGAGGTCGAGACGTTTGAATACTCGAACTTTTAACCGCTGTTAACCATCTAAATCGCTCAGCAATTTCAAAAGTGGCAATTGGTCCACCTTCTTTTGCTCCTGAACATATTTTAGAAAACGAATCTAAATTGATTTTCAATTGTTGCACATCAAATTCGGCATCAAATAATAAAATCTTTTCTGTTGGAATGTGGAATTGAATGCGTAAATATTTTTGCCGTTTACAGAACAGCATCAAACCAATATTTATAAATTCTTCGCGCTCTACTTTAGGTACAACACGAATTACAGCGTAATCATATAAGTGTTGTTCGTGCATCTTGAGCTTGTTTTAAAAATACAGCGGCATTGGCCAATCTAATCGATAAAAATTGAAAATAAACATCTTTAATTTCTTCTGGAGTAATTGCGCCATCTTCCCATTGTAACCAATCTTCTGGAATTTGATTTACAATTTCTCGTAAAATAGTATCGTTTAATTTTGAAGTGAATTCGGTATTAACTTCTTCTAATTTACTTGCTTTTGGCAACAAGACATGATCTTTTATTAAGGCAAAAGGCGAAACAGCATTGGCTTTCCAATTGTCCCAAGAATGGTGAAAATAAAAAGCGGCACCGTGATCGATTAACCACAGTTCTTTTCTCCAAATTAATAAATTGGTATTTCTAAAAGTTCGGTCTACGTTGGTAATAAAAGCGTCGAGCCAAACGATTTTAGAAGCCAAAACGGCATCACAATCATTGGTTGCAGCGTCATAAGTTATCGCACCAGAAAGGAAATGCAAACCCAAATTCAAACCTTGACTAAATTGTAATAAATCCTGAATTTCCTCATCAGCCTCGGTTCTTCCGAAAGCTTCGTCGAGATTGGCAAAAACCAATTCTGGAACTGGCAAGCCAAGAAATTTGGCAATTTGACCACCCAAAAATTCGGCAATCAAAGCTTTTACTCCGTGACCTGCACCACGAAATTTTAAAACATACTTAAAATCGTCGTCGGCTTCGGCCAAAGCAGGAAGTGATCCGCCTTCGCGAAGTGGCGTGATGTATCGTGTTACATTAACGGTTCGTAATTCTAAATTCATAAAATGAAAATTGTTGTAACAAAGATAGTTTAGATTTTTAGAATATTGGATTTTTAGATTGTTGGATTCTTAGATTGTTGGACTGTTGGATTTTTGGATTGTTGGACTGTTGGATTGTTGGATTGTTGGATTATTAGATTGTTGGAATGTTGGACTTTTAAATTTTTGAAATAAAAAAACTCCAATGGAATTTTGGAGTTTTATTTATTGAATAATTGTTCTTGTCTTTCTACTACCATTCCAGCAGAAAGACAATTGTTATGAACATCCTATCTGAAATCTGCAAACTGAAATCTGAAATCTGAATACTAAACTAAGCCGAATACGTAGCCACTTCTTTATCAATTTTATTTACCAATCCAACCAATACTTTTCCTGGTCCAACTTCTGTAAAACTTGTGGCGCCGTCTTGTATCATTTGTTGTACCGATTGTGTCCATTTTACTGGCGCAGTCAATTGGATAATTAGGTTTTTCTTAATTTCATTAGCATCAGAAACAGCACTTGCCGTTACATTTTGATATACTGGACAAACTGGAGTTGAAAAAGTGGTAGCTTCAATTGCGGCAGCCAATTCTTCTCGTGCAGGTTCCATCATAGGCGAATGAAATGCACCGCCAACTGGCAATATCAAAGCTCGTTTGGCTCCAGCTTCTTTCATTTTCTCACAAGCCAATTCAACTGCTTTGTATTCTCCAGAAATGACCAATTGTCCTGGACAGTTATAATTGGCAGCAACCACCACTCCATCTATCGAAGCACAAATATCTTCTACAATTTTGTCATCCAAATTTAATACTGCGGCCATTGTTGACGGTGTGATTTCGCAAGCTTTTTGCATCGCAATCGCTCGTTGTGAAACCAATTTTAATCCGTCTTCAAAACTCAAAGCACCATTAGCTACCAGCGCAGAAAATTCGCCTAATGAATGTCCTGCAACCATTTCTGGAGTAAAATCTTCCAATGTTTTAGCCAAAATAACCGAATGTAAAAAAACTGCTGGTTGCGTAACCTTGGTTTCCTTTAGTTCCTCGGCTGTGCCTTCAAACATGATGTCGGTGATTCTAAAACCTAGAATTTCGTTGGCTCTTTCGAATAATTCTTTTGCCAATGCTGAAGTTTCGTATAATTCTTTTCCCATTCCTGAGAATTGTGCGCCTTGTCCTGGAAATATGTATGCTTTCATTTGAGTAGTTTAAAAGTTTAATGTTTAAAAGTTTAAAGTTGTTGGCTGAAAACTGACGCAAAAATACTATTTTATTTAAATACTGTAACTTTATTTTAACATTTACGTCTAATAAGAGAACAAAAATCAACCCAATCATGAAAAAAATTAAAGTCAGCATTCTACTCATTATCATTGCTTTTTTATTCTTTTATTTTGGTTTACCCGTTATTAATTATGGTTTTATCAGTTTACCAATTATACTCTTGCTACTAACTATTTTGGCTCTCATTTTTGCAACTGGAGTTTCAGTTTCCAACGATGCTAAACAAGTCAAAATTCTTAAAAGACCTAGTAAAATATATTTTATCATCTGTGGTTTGATATTATTTTACATTACGGTTTTTCCTTTATTTACAAGCCTTCCAATGTTTAGAAGTCAAGCTTACAAAAACATGATAGGCAAGGTAGCTGATGGAAAATCAATCTCCAATCATATTGCACCCATTTCTATTGACGAAATTCGTGTGGTAGACGAGAATCTTGCTTATTTACTTGGCGAAAAGATTCTTGGTTCGCAACCTGCACTAGGTAGTCAGGTAGAATTGGGACATTTTTGTATTCAAAAAGTAGGAAAAGATTTGTATTGGGTTGCGCCATTATTACATTCTGGTTTTTTTAAATGGATGAACAATCAGGAAGGAACTGCTGGTTACGTCATGGTTTCGGCAACCAACGAGCGTGATGTAAAACTGGTACAGAATATTGGAGGAAAAGACATCAAAATAAAATACCAAACCGAAGCTTTTTTTGGAAGTCAGATAGAAAGACATTTATACTTTAATGGTTACGCAACAGTAGGTTTGACCGATTATACTTTCGAAATTGATGATGCCGGAAAACCGTTTTGGGTTGTAACAAAATACAATAAAAAAATTGGCTTTGCCGGAAACGATGCTACTGGTATTGTTGTGGTTGATGCACAAACTGGAGCAACAACCGATTATGAAATTGCTGATGCGCCAAAATGGATAGATCGTGTGCAACCTATCGATTTTATTGAAGAACAATTGAACGATTGGGGCGAATATGTACATGGCTATTGGAATTTTTCGAATGCCAATAAATTGCAGATTACCGAAGGATTGACCTTAATTTATGGCGAAAACAACAAGTCGTATTGGTACACCGGATTGACTTCGGTAGGAAAAGACGAATCGGCAGTTGGATTTGTTTTGGTCGACACCAGAACTAAAGAAACAACGTTTTACAAACAAAGTGGTGCAACCGAATTTGCAGCGCAAGGATCGGCGGAAGGAAAAGTTCAGGAAAAAGGATACAAATCTTCGTTGCCAATTCCGTACAACATCAACAACATTCCGACTTATGTAATGACGTTGAAAGACGACGGTGGATTGGTCAAAATGTACGCGATGGTTGCCATAAGTGATTACACAATTGTTGGTGTTGGTAATTCGATGCGAGAAACACTGACTTCGTTCAAAAGTGCCTACAACATGACAGGAAGCAAATTGAATTCGTCAAGTATAACCAATAAAAAACAGTTGGAAACAGTTGTTACGAGAATTACGAACGATGTAAAAAACGGAAACAGTTTTTACTATTTTACTACGAAAGACTATCCTAATATTTTTGTCGGTTCGTCTCAAATTTCGAATCAATTGCCAGTTACAATTGTAGGTGACAGTATCAAAGTTTCGTTTGATATAGATAATGAAGAAGTAATTGATGTATCCACATTTGAAAACACAACTATGAATAATAGATAAACTAGTAAACATATTAAAAACCCTGAACTTCATTACGAAATTCAGGGTTTTCTTATTTAATTAAAAAAGATTCTAAATTATTGTTTTACGAACTGTAATTCGATGTTCAATTTAACCTCTTCGCTTACTAAAACACCGCCTGTTTCTAAAGCAGAATTCCAAGTTAAACCGAAATCGGTACGGTTTATTTTTCCAGTAGCGTTCAATCCTACTTTGGTATTTCCCCAAGGATCTTTTAACAATCCGCTTACTTCAGTTTCTAATTTTACCGATTTAGTAACTCCGTTTATTGTTAATTCACCTACTAATTCATAATCATCGCTAGATTTAGTTAATGACGATGAAACGAAGGTTAGTTTCGGATTGTGCTCTGCATCAAAAAAGTCAGCGCTTTTTAAATGAGCATCTCTGTCGGAATTACCCGTATTGATTGAATCGATAGAAGCCGAAAATTCGATTGAAGCTGTTGTAAAATCGTCTTCCTCAGTAGTGATGGTTGCATCAAAAGTTTCGAATTTTCCTGATACATTAGTAAACATTAGGTGTTTTACTTTAAAACCTACTTCTGAGTGTGTTGGATCGATTGTCCATTTAGTTGTTGCCATAATTGTATATGTTATTTTTATTATTAGTATTTGTTGATACAAAGTTACAGCGGTTGCCAACAAATAGTACTTAACCTAGATTAAGAAATGGTTGTTGTATGATAAAGTTTAGCCCAGATGGTAATGGAAAGCTTTTTGAAAAGAAGTGCCAAATTTTCTTGACAGAAAAGAGCGACCCAAGAAGCTCCTTTTATGGCGTAGAAAATGGTGCTGATTTTTAAAAACTTGCAATGTACAGCTGGAATGGCTTCTTATAAAAATAAAAAAAGTGGCATCTTTTACAATACCACTTCTCTTTTCATAGCAATTTAAAGTACGTAATAACTTTTGGTAGTAGGAACTAGTTCTTTGTTTTTTTGCAACTGCGTTTCTTCTTCCAATTCATCGCGGTATTCATGTACCATTTGCATTAAGTTGCGTTCGATGTTTTCTGAAATGGCGTTCATCGGTGTGTCTGATGGACGGCTTTCAAATGGATCTTGCAAGTGTATGGCCATTTTTTCGATTAAGAAAAAGGCTGCAGCAACGGTCGTGATTAACGGAATTTCTAACCAACCCAACAAATCGGTCAAACTGAAAGGTAGAAGTAAGATGAAAAGACACAAAGCAAATCGGGTGTACATACTGTAAGTAGTAGGAAAAATGGTGTTTTTAATACGTTCACATTTTCCCATGGCGTCACACAAACGAGACAACGTATTGTCGATTTCTACTTGCTGATACACTGATAATTTTTTATTTTGTTGGGCAGCTTTTAAATCTTTGGCATGTAAAATTAATAAGGCATTTGGGACGTGTTTGTGTTTTTTAACAAAACGTAAATCGTCTTCAGACAGTAAATGTTTGATAGGTTTAATAGGATCTTTTCCGCGTAAAAAAGCACTTAAGCTAAAGCACCATGCAATTTGTCTTTTAGCAAACTTTTCTTTAAAATCGTTAGCACCAACTGAAAAATCGGGATCTTTATAAAAAGTAATTAACTGGCGAACCAAGGTTCGAGAATCGTTTACAATAGCACCCCAAATAATTCGTGCTTCCCACCATCTATCATATGCTTGATTGGATTTGAAAGCTAAAAGCAACGAAATTATGGTTCCAATCATAGTTGGAATTGCAATTGGAATACTAAGTGATATGGTGATGAAATAATGATGAATAATTTCAAAAGTCACCGTGTACAACAAAGCCAAAAGCAATTCGACTTTGATTTTTCCAAGCACATAGCGCATGGGTATTTTCTTTTTTAATAGCATATTTTTTTATTTTTCTAGTGAATTAAGAATAGGCTTCCTCATAAATAGATAAAACTGGCAAACCCAAAACATCTTCTACCGTTTGTTTTTTAGACTTGTTTCTTCTTATTTTTTCAGCCTTTCGGGTTTCAATAATAATATCAATATCGTTTTTGGCTATGGCTTCCGAAACTATAGGTATAAGTTGCTCACTAGTTTCTTCTGATGAAATTTTAGCCTGACTGACAATTTTTAATGAAAATTGTTTTTGAACCAACTGCTGCACATTGGCTAACGGAAAGTTGGATTTTTCATGCTCTAAATAAATAGCATTAGCAAATTGAACATCTTCAGTAGTAGAACTAACATGCAAAATTGGAGTTTTATAATTGGCTAAAACCTGACTGCAATACTGATGAATTTTTAAAGACGAGTTATTGAATGATTGTGGCAGAATGATTAATTCAATTGCATGAAAATCAAGCAAATTTTTGATTAAAGGTGAGCTCACTCCAAACTGGTGATGAATTTTAAGTTTACAATTGGCATGAGCTGCAATAAGCTCGCGACATTCATCTAAAACTGCTTCTTGCGCATCAGTCCAAGTGGTGTCCAAATCGCGTAACAAACTGGATGCACTAAAAGTATCTTGCACTTCCGAAACTTGCATTACAACCATGGTACATGCTTCTCCATTAGCATAATGAATACCTGATTTTACTGCTTCTAAAGTATCGTTTTGAAAAGTCGTTGGAATTAATAAAGTTTTCATATGTATTTTTTTTATACATACAAAATAAGGATTACTACATTAGAGTAAAATTAATCTAACATTAGAAAATTCTAAGATTTACATTAGAGTTTTTTAATATTGGCTTTTTTAAACGTAATATTTACAATTGTCCCTTTTTTGGGTTCCGATTGAATGTGAAGTTCACCGCTGTGCATTCGGATAATTTTCATGGCCAAAGGCAATCCGAGTCCGTAACCTTTAAATTTAGATGCTTCTTTTCCTCTAAAAAAAGGTTCGTACAAATGCGGAATATCTTCGGGCGGAATGCCTATTCCCAAATCGGAAATTGCAATTTTTATACCATGCTGATCGGCTTGCAAAGAAACAAAAACTTCCTCGTTATTAGAATATTTAACCCCATTCGTAATAATATTATTGATGGATAACTCCAACAACGATTTATTACAAGGCAACAACAGCAATGTTTCGTCTTCGGGCAATGTATTGAGTTTTAAGGTAACTCGATTTTCTGGAAAAATTTTATTTAAATCCGATTTTACATCCATCAATAGTTCATCTATACGCACTACATCCAGCAACTGCTTTTTCCCATCATAACCGGTTTGAGTCAGTTTCAACAAGCTTTCGGTTAAAATACCCAGTCGGTTAGCTTGACTATAAATATTTTCTAAAGAGGCAATGTATTCTGTTTTGTCACGCTCTTTTAATAGCATAATTTCTGCTTCAGCAATAATTGTAGTAATAGGTGTTTTAAGTTCGTGCGAAGCATTGTTTATAAAATTGGACTGAATTTCGAACGAGGTTTCTAAACGATCCAACATATCGTTGAAGGTGTTAGTAAGATCGGCAATCTCATCATCAACGTTACTATTTTGAAGTCGGTTGTGCAAGTTAGAAGCACTAATGCGTTTTACCTCACTGGTAATTCTTGAAACTGGATTCAACACTCTTTTGGCAAAATAACGACCCAAAAAGTAGGCTAAAATAACGAAAGCTATTCCTCCAAAAATTAAAATCTGAATAATATAAATCGTACTCGTATTACCTCGACGGTCTCTTGCAGTAACAATTACCATAAATTTTTTACCATTGTTTTCAAAAACTTGACCGTAATGGTATTGACTATCATTTTCAATCCAGCTGTCGTTATTTTTTATAACCTCAGCATAAAAACTGGCAGGAACATCAATTGCTGGATTGAATACAAAAGTATTTTGAGCAGATATGGGAATGAAATATTCGTTTTCATTAATCATTTCTACCAATCCGTCTTTCCTAAATTCTTTGAAATATTTAGTTTTAATAGGATCGTATTGCGTGTGAATAGCAGCTGCAATTTTGGCTCTGTCATGCAAACGCTTTAAGAAATAATACTCGTTGTTGTTTTTAAACAAAAACAAAATTACCAAACTCAATAACAAGGTACTGAAACTCGATAGCGCAACATAAGTTCGGGTAATTCGTTTTCTTATTGGCATAACTACGACTTTAACACATACCCAAGTCCTTTAAGAGTATGAATGAGTTTGGTTTTAAATGGTTTGTCAATTTTTCTTCGCAAATAGTTAACATACACATCGATAACGTTGGTATTCATATCAAAATTAATATCCCAAACGTTATCTAATATTTTTTCCCTCGACAATACAACGCCTTTATTGGTAGCCAAATAATGGAGTAATTTAAATTCTTTAGAAGTGAGTTCGATTGTGATATTTTCTCTTTTTACCGTTTTAGAACTTTCGTTGATTTCTAAATCGCCAATGGTAATTAAAGACTGCGTTATTGCCTGATTTGACCTTCTGTACAATGCGTTGACACGTGCATCAAGTTCTAAAAATTTGAACGGCTTGGTAAGGTAATCATCGGCACCAGCATTCAATCCGTTTACGATATTTTCTGAACTGGCTAATGCCGTTAAAAGTAATATAGGAACAAAATTCTTGGCAGCGCGCAAACGTCGGCAAATTTCAACACCATTAAAATCGGGCAACATGACATCAAGAACAATGACGTCAAAAGTAAAATTAGCAATCAAATCCAAGGCAGTTGTACCATCAAGAGCCACACTCACATCGTGGTTGTTCTCTGAAAATCCTTTACGGATGATGGCGCACAAGTTGGGCTCATCTTCTACAATTAATAACTTCATAACTACTTGAATATAAACAAATATAAGAATTGATTTCTTAAAATTATACTAATTAAAAATCAATAGAATCAACGAGTTTCTGCAATTCTTTTTTCAAATCTTCGTTGGTTATTCCTAATTCAGCATCAAAATTATCATTGAAACTAGGCAACGAAAAACTACCTTTTACCACAGCGCCTTGAAAAGGAAAACGCTTATTGGCCATTTCTAAAACCGAACTTCCGCCACGAGCGCCAGGAGAAGTGGCTAACAGTAAAACAGGTTTTTCTTGAAACGTTTTACCGTTAATGCGCGACATCCAATCTAAAATATTTTTGAATGCTGACGAATACGCACCGTTGTGTTCGGCAAAAGAAATTACAACTAAATCACTCGCACCTATTTTAGCATAAAAATCATGTGCCAATTGCGGAATGCCTTGTTCTTTTTCTTTATCGATTGAATAAATTGGCATTTCATAATCGTTCAAATCCAAAAGAGTGGTTGTTGTATTTTCAAATAAACTCGCAGCGTAACCAGCCAATTTTTTATTGATAGATGTTTTGCTTGACGATGCTCCAAATGCTAGTAATTGTTTTGTCATATTATTTGTATAACCAGTTTTTTAAAATTTTCGAAAGTAAAGGTAACAATATAAATACCATTAACGGAACTAAAATTCCAGTCATAATTAGTGTGCGAATTGCTAACGGTAAGTTTTTAAGCAAATCTCCTATCATGTAAGATACTAAAGTAATCGAAGGATAAATTGCAATCCAAACCATTAAAGCAAATTTCCATTTAGGTGGTTTCATGGGGTTTCTTCAATATATTTTTTTGTTTTTAAAACGGCGTTTTGCACCATTTCTAGGTTGTTGTGTGCAGCTTTGGTAACTTTGTCTGTCCAATTAATACTAAAAGTTAACTCGGTTTCGTTATCAGAAATGAAAGCAATATCATTGTCAACATAACCTTCAAATTGAGGATGTTCCAACAGCAAAAAGCGAACTTTGTACGGAACAAAAGTAATATTTTCTTTCAAAATTGACGAAGTTCCACCAGCAGTCACGGTCATTTGTCGTAAAACATAGTCGTTACTTTTTTCGATAATTACGACATCGCTAACACCGGGAACAAATTTTTCTGGTTGCTCGATTTTTAAGATTAAATCGTGCCACACTTTTTCTAACGAAGCATTTACAACAGTTGAAAATTGCGACATGTTACTGTTGATTTAAAAAATACGTCAACGCGCCCGAAGGACATTTTTTTACAGTCTCTATTATTTTATCAGTAGATGAACCTTCTGGAGTGATCCACGGTTTTTCTTTAGGTTTAAAAACATCGGGGTTGTTTTTTACGCAATTTGCCGAGTGTATGCATAAGGCATTTTTCCACACAATAGTGACTTCGCCATTGCTGTATTCTTTGGTTAAATCGTTAGCTTCCATAATTATAGTTTGGTGTTAATAGTGACTTTGCTTTTTAATATTTTAGAAACCGGACATTTTTCGGCTATTAGAAGTAAGCGCTCTTTTTGTTCATCGCTAATTTCTGAAGAAAAAGAAATGGTTCTTGAGATGGTAGTTTCCAATTCTGTAGCAAGCGATTGAGACATGTTTAATGCAATAGTGATTTCAGGAATATCCCAACCTTTTCTATCAATGTACATTCGCAAAGTTGATAATGTACAACCTGCCAACGACGCCAAAAGTGTAGAATATGGATCAGGACCAAGGTCTTTTCCTTCAATATTCTCGGGTTCGTCCATTAGGAATTGTCCGTTGCGCCATGAAATTTTGCACAAGTATTTTTGAGTTCCAATAGTTCCGGTAAGGTCTTTTTCTAAAAGATTGGCCATTTTATTTTACATTAAATTACAAAACGTCGCTAAATTCGGGATTTTTATCGAAAACACTTTTTGCAAACGGACAAAGCGGAATGATTTTGATTCCGTTCTCGCGAGCATATTCTATTGCTTGCACGACCATTTTCTTACCAAAACCTTTACCTTCATTTCCGGGCTTCACTTCGGTATGATCAATAATAATTTTGTCTTCACCAGCAAAAACAAAGGTCATCATGGCTTCGTGTTTTCCGTCGACATCAATAAAAAAAACACCATTTTTTTCATTGATTTTTAATTGTACTTCGTTCATAATTTCATGTTTTTAAAACTTCAACATTCGTTAATCAAAATTGATTATTCAACATTATAACTTGGAATATTCACTATCGGATTTTGAATGTTGAAATTTTGTTTTTAGTGTTCCATCGGAATTTCCATCAATAAAAACTTCGCATCCGAAGTCGCTTTAAAATCTAGGGTGTCAAAATTGGTAATTCCCAATCCGTCACGAGTTTCTAATTCTTGACCGTCAACAGTTACCGTTCCAGAAATTACAAAAACATACATTCCGTTTCCAGGTCTTTTAAGTTCGTATGTTTTAGAAAAGCCGCTTTCAAAATAAGCCAAATGAAACCAAGCATCTTGATGAATCCAAACGCCTTCATCATCAGCATTAGGAGAAAGTATTTGAGCGAAATTATTTTTTTGCTTCGATTGGTCCAATTGAATTTGTTGGTATCGTGGTGTTACATTTTGCGTTCTAGGAAACAACCAAATTTGAAATAACTTGGTACGTTTATCGTGATTCGGATTGAACTCACTATGACGGATACCAGTTCCGGCACTCATCACTTGCACTTCGCCAGTAGTAATAGTTTCAGCATTTCCCATGCTGTCTTTGTGAGCCAAATCGCCTTCTAACGGAATGGTGATGATTTCCATATTATCGTGACCATGCTCTCCGAATCCCATTCCTGGTGCAACGGTGTCGTCATTTAAAACGCGAAGTGTTCCAAATTGTACGCGTTCTGGATTGTACCAACTTGCAAAACTGAAACTGTGGTAAGCATTCAACCAACCGTGATCGGCATGTCCTCTTGTATTGGCTTTGTGTAAAACTGTATTTTTCATATCATTATAAATTTAGTAATTATTATGATACAAATTTACAATCGATGCTGTGAAAAATCACTTAATGTAGGTTAAGAAAAAACTAGGTTATTAAATAGCAGTTTTTTTATGAAGGAAAAAGGTATTGTAAGCGACTCTTATTTTATTTCGGTACGGTGTTCAATATCCAATATTTCATAAATAATTTTAAGGTGGTACTTTACGGTATTTTCAGAAATAAAAAGAAGCGAAGAGATTTCTTTATTGGACTTACCTTCCTGAATTAAACTTATAATTTCCTTTTGCCTATCGGTTAAGTTGTACTGCGTAACATCCAAGCGCTTATTCCCTTTTTCATCTAAAGCTTTGGTAAGTTGCTCAATATCATTATGAATTCTGGTGTTTTCTTTTTCAACTAAAACTCTTTTTTGGTTGTTGATTACGTACAAACGACCTGATATAACTAGTAACAAAACCAATACCGAAATGAGCCCAATTAAAAAATACCTAACAATGCGTTCATTTCTTAATTCCAATTCTTTTTTCTCTTCATCAATTTGCTTTTCCAACGCTTGAATTTTACCGTTGTTGTTGGTCGAATTGTATATAAAATTTAAAGAATCATACTTTTGTTGCGACTCAAATGCGTTTTTATAATCGTCATTCAATTTGTGCTGGTTGGTAAGCACTTCGTACAAATACATTTCATACTTCATGATTTTGTATTGCTTGGCATAGTTCAAACCCAGTTGTAAAGCTTCATCACGCTTAGCATATAATTTCATAGCATTGTACAGCTCTATTTTTTTACCATAAATATTCGGAGCATTTCTAGGCATGTTCTTAAGCACTAAATCCAAAGAAATGTCTAACTTTTTTTCGGCCTCTTGGTATTTTTTATCTAAGAAAAGTAAATAACCTTCCTGCATCACAATCCATGCTTTGGTTTCCAAATCAAGGTATTGGTATTTAGATTCATACAATTCTTGCATCAAACTTTTGGCCAGGTCATATTCGTGGGTATCGAAATAAACAAAGGCTTTTTCAGCTTTAATGCTATTCTCCACTTCCGCTTTCTTATCGCTTTGTAATCCTTCTTTTAATGCTAAGTCTAAATTATGTAAAACTTGCTCATAATTAAAAACACGCTTATAAGTATACGATTTGTAAAGGTACGCTTGATATTTTTCGTAGGGTGTACGATCAGGATGGGAAATAAAATTACTAATCAACTTTATAGACACTTCATATTCTAAAGCATCATTTTGTTTTGTAACCACTTTTTCTAATTGCTCAACAGTAGTTATTTGAGCAAATGATAAAGTGCATATTAAATATATTCCTACTAAAAAAAGAAATTGTTTCAAAGCAGACATTTTTATTTTTTTCAAATATAAAGAACATATCTCAATTGAACGTTTTTTTTGATTGTTTTTAAAATACTGATTAACAGCAATATAAATAAGACTACCCGACGGGTAGTCATCAAAACTACCCGTTAACTACCCGTGATAAGTTAGGTTTTATTTAACAAGTGTTGGAAGTTTGCAATCTCTAAACAAAATTAAAATGGAACAAGTACTAAATTTTTTAAAACTCTTATTACCCAAAAAAGACGAAGCAATTTATACCTGCTTCAAAAACAACATCAAACTTACCACAAAAAATATAAATGAAGTAAGACAAATTTTAAATCACAAAAGAAGAAAATCAATTAAAAATTAAATAAACCAACCATCAAAAAGTATGTTCGTAAGACAACTAATTTACAAAACCAAACACTAAATTTTACGTATATACTCTACTGATAAATCTAAAACCTTTTAAAGAACAATTAAAAATTAATAAACCAATTCTAATGAAGAAAAAATTATTTTTACCAAGTTTTATTCTACTTTTAATGTTATTACATAATAATAATATTTCAGGTCAATGCAATACTTCGCTTACTTCAGCTGCTTCGACAACCAATTTATTAACTACAACAGGGCAGTCTTTTCAAGTTTCTTGTACAGGCACTTTAGGAACAATATCTTTTACACCAACAGCAGGTTCTGGTGTAGATGTATTCAATCCAGGTGAAGGTATAACTGTTGGAGTCCGTTTGTTAAATGCCACAGGAACTGTTCTTGCCACTGGATCAATTGCAGGTCAAACTACAACAGATTCATGGGGTCCAGGAATTACTAAAACTTTTGATTTTACAACTTCCAACATAAATTTAATTGCAAACACCACATACCGTTGGGAGCTTTACAATAATTTTGGCACACTTTATCTTTTAACCTTATCTAATTCAAATCTTTATACAAACGGTACTGCCTTTTATAATGGAGTAGCGCAAACATCTTCCGATTTTCATGGTTGGACTGTTAATGTGAATGCTGGTGCACAAAATACCTTCACAATCGGCAGCGGCGCCAATGTTGTAACCTCTGGAAACGTAACCATCAATTACAAAGGTGGCGCACTAACCAATAACGGTACAATTACCAACAATGCTGGTTCGCTTGCTTTTTCAGCACCTGTAACTTTTGCAGGTTCTGGAACTACCAGCACAAGAAACCTTAAAATACAACATACTGGCACAAGTTTACTCAACAACCGCATCAATGTAGCTGGAAGTCTTGATGTGAGCAACGGAAGTTTGAATGCCAACAACAACCTAACCTTACTTTCTAACGCTACGAGTTCAGCAGTAATCGCTCCGGTTGCAGTGGGAAGCAGCATTACTGGTAAAGTTACCGTGCAACGTTACATCCCGCAAGGAAAAAGAGCATTTCGTTTTGTAACACCAAGCGTTACAACCGATAATTTCATCAGCAACAACTGGCAATTGGCAACGCACATTACCGGTTCAACAACAGGTGCCAACGGATTTGATGCTACTGGAACAGGTAATCCATCATTATTTACCTACAACAACCAGCAAGCTACTGGAACAGGTTGGACACCTATCGCAACAACCAATGCAACGAATTTAGAAGCTACCAAAGGATACCGTTTGCTTGTTCGTGGCGACCGTAACGTAAACATCAATGCGGCATCAGTAGCCAATATGAACAACCCAATCACACTTACAGCAACTGGAACAGTAGCTACAGGTACTGTTGCCCTTACCACTAGCTCGAATCCTGCCATGAACAATACTACCAATACGACAACTAACGGCTATAGCCTTATCGGAAATCCGTATGTGAATACTGTAAACTGGAATACCTTAACTAAATCTGGACTTACCGATGCGTATTATGCTTGGGATGCCAACATGGGAACTGCAGCGCAAAGAGGTAGATATGTAGTGTTCAGTACTGCAACAGGTTCTAACAATATGGCTTCAGCAGTAAACCAATTCATTCAGCCAGGACAAGCTTTTTTTGTAAAAAACACTACCTTAGGAACTGCTGGTAGCATAACTTTTAACGAAACCGATAAATTGGGTACCAATGTAAACCCAACCTTTTTTAGAACTTCAGAAACGACTTTGGCACGTTTAGACCTTCAAGTATTTGAAACCAATGAAATGGCGCTAAACACCAACCCAATTGATGCAGCTGTAGCAGTATTTGGAAGCGAATTTACAAATCAATTAGAAACTGGCGATGTAGAAAAACTAAGTACCGGAATCGAAAATCTTTCGTTCTTAAACAGTGCTACGTCATTAGCTATCGATGCAAGACCTACGGTTGTTGCAACCGACGAACTTGCTGTTCAATTACAAGAATTTCAAGCTAGCAAAAGCTACACGTTTCGTCCGCAGTTCAGCAATTTCGACCCTACTACTACTCCATTTTTATGGGATACTTATTTAAGTCAATATACGCCATTGGCCTTAGATACACCAACCAACGTAACCTTCACTACTACTACCGATGCGGCTTCGTATGCAAGCAATCGTTTTAAAATTGTGTTCCAAAATGCGTTGTTAAGTAACCCAACATTCAATGCGGCACACGTGGTGTTGTATCCTAATCCTGTGGCAAGCAATCAATTCAACATTGCATTACCATCGTATTTCTCAGGAAGAGTAAACGTAGCCCTAATCAATACACTGGGCCAAGAAGTCTATACTACTTCTCAAGATGCACAAAATACCCTTGCAATCAACCCAACTTCAGTTTTGGCACAAGGCATGTACTTAGTACAAATAACCAATCAAGGAACCACTATTACTAAAAAAATAACCATACAATAATGAAAACACTAGTTTCAACCACACAGCGCTTTGTAGTATACCTATTTTTAGCTTTCATTTTACCGGTTGCTACCACTTGGGCAAACGAAGAAGATCCGTTTGCCGATGATACGCAAGATGTACCTACTGCACCCATAGACGATTTCATCATTCCCTTACTCATAACGGCGATCGGAATTGGCTTGTATCTTTTGCAAAAGCAAATCAGAGCCAACAGAAATCTAGAAAACAACTTAAACCAGTAATTCAAAAATCAATACAAATACAAAAGATGAAAAACATATTTTTAGCACTAGCAATAAGCCTTTTCGCATTAAACGCAACGGCACAATCTGTAGCCATCAACACCGATGGTAGCGCAGCCGACAATTCGGCACTATTGGATTTAAAAAGTACCAACCAAGGTGTTTTAGTACCTAGAATGACTGCATCACAAAGAGGTTTAATTGCCTCGCCTGCAACAGGATTGATGGTGTATCAAACCGATGCTCCTGCTGGGTTTTATTTTTATAATGGAACGGCGTGGACCAGTTTGAATGGTGCAACAGGTCCGCAAGGAGTTCAAGGTCCTGCAGGTGTTCAAGGACCACAAGGACCAGCGGGTAACAACGGACAAGGAGTACCTACTGGTGGAACAACTGGACAAATACTTTCTAAAATTAATGCAACTGATTTTAATACGCAATGGGTTACACCTAACATAGGAGGAAGTGGTGCAACAGTTCAATTATTTGCTAATAAAGTAGGAGGATCTTCTGAAACTTTACCTGTTGCAACGTCATCAACTCCAACAACTATTGTGTTTAATAATGTACTGAATGCGCCAAATTTAGGTTCTTACAACACCACCACTGGAATATTTACTGTTGGAACTACAGGTGCTGGCACCTATCTTATCCAAGTAAAACTATTATGTAATGACGCAACTCCAGCAAGTAGTACGGTTCCACCTTACTTAACTTTGATTAAAAATAATGCAGCTTATGGGTCTACTAGTGGAGATCTGTATTATGGTGATTATGCTACTTTACATAACGTATTGCCAACCGGAATTAGAGGACAGGGATCTTTGAATAAAGTTGTTCAATTTGCGGCAGGCGATACATTCAGAATTGTGGCCGTAAGTGCTAATAGCTCAACAGCTGCACAGCCTACTTCAACAGTTGCAGGCTCAAATATTACAATTATTAAGTTATAATTCCCAATCGTATAAAAATACTCAAAAGTATAGGCTCGGCATTGAACGCAGTGCCTATAATCAAAAAGTCTTGTGATTTTACGCACTATTTAACATCAACAATAAACCAATGAAAAAATTACTATTTATAGCAGTAAGCCTTTTCGCATTAAACGCAACGGCACAATCTGTAGCCATCAACACCGATGGTAGCGCAGCCGATAACTCGGCACTATTGGATTTAAAAAGTACCAACCAAGGTGTTTTAGTACCTAGAATGACTGCATCACAAAGAGGTTTAATTGCCTCGCCTGCAACAGGATTGATGGTGTATCAAACCGATGCTCCTGCTGGGTTTTATTTTTATAATGGTAGTGCTTGGGCAACATTAAACGGCACGAACGGTCAAGGCGTACCAGTTGGTGGAACTACAGGTCAAGTCCTTTCTAAAATTAATGGCACAAATTTCAATACACAATGGGTTACGCCAAGTGCGTCGAGTGCTTATCCTAGTATTGAATTGGATATTAGAAACAATACTACTCAATCTATCACAAGTTTAGGAAATGGAACTTCGGCAAATCAAATTACTTTTTCTGGCACATCATCAAATACAACGCTCACAGGTGGGAATACATGGAACGGGAATACATTTACTGTTGGTGCTACTGGTGCGGGATGGTATCAAATAAATGCACAAATTGTTGGAACTACAACCGATGGTGTAAGTTCAAGCAATATTGGAATACCTTTTTATATGGATTTAAATAACGCCATAGGAGGCACTATGACTAGTGCAATTTTATATCGCTCAAATTACACTTCTACAACTAATCACGTACATTTAAAAAATAATAATACAATAAGCACTGTACTTTATTTATCGGCTGGTAATACATTAAACTTTTATGGTTTTAGTGCTAGTAATACAGTGGCAGCTAATACAAGTAATAATGGTAGTACTTATTTGAATATAGTGAGAATTAAGTAATCCCACTGGCGCTCGTTAGTAACGAGTGCCTACTTATCTTATAAAAATAAGTCGTAGCGTTTGCAACGCGGCAAACTAAAACAGGAATAACTTTAAACAAGTATATGCTACCGCACGACCCGAGCGAAGCGAACAGACGAAGTAATCCTTTCTTTTGGTTCAGTCAATAATAAATTAAAATAAAAAACGCATCAAGATACACCAATCTTTGCTCACTATTAAAATATATCACACCAATGAAAAAACTTTTCTTTTTAGGCCTTAGCCTTATTGCATTAAACGCAACAGCACAATCTGTAGCCATCAATACTGATGGTAGCGCAGCAGACAACTCGGCACTATTGGATTTAAAAAGTACCAACCAAGGGGTTTTAGTACCGAGAATGACACAAGCGAACCGCAATGCTATTGCTAGTCCAGCAACAGGTCTTATGATTTTTCAAACCGACAATACCCCAGGATTTTATTATAATGCTGGTACGCCAGCTACTCCGAATTGGCAAGTTGTTGGTGGTAGCTCTGCGAGTAGTGGTCCAACTTTATTGGTGCGTGCCTCTGCTAATTCAGCTATTACAGTACCATTTGCTACAACAACCCCTTCAATAAATCCAAGTCCTGTTATTGCCAATTGTTTCGGTAGTGTAGCTGCAAATGTTGGCGCAGCATACAACGCAACAACAGGCGTTTTTACCGCACCTTCTGCTGGTTTATATTTAGTGAGTGTGCAAGTAATTACAGCACCTCCTGTTACAACAGCAGCTATTATCCCTTATTTAGATGTGAACAATGATTTTATAAATAATACGAGTAATACCGACACTGTTTTAGGACCCGATTTTTTAGGAACAGCTACGGCTTCAGCCTTGTCACTTCCTGGCACGCAGAACAGAGGCACATTAACGACCCAAGTTTATTTAACTGCTGGGCAAGTATTTTCAATCCGTTTTTATCAAAATAGTACAGCCGTACAACCTATTAATAGCACTAACGGCAGTACCAATTTTACAGTGGTAAAATTGTTGTAACAACAACAAAAAAGCTACGGAAAGTTTTTTTTTAGGTAATGAATCATAAACCCGAATGTACCACCATTCGGGTTTCTTTTTTTTACACTAGCACAGCAACGTCTCCAAGCCTCCAAAAGTTATCATGCACTATTGTTAATAAATTTACACGTATCGCTATATTAAGTATAAAAATTTATATTTATGTTTGAATAATAATCAATTTATTAACACTTAAACCCAATTTACCATGCCTTTTGAGAATTTAACCAACGTGCATTACACCGCTGCCGAAAAAACAGCCGCACAAGACGCATTAACTAGCTTAGAAACAACGCTAAGCGCAAATTTCAGGAACCTAACGCCCGACGAACGCCGCAAGTACGGCAGCATAAACGAGCAAAACAAGCTTATCGTAAACAAAGCGCTAGACTACCGCAACAGCCAACCAGCCTTGAGTAGTGCCGATGTTGATTGGGTAGAGTTTCAAAACGATTTCGACTCGCGCAATTTTATTGAAGCTACCGTAGCCCGATTACAAAACATTATTGATGGACTAACCAACAACAAAATTTTGCACGATTACGACAACTACCAAGCAGCGCTCACCGATTATGGCTACAGCCAATACAAAGCCGGTACCAAAGCTGCAGGTTTTGAGAACAAAGTAACCCAAATGGCACAATTTTTTAACCGTACTGGGACTACCAACAGCACACCAACACCGCCAGACACGCCAACGACCTAATACAAAACTAGCACACCACACAACCCTTTCGCTAAACCGAAAGGGTTTTTTATGCACAGTAGCCCAACTACGCCATACTTGGGGTTCGCAACCCCAAATTTGGCAATCTTAACGCCATACTTGGGGTCTTATACATAAAATTTGGGGTTATATAACGTTAATCTTGAGGTTGTTCATGTCAAACGTGGAGCTTTCTACGTCATGCATGGGGTTGTACACCTCATATTTGGGGCTAGTCCCACAAGTGATCGTGGTTTTTATTATTGTATACCGTTGGTATGTGCCAATTGGTGTTGTTTTTATAAAAACAACTGCTGCGGCACTATGCTATTTTTGATTTTAATTGTATGTTTACTTTTTTAAAAAACAAAGGTTATTATGACACTTGCACACTACCTTACCAAAATAGACACGTTGTACCGCACCGGCAACGCTCGCGAACATTCGTACCGTGGCGATTTAGCCAACCTTATTATGGCTATTTTACCTGAGATATTGGTTACCAACGAACCAGCAAGAGTAGCTTGTGGCGCACCAGATTATGTGTTGAACAATCTTTATTTATTATTTTAAAACAACTGTTAAAAGTTTTATCCTAGAATATATACATTTAATTTATATTTTAGCAATTGAAAACAAAACTCAATAAAAAAAATGAAAAATAAGTATGTAGATTTTATTTCAGATGAACACTTTTTAGATTGCGTAGCAAATCTTCACAAGGCATACTTAAAAGCCAAAAACAACATTACAAAAAAGAATTTTTACAATAATAAAGTTGACACTATAAAATTAACCTTTGATGCTAAATTCAATGATATTGATGAAGAAAGTTTAATTCAAGCTGAAATATTAAGGCAAATTGACAAATCTATAAACAATTCTATTGGAACTTTTCACGAGCAAATATTAGGTGGAATAAATGGTTTTGAGGTTGGAAATTTGAGTGGTTTTGATATAAAAGCAAAAGATGATACTTTGTTCGCAGATATTAAAAACAAACACAATACAATGAATAGCAGTTCAGCAGAAGCTCTTTTTCAAAAACTATCAAGATATGCTGACACTTACAAAAAATGCAAATGTTATTGGGTTCAAGTTTTAGCAAAAAGTAGTTTCTGTGAACTTTGGAAAGGTGAAATTAACGGAAAAGAATACAGCCACAGCAGAGTTTACAAAATTTCAGGCGACCAATTCTATGCATTACTTTCAGGAAAAGAAAATGCACTTTTTCAACTATACAAAAATCTTCCAATTGCAGTAAAAGACTATCTTAATTCAGTTGAAAAAAATGAATCTGTAAAAGAAAATTCTGCATTAGACGAAATCAAAAAGGAAACTAAAACTTCAAAAAGAACAATCTTAGACCAAATAACTTTTGAAAATTACAGTTATTATTTAGGTTTTGACAAATTGTAATAGCTATTCAAGAACTTAACAATTGAATAACCAACTTCTTTTCCTAAATTAACAGGAACGGCATTTCCAATTTGCTTATATTGTTGCGCAACAGAACCTTCAAATTTCCAATCGTCAGGGAAAGTTTGAATTCTCGCATATTCTCGAACCGTAAACGGTCGAGTTTCTTCGGGATGACATCTTTCAGTTTGTTTTTGTGCTGGACTACAAGTTAACGTTAAACAAGGTTCGTCCCAACCTATTCTTCTTGCAATTCCAGTTTTTCCACCACCAAGATGGAAACTTCCGCCCATAAACTCCTTTTGAATATCAACAGGCAAATCTCTCCAATAACCTTTTTGCGGAACTAAATCTAAAACATCAATCTTACTTTTTGGATATTTTGCACCTTCAGATTTTGGAACATCACAATCAAATAATTCGCCTTTTTTCAGAGCATCTTTTAAATTATAAACTTTCTTATAAGGATTTGGATATTCATATTTCAAATCAATGTCTTTTCTAATTCCAACTAAAATTAATCGTTCTCTTTTTTGTGGAACATTAAAATTAATTGCCTTAAGAACTTGAACAGGAACAACATTATAACCTATTTCATCCAAAATAGAAATCATTCCTTGAAGGGTTTTACCATTTTCATGACTTAATAAACCACGAACATTTTCACCAATACAAATTGGAGGATTTACTTCTTTTACAACTCTTGCAAACTCATAAAATAAAGTTCCTCTTGCGTCAGCTAAACCTAATTTTTTCCCAGCATAACTAAATGCTTGGCAAGGAAATCCACCAGTTACAATATCAACTTTATTTTTATATTCTGTAAAACTAAAAGATTTAATATCGCCTTCTAAAACATTCCAATTCGGGCGGTTTTTTCTCAAAGTGTTGCAAGCCCATTTATCAATTTCATTTAAAGCTACACATTTCAAACCAGCTTTCTCCATACCAACAGCTAAACCTCCAGCTCCAGCGAAAAGCTCCAAAACTGTATATTCATTATGCGGTTCAACATAGTTTGAAATTTTTTCATTTATTTCTTCATTTAAAAATTCTGAGAATAATGTATCAACATCAGATTTTCTATAAACTCTGTAATTACTCATTGGTTCACGGACAGCTGGCAATTTTCCTTCTTTATCCCAACGTCTTAAAGTTTCTTTACTTTTTCCGATATATTCAGAAGTTTCGGACAGCGTCATATACTCATTCATAACCAAATTATTTAACCTTACACAATGGTTACAAATTTAAAAGAAAAAAATTAATAACTATATGATTATACAGAAAAATTAACCAATTAGTTTATTATAAAACTCGCATACTCTACCCCGAAACCACGACCCAACAAAGTTTATTAGACGAAGTAGTTCGCACGCCCAATTTAAACATGGAAATAGTCAATAAAATGGCTACTGATTTGGGTATGTTTTTTTCACCTGAAAAACCCGATCATAATAAACAAACGGCAGAAGAAAATATGCTTTGTCCAATTGACATTTTAGATTATATCTATGCCGTATTACATTCGCCAAGTTATAGAGAAAAATACAAAGAGTTTTTAAAAATTGATTTTCCTAGAGTTCCTTATCCAAAAAACCAACGTCAATTTATTGATTTAGTAGATTTAGGAAGTCAGTTGCGTGAGATACATTTGCTAGAAAGCGAAGTAGTAGATAAATTAATTACGCAATATCCTGAAGATGGTGATAACATAGTTATAAAACCGCGATTTGAAAAAACAAACACAATTTTTAACGAGGGCGTAAATTCCCCTCCTCTGGAGGGGTGCCCGAAGGGTGGGGTGGTTCAAGATGTAATGATAAACTCCACTCCCATCTACTTTAATCCAAAATTAGATTTGCCGTGCAACATAAAACTTAAACCAAGAGCTAAAGAATTAAGACAAGCTGAAAATCTTTCAGAAGTCTTATTTTGGATGCAAGTCCATAAAGGGCAGTTTTACAACATAGATTTTGATAGGCAACGGATTATAGGTAATTACATTGTAGATTTTTATGTAAAAAAATTAGGTCTAATCATCGAAATTGATGGTCCGAGCCACGACAACAAAGAAAAATACGATGCCGAAAGAGACGCTTATTTTGAGTCTTTAGGTTTAAAAGTGTATCATATTCCTGTTGTAGAAGTACTACAACAAATGAAACTGGTTATGAAAAAATTGGAGGAATTTATTATCAGTACCTATAATACACCACCCCACCCTGCGGGCACCCCTCCGAAGGAGGGGAATATAGGAAGTGTATACATCAACGAAACGCAATATTTTGCCAACGTGCCCGAAGTAGCTTGGAATTTCTACATTGGTGGTTACCAACCAGCGCAAAAATGCTGAAGGATCGAAAAGATAGAGCGTTGAGTTATGAAGACATTCGTCATTATCAACAAATTATTGTGGCACTTACCGAAACCGACAGGTTGATGCAAGAAATAGATGGGATCAAATTTATGGAGTAGTTGGTAATAGCCATCGTATTGTAATAAACGAGTTATAGTAGTTTAAAACGCAGCATGAAAAAGTACATTATAGAAGACGTACCCTTAGAAATACTGTACACTCCAGGTAATGGCGCTTGGACGTACCAACTCATCATTCCCAATAGTAAAGACATCAAAGGCAAATGGGGTGATATAAAAGTGAATGGCACGATAGATGATTACGAAATACGCAACAAGAATTTGGCACCACTAAAAAATGCCGATAAGAAACTGGCGCTAAATTCTGAAATTAGAAACAGTATCGGTAAAGGCGCTGGTGAAATGGTTATGGTTACGTTGTATTTAACAAATCAAAACGTTGCGCCAATAAACAACCACAATATACTTTTGGACTGTTTTAAAGATGCTGGTGTTTTAAATACCTTTAACCAACTTCAGGTTATTGCACAAAACGAAATGATTACTGCTGTAAATAGCTGTACAAGTGAAGAGCAAAAAGTAGCACTCATTTTGAAATATATTGCAAGGTTGGAACGCCACACTTGATGCAACTGCAAGTTATTACTTCTTCAACATCCTAGCTTTCATTTTACTAAAAAACTCGGGTGTCACACCAATGAAAGATGCTATTTGTTTCTGAGGGACTTTTTGTAACAACGTTGGGTATTTTTTACAAAACTTCTCAAAACGTTCTTCGGCAGTCAAACTCAAATTATCCATCAACCGTTCTTGATTGGCAATTAACGAATTTTCGATTAAAATTCTAAAAAATCGCTCCAACTTTGGAATTTTGAGATACAATTGCTCTTGATTTTTCTTACTTAGAATTTCGACTTCAGCATCTTCTAAAACTTCAATAAAAAGATTACCGGGTTTTTGCGAAAGCAAACTGTACATATCACCAATCCACCAACCTTCACAAGCAAAACTCAATACATGCTCAACAATATTGTCGTTGATGTTGAAACTTCGTAGCAATCCTGAATTTACAAAATAGCCCTCAGTACATATTTCGCCTGAACTTAGCAGTATGGTTTTGGCTTTAAATTTCTTTGTTTCTAATTTAGATACAAACAATGCTTCTTCTTCTGGCGTTAACGAAATGATTTTGGATATGTTTTGAAGAATAGGTCTCATTGTACAAATATTTTCTTAGAGGGTTGGCAATAATTGACTCTTTCGGCAATTTTATTTACGAATAGCGCTGTTGGTAACTCGACATCTTCAAAGATACAAAATTGAAATTTTATTAAATACTACAAAGAATTCTTTTAACATCGTTTAGTAGTTCAAATAGTAGTTCTGTTAGTCTAAACAATATAAATTTTAACGTCTAATCACGTGCTGTAACTAAAACAAGAGTATAATTACTTGCGAAATTTTTGCATTTTATTAGTTAAGATTACAAATAGTAGCGACAAATTATCTAAGAAAATAAAAAAAAATTACATTATTTAACTGATATATTGTAAATTGTTGCCAAATTAACTTCTAAACAACACTTTATGAAAAAAACATTACAATTCATTACTTCGATTGCCTTAATTTTTCTGGTCGCTCCGAGTAGTACAGCTCAAAACTTACAAACAATTTCCATCCAGAGCGGTTTTAATGCCGACGTAATTGCCAATGGCGTTGGCGCTGCTACAACCTCAACAAATACAGATGTTGATGGAGTGAGTTACGCATTTATCTCAAGAGATTTTCAATTGACTTCTACCAGTCCTACCTTAACGTATGGCTTACCAATCAACGGACTTTTTACTAGCGCAGCAACTACTCCAGCAGGATTAACCTATCAATTGGCACCGTATAGCGGTAACAATGCACTACGCCTTCAAAATACAAACGACTCGGGCACTTTAGTTTTTTCAACACCTTTGGCAGCAGTCAATTTATACATGTTGGCTACAGGCGGTAGTGGTGCTTGTACCGTAAATGCAACAGTGAATTTTACAGATGCGACTACGCAAACTTTCACCAATATTGCCATTGCCGATTGGTATGGTGGAACTAATTTTGCAATTCAAGGTATTGGAAGAATTAATCTTACCAACAATAATTTAGAAACTGGCGGCGGTACCAACCCAAGGTTGTATCAACTGCCTTTGGCTATTAGCGTAGGTAACCAGTCTAAATTGGTACAAAGTGTAACGGTAACTAAAGTTGGAACAGGTGGGATTCCGAATGTATTTGGTTTCTCTGCCGATGCCTACACAAGTTGTCCTGGACCAAGTAACATAACTTACACTTCTACTACCGATGGTGGAACCTTCAATTGGACAGCACCAGCAAGTGCACCTTCCTCTGGATATGATTATTACTACAGTACAACTGCCACACCACAACCTACTGCTACGACAACACCAACAGGTAGCGTTGCTGCTGGTGTAACAACGTTAACATTAACTGGTCTTAACACAGGAGCAACGTATTACTTATGGGTACGCTCTAACTGTGGCGCACAACAAGGATTCTGGCAACTGAGAATGTTCACTACAGGTCAAGTGGTAACCACGTATACGTCTGGCGATATCAATACCGAGTTTTCTTCTGGACCAACAGTTACAAGTACAACAGCATGTCCAGGTTCGTTAACAGTAAGTGTACCAACTGGATATCAAATTGCTTCTACCAATGTTTCCTACAGCATGACTACTGTAAGTAATGGATACATGAGTGAACAAAAATCATTATTAGTGTGTACCACAAATTCTACTGCAGAAGGAGCGATAAGTTCAGGCGTTGGAAGTACAACAGGAACATATTCTTACAACCGAACTGGCTTGACTATTGCAAACGGTCTTACTGGAAATGTAAATTTCGAACTTAGAGCTTGGAGAACTTATGGAAGCTCTGCTTGTAATGCCGATTTCAACAAAGTAGACAACAATTCTTGGAAAGTCACTGTTACACTGCAACCATTATTGTCAACTGGTGAAGCTACAGCTCAGAAATTTAAAATCTATCCGATGCCATTTACCGATTTTATCAATTTAGATTATGCGCAAGAAATACAATCAATTTTGATAACCGATGTTACAGGAAAATTGATAAAAACGATTGCTAAACCGCAACAAAGCATCAATTTGGCAGAATTAAAATCAGGACTGTATATACTAACAATGAACATGGAAGACGGCAGCATTGTTACTACAAAAGCAATAAAGAAATAACAACAACTAAAAAATGGGTCAAAAACGACCCATTTTTTTTTACCTACTTGTTTGAAAAATTATCTTATTACTTTATAGTTTATTTACTATTTTATTTGGTTTTGAAGTTTTGCAAAGCCCACATGAGCAATACATTTTTCTCTTTAGGCAAACCCAATTTCGAAATAATGTTCGCCCGATGTCCTTCAACTGTTCTATCGGAAAGAAATAACAATTCGGCAATTTGTTTGCTCGTTTTTTGTTGCGCAATAAGTTCGATGACTTTTTTTTCTGTAAGCGTTAGACTAGTCAAAGCGTCGTTTCCATTTGCCACATCTAAAATTAAATCTTCGTTTAAATGTTCGCTAGTATATCTATTACCTTTCCCAACTTCCGCCAAACACTTTTCCAGTTCCGTATGTGCATATTCTTTAAGAATATAGCCGTAAATTTCATATTCGGTAGCTTTATTGAAAATGGTCATTTCTTTGTGCATGGTCAATAAAACAACTTTAGTTTTGAGCTTATGCTCTTGCACTTTTTTGGCCACATCCAAACCGTCTAATCCGGGCATATTGATGTCTAAAATAGCGATATCTGGTGCATGCATAGAAATAGAATTGAAAGCCGATATTCCGTTTGAACAGGTATCGATAACTTTGTATCCATAAGATTCTACAAAACTTTTGGTTCCTTGTAACGTAAATGGATGATCATCAGCAATTAGAATTCGCATATTATTTTTTTATTTCAACAGTTACAATTGTTCCGTTTTTATCCGAAATTATTTTGGCTTCGCCACCAATAGCTCTGCTGCGTTCGATAATATTGTGCAAACCGAAAGCGTGTTTACCAGCAAGAGTTTCGGCAACATCAAATCCTTTTCCATTGTCTTTTATCTCAATAAATATGCTATCTGTTTTGTCTATAATAGTAATTTTAGCCGCAATGGCGTTAGCATATTTTATAATATTCGATAACGATTCTTGCACAATACGATACACTTGTAACTCATTGGATGAAGACAACGAATTCTGATATTCAATTTCTGCTGTAACCATAAAATTATTTACCGATTGCGTGCGTTCTACAAGCTGTTCGATACTAGATTGCAAACCAATTTTATCAAACATTATTGGATGTAAGTTTCGACTAATAATACGAATATCATTGATAATCGAATCTATCTTTTCATTGGTAATGTCATTCTTCTCTTGAAATAAATTTTTCAAACTCAACAACTCATGACTTACACTATCGTGCAAATCGCTTGCAATACGTTTGCGCTCTTCCTCAGTTTTGTCCAACAATTGTTTGGTATATTCTTGGGCATTAAGTTTTTCGAGTTTCAATTTTTTTTGCTTTTGTTTGGTACTATAAATTACTACAGTCAACAACATTCCGATAAATAAAGAGGCTAACAATGCTATGGTGGTGTTTTTGTTTATAATTGTCTTTTCTTGAAGCGCTATTTGTTGTTCTTTTTTCTGAGTTTGATATATCGCTTCCAATTCGGCTATTTTACCTTTTGTGGCTATATTTCCAATGCTATCGGCAATAACTTTCTTTTCTTTCTCATAACGCAAGGCGTCTTTATAATCGTTATTTTCAATAGCGCTTTTTTGTAATACGCCGTAAAACATATTTACTTTTTCATATTGCTGATTGGTAATTAACGTGGGTAACGCCTTCTTGATGTCATCAAAATCCGAATAGTTAGGATCTTTCTTTATCTGATACAAAGCCTCTGAAACTTTATATTCTTGAATAAAATCATCCGAACCTACTTTCTCAACAAGAGCTTTAAACGTGTCTAAAGTCTTCTTTGCTTCGTCTAATTTATTTTCATTAATAAGATTATCGACTTTAAAACCATATAACTTTATCTTTAAAACATCGTTATTATCATTAGTTTTAAAATAGGCTTGGTACGTTGAGTCAATCAAAGCTGCTTTTCGTGTATCGTTTAGAAAATCATAAATCGAAATTTTATTGATTAATCCAATATATACATTATACGTGTTATCGATACTTTTATACGACTGAATTGCCTTGTCGGCATTATGAATGGCTCTTTTTTTATCACCAATAGCAGTATAAATATTAGCATAATTAGAATATACAAAGGCCAATCCTTTAGGATTATCAATCTTGCTAAAATATTCGAACGCCTTTTGATTGGCTTCTAAACTAAGATTTTGCTTTCCTTTTATATAATACAAATACGACAAATCGTAATAGGCTCGAGCAATATTGTAACAACTGTTATAGTCATTTGGCTCTAGCGCGGTTACTTTTTTAAAGTATTCTTCAACCTTGATTAAGTCGTATTTATCAAAATAGTAGTTGGCAATGTAAGCGTCTACAAAAGTGGTTTTTAGGGCTGGAACTTCTTTTCGGTATTTTGCATCAAACTCTTTGACCGTTTGCATAAACTTGTCATTAAAATCATAAGAATCGGCAAGAAAAACACAAGCAATATCTAATACTTTAGTCGCTTTTAGATAATCTTTATCTTTTATTTTTTGATTGTAATACTTATAAAATACAGGCAAATAATTTTTGGTTTTGCGATAATGCTCTACCTTATGAAGCCATGCCATTGTAGCATCTTCTTTTTCAACTGGCTTTTCATATACTACGCTAGTCGGTTTTTCTTCCTTACAAGATTGGAAGAAACAGAAACTGATACCCAAAATAAAGAATAGTACTATTTTTTTTACGGTCATTGTAGATTGGTATTTTAAACAAATGTATCTATTTCAAATTAATAACAAAATTTTCATTAAAATTCACGTAGAAACCCCTAAATAAAATTTAGTTGCAATTATGGACAAAATGCTATATTTGAACTACAAATAAATACCATAAGAAATGAAAACCGAAAAAGAAAAAATGTTGGATGGCGAAAACTATCTTGCCAACGATAAAGTTTTAGTTTCTGAACGCACTTTCGCCAAGAAATTATTACACAAGTTGAATGTCACCGAATATCTAATGAATGGCAATGCAAGAAATATTTTGCGTCAGCTGATGCCTAATGCGCACAAGCGACTCTACATAGAACCACCATTTCATTGCGATTATGGTTACAACATTCATTCGGGTGAAAATGTGTATTTTAATGTAAACTGCGTGGTTTTAGACACTATGAAAGTTACTATTGGAGACAATGTTTTCTTTGGTCCAAGTGTACAAGTTTATACTGCAACACATCCACTTGATGCAATTGAAAGACGAACGGTAGAATTTTCTAAGCCAGTTTCAATTGGAAATGATTGTTGGATTGGAGGAAACTCAGTAATTTGTCCAGGAGTCACTATCGGAAATGGCGTTACCATTGGTGCTGGAAGTGTTGTTACAAAAGATATTCCAGACAATTCACTTGCGGTTGGAAATCCAGCGAAGGTGATTAGAAAACTGAATGAATAAAAAAGCGGAAAATGAATTCCGCTTTAGTATTATTTTTTTTCTTGAGGCAATAACTTAAAGGAAGTTGCTACGTATTTTTCATTTACAATTTCGCCAGCAACTTCGGCTTTTCTTATGGCAGAGCAAAATCCGTCTGCAGCATGAGCATCGCCATGATCGTCTAATTTCGTGCCTTCAACGAAGTAGCTTTTTCCGTCAATTCTTATGGCTAAGTCACAACCTTTTTTGCTGGTCATTCCAAACTGACACTGTCCGCAAGAAGCTTCTACAATTTGAGTTTTTGGTGTTTCTTTTTTGTCTTGTGCAAATCCTAAACTAAAAGTTAGAATAAATAATACAGTTGCAATTGATTTCATAATTAGTATTTTATAGTTATTAATTTTGCAGCACTTTTAGCTTTCTCAACTACTTCTTCAATTGGTGTTTCTAACGTGTCATTTACTAATGAAACGCCCATTCTTCGGTAAGGTCTTGAGGTTGGTTTACCAAAGATACGAAAATCGGTTTTTGGTAAAGAAGCGATATTTTCAATTCCCGAGAAAGTTGGGTTTGTAGAATTCTCTGAAGCTAAAATTACGGCACTTGCTCCATTTTTTTCTAAAGTAATTTCGAAGATTGGCAAGCTTAAAATCGCACGAAGATGCAATTCAAATTCGTTGAAGTTTTGCGTCCCAGCTAAAGTTACCATTCCGGTGTCGTGTGGTCTTGGAGATAATTCTGAGAAATAAACCCCATCATCAGCCAAGAAAAATTCTACACCAAAAAGTCCAGCGCCACCAAGAGCTTCAGTTACTTTTTCTGCCATGTCTTGCGCTTCAAATAAATCTTTGTCAGAAATTCGTGCTGGTTGCCAACTTTCTTGATAATCACCACGTTCTTGCCTGTGGCCAATTGGCGCGCAGAACAAGGTTGGATTGTTGTTTTGAGTTACAGTTAGCAAAGTGATTTCTGAATTGAATTTTACAAATGCTTCTACAATAACTTCTACCACATCGCCACGCGAACCTTCGACAGCGTAGCTCCAAGCTTTCTCAATATCTTCTTGGGCTTTTATTGTTGATTGTCCTTTTCCAGAAGAACTCATTAATGGTTTTACCACACAGGGAATCCCAACTTCTTCAACTGCTTTTTGCAATTCTGAAACTGAGGTTGCATAACGGTAATTCGCCGTTTTTAATCCTAATTTTTTGGCAGCCAAATCGCGAATTGCTTTTCTGTTCATTGTAAAATTTGCCGCTTTTGCAGATGGAACTACTGTAATTCCTTGTTTTTCGTAGTCATAAAAACGTTCGGTTCTTATGGCTTCGATTTCTGGAACTATGAAATCGGGATTATGTTTGGCTACCATTCGATCTAATTCTGCGCCATCAAGCATGTTGATTACTTCAAAACCGTGTGCGACTTGCATTGCTGGTGCGTTTTCGTAATTATCAACAGCGATTATGGTTTGCCCTATGCGTTGTGCAGCGATTACAAATTCTTTTCCTAGTTCGCCTGAACCTAATAATAAAATTTTTGCCATTATAATGTGATTATTTTTTCGCTTTTCATTATTTCTAATGCTTTTTTTGTTTCATTTTCTCCATCATTTAATGAACCAGGAAGAAGAATTAATCGGGTTTTAATTTTTCCATTTTCGTCTTCAAAAAGAACATCAAACCTTGAACGTGTAGCGCCATATTTTGCGTTTATGAATTTTACTTCTTTAATTTTATTTCTTTCGATTGATGAAGTTGAGCTATAGTTACTACTTTGTTTAATTTTATAAAACAAATACACAGCAGCTGCAACACGAAATATTGTTGTAGCAATTTTGTTTTCTTGATATGCTTGAAAAGCAAAAAAAAGTATGAAAATAGCCAAAGCAGAATAAATGAAAAGAATTCTAGAAATTCCATTTCCAACTACTGTTTGTGAAATATTTCCAATAATTCCGTCTCGTGTTAATACTATTCTATCGGGAAGAATATGACAATACCCAGTTTTTATTTTAAATGTTTTTTCGATTTCCATTAAATAACCTGTTGTTGTATTTTATGCTATGCTTGCGTTAGGGATTGAGGCTTTGTTTGAGCTCTTTATTATTGCTGACTAAAGCAATAATAAAAGCGAGTGCCGAAAGCCCGACCTGAAAGGTAACGCCCAAATAAAAATTGTAATTAAAAAAGCCCCAATTTTAATTGAGGCAATTGTGATTTATGCTAAAACTTCTTTGATTCTTCTCATTGCTTCGGTAAGTAATTCTTCGCTTGTTGCGTAAGAAAAACGGATGCAATTTGGGTTTCCAAAAGCATCACCAGTTACAGTTGCAACGTTGGCTTCTGAAAGTAAATACATAGAGAAATCGTCGGCGTTATTGATTAAAGTACCGCGTAACGTTTTTCCGAAGAACGAGGAAACGTCTGGAAAAACATAAAATGCGCCTTCTGGAGTATTTATTTTTAGTCCTGGAATTTCTTTGATTAATCCAACAACCAAATCGCGACGGCTTTTGAAGGCGGAAACCATTTCGTTAAGTACGCTTGGATCGGCATCGACTGCTGTTATTGTTGCTCTTTGTGCAATAGAATTGGCTCCGGAAGTTACTTGACCTTGCATTTTGGTACACGCTTTGGCGATGAATTCTGGTGCGCCAATGTAACCAATTCTCCAACCAGTCATGGCGAAAGCTTTGGCAACTCCGTTTACAGTAATGGTTCTTTCAAACATTCCCGGTATGGATGCGATGCTACAAAAAGTTCCTGAGAAATTGATGTGTTCGTAGATTTCGTCTGCTACAATAAAAATGTTTGGATATTTTTTTAATACTTCGGCAATGGCTGTAAATTCTTCGCGAGAATAAACAGAACCACTTGGATTACAAGGCGAACTGTACCAAATCATTTTAGTTTTTGGTGTAATTGCTGCTTCCAATTGTTGTGGCGTGATTTTGAAATCATTTTCGATAGTAGTTGGAACTTCAACCGGAATTCCGCCCGACATTTTTACGATTTCTGAATACGAAACCCAATATGGTGCTGGAAGAATTACTTCATCACCATCATTTAATAAAACTTGAGCAATGTTGTATAAAGATTGTTTTGCACCAGTAGAAACTACAATGTTTGCTGCTTTATATTCTAAATTATTATCTCTTTTAAATTTACGACAAATGGCTTCTTTCAATTCTATATATCCATCAACTGGAGAATACGTTGAGTAGTTTTCGTCTATGGCTTTTTTTGCCGCTTCTTTAATGAAATCGGGTGTATTAAAATCGGGTTCACCCAAACTTAAACTGATAATATCTTTTCCTTGCGCTTTTAATTCTCTTGCCAAAGCAGCCATAGCAAGTGTTTGTGATGTAGAAAGGTTGTTAATTCTGTCTGATAAAAAATGTTCCATAGGTAGTTATTAGTTGTGCTGTAAATTGTTGTAAATAAAAAAGACGTACAAAAATACGTCTTTAGAATTAATTTATTATGCTGAAAGCAAAGGTTTTTGTCCTAAATCTTTTAGGTGTTTGAAATGTGCAATAACCGCACTTCTCATTGTTTTGAATTCGTGATAAGGTAAGTTACATTCTCTAGCCGTTTCCTTAACAATTTCTGCAATTTTACCGTAATGAACGTGACTAATGTTTGGAAAAATATGGTGTTCAATTTGATGGTTTAATCCGCCTGTGAACCAATTTACAATTTTATTTTTTGGAGCAAAATTGGCTGTGGTGTATAATTGGTGAATTGCCCAAGTGTTTTCCATTTCTCCATCTTCATTTGGAACAGGATTGGTAGTTTCATCAACAACATGTGCTAATTGGAATACGATACTCAAAATCAAACCGGCAGTGTAATGCATTACGAAAAATCCGATTAAAACTTGCCACCATACAATTCCTAAAATCATTGGAATGGCTAACCAAATTGAAAAGTAAATTATTTTGGTAATAATTAAAGTTGTCCATAAAATTTTTGGACTTTTGGCTTCACCATAAGATAATTTTCGCCCTAAATAAGCTTTCATTTGTTTGAAATCGGTTGTTATTGCCCAATTGAACGTTAGTAATCCGTAAAGGAAAATCGAATAATAATGTTGAAATTTATGAAAACGTCTCCATTCTGCTTCTTGTGTAAAACGGATTACTCTACCAGCATCCAAATCTTCATCATGACCGTGAATATTAGTGTAGGTATGATGTAAAACGTTGTGTTGCACTTGCCAGTTGTACACATTTCCTGCTAAAATATAGATGCTTCCACCCATGAATTTATTAATCCAAGATTTGTTAGAGTACGAACCGTGATTCCCGTCGTGCATAACGTTCATTCCAATTCCGGCCATTCCGATTCCAGTTACTATTGATAACAACAAGAATACCCAAAAAGGCATTTCGTTTAGCGTGATAATTAAAAAATAAGGTGTAAGAAAAACAGTAAATAAAATAACAGTTTTTAAATGTAATTTCCAGTTGCCTGTTTTTTCAATTTTATTCTCTTTGAAGTAAGTATTAACCCGAGAATTTAATGTTCTAAAGAACTTCAAACTATCTTGTTTAGAGAAAGTTGGCATTGTTGTATTCATAAAAAGATATAATTTTTACAAATATAAATATTATTCAGATTGCACAAGTGTTAATTAATCAAAAAATAACGTTTGTAAATTGTTTACTTTTGTCAAAAATTTAAAATCATGGAAGAAATTCTAAAACAATTTCCAAATTTAACCGATATTCAGAAGCAGCAATTTGAAAAACTAAACGAATTGTACCAAGATTGGAACGCCAAAATTAATGTGATTTCGAGAAAAGATATTGATGAATTGTACACCAAACACGTGTTACATTCCCTAGCAATTGCAAAAATTCAACCTTTTGAACCAGGGACTTATATTTTGGATGTTGGAACTGGTGGTGGTTTTCCGGGAATTCCGTTAGCGATTTTATTTCCAGAAACGCGATTTTATTTGATAGATGTTATTCTGAAAAAGATAAATGTGGTTAAAGCTGTTGCTGAAAGTTTAGAATTAAAAAATGTAAAAGCCGAACAAATTAGAGCTGAAAATGTAAAAGGCGATTACGATTTTATTGTAAGTCGCGCCGTAACCAACATGCCCGATTTTGTTTCTTGGATTTACGATAAGATTAAAAAAACGAACAAGCACGAACTTAAAAACGGAATTCTATATTTAAAAGGTGGCGATTTAACCGAAGAGTTAAAAGATTTTCCAAAAGCTACAGAATATAATATTTCAGAGTTTTTCAGTGATGAATTCTTTGAAACTAAGAAAGTTGTACATTTGCCTTTGAAGTTTAAGTCGTAAAGTCATTAAAGTCATAAAGTCATTAAAGTCATAAAGTCGAAAGTCGTAAAGTCGTAAAGTCGTAAAAAAAAGTAATAAAAATTCAAAAGCCGAATCTTATGCAGATTCGGCTTTAAAATATCTAGACTTTAAGACCTTAAGACTTTCGTCTTTCGACTAAAAATTATTCTCCCAAAAATGGATAACGATAATCCTCAGGAGTTACGAATGTTTCTTTAATTGTTCTCGGCGAAGCCCAACGCAATAAGTTCAGTGCCGAACCAGCTTTGTCGTTAGTTCCAGACGCTCTTGCTCCACCAAATGGCTGCATTCCAACAACAGCACCAGTTGGCTTATCATTGATATAGAAATTTCCAGCAGCATTTTGCAACGCTATTGTGGCTTCTTCAATTGCGTAACGATCTTTACTGAAAATTGCACCAGTTAAAGCATACTCTGAAGTTTCATCAACCAATTTCAAGGTTTCCGACCACTTTTTATCTTCATAAACATAAATCGTCATAACAGGTCCAAAAAGTTCCGTTTCCATTGTGGTATATTTTGGATTTGTTGTTACAATAACCGTTGGCTCAATAAAATATCCAACCGATTTATCGTAGCTTCCTCCAATAATAATTTCGGCATCGGCATCTTTTTTCGCTTGGTCGATATAGCTTGCTAATTTGTCAAAAGAACCTTCGTGAATTACTGCGGTGATGAAGTTTCTAAAATCTTCTGGCGAACCCATTTTTAAAGATTGTACCTCTTTTATCAGTTGTTCTTTTACATCGCTCCACAAGCTTTTAGGAACGTAAGCTCTTGATGCTGCCGAACATTTTTGACCTTGAAATTCAAATGCACCACGAACAATTCCGGTAACCACTTGCTTCACATTGGCACTAGGATGCGCCACAATAAAATCTTTTCCACCAGTTTCACCTACAATTCTTGGATAAGTTTTATACTGATGAATGTTATTTCCAATTGTTTTCCAAATGTCTTTAAAAACATGCGTCGATCCTGTAAAATGAATTCCAGCAAAATCAGGACTTGCAAAAACAGTTTCACTAATCATTTGAGCATCACCAAACACTACGTTGATAACACCATCTGGAACACCAGCTTCTTTAAACACATCGATGATTATTTTTGCAGAAAAAACTTGGCTGTCACTTGGTTTCCAAACAACAACATTTCCCATCATTGCAGCACTTGCTGGTAAATTTGCAGCAATTGCTGTAAAGTTAAAAGGTGTAACTGCATACACAAATCCTTCCAACGGACGGTATTCCAATCGATTCCAAACATCTGAATTTGATGCCGGTTGATCACCATAAATCTGAGTCATAAACTCTACGTTATAACGTAAAAAGTCAATCAATTCGCATGATGCATCAATTTCTGCTTGAAAAATATTTTTAGATTGTGCAATCATTGTTGCAGCATTTATTTTTGCACGATAAGGTCCAGCAATAAGTTCGGCTGCTTTTAAGAAAATGGCTGCACGTTGTTCCCATGCCATATTTGCCCATTTGGTTTTGCTTTCCAAAGCATTGGCTATTGCTTTTTCAACGTGACTTTTTTCGGCCAAATGATAAGTTCCTACAACATGTTTGTGGTCGTGTGGCGCCGACATGTTTTTGGTATTTCCTGTGCGAATTTCTTCGCTACCAATATACAATGGAACATCGATAGTTTCATTCCACATTTTCTTATATTCGGCTAAAACCGCTGCCTTTTCTGGAGAATTTGGAGCGTACGATTTTACTGGTTCGTTTACAGCTTTAGGTACTTGAAAAAATCCTTTTAACATATATTTGAATTTAGATTCGCTCAGTTAGGCACGCCTACGAGTGATAATTAATAAATTTATTGATTAAAAACTTTAAATAATTGCGAATTATTTAATTTATACAAAAGTACAAAGGTTCGTTTGAATATTTCTTATGTAATTGGCAAAAAGTAGAAATTTGATAATTTAATTAAAACAAAGTATAACAATAGTTAAATTGATTACAATTACTTTTGAAATGTTGGCAGTAATAGTAATTTTATTGAAACTTAAAACTATGGGCGTTCCGTTATTGGCATTTAGCGACAAAGGTATTTATTGCCAGCAGTCCGATGTTTATTTGGATCCGTGGCGACCTGTAAAAAATGCCATTATTACTCACGGTCATGCCGATCATTCTCGTTACGGACATCAGAATTATATAACGCACCACACCAATGTGCCAATTATTAAACATCGCTTGGGAGCCATAAATGTTACAGGAAAAGATTGGAATGAAACTTTCGTAATCAATAATGTCAAATTTTCGCTTCATCCTGCCGGACATATTATTGGAAGCGCACAAATAAGAGTCGAACACAAAGGAGAAGTTTGGGTTTTTACTGGCGATTATAAAACCGAGGATGACGGAATTTCAGTTCCCTACGAAGTTGTAAAATGTAATACTTTTATAACAGAATGTACTTTTGGATTGCCAGCTTTTAAATGGACACCTCAAGCCGAAGTAATGACAAATATTAACAATTGGTGGTCAGAAAATCATGCCGAAGGAAAAACTTCAATATTATTTGGATATTCCTTGGGAAAAGCACAACGATTATTAAAGTATTTAGATACCGATATCGGAAAAATATACACGCACGGCGCAATCGAAAACATGACCAATGTTCTTCGACCGATGGTGGATTTTCCGCCAACCACTTTGGTTACAAGAGAAACCAAAAAAGAAGATTTACTTGGAAATATTGTACTTGCGCCACCAAGCGCTCACGGAAGTACTTGGATAAGAAAAATGACACCTTTTGTAACTGGTTCAGCAAGTGGTTGGATGGCATTTCGTGGAGCAAGAAGACGTCGTGCTGTTGATAAAGGATTTGTACTGAGCGATCATTGCGATTGGCAATCCTTATTAGAAAGTGTAAAAGCGACTGGTGCCGAAAAAATTATTTGCACACACGGTTATACCGATGTTTTTTCCAGATATTTACGAGAATTAGGTTACGATGCACGAACTGAAAAAACACAATACGAAGGCGATGAAGGTGAAGTTGCAGAAGCAAGTGATATTGAACAAACAGAAAAAGAACTAGAAAATTAACTTCGGTAACTATGAGAAACTTTGCTGAACTTATAAAAGCATTAGACAGTTCTAACAAAACGACCGTAAAAGTTGATGCATTAACCGAATATTTTAGGAATGCTTCTGCTGAAGACAAAGTTTGGACTATTGCAATTCTTTCGCATCGTCGTCCGCCAAGACCTGTAAACACTACATTGTTGCGCCTTTGGGCAAATGAATTGGCGAACATTCCGATGTGGTTGTTCGAAGAAAGTTATCATATTGTAGGCGATTTAGCCGAAACTATTGCACTGATAATTCCAACAACGGAAACACATTCTGATAAGAGTTTAACCGAATATTTACAGGAAATTATAGCGTTAAAAAAGAAAACTGACGAGGAGAAAAAAGCCTATCTACAAGAAAATTGGTTGGCATTGAATTACTACGAACGTTTTGTTTTCACCAAATTAATCACAGGAAGTTTCCGAATTGGTGTCAGTCAGAAACTGATGACTAGAGCATTATCTAAAGCAGAAAATGTCGATGAAGACGCTTTAGCGTACAAACTAATGGGAAATTGGAATCCCGATAAGATAACTTTTCAGGAATTGATTTTAGACGAAAAAAGCAGCGATTATTTATCCAAACCGTATCCTTTTTATTTAGCGTATCCCATTGAAGGTGAAGTTTCGACTTTAGGTAATCCAGAAGATTGGTCGGTAGAACACAAATGGGATGGCATCCGTTCGCAGTCCATCATTCGTGAAAATGAAATTTATGTTTGGTCAAGAGGCGAAGAATTGGTAACCGATAAATATCCTGAATTTCAATCTTTCGTCGGAATTATTCCAAACGGAACGGTAATCGATGCTGAAATTTTAGCGTATCCAAATAATGAAATTGGTACGTTTAATGATTTACAAACTCGAATCGGACGAAAAACGACTTCTGCAGCACTATTAAAATCCAATCCAGTAATTCTCAAAGCCTATGATTTATTGGAATGGGAAGGAAAAGACATCAGAAATTCACCTTATGAAGAACGACGAAGTTTGCTTGAGAATTTACTTGAATCCGTAAAGGATAAAAATCTTCCAATCCAATTATCCGAAAGAAAAGTTTTTTCTTCGTGGAATGAAATTGCCGAGGAACGAATGCGTGCCAGAGAAATGCGAAGTGAAGGATTGATGATCAAGCATAAAAATTCAACCTACCAAGTTGGACGAAAAAAAGGCGATTGGTGGAAATGGAAATTGGAACCTTTAGTAATCGATGCAGTCTTGACTTACGCTATGAGAGGAAGCGGACGACGAAGTAATTTATTTACCGATTACACTTTTGCACTATGGCAAACTAATGAAAATGGAGCAAAAGAGTTGGTCACATTTGCCAAAGCCTATTCTGGTTTAACCGATGTCGAATTCAGACAAGTAGATGATTTTATAAAGAAAAATACAATTGATAAATTTGGCCCAGTACGAAGTGTGACGCCTCATCTAGTTTTCGAAATTGGCTTTGAAGGAATTGCACTTTCCAAAAGACATAAAAGTGGCGTGGCAACACGATTTCCTAGAATTTTGCGATGGCGACACGATAAAAAAATTGAAGAAGCTAATACTATTGAGGATTTGAAAAGTATGATTTTGTGATGGAGTTTTAAGTTTTTACGTTGCTGAGTTTCTTAGTTGCTGAGTTTCTAAGCTTTTAAAATCTTTAAAATAAATCTTTAAAATCCAAATAATCCGGTGCCATAAAAAAATGAATAGAGAAGAATTATATAAAATTGCCGAAAACTGGTTCCAAAATCAAAATTGGAAACCCTTTCCATTCCAAACTCAAACTTGGACGGCATTTTTACAAGGTAAAAACGGTTTGCTCAACGCGCCAACAGGTAGCGGAAAAACCTACGCGCTTTGGTTTCCAATAATTTTAAATTACATCAAGAAGAACCCAGATTACAAAACCAAACACAAACCCGGATTAAAAGCCATTTGGATTACACCTTTGCGAGCGCTTTCGGTAGAAATAAAACAAGCGGCCGAAAAAGTGGCGGCCGATTTAGAAACACAAATGACTGTCGGAATTCGTTCAGGCGATACAACTGCGAGCGAAAGAACGAAGCAAAAAAGCAAAATGCCCGATTTGCTAATTACTACGCCAGAAAGTTTGCAACTCCTATTAGCTACCAAAGGTTACGAGAAAACGTTTAAAGATTGTGAAGCAATTATAATTGACGAATGGCACGAACTTCTCGGAACAAAAAGAGGTGTTCAAATGGAATTGGCCTTATCTCGACTAAAAACAATTGTTCCAAAAATGCGAATTTGGGGAATTTCAGCTACCATTGGAAACCTTGAATTGGCGCAAGAAGTTTTGTTAGGAAATCAGTCCGAGTCGCTTGCTAATTCGGTTTTAATTAAAGCGGTAATTAATAAAAAAATTACTGTAAAATCGATTTTACCAGACAAAATGGAAACCTATCCTTGGCGTGGACATATGGGTTTGCATCTTATTGATGATGTAGCAAAAATCATTAGAAAAAGTAAAACAACTTTAGTATTTACCAACACACGCGCGCAATGTGAAATTTGGTTTCAAGCACTTCTAGAAAAATTTCCAGAATTTGCAGGCGAAATGGCCATGCATCACGGAAGTATTGCAAGAGAAACACGAATTTGGGTTGAAAACGCCATTAAAAACGAAGAATTAAAAGTAGTAGTTTGTACGTCAAGTTTGGATTTGGGCGTTGATTTTGCTCCAGTCGAAACCATCATTCAAATTGGCGGTCCAAAAGGTGTGGCTCGATTTCTGCAACGCGCCGGAAGAAGCGGTCATCAACCCGGAAAAGAAAGTGTAATTTATTTTCTTGCTACCCACGCGATGGAATTAATTGAAGCATCGGCGCTTAAAAAAGCGGCTGCCGAAACGATTGTTGAAGATCGAATTCCGTATTTGAATAGTTACGATGTTTTGATTCAGTATCTAAACACATTGGCGGTTTCGGATGGTTTTTTTCCTGATGTCATCTATCAGGAAGTACAAAAAACCTTCTGCTTTCAAAATCTTTCTGTTGAAAATTGGAATTGGATTTTGAACTTTATTTCGCACGGAAGTCAAAGTTTGCAAGCGTATGACGAATATAAAAAAGTTGAAATTGAGGCTGATGGTTTGTTTAAAATAAACAGCCGAATGGTTGCCATGCATCACCGAATGCAAGTGGGTACAATTGTGAGTGATGCGGTATTGAATGTAAAATTTTTAAGCGGCGGATATATTGGTTCGATCGAAGAATGGTTTGTTTCGAAATTAACTCGTGGTGACACCTTTGTATTTGCAGGAAAAAAACTGGAATTTTATGCTATAAAAAACATGAATGTTTTAGTTCGAAAGGCCGATTTCAAAAAAAACTCGAAAACCGTAAGTTGGATGGGTGGAAGAATGACCTTTTCGGCACAAATGAGTGAATTGTTGCGAGAAGAATTGTATAACGTTTCACTGGGAATATTAACTCCCGAATTAAAAGCGCTGCAACCGATTTTTGAGCGACAAAAGCGAGAAAGTATTGTGCCTAATGCCAATCAATTTTTAATAGAAACTTTCAAAACTCGTGAAGGTTTTCATGCTATATTTTATCCGTTTGAAGGTCGGTTTGTACACGAAGCGCTGGCGAGTATCTTGTCGTATAGAATAAGTTTGCTAACACCAATTAGCTTCTCGATAGCGTATAATGATTATGGTTTTGAATTGCTATCTGACCAAGAAATTGCTATGCAAGCGGTTTTTGATAATGATTTATTTTCGCCAGAATATATACATCATGATTTACAGAAAAGCTTGAATGCAACCGAAATGGCGCGAAGAAAATTTAGAGATATTGCGGTTATTGCAGGATTAGTTTTTACAGGAATGCCCGGAAAACCCATAAAAACAAAGCATTTACAAAGTGGTTCCCAACTTTTGTTTGAAGTTTTTAGAGATTTTGAACCCGACAATTTACTTTTGCAACAAGCCTACACCGAAACATTTGAACATCAATTGGAAGAAGGACGCTTGATTACGGCTTTGGAACGAATTAACTCGCAAGAAATAGTTTGGAAAGAATGTCAAAAACCAACACCGTTTAGTTTTCCTATCATTACCGATAGATTACGAGAAAAATTATCAAGCGAGACATTAGAAGAACGAATAAAAAAAATGACAGCAAGCTACTTGAAATAAGAAGCAATTAGTTTTATTAATCAATGGATATCACAATAAATCATCAACATTTTACCTTGCATGCTTCGGGTTGTATTTTTTGGATTACGAAAAAAATACTTCTCATATCTGATGTGCATTTAGGAAAAGTAGCGCATTTTAGAAAACACGGAATGGCAATTCCAAACGATGCCATTTTTGAAAATTTCACAAAGTTGAATGTTGTCTTAGAACTTTTCAAACCCGAAACAGTTATTTTTTTAGGTGATTTATTTCATAGCAAAATCAACAAAGAATGGAATTTGTTTGCCAATTGGACCAAAGAAATTTCTCAAGAAGTTATACTTGTAGAAGGAAATCATGATATTATTGACAAAGAAAATTATGAAGATTTAGGCATGAAAATTTATTCTGAACTAATCATTGAAGATTTCCTATTAACACATCATCCTTCTGAACGAAAGAATTTTTTTAATTTCTGCGGACACATTCATCCCGGAATTCAACTTAAAGGTATTGGAAAACAATACTTGAAACTTCCTTGTTTTTTTAATAAACCGCAGCAACTAATTTTGCCAGCATTTGGCGAATTTACAGGAAATTATTATTTGATTCCAACTGAAAATGATGTGGTTTATGCTGTAACCAAAAATGCAGTTTTTAAAGTCGCAATGACATCGTAAGTATAATTTTTAACCAGCTAACTCAAATAAAACTCAAAAAAAATCTTGGAATTAGTTTAATGCGTACGGCGCATTGAGTTTAAAGGAAGGAACAATTACCTTAAAGTTTCTTGTAGAAGTAAAATTTACCATGTTGAAAAATCCACTCATTGCACCATGTGGTGAAGAAAGTAAACATCCCGAACTGTACGTATGCGATTCGCCTGGTTTGATAACTGGTTTTTTACCAATAACACCTTCTCCATCAACAATTTCTAAGTCGTTTAGCGAATCGAAAATTTCCCAATGACGCGTTATTAATTGAACCGAATCCTTGCTATGATTTTCAATAGTAATTTCATAAGAAAAAGCATAGTGAATCTTATAGTTTTTAAAGTAAGTACCTTCAAAACTAGTGATTACTGATATTTTTATGCCTCTTGTTATTTGAGAAACCATTATAAAAATTTTCGTAAAGTTACAAAATTTTTAAAAACGCAAATGTTTTTAAATGTTAACTAATTTCTAATTAATAATATTAGTAGAACTTGCTATTCCTTTTCCAATTACTCGATCGTAACGTTGGTTATTTTCTCTATAATACACCAATGCAAAATAGTTGTTTTCTGTTTGATAAAAATTACCATCAACTGCATTTTCCTCATCAAGATTTCCTTTTGGATCTGAAATTGTATAATCGAAATTAGTGAAGCCTTGTTTGATCATAATTGCTTTTTCATAAATGGCTTTCTTTTCATTATATTCCATCTTGTTTTCATCAGACAATGCATAATTATTAAACATTCCGGTTACATAAACATTCTTTTTACCAAAATAACTTGGAGCGCTCAAAGTAAAATAAATCCAGGCGTAATCGGCCTCGATTTCACTGTTTTCTGCATTGGCATTCTTTATTAAAAAATTACCATTAACGTCTGGAAAGTAGGTATAAGGTTGATTTTTTCTTGCTTGATTATTGTACAAATAACAGTTGTACAATCCACCGCCCGAATCAACTCTTGAAATACTGTTATTAGCCGCTTGAATTATTTTATTTTCAAAAAACAAATACTCGTTTCCAGCCCAAAACTGGGTTTCTGTATCGTATTTATAAATTAAATCATTCCCAATTGTGTACATGGGCTTGACATTGTAAATAGCATTATTAAATTTTCCGTTTTGTAAAAGCAAAACTTTCACATTTGTTAGCGGACTTTGAAAATTAATTGTGGCCGATTTTATCGAAAACTCTAGGTTGTGTTTGAACTCAATATCTTTAACATTTCTTGCTCTTTTTACTTGCATTGGTACAGCTACCAAATCTTCAAAAACAATAAACTTTCTTGAAAACACCACTTCCCTATCTTCATTTAATATAGAAATCATGTAGTTTCCACTTACCTTCAACTGTGTAAACTGATTGGGAAATGAAATTTTATAATGAGAATATATTTGTAACGCATTTAGCGAATTAGTATAAGTAAGTATTCTTTGATCATTAAAGCCACCTAGAAACTCATTTATAGAAAGCTGCGATTGCTTCCAGTTGTAATCACAATGTGTTATATGATAATAATAATTGTCTTCGGTACCGTGCAAATCGTCAAACTGCAATTGAAAAGTATCGCCAAGTTGAAAAATAGGAATTGCATTTTGACCGCTTTGAACAAATGAAATTGTTTTAATGTGATACGGTGGATTTACTTCAGTTTCTTGAGAAAAACCTATTACTGCAGAAAGAAAACAAAATAGTAAAAATATTTTTTGCATCATTAAGTCTAATTTTATAAATGTAAAGATAGTACTATTCTAAATTTATTTTATAACGCAAGACTATATTTATATTTTATTGGTTTATAAAATTATGTTAAATATTTTACAATAAAGCAACTGATTTTGTGTTATGTAATACATTTAGTACAAATAAACTTACACCCATGAAAAAAATTAAAAAAGCAGTGCTTTTTTTAATGGTTTTTCCATTATCATTAGTAGCACAAGATTTTAAAGGTGATTCTAAAATCCCTTTTGATTCCAATGTAAGAACGGGTAAACTTAAAAATGGTTTGACCTATTACATTAGAAAAAATGCAAAACCAGAAAAGAAAGTCGATTTGCGATTGGTTATCAATGCAGGATCGATCCTAGAAACCGATGAGCAAAGAGGTTTGGCTCACTTTATGGAGCACATGTGTTTTAACGGAACAAAACGTTTTCCTAAAAATGCACTGGTAGATTATTTACAAAGTATTGGAGTAAAATTTGGGCAACATTTAAATGCGTATACAAGTTTTGACGAAACGGTTTACTTTTTACCGATTCCATCGGATAGTCCAGAAAAAGTTGAAAAAGGATTTCAAATACTTGAAGATTGGGCGTTCAATGCTAATTTAACTCCAGAAGAAATAGACAAAGAACGTGGCGTTGTTCTTGAAGAATATCGCCTTGGTCTTGGTGCAGACAAGCGCATGATGGATCGATATTTACCAAAAATGATGTACAACTCGCAGTATGCAGAACGCCTTCCTATTGGTAAAAAAGAAATATTAGAAAAGTTTACTTACGATAAATTAATCAGCTTTTATAAAGATTGGTATCGTCCTGATTTAATGTCGGTAATTGTTGTTGGTGATATTGATGTAGCCGAAATGGAAAAGAAAATAACCACCCATTTTGCAAATTATGCTAATCCAAAAAATGCAAAACCACGAAAAATTTATGAAGTGCCAAATCATAAAGAAACATTTGTAAGTATTGAAACTGACAAAGAATCGTCTGACGCTCAAGTGCAACTTCTTTATAATGATATGGAAAAGCCAAAACCTACCATAACGGTAAATGATTATCGTGAAGATTTGGTAAAAGGTTTATTTACAACCATGTTAAATAATAGATTGCAAGAGTTAACTAACGCTGCAAATCCGCCATTTGTATATGGATATTCGTATCACGGTGGAACATTTGCAAGAACTAAAGAAGCCTATCAATCGTTTGCAATGACCTCTGAAGACAAACAATTGGAAGCGTTAAAAGTATTGGTAACTGAAAATAATAGAGCTAAGAAATTCGGTTTTACGCAAAGCGAACTGGACCGAGCGAAAGCTGACGTTCTTGCCAATTATGAAAGAACATTTAACGAAAAAGATAAAACCAACTCTGAGCGTTTTGTATCCGAATATCAATCTTACTTCTTGGAAAATGTTCCTGCGCCAGGAATTGAATGGGAATTTGAAGCAGTAAAAAAAATGATTCCAAGCATCTCATTAGCTGAAACTAATAGCTTGATTAAAAATTTCATTAGAGACGAAAACCGATTTGTATTATTAACTGGTCCAGAAAAAGAAGGTTTGAAAAAAGCTAGTGAAGCTGATATTATAGCCATTTTAAATGCTGACGATTCTGATATTACTGCATATAAAGAAACGGCTGTTGCTTCAAGTTTGATTAGAAAAGAAATAAAAGCAGGTTCAGTAGTAAAAAAGGAAGCAAATGCCAAACTTGGAACTACAACTTTAATTTTGTCAAATGGTGCAAAAGTGACGTATAAAAAAACCGATTTTAAAAACGATGAAGTTTTAATGGAAGCGCTAAGCTTTGGAGGTTCTAATTTATATAGCAACGATGATATGAAAAAAGTACAATTTGCTAATGGTGGCTTAACCGAAGCAGGTTTTTCTGGATTGAAGAAAAATGATATTGACAAATTCATGTCGGGTAAAATTGCAAATGTATCGCCATATATAGGCGCAGTTACCGAAGGCTTAAGAGGAAGCACAACTCCTAAAGATTTAGAATATTTATTTCAAATGACACATGCTTACATGACCGATTTAAATTATGACAATGAAGCTTTTGAAAGTTACAAACAAAAACAATCCGCTTTTTTCAAGAATTTATCTTCGCAACCTAATGTATTCTTTCAACAAGAATTTTATGGCTATTTGATGAAAAATAATCCAAGATTCATCGGAATTTTCCCAGATGAAAAAACATGGTCAACAACCGATTATAAATTGGCTTATGATAAATACAAAGAACGTTTTGCTAACGCAGGCGATTTCGAATTTTTCTTTGTTGGAAATATAGATGATAAACAAATGGAAGAATTTTCGGCTAAATATATCGCTTCATTACCATCAAATACAACTAAGGAAAAAGCTGTGGATTTAGGAATAAGAATGCTAAAAGGCGACTTGAAAAAAGTAGTTAATAAAGGTTCAGATCCTAAAAGTAATGTAACCATTATGTATTATGGTGATGCAACTTATTCGCCTAAAGAAGCCATGGCAATCCAAGCTTTGGGTGAAGTTCTTACAATAAAATTAATTGAAGAATTAAGAGAAAATGAAAGCGGCGTATATGGAGTTTCTGCAAGAGGAAGTATGAATAAAGTGCCGAACGGATCGTATAATTTTAATATTGGTTTCCCGTGTGGACCAGAAAATGCTGAGAAATTAACAGCTTCTGCATTAAATGAACTACAAAAAATTATTGACAAAGGTCCAGATGAAAAAGATGTAGCCAAATTTAAAGAAGGAGAAATTGCTGACTATAAAAAAGACAGCAAAGAAAACAGATTTTGGTTGAGTAATTTCACAAAAGCCTACACGTTTTCATCGTCTGCTGAGGAAGTTTTGTCAATGGAAGAAAGAATCAATAGTGTTACAGCTAAAGAAATTCAGGATGTAGCTAAAAAATATCTAACCAAAGATAAAGTTATTGGGATTTTAATGCCAGAAACGAAATAATAGATTTTTTTAAAATTAAAAACCCTGCTAATGTAAAAGTTAACAGGGTTTTGTTTTTTTAAGTCTGAATTATTTAAAACAAACTGGGATAATTTCGCCTTTCGCCAAACAATATTTTTCGACTAATTCTGGTGAAAGTTTAGAAGTATAATCTTCTTCGATAACTCTAAAACCGATGCTTCTTAGTTTGTCAAAATAATCTCTTCCATAAACACGAACGTGGTCGTATTGCCCGAAGATTTTGGCTCGCTCTTTTTGATCTACAATAGAATCATCAGAGAAAGTAGTTGCTCTCGATAAATCTTGAGGAATTTGAAAAATCCCCATTCCGCCAGGTTTTAAAACTCTGTATAATTCTTGCATCGCTTTAGTATCGTCTGGAATGTGTTCTAAAACGTGGTTGCAAAAAATTACATCGTATTGATTATCCTCAAAAGGTAAATTACAAATATCAGCTTTTACATCAGCCAAAGGCGACAGTAAATCGGTTGTTGTGTAATCGATATTAGTTTGCTTCTTGAAACGTTTGTAGAATTCTTGTTCTGGTGCGAAATGCAATACTTTTAATGCTGAACTTGTTTCAGTATCTCGTAATTTAATACTTTTAGATTGCTTATTAGAAGAGATTGAATCAAGGTGAGATTGAAAAAAATCAGTTTCATTTTGTAGATAAATCCATAGTAGACGGTGTCTTTCTAAAGATAATGTACTTGGTGAAAGCACATTATTTCGCTGATTTCCGTATCCGTAAGGGAGAAACATTTTGAAGCTTTTCCCGTCGATTGGATCAGTAAAACGATTTCCTTTTAATAGAAAAGCTAAAATTGGACGCACTACAATACTCAATCGAATTAAAATTGGTCTTGGAATTGTATTTAATATGAACTTGAATAGTTTTTTCATTTTTTTGCTTTTTCAAACGAAATTTATTTTTTTCACACGAATTTCACGAATTTGCACGAATTGAATTTGACTTAAGATTTCACCAATTTTAAAACTTCGTTTTATTTTTTTACACGAATTTTTATACTTCGGTTTAATTCTAACTTAGCAATATTTCTAACTTACTAGTTCGTGAAAATTCGTGAAAATCTTGTAAAATCTGAATTATAAAATAATTCGTTTATATTTTAAACTGTCTTCTCCAAAATTCACTAGCAATCCTAGTTTGTTTTTGGAAGAAGCTAAATAATTTAGTGTTTGTTTTGTATCACTTATCGTTAATTGCGAAATTGCTTTTACTTCAAATATAATTTCATCATAAACTACAAAATCTGCATTATATTTTCGAGGTAAAATAATGTCTTTATATTGAATTTTATATTCTTTTTCTCTTTCAAAAGTAATGCTGTTCAGTTTAAATTCATATTCTAATGCGTCTTTGTAAACAACTTCGCTATGACCTTTTCCTAAAATTTTATGCACTTCCATACACAAACCAACAATTTTAAAAACCTCTTCTTTTAAATAAATTTCATTCATGGCACATAATAATTATTTCGATTTCGGCGTGTATTATTTTTTTTAATTTGTGAAATCTAACACAATACAAATTCGTGAAAATTCGTGAAATTCGTGTAAACTTTAAAAAGTATAATGATTTCTAAACTCATTCTCCTCATCACTTACAATTCCCAAAGCATCATAAATGTATTTGAAAGTTGATAGAATTTCTGGTTTTCCGTTAATTAAAGCAACGTCGTGTTCAAAGTGCGCGCTTGGTTTTCCATCGGCTGTTAGAATGGTCCAACCGTCTTTTAATTGCTTGATGTTTTTTGTCCCCATATTGATCATCGGTTCAATAGCAACAACCATTCCTTCTACAAATAGTTTTCCGCGACCTTTTTTTCCATAGTTTGGCATTTCGGGATCTTCGTGCATTTTTTTTCCTAATCCGTGACCAACAAGTTCACGAACTACACCATAACCACGCTCTTCACAATATTTCTGAATGGCATTTCCAACATCTTCCACTCGATTACCTGCGCGGAATTCTCTGATTCCAACATACAAACTTTCCTTAGTAACTTGAAGCAATCTTTTTACTTCTGGAGCTACTTCGCCAATTTCAAAACTGTAGGCATGGTCGCCATAAAATTCGTTTTTTAAAACACCACAATCTACCGAAATAACATCGCCTTCTTGCAATGGAGTGGCATTTGGAATTCCATGTACTACTTGCGCATTCGGACTCATACACAACGAGTTTGGGAAACCATACAGCCCTAAAAATCCTGGAACACCACCATTATCTCTTATATATTCTTCGGCAATTTTGTCCAATTGTAATGTAGTTACACCTGGTTTAATAACTTTTGCAATTTCACCCAATGTTTTAGAAACCAACAAAGCACTTTCGCGCATTAATTCAATTTCTTCTCTTGTTTTTGGAATAATCATTTTTCTAATTTTTCGAAATGCAAAGATACAAATTCAAATGCAATGACAAGTTCAATGTTAAAAATCAAATTCACCATCAATTACAAGTCAGGAATAACAGATTTAGTTTTGAAATTAATCTGGATTGGCCATGATTTTAAACAGTTCGGCATTCGAAATTAAATAACGATTTTCCAAACTTAACTCTGATAATTGAGAACTTACAAGATTATTTTCTCTCGAGTTAATTAAGAAAATTGAGCTTTCACCAAACGAAAACAATCGTTCTTCTGAACTCAACATGGTGGTATAATCTGTAACCAAATCAGCTATTAATTTTCGTTGTCGTTCTAGCGAATTGATTTCGGTTTGTTGCGCGCTGATTTTGTTTTTTAGTTGCACGCGCTCCAAATCTAGATCGTACTGCGTGTCTTGAATTTTGAATTTAGCCAATTGCAATCCGCCACGTTCTTTTCTTAAAAATAATGGAAAACTAAAATTCACGCCAACTTTATAATTATCGAAATTGGTATCATTCAAATAACTAGGTTCGGATAAATAACTGTAACCTACATCTATTTTAGGCAATAAACTGTTGGCTTTTAAGCGGCGTTCGACTTCTAAAATACCCAATTTACTTTGCAAAGAATTAATTTTAGGATGATTTTCTATTGATATTGTTTCTACCAAAAGTTCATTCGTTTTTAATGTTTCTTTGATGGTATTTTCAAGATTTTGCTCGGGAGTTATAGTATCTTGTAATTCTAGCGGCACATTGTTTTCTAACCATAAAAAGTTGGATAGTTCTAATTTAGATTTCATCAGTTTTAATTGAGAATCTTCTAAATTGAGTTTTCTATTTCTTACAATTATTCCAGCTTCCACGCTGTCTATTGATGGTTTGTCTCCGTTTTTAATTAAACTTGCTACACCATTAAAACGTACTTCTGCATTTTTTAAATAGTCGGTATACAATTGTACTTCGCTGAAGTTCCGTTTCCAATTAAAATACGCAACCGAAGCATTGTAAAGCACTTCTATAGCTTGCAATTTTCGTTCGGCTTGGCTTAATTGGATTTGGATTTTGGCTTTTCGTATATCGGCCATTCGCTGATTAATTAACAATCCTTGACCTAATGGTATGTTGATTCCAAATGAAGTTAGTCCTTGATTTGGCACTGTATTTTGCGGATTTAAATAAATTCCATCGTTGTTTTCAAATCCTGCTTTTACTTCGATACCATACCAAGTTGGAATTTTGAAACTGCTGTTTAAAAGCGAATAATACTCGGTATCTTTAAATTGTTTTTTATCAAAATCTACTTCAATTTTGGGATCAAAACCACCGCGTGCCATCATTAAATTGGCTTGTGCGCTTGAAACTTCAAGATTAGCGCTTTTAACCATGGGATGGTATTTTTTCACATATCCTAAATACTCGTTATAAGTGAGTTCTTTAAGATTTTTTTCTTGTGCCGAAACCCAAGTGGTGAATAGTATGATTAATAGTGATTTGAAATTCATATTTAGTGACCTTTAGCTTATTATCTAACCCTGATGGTAGGAAATGCCGTGCATGACGGACAGCAGGAATAGGGATTGTTGCGATGCCCGAACCATTTGTTCCTGAATAATTTATTTTTTTTCTTTAGCTGTTTCCGCTTTTGGCTGGTAATAATTTGGAGGAAAACCGTTGAGCTTTCGCCATAATTCGAACCAAATTGGCACGTTGTCTAAAAGTGCTAGTGTTTGCGCGCCAGAACCAATACTGATTTGTTTTGGCCAAGCGTCTTCATTTTTATCTGGCGCAATGAGCACTCTAAATTTTCCATTGGTACTGATGAAATTTTCTATGGCTACAATTTTGCCTCCAAACGTTCCGTAACTCATGTTGGGCCAACCCGAAAATACAATGGTAGGCCAACCGTCGAACCAAATTCTGACTTTTTCGCCTTTGTGAATAAGCGGCAAATCGGTTGCTGAAACAAAAGTTTCGACTGCAATATCGTATTTCGAAGGCATGATGCTTACAATTTGTGTTCCTTCTTTTATAGTTTCGCCAAGTCCCGATTGAATGGCGCGGTTTACATAACCGTCTTGTGGCGCTTTTATGTAATACATTCCGTTTCGAATTTGGTAGTTTACATATTGATTTTGCAACTTGTTTACTTGCGCTTCGGTATCGTATTGGCTGCTTAACGCAGTGAATTGATCGCTTCTGGCTTTGGACGATTTCTCGGCGTATTCTGCGCTAATTCTATTTATTTCAACTTTAGCATTTATGAGTTCGTTTTTACTGCCTAAAAGTTTGTTTTCTTGTGTGATGATTTTGGCTTCTACTTCTTGTAATTTTAACCTTTTTTCTTCGACGTCGGTAAGTGGTTTTAGTCCTTCTTTGTTTAACGTTACCGATCGATTGAATTGTGTATTGGCAATTTTTATTTGAGTTTTCACCGCTTCTAAATCCATGCTGTCGCTTTGTACTTTTAGAACTGCTTGACGAATTTTGTTTTGCGCTTGTTGTAGTTTTAGTACTCGTTCGTTTTCAATAGCATTAATTTGAGCCGAAAGCGAAGTTACTTTTCCGCCATAGGATTCGCCAGCCATTTTCTTGGCATCGACTTGACTTTTAGTGTTTTGAACTAAATTGGGATCGAAATAATCTTCTTTAATTTCGGAAATGAACAAAATCGTATCGCCTTTTTTAACAAAATCACCTTCTTGAACGTACCATTTTTCTATTCGTCCCGCTATTGCCGACTGAATGGTTTGAGGTCGTTGGTTGGGCTTTAAAGTGGTAACCGCTCCAGAACCTGAAATATTTTGGGTCCAAGGAAGAAATAAAATTACTACTCCAAAAATGGATACGTATAAAATGATTTTGTTTAATATTTTATAATGTGGTCTGTTCGTTAAATTTTTTACCGTGCTGTATTGCTCAATGTTTTCGGTAATTGGATTTTTTTTAGAAATATTTAGCATGGCCTTTAGTTTTTAAAATCAGCAATTATTTTTCCGTATTGCATTGTTATTTTTCTGCTGCATTTTTGACTCCAATATTCGTTTTTAGACGAAACTATCAATGTCCATTTATTTTTAGGATCGGTTATAAAATCGATAATTTCATTGGTTGCTTCTTCATCCATTTTATCCAAAGGATCTTCGTAAAATAAAATTTTTGGTTTGTTGACAATACTTCTGGCAAGTAATATTTTTTGTGCATTGGACGATGACAATTGTCTTCCATCTGGGAAAATTTTAGTATCTAAACCATTAGGAAGTGATTTTATAAATGTTCCCAACTTTACGCTTTCAATAGCCCATTTTATGTCATCATGCGTAACCAATGGATTATTGAAGGTAATGTTTTCTAAAATTGTACCTTCAAAAGGCGTCTCGTCGTGAAGAATTGTGCCGATATGTGAACGGTATTGCGCTAAATTAATTTTACGATAGGTGTCGTCGTTGATGAAAAATGAGCCAACGGTTGGTTGAATGAAACCTGATAAAATTCGCATTAAAGTTGATTTTCCAGAGCCATTATCACCTTCTAAATAAATTTTTTCTGATGGTTCTATTTTCAAATTTATTTTTTCTAGCACGTTATCTGGCGAATCTGGAAATTTGAATGTTAAGTTTTCTGTTTCAATAGAGATGTTAGTAAAACAATAATCATGGGTTTGACTGGAAATTTCCTCTATATTTAAATCTACGATTTGTCCTATTTTTTCCACAGAAGTCAAAACATCGTACAGACTTTCTAATCCGATAATGATTTTTTCTACCGAGTTAATTACTAATAATATAATGATTTCGGCCGCTACGAACTGCCCAATATTCATTTGTTGGTTGAGCACCAAATAACCACCAATAAACAATAAACCAGCAGTAATCACAACTTTAAAAACAATTAACTGAGTGTATTGCCTTTTCATGATTTTAAAATGCTTTTCTCTGTAATTAGTATACTCTTCGACTAACGAATTGTTTCTATGTAGAGCAAAATCAAAATTTTCTTGCTTTCTGAAACTAAAATTATTTCGAGCTATTTCTTGCAACCAGCCTGCAACTTTGTATTTGTATTTCGATTCTTTTAAACTTGATGCCAATCCAGAATTGTATGAAAACTTGAATATTGCATAAAGTGCCAAGCCAAGTAATACTCCAAAAAATATAAAAAACGGATGGTAAAGCGAAAGCAGAATGATACCAAAAAGTATTTGTAAAAATGCTGTTGAAAAATCAATTAATAATTTAGATGTTCCTTTTTGGATGGATATTGTATCGAAAAAACGGTTGGCCAATTCTGGTGGGTATTGATTGTACAATTCAGCAAACTTGATTTTTGGCAATCGATAGGCAAATTCAAAAGAGGAACGAACGAAGATTTTCTGTTGTAAATTTTCGGTTATTCGCAGTTGCATGAGTGATAAAATTCCTACCAATGCAACTCCTACCACTACAATTACAACCAAAACAACCCAAGAAATACTAACTTGCCCGGCTTGAATTAAATTGATAATGGCTTGAATTCCTAATGGTAGCGAAAGGCTCACTATACCGGCAAAAATGGCATAGAAAAATATTTGATATACATCTTTTTTATCTAGTTTTAACAGATTGTAAAATCGTTGTAGAGGTGTTTGATTCATGGCTATTTTTTTAATACATTATCAATTAAATTGATGTAGAAATCGGTTGGAGAAACAACCTCATTACAGTTGGTTATAGTAGTAAGATGGTCTTTTAAAAAATGCTGATGCAATGCACCTTCTACTATTGATGAGGCTAAGCTTTTGGCAAAAGGATAGGAAGGATTTACGGCTGTAATCATTTCAATAATTCTGTTGATTATTCTCTTGTAAACAAGAAAAAAACCTTCTTTATTTTCTTCATCAACCTCTTTGGTAAGCAATGTTTTGGTAAATTCTTGAATGATTATTCGGTTAAGAATTGCTTCGTTGATGTGTAAGGTAGTATTGTCGTCTTCTACTTTTTCGGTTACAATGGTTATTCCTTTTTTAAGGCGTTCCAATGGATTGTCAATATTATTGGTTGCAAAAGCCAACTTATATTCCATCCAACCCCAATACCATGAAGAAAGATACAACATCAACTTGTGTTTACTTTCGAAATATCGGTAAATAGAACTTTCATTAGAGTTGATTTTCTCTCCTAATTTTTTAAAGGTAAAGTTTTCAAATCCTACCTCATCAATTAACAATATACTTTGTTCTATGATTTTTTTTCCTAAATCAGATGTTTCAGGATTTTTGACATAGAGCTTTTCGTTTACCGAAATAATTATGTTAGATAAAATATTTTGCATTGGTTATTTATTGGTATTTGTGTTTGGAACAGTTTTCATTTGAATAATATCAACTAAAAAGGCAAATGCCATAGAAAAATAGATGTATCCTTTTGGTATTTCAAATTGAAAACCCTCAGCAATTAGCGATACACCAATCATCATAAGGAAGCACAATGCCAAGACTTTAAACGATGGATGTTTAGAGATGAAAGCACTTATAGGTTTGGAAGCAATAAGCATAATAACAACAGTTACTACAACTGCAGTGTACATGATCCAAAGTTCACTAACCATTCCTACTGCTGTAATAATTGAATCTATTGAAAAAACCAAATCTAGAAGAATTACTTCGCCTAATAGTTTACCAAAACTGCCTTGTTTAGGTAAGGAATCTTCATTGTTTTCAGAAATTTCGGTTTTATGATAAATTTCTTTGGTGCTTTTGTATATCAAAAATAGTCCTCCTAAAATCAATATTATTCCTTTTCCTGTAAAGTCAATTTCAAATAATGAGAACAAAGTTTTGTCTAATTTTAAAATCCACGAAATAAAAGCAAGCAACGCCAGTCGCATCACCATTGCCAAACCTATTCCCCAAAAACGCAGTTTATTTCGCTGACTTTCTGGAAGCTTATCGGCAAGTATTGAGATGAAAATAATGTTATCAATTCCTAAAATTACTTCTAATGCAATTAAAGAAAGTAAGGGTACAATGGCATCAATCATAATAGTATATTTTTAAAAATTAACTTTAAATCCGAAATTTAAGTTTTTCATTTCCTGCAAATTTGTATTGATATTGTTGTCTTTTAAATCAAGATATTGTAAATGATCTAATGCTTCTAGTTTTGGCACTTCAACAAGTTTATTTTTATTTAAGTATAGATTTTCTAAGTTCTTAAATTTTAAAATTTCAGAAGGTAAAATGGTGAGATTATCTTCTTCCAAATGCAACGATTTTAACTTTGGAAGTTGAGTTAAAATTGAAAGTGTTGCTGGTAAATCGATATTTTTTTCGTTGTTTAAGTACAACTCTTCTAAGTTTACCAATGCGCTAAATTCTTTTGGCAATGTTTTAAAATCATTACCACTAATATCTAAATATTTAATCTTTTTTAAATTAACTATACCCACTGGTAACTCAAGTAAATGGTCGTTTTTTAAAGTTAATTTTTCTAGATTTATAAACTTCGCCCATTCTGCATTAGTAAGATTAATTTGTTGGTTACTTAAATTTAATTTGTATACTTTTTCTGGATTTTTTAATGCTTCTTGCAACGAGGTAAATTCTTTTTCTTGACCAATAACTTGGCTAAACAGAATGTTTGTTAAGAACAATAGGAACACAGTAATTAGGTATTTATTTTTCATAACACTATTTTTTAATTTTTATACAAAATTAAGTGCATTTTCGATAGTAATACTATCAATAAAGAAACTTTAACTTTTAATTATAATTTGAGCCAAAAAAAAGAGACTCATTTTACTGAATCTCTTTTCGTTTAAATTACTATAGATTATAATAATGAATGTTGCGTCATGACTGTTGGTTTTTCAATTCCCATTAATTCTAAAATGGTTGGAGCAATATCTCCCAAAACGCCATCATGAATAGTCTTTAAATCTTTATCCACCAATATAATCGGAACTGGATTGGTTGTGTGTGCGGTGTTGGGCGAACCATCAGGATTAATCATGGTTTCACAATTTCCGTGATCGGCAATTACAATAGTAGTGTAATCATTTGCCAAAGCGGCTTCTATAACTTCCTTTACACAAGTATCTACTGCTTCACAAGCCTTAATTGCCGCAGCCATAACTCCAGTGTGACCAACCATATCACCGTTTGCAAAATTCAAACAAACGAAGTCTACTTCTCTTTTATAAAGTTCAGGAACCAAAGCATCTTTCAATTCGAAAGCGCTCATTTCAGGTTGCAAATCGTAAGTTGCTACTTTTGGTGAATTTCTTAATATTCTAGTTTCTCCCTCAAATGGCACTTCTCTTCCACCAGAAAAGAAAAAAGTTACATGTGGATACTTTTCGGTTTCAGCTATCCTAATTTGTTTTTTTCCAGCTTTTTCTAGTACCTCTCCAAGTGTTTCAGTAATATTATCTTTATCATAAATTACATGAACATTCTTGTAGGTATCGTCATAATTAGTCATTGTTACATAATACAAATTCAATTTGTGCATGTTTTGCTCATGACAATCATATTGCGATAAAACTTCGGTAAGTTCACGACCACGATCGGTTCTAAAATTGAAAAACACGACTACATCTTCTTCTTCAATTGTAGCAATGTTGTTATCAAACTCATCAACCATAACAATTGGATCGATGAATTCGTCGGTAATTTCTTGATCATAACTCGCTTGAATTTCTTCGGCTATGTTATGGCATTTTTTACCTTTCCCATTAACTAATAAATCGTAAGCTAGTTTTACTCGTTCCCAACGTCGGTCTCTATCCATCGAGTAATATCTTCCAATTACTGACGCTAATTTAGCTTTAGATTTTGACAAATGATATTCTAAATCTTGTAAATAAGTTTTTCCAGATTTTGGATCCACATCACGACCATCGGTAAACGCATGAACATACACTTTTTCTAATCCAAATTCAGAAGCCGCATCTAGCAAAGAATATAAATGTGAAGTATGAGAATGCACACCACCGTTAGATAAAAGTCCTAAAAAATGAACCTTCTTATTATTTGCTTTAGCATATTGAAACGCGTCAACTAATGGTTTTTCGGTTTTTAAAGTATCGAATTGAACTGCCAAATTGATGCGAGCTAAGTCTTGATATACAATTCGTCCAGCACCAAGATTCATGTGGCCGACTTCAGAATTACCCATTTGTCCTTCTGGTAAACCCACATTTAAACCGTCGGTACGAAGTTGAGCACTCGGAAAATTATCGTATAAACTATTGATAAACGGTACATTGGCATTGTCTATAGCAGATACTTTTGGATCGGGCGATTTTCCCCAACCGTCAAGTATCATTAGAATTACTTTTTTGTTCATTGTATAAAATATTTACTACAAAGATACTCCATTTACGAAGAGTAAATCAAACACGAAAAGCAAAATTGAGGATAAAAAAATATCCGATTGATAATAATCGGATATTTTAAAGTTTGGTTTAAAAATTTATCGTTTTAATGAATTATAATCAATAAAGTAACGAATACTTACCGATAAAACGTGGTCTAAATTATCTTGATTGACCACATTTCTAAAATTTTTTGAAATATCTTTATCAAAATTTCTTTCAAATAATGACGCGTTGTTTCGGTACAATACTGATATTTGACTTCCTGGTGCAAACCACCATGAGTAAGATAAATCTAAATTCCATGTATTTAAATTGGAGTTTTTGTTCTCTTGATAGACTGTATTTGTTTGTACTGAGCCATTATCTTGTAAATCCAGAATTTCATTATTAATAGCATAACTCATGTAATGACGAACAGATAAATTGAGGTTCATCACATTATTCAATGTGAATTTTCCGGAAACAGTATTGGTATAGGTATTTCTATTTCTTCTTGCAAGAATGGCGTTACCATTGTCATCAAAATCAATCCAACCAATATTATTTACTTGTCTATTAAATCGAAAACTATAAACCAGCGACAGTTTATCAGAAAATCGGTATCTTGGACTTACAAAAAAATTGAAATTTATTCGGTTTTTTTCGTTAATAAAAACTATCGACGGATTTAAATCTAATGCAAATTTTCTATTGTAATTGGATGAAAAATAGTAGTACATTCCGATATTTCTTGGTACGATAAGATATTTTTCATCATTATCCGACCTCGGTTCATAAAAATCATGAACATCGGTAAGTCTACCATTAATTCCATAACCATGGTAATCGTTCTTCTTGGTCGTAGTGTTTATATCTAGACTTACACTGCTTTCTTGTATTTTTCCAGTACGATTATCAAATTCGAAATAGTTATTTTGAAAGATACTAAAACTATTAAAAGTCTTGCTTGGATTTAAGATTCGGTAACTTGAATTGGTATATAAAGCGTGGTAATGTGTTTGAAAATTTATTCCTAAATCATTGTTATCCCAACCGGTAGAAACATATTGTCCACCACCGCCAAATCGGTACTTTCCACTAGTTTCACCAAAATTTAATGACGTATTGAAACCTTTTTTATTTGGAAGATTTCCAAATTCGTTAATGTAACTGTATTTATAATCACCCGATAAGTTGTAGGTATTCTTCTTGGTATTCAAATCGAATAAGGCTGCTGAAACATTGGCATCCCGAAATTGATTGTTTCGAGTTACATTAGTATTAATAAAGGAAACCGAAGAATTTTTACGAAATCGTTGGTCTAGTACAAAAACATTATAATTAGCGAGTGGTTCAATAACTTGACTTCTAGTATCACCAGTTACCGTGTTTTTTATAGAAGCCTCGGTTTTATCGGTAACTGCATTTAAAACTCCAATTCCAAGTCCGCCTTTGGTTCTACCCGAGACTTTTAATGCATTTAGCAAATTAACCTTAGCTGGATTTTCGATGAAGGTTTCGTCTTCAGAAATTTCGGCAGCCGTTGATGGACTTCCGCCAATTCGCCTGGAATACACTAAATTTCCTTTACTAAATAATTCGGTTCCTTCGGTAAAAAACGGACGGTTTTCTGCAAATTGTTGCTCGAACGGACCAAGATTTAGTTCTACATTATCAAAAGCTGTTTGACCAAAATCGGGAACCAAAATAGCATCTAAGGTAAAGGCATCATTAATTCCATATTTTATATCCAAACCACCTTTGAATTCGCCTTTGGTTTTTTGATTGTCGTTTCCGTTCAGGTAAAATGAAGAATAGGGAATTAAAAATAGTCTTGTTGGAGTTTTTATGTTTTCTATACCTTCTAAAATTCCAGCTTGATTACTTTCTGAACCAATTTTATTGTCAATTAAATTCCATGTATATTGTTGACGATCGCGTTGTAACTCTCTATAAAAGTTTAATCCCCAAGTTTGCTTATTCTCTGAAGAAAATCGCAATGCAGCATACGGAATCTTCATTTCCACAACCCAACCTTCGTTTGTTATTGCTACTTTACTATCCCAAATTGCGTTGAACGAAAGGTCTTCTCCGAACGATTCTGTGTATAAAATGTCTTGTTGTACTCCAGCAGAACTTACAAAAAATCGAAATTCTTGCTGACCATCGTTATATCCATTTAGAAAAACCCCAAAATGTTCGGCAGTAGCAAAGTTATCACGTAAAGTTAATTCTTTAGTTATTTTGGAAGGTTCGTTGTCGTGAAGAATTGCCGCAATATAAATGGCATCATTATCGTATAAAACTCGTACTTCTGTATCTTTCTCAATTGCTGCATGCTTTCCATTATCGGGAGAAATCATAAAAAAATTGGAGGCAATTGCAGCTGTTTTCCAAGACGCTTCATCAAATTTTGCATCGATAACAATTTTTTCAGTTGTAAACTGGGTTGTCAACGATTTTTTTTGAGAAAATCCGTCAAAGTAAAACAGTAAAATTACAATGGTAGTAAGACTTTGTACTTTATTCATTTATTCTTTTGTTAATTAGGCAAATATAATTTTTTATCTAGAATATGGCAATTGAAATTGTAATAGTATTCTTATTTAAGATTACTTTAAGTTAAAAAAGGTATAAATACGTGAAATTAATCTTACAAAAAATAGAACAAATTAGCTTTATAGCGTTAAAATTTGTATTTAATCGATACATTTAACATAGGTATTAGATGAAAACATTTGATTACCAATTATATTTGCCATCCTTACTTTTAATTTAACGCAATTATACAATAATGGAGTATTTTAAATATCTATACGTTTTAATCTTTGCATTTTCTTCTTATGTTCCATCGACAAATAAAGAAACGCAATTTTCAGATAATATTGCAAATAGTGCGGCTAGCAAGCTAACGGCAACCTACAACAAACTAAACACTAATAACTTAAAAGCTCCAAATTTTGAAAGTTTTTCAAAAGCTATAGAAGGATATAATTTATTGAAAATAAGTGGTAAAATAAAAAATAATATTTTGACCCTAGTAGATTTTAGTTTGAGTTCTACCGAAAAAAGACTGTGGGTAATTGACATGAATCAAAACAAAGTTTTATTTCATTCGTTAGTCGCTCATGGGCAAAATTCGGGCGAAGAATATGCTAACCATTTTTCAAATGAAAATAATTCTTTTCAAAGTAGCTTGGGATTTTTTACCACAGCAGAAGTCTATCATGGCATTCACGGATTATCGTTAAAACTGGATGGTTTAGAAAAAGGCATCAACGACAAGGCGAGACAACGGTCAATTGTTATACATGGAGCTGATTATGTTTCTGAAGATTTTATAAAAAACCACAACCGATTGGGAAGAAGTCAAGGTTGCCCAGCATTACCAATTGAGTTGAGTAAAAAAATTATAGAAACAATCAAAGATAAATCGTGCCTGTTCATTTATGCGCCTAACGAAAACTACAATTCTAGAACGAAGCTAGTATCTTAGTTTGGCAAAAACATCATGATCTAAACAATAAATATCTTCTCTAAATTGAAGAATACCATTTTCTTCCCACGCTGTCCAATACAATTGATGAATTAAAATCGTTTCGGGTACTTTGACTACAATTGTTTTCAGTTCGGGTTTTGGAAAAACTTTCGGGACAATTATTAAATCTGGATTTTTGGCTAGTAACTTAGCATTTTTTAATTCTATTTTTTTCTCTTTCTCGCGTTTTAATTTATTATAATAATTGATATCTGTAGTATCTTTTATTCGTTTTAAAGACCATTTTACAGTATCATTTAATATGTAAGCTGCCATTTCTAAGGGTTTTTCCATTCGAACACAACCAGAACTTAACGAACGCTTGGTAAATTCAAAATAATCCCGGTGGTTGGTGTCATGCAAGTAAACCGAAAATTTATTCGGAAAGTTTATTTTCATCGAACCTAAAGAGTTATTTCTACTCGGATTTTGGACATATTTGTATTTCCAAGCATCTTTTATCGTCCAAGAATACGGACTGACTTCATTATTTTTTCTATCAAATATTTTAAGCCCTTTTTTTCTAAAAACATCTGGATTTTTTATGGCATCTGGATAAATATCTTCTTTCAATATCGTTGGAGGAACAGTCCAATTTGGATTCAAATTGATATTGGATATTTTCGATTCTAAAACCGGTGTTCTCCTAGTATCTTTACCAACTACAACGCGTTGAATTTGCATGGTATCTTTATCTTTTATAGCAACCAATTTATAATCTGGAATATTGATCAATAAATAATGAGTTCCAAAATCATTAGCAAACCAACGCCAACGCTCTAAATTGGCAATTACTTGCTCGATGCGCATACTTTTACTGAAATTTAAAGCTTCAAGAGTTGCTTTTCCAATAACTCCGTCTGGATTCAAACCATGTCTTTTTTGGAAAAATTTCATTGATTTAACTGTAGCAGCATCATAAACAGAAGTAATGGTATCTTGAAATTCTAAGTCGCGCCAATACATAAGTCGCCTCTTAATTATTGGTACTACTTTATTTTTTTTATTGACAATAATTTTAGACTTTAACTCAATAAAAGGCAGCGTATCGTCTGAAAATTCACGTAAAATTTTCAAGCTATTCTTTAACTTCTTATAAACAGCATGTTGCGGTTTTGCATTTTCAAATTCAGACTTTAAATCATTATTTTCAAAACCTTTAAACAGGAAGGAGTTAACATCAATTTCTTTTTCTTTCAAATCCCAATCTCGGTAAACATCACTAGGTTTAATTTTACCTTTACTAACATGAGACAAATACTTTTGACAATTTAATGTTAGAAGTATATCGTAGTGTATTAGTGTAGAATCGGCAATGTCATCATAATTATCTTCTAACAGTTGTAATGTTTTATAACCATAATCTTGAGATTCTAAACCATCCAATTCTGCATTTTTAAATTCATCAATAATTTGACTTCTAAGATTTTTAGATTGCCAAACGGTTTTATAATTGAATTTTTTATAAAACGATACTAAATCAGAATTTTTAAAGCTGTTGATATAAGTAGAGTCAACATCTAAATCATTAGAATCGAAAATTGAATTAATTGTAATAATAGAGGCATTGGAAGAAGATTTCTCTGAAAAATCGTTCTTACAACTTACTAAGATTATGATAAGAAATGGTAAGTATAATTTACTCATAGGCTTGCAATCAATTCTTTTTTCATCACATAATGAGTGCCAACATCTTTTATGTTAAAAGCATCACCCACCACATTATAATTCATTTTTTTATAAAACAAAACTGCAGTTTCTCTTGCGTTAAACCAAATCAGTTCGGCATTTTGAGATGCGCAGTAACCTTCGCAATGAACTAGCAAATCGTGGCCAAAACCTTTTTTCTGAAACTGATCTAAAACTGCCATTCCGCGAATCTGATATTGATTTTGAGAATTAAAAATACTATTATTATTTTTAAAAACGGATACAACTGCCGTTAATTTTTCATCAATAAATAGTCCGAAATGTTTCGTAAAAGGCAAATTATCACCTTCAAAACTACATGTTTTAATAGGTTTTCCTTTTCTTAAAACAGGATGTCTCACCTCAAAAGTGTCTATTGCTGCTATTTCTAAAATTTTTTTCATATTTTTTTCGGACTGCAAAGAAACGATAACAAATTAGAAATAAAACTTTTAGACTTAAAAAAAATTGTAAAATATTTATTACATTATTTTTTTTCAAAAAAAAGTTTGCAGAAAACAAAAGTAGTGTTATATTTGCACTCACAAATGCGGAAGTAGCTCAGTTGGTAGAGCTCCAGCCTTCCAAGCTGGTTGTCGCGAGTTCGAGCCTCGTCTTCCGCTCTGCAAAAAGCCTCAAATCGTATTTGAGGCTTTTTTATTTTATCTAAAATTCTAAAGTAACGTTTTCAAATCGGTTTCAGTTGCGATTTCAATTGGCTTTTCATTTGGCTTGAACCATCTAGCAGTTAAAGTTCCTTTTAAAATTATTTGCTCTCCTTTTACAGCCAACCAACTTCCTTCTCTTAATCCAAGAACTGGTGTAGCATTAAATGCATGAAACTCTCTAATTCTTGTTTCTCTAGTTTCACCCATATGTTTACTTTGCAAATCAGCATCAAGGTAATGTGGGTTTAAATTAAAAGGAATTGCATTTAAGGTGTCAAAACTTGGCGGATATACAATTGGCATATCATTGGTAGTTTGCATAGAAATTCCCGTTATATTACTTCCAGCGCTTGTACCCAAATAAGGAGTTCCAGATGAAACAACATCTGCCAAAACTTTCATAACATTAGTACGATACAATTGTGTAACTAATAAAAAAGTGTTTCCGCCACCAGTAAAAATTCCTTGAGCATTCTTTAAAGCAGCAACAGGATTTTCAAATTCGTGTAAACCCACTACTTTTTTATTAATTTTTAAAAATGCTTCACTTACTTTTTGGGTATATTGGCTGTGCGAAATCCCACCAGGTTGCGCATAAGGAATAAATACTATAGTGTCGCAATTATCAAAGTGAAGTTCTAGTTCTGGCAATAAATAATCTAGATATTCGCCACCGTAAAGAGTAGAGGTACTTGCAATAATTAAGTTTTTCATGATTCTATTTTTGAGCCACGAATTTAAAACTAATAATTAACATAATTTTACAATTGCATTGGCTAATTTTTTGGACGACATTCAAATACATTTACTCACATCTAATCAATCGAAATTTATTTTGCAAAACGTTACAATTCGTCTCTTCTTTTTGTTGATTTTCCAAATATCCTTTGGTCAGCAAACTGTTGTAAAAAATTTAAAAGGAAAAATAACCTCAAATGCATCCGATTTAGAAGGAATTTATATTGCTAATTTAAAAAGCAACGAAGCCACTCTTACCGATAAAAACGGCTATTTTGCCATCAACGCAAGTGTTGGCGACACCCTACTATTCTCAGCTTTACAATTTGTTGGCTTAAAAAAAGAATTACAAAAAGAAGATTTTGAACAACAATTATTTTTTGTAAAACTAGAAACAATGGTCAATGTTTTGGATGAAATCAAAATTAATCAATACAAAAACATCAATGCAGTTTCTCTTGGTTTGGTTCCGAAAAATCAAAAACAATACACACCAGCAGAACGAAGATTGCGAAGTGCTGGAGAATTTAAATGGTACAGTCCATTACTAATTCCCTTAGGCGGAATGGGTGTTGACGGATTACTGAACGCCATTAGCGGCAGGAAATCACAACTAAAAAAAGAACTACAAATTGAAAAGAAAGAATTTTTAATAGTAAAAATAGAAAACACGTTCCAAGACAATCATTTTACAGACGTTCTAAAAATACCAGCCGAATATGTAAACGGATTTAAGTTTTACATTGTTGAAGATGAAAAATTTGTGGCGGCAATGAATAATAACAATAAAACAATGGCTACCTTTTTAATGGGAGAATTAGCGGTTGAATATTTAAAAATAATCAAAGAATAATTTGATTATTTTTGACTTTATGAATTCACAACTAAAAAAAGATTATTTCAAACAAACACCAATGATTAAAAAGCTACACCATATGTCTCCGCTAAAAAACAAATTTTAAACAGATGAAAAGAAAATTTCAAACGCTTGTTTTATTTGTACTATTTGTATCATTAAGTTCTTTTGTGGCGCATAAATTTTACGTTTCTATTTATCAAATAAATTATGTGCCTCAAAAAAAGATGCTTCAAATTACTTCTCGCATATTTATCGATGACATGAATGATGCTTTAGAGAAAAAATTTAACAAAAAAACATTTGTTGGCACCGATAGAGAGACTGAAAATGATGTTGTTCTCATGAAAAAATATCTTGCAGAAAAATTTATTTTAAAAGTAAATGGTACTGCAAAACCTATAAATTTTTTAAGTAAGGAAATAGAAGCCAATGTAATTGTATGTTATTATTCAATCAAAGAAATCCCTAAAATTACAACGTTAAGTATTGAAAATAGTGCTTTATTAGAGGTGAATGAAGAACAACAAAATATAATTCAAGCCAATATAACTGGCGAAAAGCAAAGCTTATTGCTTACAGCAGACAATTATAAAGGAATGTTAAAATAAACTCTTGTTATTTTAGTTAAATAAAAATAAGTACTTTTATAGCTTGAATTAACTGTAAATTATGAAATCGCCAGTATCAACAAGTTTGTTATAAACAAATTTCGATAGTTTAAAGGCGATATCATATTTCCTTATAAAAAATATAAATATAAACAGATGAAAATAAGTTTGTCAATAGTAAAATTAGGTTTATTTTTAATTTCGGTGAGTGTTTTAGCACAAGAGAAGCCAAAACCTACACCACAGAGCGAAAAAAATCCTGATAAATTTAAACAAATGTACGATTTGTTGGCAACACCAAATATGTATAGAACTGCATCAGGCGCACCTGGTCCAGAATATTATCAACAGCAAGCCGATTATAAAATTGACATTGAACTAGACGATAAAAATACCAAACTTTACGGTAAAGAAACTATAACGTATACCAACAACGCTAAAGAATCTTTAGATTACCTTTGGGTTCAATTGGATCAAAATCAGCAATCGAGAAAATCGTTAACACCATTAGTTTCAAGTAACAAAACCGATCCTGCTGCAGGAGTTCAATCGTTTTCAAGAACCTATCTTGAAGAAGATTTTGATGGTGGATTCAATCTTGATTATGTAAACGATTCAAAAGGTTCGCCATTAAAATACACGGTAAACCAAACCATGATGCGTGTAGAATTGCCAAAACCACTAAAAAAAGGTGAGAAATTTGTGTTCTCAATCAAATGGTGGTACAACATCAACAACTATTTAATTGACGGAGGTCGATCTGGCTATGAAAAGTTTGATAAAGACGGTAACAATCTATATGTATTGGCGCAGTTTTATCCAAGAATGGCGGTGTACAACGATGTCGAAGGTTGGCAAAATATGCAATTTTGGGGTTCAGGAGAATTTGCTTTACCATTCGGAAATTTTGAGGTAAACATTACTGTTCCTGCCGACCATATTCTTGAAGCTACTGGAACATTATTGAACCGAAATGAAGTTTTTACACCCGCACAAGTAGCACGTTATGCGCAAGCAGAAAAGAGTTTTGACAAACCTGTTATTATTGTTACACAAGCCGAAGCTGAAGCTGCAGAAAAAGGATTTTCTGACAAGAAAAAAACATGGAAATTTAAAGCTGAAAATGTTCGTGATTTTGGAATCTCGACTTCTAGAAAATTCATTTATGATGCCATGGCGGTAAAACTTGGCAACAAAACGGCAATGGCAATTTCGTTATATCCAAAAGAAGGAAATCCGTTATGGGAAGAATATTCTACTAGAATGGTAGCTCATACCTTAAAAAGTTATTCTCAATATACATTTGATTACCCTTATCCAAAAGCAATTTCAATCAATGCGAAAGATCAAGGAATGGAATACCCAATGATTTGTTGGAATTATGGTCGTCCTGATGAAACTGGAAAATATACAGATCAAACTAAATACGGTATGCTTGGAGTAATCTGTCATGAAGTAGGACACAATTATTTTCCTATGATTGTAAACTCTGATGAACGCCAATGGACATGGATGGACGAAGGATTGAATTCATTTTTAGAATTTCTTGCAGAGCAAACCTTTGACCCAAATTTCCCAACGCGTCGCGGACCAGCCAAAAATATTATTCCATACATGAGCGGTGATCAAAAAGGTTTAGAACCTATTATGTCCAACTCAGAAAGCATTCGCCAGTTTGGAAACAATGCTTATGGAAAACCGGCTACCGCTTTAAACATACTTCGTGAAACCGTAATGGGTCATGAATTGTTTGACTATGCATTCAAAACCTATGCCAACAGATGGAAATTCAAACATCCAACTCCAGAAGACTTTTTTAGAACTATGGAAGATGCTTCTGCCGTTGATTTAGATTGGTTTTGGAGAGGTTGGTTTTACACTACCGACTATAATGATATCGGTATAAAAGAAGTTAAAAAATACTTCGTAAGCAACGAACCTTCTAAAGAAGTTGCCGAGTTCATGAAAACCAGAAGACGCCGTGATTCGAATCCTGGTGCAATGGTATACATGATTGCCGATGGTAGTGAAGACTACAAAACAGAAATGAACAAGCCATTTAAAATTTCAGATTACAAAGCGCTAGATGACTATGTAAATCAAAATTTTACAGCAGAAGAAAAAGCAAAATTAAAACAACCAAAATACTTCTACCAAGTAACATTTGATAAACCAGGAGGTTTGGTTATGCCGATTATTGTTGAACTTACTTATGAAGATGGTACTTCAGAAATTCAAAAATTCCCAGCTCAAATATGGCGTATGAACGATAAAGAAGTTAGCCGAACATTTGCGACTGATAAAGCGGTAACTAAAATTGTGATTGACCCAAAATTGGAAACTGCCGATATTGATGTTACCAATAATACTTGGCCAAAAAGCGAAGTGAAATCCAAATTTGATTAAAATAAATTACATTTATAAACAATTTTTAAATTAAAAAAAATGTTTGGAATAGGTGGTGGAGAATTAATATTCATAATTATTGTAGCGCTGATGCTTTTTGGAACCGATAAAATTCCAGAAGCAGCCAGAACGTTTGGCAAAATTATGTCACAAGTAAAAAATGCTTCGAACGACATCAAAAGCGAAATTCAAAAAAGTGCATCAGAAAATGGATTGGATACTTCTATAAAAGAAATTACAAGTAATTTCACTAATGAGGTTGATCAAATAAAAAATAACGTTTTAGAAAGTACTACTGGAATTAATACCAATCCTATAGAAGAAGTAAAACAAGACTTTGAAGAATTGACTGGCCCGATAAAAAGACAAAAATAATGCTTGAAAAAATAGTTTCGTTAGACAAACAACTTTTTGTTTACTTAAACAGTCTGGGATCTGAAAACTACGATAATTTATGGTTGTTTATTACTAAACAAATAAATTGGCTGCCTTTTTTTATAGTAGTTTTTTATCTTTTGTACAAAAAAGTAGGCTGGAAAAACCTTGGTATAACTTTATTATTCATCGCATTTTTGATGTTGGTTTGTGATCAAACCGCCAATTTTTTTAAAAACACAGTTCAACGGTTACGTCCTTGCAACGATCCTGAAATAAACGAATATATTAGAATTGTTAAAAGAAGTGCTACTTTTAGTTTTTATTCAGGTCACGCCACCAACTCCATGGCAGCAATGACGTTTATATTTATGATTATTAAAAAACAATATAAATATGCGTTTTTATTGTTCTTATTTCCTTTAATATTTGCTTACAGTCGAATTTACCTTGGACTTCATTTTCCTTTAGATATCATCACAGGTTATACCACAGGAATTTTATTTGGATTGCTGTTTTATAAACTTTATACCTTACTTCAAGACAAGTTTCCCGAATTAAAAAACAATTCTAAAGCACTCTAGAAACAGTTAATCCGTCGCGAATAGGAAGTAAAACTGTTTCGACACGCTCGTCTTCATTTACAATTCTGTTGTATTCCAATAAAATTTTGGTGCTAGTATCTTTGGGATTTAATTCTTCCAAAACCTTACCACTCCAAAGCACGTTATCAGACAATATAATACCGCCTTGGTTCATCATGGGAACAACAAGATTAAAATAATTGATATAATTTTCTTTATCGGCATCAATAAAAACCAAATCGTATTTTTTATTTAACGTTGGAATAATTTGAATGGCGTCGCCAAGATGTGCGTTAATTTGACTTTTCCACTGAGATAAATCAAAATATTTTTGCTGAATTGAAACCAACTCTTCTTTCACATCAATAGTGTCGAGTGTACCGTCTTTTTGTAAACCTTCGGCCAAACACAACGCAGCATAACCCGTATAAGTTCCTATTTCTAAAATGTGTTTCGGATTTATAATTTTAGACAACATGCTTAACACTCTTCCTTGAAAATGGCCGCTTAGCATTCGAGGTTGTAATACTTTTTGATGGGTTTCTTTAAATAATTGCACCAACAATTCAGGCTCATGTTGTGAATGTTGCTCAACGTAATGTTCTAATTCTTCTGATATGAAATGCATGTTTAATTATTTTCAAAAGTTTGTATTAAAAATTCTCTCGCCATATCAACATCGCCATCATAATTGTACAATGAAATTGCATAAGCATAAGGCTTTTTAAAACCAAGTAAGTAGTTTATAATTATATCTTTATTAAAGAGTTTAGAATACATTGTTAATTTATAGATGTAATAATTATTACTGGTGTCTTTTTCTGAACTAATTATTTTACATTTTAGCCTATCAAAATAATTTAAATAAGTAAATTTTATATCTCTTAAACTATGACCTAGCATCAGATTTTTTTCATTGGTGTCTTGAATACTGAATTGCATCAAATTATTGTATTCATCTGTATACATAGGTAAATGCGATGAAAATTTATCAACTATTATGTATGTCTTATGCCAATTTCCAGTAATTAACAATTCGTCGCCTATTTTTATGTCCTTTGCATTTTTAACTAGAGAATCATTTTGCCCTAAGACAATAGAAGAACAAAATAAGACGAGAAACAATAACAAACTATTCATATTTTTTTATTTCACAGATAGAAAAAAAATCCTAATTACCATTAAAAATCCCAACTAAAAAATCTGAATCCAAAGTTCTAGTAAGACTATCCACTTCAAAAAGAGCCAATCGATAAATCTTCTGATTTTTAACTCCCAAGAACTCGAGTCTACGCGTTCCGTCTTCTATAATTTCGTAAATAGTATAGTTGTTTTCTTCGTTCAAAGCCAACGTAGTGTGTTGCAATTTCTTTTTCTCCAAGTTAATACAAAAATTCTTATTTGCTTCTTTAAAAACAATATCACTTGGAAACATCGTAAGCTTATATTTTTTTTCATATCGAATCCAAAGTTCTAAAATCAGATTGGTTTCGTCAATTAGCATTGGGCAATGCGTAACATAATTAACCTTAAAATTCTTTAAATCAAAATCGCTCCATTTGCCATTTATAAAAAACATTTTATCGTCAAAATCTCCTACTTGCGTTACATTGGCATCTGGATCATAGGATTTGCAATTCACATTGTTTTTTATGTAAAAATCATCAAATTCATTTTGAGCATAAACGGACGAAAATGCTACCAAAAAAAGGAGAGTATAAATTATTTTTTTCATTTTTAATAAATAATATTTTGAAATAAACTTCAAAAGATTGACATCACAAAAATAGGATTAATAGTTGAAGAATGTAAAAACATTTCATAGTAATAAAAGATACTATTACAACGAATAATAATTTTATCAAAAATAAAAATACAAAATAAATCCTACCTTTGCAGTATGATTGAAAAAAAAGACATCCGATCTATAAGTAAAGAACAACTTCGAGATTTTTTTGTAGCACAAGGTGACAAAGCATTTCGCGGCAATCAAGTTTACGAATGGCTTTGGAGCAAAGGCGCGCACAGTTTTGAAGACATGACCAACGTGTCTAAAGAAACGCGTGCAATGCTTCAGGAACATTTTGTCATCAATCACATCAAGGTCGACCAAATGCAACGAAGCGAAGACGGAACGGTAAAAAATGCAGTCAGACTTCACGATGGTTTGGTAGTCGAAAGCGTTCTAATTCCAACACAAACCCGAACCACAGCTTGTGTATCATCACAAGTAGGTTGCAGTCTAGATTGCAATTTCTGTGCAACCGCACGACTAAAAAGAATGCGAAATCTAGAACCAGGCGAAATATACGATCAAGTTTTAGCCATCGATAACGAAAGTAAACTGTACCACAACCGACCACTTTCCAACATCGTTTTTATGGGTATGGGCGAACCACTCATGAACTACAAAAACGTAATCAAAGCCATCGACATGATTACCTCCAACGAAGGCCTTGGTATGTCGCCCAAAAGAATCATTGTATCCACATCAGGAATCCCAAAAATGATTAAAAAAATGGCCGACGACGAAGTAAAATTCAAACTCGCCGTTTCATTACACTCAGCTATCGACGAAGTTCGCGCCAAAATCATGCCGTTTTCTTCCAACTTTCCACTCAAAGATTTACGCGAAAGTTTAGAATATTGGTACCGCAAAACCAAAAGCAAAGTATCCTACGAATACGTGGTTTGGAAAGGCATAAACGACAATAAAGAAGCTGTCGATGCCTTAGTAAAATTTTGCAAATACGTACCTTGCAAAGTCAACCTCATCGAGTACAACCCAATAGACGACGGTGAATTTCAACAAGCCTCAGAAGAATCTATAAATTTGTATATCAAAGAATTAGAAAAAATCAACGTCGTTGTAAAAGTGCGCCGAAGCCGAGGCAAAGACATCGACGCTGCCTGCGGACAACTTGCTAACAAAGAAAACTAAAAGACTAATTTTAGGAGCAAATGGCTTGCGCATTGTAGCAATCCCTATTCCTGCTTTTCGATACAATAAAAACCTTTCTGAACACCAGAAAGGTTTTTATTTTCACTGCAATCAGGGCTAGAGAATCAACGAAATGAACTAAAGTTAAGATTATAATAACAACCTCCATACTAACTACAAAAATTCCTATTTTTGTACGGCATGAACATCACGTCACAAATAAAACAACCCATCCAAAAAGAAATGGAACTTTTCGAGAAAAAGTTCTATGAATCCATGTCATCCAAAGTGGCGTTGCTCAACCGAATCACCTACTACATCGTAAACCGAAAAGGAAAACAAATGCGACCTATGTTTGTTTTCTTAACCGCCAAAATGATAAACAACGGCATGGTAAACGAACGTACCTATCGTGGCGCATCGGTAATCGAACTTATTCACACAGCAACCTTAGTACATGACGATGTGGTAGACGACAGTAACCGACGTCGTGGCTTTTTCTCCATCAATGCGCTTTGGAAAAATAAAATCGCAGTTTTGGTAGGCGATTATCTATTATCCAAAGGATTATTACTTTCAATCGATAACGGTGATTTCGATTTGTTGCGAATTATTTCAGTAGCCGTTCGTGAAATGAGTGAAGGCGAATTACTTCAAATAGAAAAAGCACGCCGACTCGACATTGATGAAAGTATTTACTACGAAATCATCCGTCAAAAAACAGCAACACTTATCGCCGCTTGTTGCGCACTCGGTGCCAAATCAGTATCAGAAGATGAAATTTTGGTCGAAAAAATGCGAAAATTTGGCGAGCTTATCGGAATGGCATTTCAAATCAAAGACGACCTTTTTGATTACACCGACGAAGCCATTGGTAAACCAACCGGAATTGACATCAAAGAGCAAAAAATGACTTTGCCACTTATTTACGCTTTAAACAATTGTTCGAGCAAAGAAAAAAGCTGGTGCATCAACTCGATAAAAAATCACAACAAAGACAAAAAACGAGTGAAGGAAGTAATCCAATTTGTAAAAGATAAAAACGGACTTCATTACGCCGAACAAAAAATGGTGCAATTTCAGCAAGAAGCATTACTCCTATTGCACGAATTTCCAACTTCAGAATACAAAGACAGCCTTGTTTTAATGGTGAATTACGTTATCGAAAGAAAAAAGTAGTACTCAATGTTCCATATTTAGTGTTTAGTTGAAGATGATTTATCCATAAATTTTATACTTTCGCAGTAATCTCATCTAGAAATTAAAGAAAAATTTGAAAAATAATTTTCATTAATTTCAATTTTTATGTTCTGAAAATCAGTTATTTGCATTATTTTTAAATTTTAATTCAAAATTTTTAATTATTCCATGCAACCATTTTACAACGGCAATCGTCTATGCTAATAGAACACTGATTGAATTACAATAGCAATTTCAAAAATCAATAAAAAGATAAAATTGGAATTATAAAAGTAGTAAAAATTGAATTTTGTCATTGTCATTGAAATTGATATTTTATATGAAAGTAATCAACTTACATCAAGAGGAAAAAGAACTAATCGAGCTAGCTGTCGAAAACAACCGACATGCACAGCATCAGATTTACACTAAATTTTCTCCAAAAATGCTAAGTGTTTGCAGACAATACATCAAAGACTTGCATCAAGCTGAAGATGTAATGATTACCGCTTTTATGAAAGTGTTTACCAACCTCAAAAACTTTGAACACAAAGGTAGTTTTGAAGGATGGATTAGAAGAATTATGATTAACGAATGTATTTCATACATAAGAGTCCAAAAGAAAGTAGCCTTTATAGAAGATGAGAATTATTTTGAAGACCAATACAACCATATTGAAAGTCAGTTTTCAGTTGACGACATTCAATTTTTAATCGATAATTTGCCCGATGGATATCGAATGGTTTTTAACTTGTATTGCATAGAAGGATTTAAACATCATGAAATTGCAACACTATTAGGAATAAATGAAGGCACATCGAAATCGCAATTGTCACATGCAAGAAAAATGCTGCAAGAGCAAATAAACAAGTCAAAAAATTACAGCAATGGAACCGAATAAATTAGAAACACAAATAAAAGAGCAATTGAACGCTCGAGAAATCAAACCCACCGAAATGGCTTGGGATCGATTGGACGCAATGCTTTCGGTAGCTGAAGAAAAAACTAATAAAAAAAGAACCAATTGGTTTTTAATTGCAGCTTGTTTCATAGGCTTATTAGGTGTTGGAACACTAATTTACCAAATAAATTACAATGAAATAACCCTTGAAAATGAAGTGGTAACCAAAGAAAACAATACTAAAAACGAAACAGAAATTGTTGACGAAGACAATCCAAAACCAATGCCAAACCAGCAAGACATTCAAGTTGCAAGCGCGGCATTCGAAAAAGTAAATTCTAATACCAACCCAGAATCAAGCAACAAAAATCAATCAAATAATAATACAAATCAAATCATCAATCAAAAAGAAACTGTAAATCCGAATTTAATTTTAGATAAAGAAATACAGTTTCAAAATCAAGAAGTTATCGGACAAGTCAATTCGCCAAGTATTGATACAAATACCAAAACGGTAACTCCAAAACCACAGTATGTAACTGCAGACGAACTTTTAGCTTCTGTCGACAAAGCTAGAAAATCGGTAAAACAAACTTCGGTTAAGGTAAATGCCAACAGTTTATTATCAAAAGTTGATGGCGAGTTGAACCAGGATTTCAGAGAAACAAGATTTCAAAAAATCAAACGAAATTTTGAAACAGTAAAAGTCGCTGTATCCAACAGAAACAATCAGGAGTAAATCCGAGGCGTAATAAATCATTAATCACATTTAAAAATTACAATCATGAAATCGAAGATTCACGAAAACAACAAAAACAATCAAAATAGCTTGAGTATAAATTTTACAATTTACTTAGCACTAATCCTATGCCTTTTTGTAAGCAAAGTGGTAGGACAAGAATCAAAACAAAAAGAGGAACAAGTAAAGCAAACCTTTGAAGCACGAGCCAACGCAATTGCTATTAAAATTGAAACCATTACGAAAACCGAAAAAGACGCACTGAAAAAAGAGATAGACGAAGTAAATGCGCAACTAGAAAAAGGTCTAATTACAGACGATCAAGCCAATGCTAAAAAGCAACAGTTGGCACAAGTTAGAGCAAACACAATCGAAACCAAAGTGGCTGCTTTGCAAGAAGAACTTAAAAACTTAGTTCAAGAAAAAGTAGATGGAAAACTAGAAGAAAGTTACCAGCCTAACAGATTTATAATTTTTTCTAAATCTTCTGGAAAGAATAGCGAAAAATATCAGAAGTACAGAGATTCTATTTCTAAAGTATCTGAAAAAAGAACTACGTCACAATTCGTCTTTGCTGCTGGTGTAAACAACTTGGCAACCGATAAAAAAGTAGCCGATTCGGATTACAGATATTGGGGTTCACACTTCTACGAATGGGGTTTAACCAACAACACAAGAATATTAGAAAAAAGTAATTTATTACACGTGAAATATGGTTTATCGTTAATGTACAATAACTTACGACCAACCGACAGCAGAATATTTATAAAATCGGGCGACCAAACTAATCTTCAAGCAAGTCCTTTAAACTTAAAAGATTCTAGATTTAGAAATGTATACTTGGTTGCGCCTTTGCACTTTGAATTCGATTTTTCTAAAACCAAAATGAATGGTGACAAAAAAGTTTTCAAATCGCACCAAAGTGTTCGATTAGGGTTTGGTGGTTATGCTGGAATTAGAATAAAATCGAAACAATTTCAAAAATTTGAAGACAACGGACAAGATTATACCGTGAAACAAAAAGGCGATTTTAATGTAAATAATTTTATTTACGGACTAAGCAGTTACATTGGTTACGGACAAACCAGTTTGTATGTAAAATACGATTTGAATCCATTGTTTAAAGACAACGCAGTTAAACAAAATAATGTTTCGTTGGGAGTTCGATTCGATTTTAATTAAAAATTTGAGAGTTAGTTTATAGTTAAAAAGGCAGTCTTCAAATAGACTGCCTTTATTTAATTAGTAACCTAAGTTTAATTCACATAAATTAAGTAGTTTACAGAAATCGTATAGATATTAAAAGGATTTAGAAGTCAGTTTAAAAATACCCATTATAAAATATTTTATCGATTACTATCCATTTCCCTTCTTTCTTTTTCATTATAACGACATGTGGATGTATTGTAAGATTTTTAAAAGTATCGCTTTCCGAAAAACAAAAGAAAACTAATTTCTTCTGTTTTAAATAAATGGGTTTTGACAGCCATAGAATCCTTTTTTCATTATTCATGTATTTGTCCAAGAACTTAGTATTATATAAGCCCAGTTTAGGCGTCAATTCTAAGTTTAACTTTTTAAAATCAGAAGAACTCCATAATTCTACCTTAGTATTTTTAACGTTAGAATTATATAAATACAGCCAATCATCTGCATTAATAAATTTTGATCTAAAAGAATCTTTAGGAACTATTTCGTTATAATTTGAGTTGATAGAATCGGCACCATACAAAATTGTCAAAATGTTTCTGGTCGCTGTTTTTTCATCTACAAGTAAATAACTCTTTTTTGAATTGATAATTTCAGATTTTAAATAAGTCTCTTGAGCGCGATACTTTTTTAAAGTACCACAAGACGTAAAAACTAAAACAATTGAGAATAAAAGTACCTTTAATTTTTTCATGAATTTTAATTACAAGGTGTTCCTAGTGGACTTTGATCTCAAGCTACGCAAAGTCTGCTGACTTTGCGTAGCATAGGTTTTTTAATTAATTTTTAAGCTAATTTATTTTTCTAGATACCTAAAAGTTAAATTATTATGTTGCTTCACTACTTCGATTTCAATGTTTTCGCTAATAAAGTATACTATTAATCGGTCAGAACTTAGTTTTTTTATTTCAAATATATTTTTGCTAATAATATTGTCAGTTGCTTTTATTGTTTTTATTTCGAGGTTTTTATGCAATATTTTATTAAACTCACAATAACTATTACTAGATATATAAATTATTTTTTTATCATTCAAATTTAATGTTTTTATAAACTCAGCATTAGTAAAACAGTCTTGAATTAAAGTGCAGTTTGGTGTTTTTTCTTGTGGTAAAGAGAAGAAAAGAATTATCGATATTATTATAGATTTCATATTATTAAGTTTTTTTATTAGTTAAATAAATTCCGCGAAGTCAGGAGACTTTGCGGAGCATCAGTTTGCATATTTTCTAAAACACATAATCGTAAACATAGTCTATAACTTGCCATTTATCATTTATTTTTTTCATTATCACAACCGTTCTTTCGTTAGTTCCACCAGAAGTTGTTGCCTTCATTATTGTGAAAATAACAATATTTTTTTGTTTATAATAAATAGGTTCTGACAACCAAATTATTTTCTTTTTGTTATTTCTATATTTATCAAAAAACGCGTCGTTATACAATCCAACCCCATCATTAAATTGAAGATTTTCAAAGTTAAAATCATCATCGTGCCAAGAATAAATCAAGGAGTCATTTTTGTGTTTTTCATAAATTCTTATCCAATCTTTTTCATTTAAAAATCGACTTCTATACAAACTAGGCTTATTTTTATCGTAATGAATACTAACCTCATCACTACCATACAAAACTTGAAGCGTATTTATTGTTTTTAATTTTGGAGTGACTAATAAATACTGATCTTTTGCATTGATTATTTGAGTTGACAAAAATGTTTTTACTGCCTTATACTTTTTTGTTGCAGTACAAGAAACTAATGATAAACTAATAATTGCAAGAATAAGTTGTACTATTTTCATAAATTTAATTGCAAGGCGTTCCTAGTGGACTTTGATCTCAAGCTACGCAAAGTCTCCTGAAATTGAGGTGGATTTCTTAAGATCACTTTGCCGAGCTGATATATTCTATTCGTAAACCCCATCATCATAACTATTTTTTATTATCCATTTATTATCTTTTTTGATCATTAAAAAAGTCCCATTAGTAATGGATTTACCAAAATGAGAACTACTAATCCTAAAACTTACAAAAGCATTTTTTTCATCCAACAATAAAGGTCTGGTAATTCGTAAAATAAGTTTTTCTGACTCTTTTAAAAAATCGCCTGATTTTATTTTATCAACAACAATTTTACTCTTAATTAAGCTAACTTTATAATTTTTAATATTATTAACCTTCCAAATAATTTTTTCTTGTTTGATTAAATCTTTTTTCATTTCCTTAATTTGAATGCTATTTAATATCCAACCAAGTCTTTGATTATCTTCTTTTGTTGTATTTGTTTCAAATGAATGCCATTCTTTATAAGCAAATTCATAAGTTAAAAGACTTTCAAGTTTGGCGGCAATTTCTTCTATTAATAGTATTTCAAATTTTTTATAGTTTTTATATTTTTCTGATTCTAGTTCAGTTTCTAATAAATCATTTACAATGTGTATCTCTTCAAGATTTAAAGAATCATTAATTTCATTAATAATTCTGTTTTCATGAATAACTTTATTGTTTTTTGTAGCACATGATATTGCAGCTAGACAAAGTATGACTAAAAGTAATTTTTTCATTTTTTTTATTTTAATTACATGGTTGCTCATAGTTAACTTTGCTGCTAGTTTTTAAAAATTAACAGTATAATAAGTAATTAAAGGTAAATAATAAAACTATGTATTTATAGAGATTTTAAACTTTAACACATGCCTTACATCGTATTTTTTTCAAACATACAACTAGTAAATAGTTTACTTTTACGGAAAACCGTAAGATGGCTATTTTTTTTTAAAAATTAAACTATCCAAGTTATAAATTTAAAAGTAATTTCTTCAAAAAACATTGTAACTTTAAACCCTCAAACCGAAAATAAATTTAAACCAAATTTTGATTACCAAAGACACCATAGACAAAGTTTACGAAACCGCTCGAGTTGAAGAAGTCATAGGCGATTTTGTTCAGCTGAAACGTGCTGGAAGTAATTACAAAGGTTTGAGTCCGTTTTCAGACGAGCGTTCGCCATCGTTTATGGTATCGCCAGCCAAAGGTATCTGGAAAGATTTTAGTTCGGGAAAAGGTGGCAATGCCATTGCATTTGTAATGGAACATGAACATTTTTCTTATCCGGAAGCCATCCGATATTTGGCTAAAAAATACAATATTGAGGTCGAAGAAACCGAACTTAGCAACGAAGAAAAAGAAGTTGCCAACGAAAAAGAAAGTCTTTTTTTGGTGTCTGAATTTGCTTCAAAATACTTTCAAGAAGTACTTTTTAACTCTGAAGAAGGAAAAGCAATTGGATATACGTATTTCAAAGAACGCGGATTTACTAACGATACTATCAAGAAATTTAATTTAGGCTATTCACCAAATACTTGGGATGCTTTTACCAAAGAAGCCTTAGGAAAAGGATATAAATTAGAGTTTCTGGAAAAAACCGGTTTGACAATTGTGGGTGAAGACAAGCAGTTTGATAGATTTAAAGGTCGCGTAATGTTTCCCATTCAATCAATGAGTGGAAGAGTTTTAGGTTTTGGCGGAAGAATTTTAACCAATGATAAAAAAGCGGCCAAATATTTAAACTCACCAGAAAGTGATTTGTACCATAAAAGCAAAGTTTTGTATGGTATTTTTCACGCCAAACAAGCCATTGCCAAACAAGACAATTGTTTTTTGGTCGAAGGTTATACCGATGTAATTCAGATGCATCAAGCCGGAATCGAAAATGTGGTTGCATCAAGTGGAACTGCGTTAACACCAGATCAGATACGACTTATCAACCGATTAACCAAAAACATAACAGTACTTTTTGACGGCGACGCTGCAGGATTACGCGCTTCTGTTCGCGGAATTGATTTGATTTTGGAAGAAGGCATGAACGTAAAAGTTTGTACGTTTCCCGATGGCGATGATCCCGATAGTTTTGCCAAAAAAACACCGTTGCAAGATTTACAATTGTATTTAGAAGAAAATGCAATGGATTTTATCCAGTTCAAAGCATCACTTTTAATGAAAGAAGCCAAGAACGATCCGATTAAAAAAGCCGATTTGATTCGGGATATGGTTACTAGTATTTCTAAAATTCCAGACCGAATTAAACGCGAAGTTTATATCAAGGAAACGTCTAGAATCATGGATATTTCTGAAGATGTATTGTTCAATACGTTGGCACAATTAGTAAAAAAAGACGTCAAGGAAATTGAAAAGAAAGGCAAGCAAGAACAAACGGCTTTTGAAGTTCATAAAAATGAGCCGATTACAACAACTGCCAACGTTGACATTCAATACCAATTAGAACATAAAATTATCGAAATCCTACTTTTGTATGGAAATGTAGAAGAAGAGTTTGAAGATGTTATCTTGAAAGCCGACGAAAAAGGAGATTTGGTAGAAGTTAAAGAATTGAACAATTATAAAGTTTTTCAACGCATATTTTTGAGTCTTCAAGAAGATGAAATCGAATTGGCAAATCCACTTTTTAAAGCCATTTATGACAATTTAATTACGTATTTCAATACAGTTGAAGTTTTTGAAATTGAACAGTATTTGTCACAACTTTCACCAGAACTTGCTCAAGAAGTAACATCGATATTAATGAATGACGAACGCGAATCGTTACACAATTGGGATGTGAAACACATTTATGTAAAACAAAAAGATAAAACTATCAGTCAATATGTAACCGAAACAATTTTAACGCTAAGATGGTTTTTAGTGAATAAAATTATTGACGAGTTAAAAATGTCTTTAAAGCAAGATGAGCCTCAGGATAATTCTGAAACCTTATCTTTAGTAATGGATTATTTAGGATTGACTGGAGTTTTTTCTAAAAAATTAGGACGCGTTATCTCGCGCTACAGCAATTAATTTACAACTCAATCTTCACCACGTAACCTTCAAACGTTCGAACATTAAAAACAGTTCCGTCGTCAAATAGTAAATATTGTCCTTTAATTCCACGTAACTTTCCAGAGAAATTAGGCGATTTGTCAAGATTTAAACTCGTAACTTTTTTAGGATACTCCAAAACCGGAAAATGCATTTGATATAGATCTTCCTTGGTTGTATAAAAATATTCCTTTACTTCTTCTGGAATTAAATGTTCTAATTTTAATCGTTCGGCAATTAAATCAACAGGTACGTATTCGTTTTTAAGCATTTTTTGCCAATTGGTTTTGTCGGCATAATGATTTTTCAAAGCAACTTCTGTAATTCCGGCAAGATATCGATTGGGAACCTCAACAATCGAAATGGCTTCAATGGCACCTTGGTCTATCCATCGCGTCGGCACTTGGGATTTTCGGGTCACTCCTACTTTCACCTCACTCGACAAAGCCAAATATACAATATGTGGTTGCAACTGTACCCGTTTTTCATAATCTAAATCTCGATCTTCAAGATCTAAATGCGCTGTTGACAGTTCGGGTTTCATAATCCAATCGCCAGCCGAAGCACTGCTCATAAAACAATCGTAACAAAATCCTTGACGAAAGATTTTCTTCTTCTTCCCACAATTCAAACATTGATATCCAACAAAACTTATCTCTAAATTTTTGTCCAACAATTGATTCATATTTAAAAAACTATTTTCAAAAACCAGATAATATGCTATCGGATTTGAAAATTCGGTTTGCATTTTGGTAAGAACGCCTTCGTAAGTCATTATAATGTTATATTTGTAATATTAAAATTTAAATATTTTACTATTTTTGGTAAAGTTATAATTCATAATTCGTAATTCATAATTCACAATTAAAAAACCATGCCTTTTCCAATAATAAATTCTATTGCATCTTGGGTTTTAAAACAACGCATTCACGAAATTGAGTTGTTCTTAAAATATCCGCATGAAGTTCAGAACGAACTGCTAATGCAATTGATTCGCGGTTGCGAAGACACTGTAATTGGAAAAAAATATGATTTTGATTCGATAAAAAACTACAACACATTTACCGAAAGAGTTCCGGTTTCCACCTACGAAGAGTTGGAACCAATGATCGAACTTACTCGAAAAGGTGCGCAAAATGTTTTTTGGAATACACCCATAAAATGGTTTGCAAAATCAAGCGGAACAACCAACGCTAAAAGTAAATTTATTCCTGTAAGTACCGAAGCCTTAGAAGATTGCCACTACAAAGGCAGCAAAGATTTGTTGTGCATGTATTTGAACAACAACGAAAATTCTGATTTGTTTCTAGGTAAAAGTTTGCGTCTTGGCGGAAGCTCTCAGATTTATGAAAACAACAATACCTCGTTTGGAGATTTATCTGCAATATTGATTGAAAATATGCCGATGTGGGCAGAATTTAGTAGCACACCCAGCAACAAAGTTTCGTTGATGAGTGAATGGGAAACCAAACTTACCGCAATTATAAATGAAACTAAGTCAGAAAACGTAACCAGTTTTGCCGGCGTTCCATCTTGGATGTTGGTTTTATTAAATCGAATTTTAACGGAAACCAACAATACCAATCTGTTAGAATTATGGCCCAACTTGGAAGTTTATTTTCATGGTGGTGTAAACTTTGAACCGTACCGTGAACAATACCAAAAGATACTTCCTAATTCGGATTTTAAATATTACGAAATTTACAATGCTTCGGAAGGTTTTTTTGCCATTCAGGATTTAAATTATTCTAATGATTTATTGCTGATGTTGGATTACGGAATATTTTACGAATTCATTCCGATGGATACTTTTGGAACACCAAACCAACGCGTTATCAGATTAGCCGATGTGGAGCTGTTTAAAAACTACGCCATCGTAATCACAACAAACTCAGGATTATGGCGTTATATGATTGGTGATACCGTGCGTTTTACTTCATTAAAACCTTATAGAATTCGGGTTTCTGGAAGAACCAAACATCACATTAATGTTTTTGGAGAAGAATTGATGGTAGAAAATACCGACAATGCCATTGCCAAAACATGTTCGCAATTAAACAGCGAGGTAAAAGATTATACAGTCGCTCCTATTTTCATGAAAGACAAAGAAAAAGGCGCACACGAATGGATGATTGAATTTAAAAAACATCCAGAAGATATTACATTATTTCAAAAAGTTTTAGATGAAAATCTGCAAGCTATAAATTCCGATTACGAAGCGAAACGTTATAATAACATGACTTTAAATCAGTTGAAAATAAATGTGGCACGTGAAAATTTATTTTACGATTGGTTAAAAGAAAACGACAAATTGGGCGGACAACATAAAATTCCGCGATTATCCAACCAACGTGATTATTTAGAACAGCTGAAAAACATGCAAGTTGGAGTTAAAAATAACTAAACAAATTTCACATATATGAAACAAGTAGTTGTAAATATTAAAGATAGTAAGTATTCATTTTTTTTAGAATTAATGAAAAGTATGGATTTTGTTTCAGTTGAAGAAACTAATGATTGGTATACAAGTTCTTCGTCTGACGATAAAAAACGTATTCAAGAAGGAATTAACGATTTAGATAATGGTAATGTTTTTTCGCATGAAGAAGTTAAAAACCTTGGTAAAAAAAGAATTCTAGAGTTAAAAAACAAATAATGGAAATTATTTGGTCGAATTTAGCAAAGAACTATTACATCACAATTATTGAACAGCTTACGGAAAAATGGAGCTTTCCAGTAGTAGAAAAATTTGAAATAGAAACACTAGAATTAATCTCAAAAATTGCGAATTTTAATCATATTTGTCCAAGTTCTAAAATTATAAATCTTCATAAGTGTGTTATTAACAAACATATTTCTTTAATTTATAGGATTAATAACGAAAAATTAGAAATTGTAACATTATTATTTAATCAATCAGATCATTTATATTAATATTAATGAAAAAGTATATAACACTACTAATTACAACACTATTCCTAACCTCATGCGGACCAAAACGAATGAGTTGTTACGGCAAAAGATGCGTTGACAATTCTAAAAGTAAACCATCTGAAAATTATCAAACAACTTCAAGAAATTCTTAAATAATTCCCTCAGAATAATTTTCTGTAACTTACCTTTGCGTTTTTAAAAAAACCTTCTTTTGAAAACCAAATTGTACCTTGCTGTTTTTTGTGTAGCCTTTTTTTGGGGAACCACTTTTTTAGGAATCCGTATTGGTTTAGAAACTATTCCGCCTTTTATCTTAGCAGGAATGCGAAATTTCATTTCTGGTTTGCTTATTTTATTTTACATTTTACTTACCAAAAAATTTGAAGTATTAACTCTTTCTCAAATCTTTAGAGCTTTTATTTTATCTATATTAATGATTGTTCTTGCCAACGGATTAACAACGTATTCTGAAAAGTACATAACCAGTGGTTTAGCATCTTTGATTTCAACATTGTCGCCCTTTTTTGTGTTGGTCTTAAACCTACTTCTAGGCAACGAAAAACTATCCATAAAAACAGTACTGGGAATTTTATTGGGAATGTTAGGAATCTTTTTAATTTATCAGAATAACTTGGTTGAACTTTTAAATCCAGAATATCGCATTGGAATATTCGCGATTTTACTAGCAGTTTTCGCTTGGGCAGTTGGAACAATTATAACTAAAAAAGGACAACGAAAACCAGCTGGAATGTTAATGAATGTGTGTACACAAATGTTTTTAGCCGGAATCATGCTCACGATAATTCAGTTTCAACTCACACCGACGATTTCTACTGAAAATTGGTCGGTTCGAAGTATTGCTGCCATCTTTTATCTTGCTGTTTTTGGCTCGGTAGTTGGTTACATTGCTTACAGTTATTTGATGACCCAATGGCCATCTACCAAAGTTGCTGTGCTTTCTTATGTCAACGTAGTTGTAGCATTATTTCTAGGCTGGCTGATACTTGATGAATCCATAACAATACGAATTGTAATTGCAACATTATTAATAATTTGTGGCGTAATTATCGTAAATCTCAAAAAAAGAACTTCTAAACTGTAAGGTTAAATTTATTTTTTGATGTAACATTTAGAAATGTATTGCGTCTTACTTGCAATCATCATCAATTTTATATCAAATGAAATCACTAGTTCTCATCCCAATTTTTCTATTGACAAATGTACTATTTGCACAAGAAAACAAATCAAATCCTGAAAACAAGACTCCCCAATCACAAAACGATTCTATCAAAAAAAAGGAAACCGTTTTAGACGAAGTAAAAGTTAGCGCAAAAAAACCTATAATGAAAATTGAATCTGACAAAACAACAGTTTCAATTAAAGAAAATGCCATGCTAAGTACTGGAAATGCTTATGATGCCGTAAAAAAACTACCTGGAGTAATTGCTTCGCCAATAGGTGGTTTGACATTAAACGGTAAGGGAGTCATAATCTACATTGATGGCGCACCAAGCACGCTTAGCGGTAGCGATTTAGAAAACTATTTAAGTTCGCTTCCAGCAAATGCGATTGAAAAAGTAGAACTTATTTATAATCCAGGCGCATCGTTTGATGCCAATGCTAGCGGTTCGGTAATTAATCTTGTTACAAGTTCAAAACGTTTAAAAGGCATCAATGCAAGTTTCAACATCAACTACAACTTTAATAAATACCAAAAACCAAGTCCGCAAATATTACTCAACGGAAAAGAGAAAAATTTAAGTTGGCAAACTATGGTTGGGTACAATTATATCGAACGAGAAAACAATTCGATAAACGGCCAAACGTTTACTTCGTTCGATCCAGATAAATTCTTGAATCAAAAACGATTAACACTTATTACCGACCGAAATTTATATTATCGCTTAGGAACAAATTATAAACTAAGTAGTAAATCAAACTTATTGTTTAACTACAACGGAACTTTTAGTAACGATAGAAATACTACTACTGGTGTAACAACGGGTTCTGAAATTTCGGATTATTTTAACTCTGGAAATACTAAAACGAAAAGCAGTAATCATGAACTGAGTTTACAGTTTAAAACCAAACTTGATACAATTGGAAAAACGCTTGATATAATTGCTTTTAGCAATGCATTTAAGAGAAATCCAAATTCAAGAAATAATGCAGTTGAAGACAACACCACGAGTTTCAACAACTTTAACAACGACTTTGGTTTGTTGAATTATTATTTGAAATATGATTTTACTATTCCATTCGAAAAAATGAAATTTTCATTAAATACTGGAGGAAAATTCAATACCATAAAAGTTGACAATACTGGTAGATACAATTTGAATACTACAGATACTGATGTTATTAATTTTGACTACAAAGAAACCAATCTTGCTTTTTATGCCGAAGCTAGAAAGAAAATAAAAAAATTGAGTCTCACAGCTGGATTGCGTTTTGAAAATTTTAATGTAGATCGTACCGGTGTAGTTTCTGATGTTGCAACCAATATAAAGTTCAAGAACAACAACTTATTCCCGAATCTTTCTGCAGTGTATGAGTTTAACGATAATATAAACGTTAACGGCTCGTACTCTAGAAAAATTTCGCAACCCAACTATGGTGTTTTGGATCCGAATGGTGGAAATTTTGACCAATACAACACCTCTAGCGGAAATTTATTGTTGAATCCTACCTTTTTTGACAATTATGAACTTAAAATGTCGGCCTTTCAATACATTCAACTTGGAGCGAATTATACTGTAGCTAAAGATCACAATCAATTTATTTTGAATGCTGAACCTGGAGAATTAGTAAGTACACAAACATTTCAACAATTCGACCGATTTAAGACATTTAGCGTTTATGCGAATTTCCCAATTCCGTTGGATTATTTTTTCAAAGGAAAAGAAGAATTTAAAAACCGAATGAGCAATCCTGATAAGATGAATTATATCTTTTTCAACGTGAATTACATTAGAAATTTAACCGACGGATACGATTTTTCATTCGAATCAAAACCCATTTGGAATTTTGCAGCACAAGCACAGATATTATTACCTTGGCAAATAAAAAGTTACTTAAACTACTTTACACTTCCTGGTGGTGGTGTTTGGGAAATTTATAAAATTGAGAAACCAATTCAGCAATTTGATATTTCATTCAACAGAGATTTTATGAATAAAAAATTAAAAATTGGATTACACATGTTTGACGTTTTCAATCAGAATGAGGTGAATGCATTGGTATCATCTACCAATTTGCAAACCAAATTTTTTGAAAAAAATGACACCCAAAACTTCAGAATTTCAGTAACCTACAACTTTGGAAACTTGAAATTGCAGAATGAAAATACGACTATCGAAACTGAAAAAGTTCAAAATGGCGGTGGTGGATTGGGTAAATAAAAAATACTTTTCTTCATAATAAAATCCCGATTTTGACATTCAAAATCGGGATTTTTTATTTTATGTTTACACGTTTAAGAAGCTAATTCTAATCTTTTCAAAAGATTTTTATTTAAAGCATCTTGCGTATAGTCTTTATCAATATTTAAAACTTTTTCGTCAGAACTTGGTAAATCATACATAGCATCGGTAAGAATAGCTTCGCATAGTGAACGCAATCCACGAGCACCAAGTTTGTATTCTAACGCTTTGTCAACAATATAATCCAACGCTTCATCAGAAATGGTAAACTCAACTTCATCCATCAAAAACAACTTTTGATACTGCTTTATCAACGCGTTTTTAGGCTGCGTTAAAATTGCTCTCAATGTTTCTCTATCCAATGGATCCATATGAGTTAATACTGGCAAACGACCAATAATTTCTGGAATCAAACCGAAATCTTTAATATCTTTTGGAATTACATATTGTAGTAAATTTTCTTTATCTACATTATTTTCGTTTTTAGAAACGCTGTATCCAATTGCCTGACGGTTTAATCTTTTAGAAATGATTTTCTCAATACCGTCGAAAGCTCCACCAGCAATAAACAAAATATTTTGCGTATTTACCTCAACAAATTTCTGGTCTGGATGTTTTCTTCCGCCTTTTGGTGGCACATTTACAACGGTTCCTTCCAATAATTTTAATAAGGCTTGTTGCACTCCTTCTCCAGAAACGTCACGAGTAATTGATGGATTGTCGCTTTTACGTGCAATTTTGTCTATTTCGTCAATAAAAACAATTCCTCTTTCGGCTTTAGCTACATCATAATCGGCAGCTTGTAGCAAACGTGTCAGGATACTTTCTACATCTTCTCCTACATATCCAGCTTCTGTTAAAACAGTTGCATCAACAATTGCCAAAGGAACATCTAACATTTTTGCGATGGTTTTCGCTACCAATGTTTTTCCTGTTCCAGTTTGTCCAACCATAATAATATTTGATTTTTCAATCTCAACATCATCGTTAGAATCTTGCTGCATCAATCGTTTGTAGTGATTGTAAACTGCAACCGACATCACTTTTTTGGTTTGATCTTGTCCAATAACATATTGATCAAGAAATGCTCTGATTTCTTTTGGCTTGCGCAAAACTAAATCCGACACATTTTTCAATGCATTTCCGCTTGATTTCAATTCTTCCAGAACAATTCCGTGCGCTTGCTCGATACAACGATCACAAATATGTGCGTTGATTCCGGCAATTAACAAATTGGTTTCTGGTTTTTTCCTTCCGCAGAAAGAACATTCTAATACTTCTTTTGCCATTATTTATAGTCTAAAGTCTTAAAGTCTAAAGTCTTAAAGTCTGAGCAGTGCCTTTGACTTTCGACTTTTGACCTTCGACTTAATTATCTTCTTAAAACTTCATCAATCATTCCGTACTCTTTTGCTTCGTCTGCAATCATCCAATAATCGCGTTCTGAATCTTTGTGAACTTTGTCAAATGTTTGTCCTGAATGTTGCGAAATAATGTGATATAATTCGTCTTTCAGTTTCAACATTTCACGTAGGTTAATTTCCATATCGGTTGCAACACCTTGCGCGCCACCTGATGGTTGGTGAATCATAACACGAGAATGTGGTAATGCCGAACGTTTTCCTGGCGCACCAGCACAAAGTAAAACTGCACCCATTGATGCTGCCATTCCTGTACAAATTGTGGCTACGTCTGGTTTTATGTATTGCATTGTATCGTAAATTCCCAATCCTGCGTAAACGCTTCCTCCAGGAGAATTTAGGTAAATTTGAATGTCTTTCGATGCATCGGCACTTTCTAAAAACAATAATTGCGCTTGTACGATATTGGCAATTTGATCGTCGATACCGGTTCCTAGAAAGATGATTCTGTCCATCATTAATCTTGAAAAAACGTCTAGTTGTGAAACGTTTAATTGACGTTCTTCAATAATATAAGGCGTCATGTTGGTTGGTGTCATTGCGCCAACTATTTTGTCGTAATACATTGCGTTTACACCTTGGTGTTTTGTAGCAAATTTTTTAAATTCTTTTCCGTAGTTCATTTCTTTTAAGTATAAGTATATGAGTTGTAAAATTTATTCTTTGTAATTATTTAATCAAAGTTCATTCCTTTTATTTTAAGTGACAAACTGTCTTATTTTAGCCCAGATAGCAGTGAAAGCTTGTTGTTGTTGAGAGCCAATTTTTGTTATTTTAAAAAAGCGACCAACGGAAGCTCTTTTTAAAATACTACAAAAATGGTTTGAAACGGCAGCAACTTGAACGAATAGCTGGATTGGCTTCTAAAAACAAATTGAGCGTCAAAAATAAACATTTCTGACGCTCAAATATACTAATTATTTTATAATTTATTCGTTGTACATTGCTGCAACAAATTGCTCGTAAGTAACTTCTTTAGTTGTTGGATTTACTTTTTCTACAAATAATTTCAACATTTTATCGGCTACTACTTGCTCTGACATTCTTTTTACTTCTTCTTGGTTAGATAAAACTCTAGCCACGATTTGTTCTACTTCTGCATCAGTTGGATTGGTTTGTCCGAATTGCGCCATTTGCTGACGAATTGCTGCTGATGTGAACGATTTTAAATCTTCAAAATTTACTTGAATATTGCTTTGTGCTAATGCTTTTCCTTCGATTAATTGAAAACGCAATCCTTTTTCTGAACGTGCATATTCTACTTCTGCTTCTTCTGGAGATAATTTTTTATCACCTACAGTTTGCAACCATTTTTTAAGGAATTCTGCTGGTAAATCGAATTTAGTGTTTTCGATTAAAAATTCCTGAACGTCGGTCATTAATTTTTGTTCTGCTTGCTGAGCGAATTGCTTTTCAGCATCTTCTTTAATTTTAGCTTTTAACTCTTCTAACGACGAAACATTTCCAGCACCAAAAAGCTTGTCGAATAATTCTTGGTTTAGTTCTGCTGGTTCGTGAGCAACAACTTCATCAATTGTAAAAGTAACTTCGATGTCTAAATCGTGAACATTATCGTGAGGCACGGCTAAATAATCCATTAATTTGTGTGCATCATGAAAAAGACCTTTAGTTTTTAACGTGATTACATCGCCTACTTTTTTACCAATAAATGATTTTGCTACTTTAGCATCGGCTAGTTCTTCTAAATCGATAGTTGAACGGTTGTTGATACCTGCTTCTTCGTTTACAAATGTTCCAGAAACATCATTTCCTTCGGCAACAACTTGTTGAGAAACTACATTTCCGAATTGTTTTTGAATTCGTGCAACTTGACCGTTTAGCATAGTTTCGTCTGCAATAATTTGATATTTTACGATATCATTTTTAGCATCTAAATCAATTTCGAATTCTGGAACTAATCCAATTTCGAATTCAAACGTAAGTTCTTCATCATTCCAATTGAAATTTTCGTTTACTGTAGGAAGTGGAGTTCCAAGTAAATTTAGACGTTCTGATTGAATGTAACGCTGTAATGCTAAGTCTACAACTTTGTTAACTTCTTCAATTTTTATAGCTTTTCCGTATTGTTTTTCAACTAAATCTTTTGGTACTTGACCTTTACGGAAACCTTTTACGGTTGCTAGAGGCATTTTTTCATTAATTCTTTTTGCTACTTGACCTTTATAATCCATGTGAGGAACGGTCATTACGATTGTTTCGTTTACGGCGTCTTTAGCAACTCTTTTAATATCCATTGTGATGATAATTTACATAATAAAATTGGGTTGCAAAATTAGTACATTTTTGCAACCCAACCAAGTTTTTATTTTGCTGATTATTATTTGTTTTCGCGAGTGATGGCAAACACCAATGATTGTGATAACGAAAGAATTATACTGAACAATAATGCACCTAAAAATCCATCAACTTTAAATCCGTCAACGAGTTTCGTACATAACAAAATGATAACTGCATTGATAACTAAAAGAAAAAGTCCTAAGGTAAAAATTGTTACAGGCAATGTAAACAGTACCAAAATTGGTTTTACAAAAAGATTCAGCAATCCTAAAACCACTGCCACAATTATAGATGTTGAAAAACCATCAACATAAGCAATAGTTGGAAAAAAGTGCGTAATCACCATTACTAACACAGAGGTGAGCAGTATTCTAATAAGTAATTTCATTGTCTATATAATTTCTATATAAAAATACTAATTTTTATTTAAAGACGCATTTAAAGTCTTACTATTTTATATAAAAGTTAAATATTTTGTAATCAAGACATTAATCACTATTTTTGAATAAACTTAAAAAAATCTAACTATGAAAAAACTTTTACTTTCATTACTTTTTATCGCTGGTTTAAACGCAAACTCTCAAATAACCGTATTTGAAGACAGTTTTGAAACCTACACTAATTTTGCCATCACTAATTTTGGAAACTGGCAAACACTTGACTTGGATGTGTTGCCTACTTATGGCGTTGGCACAAGCTATACATGGCTAAATAACGGCGCTCCACAAGCTTTTATGGTTTTTAATCCATCGGCAACTACTCCACCAGTTGTAAATACTACTACTGGAGTAGCAGGTGCAACTGAAAATACAAATTTTACGCCACATACAGGAGCAAAATATGCCGCTTGTTGGGATGCAGTTCCTTCTACAACCGGTGGAGCTACGGCTAATAATGATTTTTTGATAAGTCCAGCTATGACATTGGGTGGATCAAATAATGAATTACGCTTTTGGGTAAAATCGTTATCAGATAGCTACGGATTAGAGAGTTACAGAGTTGGTGTTTATGTTGGTTCAGGAAACCCAACTACTTCGGCAGATTTTACAACAATATCTGGCGTACAACCTTTATTAGCGCCTTACACAGCGTGGGAAGAAAAAATATTTTCTTTAAACACCTATGCTAACCAAACAATACGGATTGGTATTAGATGTGTGAGTGCAGACCGATACATGTTTATGGTAGATGATTTTAAGGTAACCTCTTCAAATTTAAAAACGGATGATTTCTTTTCAGATAAATTTGCAGTTTATCCAAATCCAACAAATAATGTTTTAACAATATCAAATAGCGATTCAATTTTGATTTCCAACATTATTTTAACTGATATTAATGGTAGAACGGTAAAATCATTAGCAACAGAGAATGTTTCTGAATTGCAAATGAATCTATCAGAACTGAACGCCGGCCTTTACTTTTTAAATATCGAAACAGAAAATGGCACAGCTACTAAAAAAATTATTAAAAAATAAATTTAATTAGTTTAAAAAAAGGGATTTTTCTGTTAGAAAAGTCCCTTTCTTTTATTTTAGAAATCCGCTAGTTTTCTCAAAGAAAGAATTTGGATCTTCGGCATGCAGCCAATGGCCAACATTAGGAATTGTTTCAAAAACAGCTTGTGGAAAGTGCTTTTTTATTGCCTCAAAATCGGAATCCAAAATGTATTTCGAGTTGCCACCACGAATGAAAAGTGTGGGATTATCAAAATGATTTTGATCTGGCAAAGCATCGCCAATGGCGCCTTTATTGTTATTAAAAACTTCCAAATTAAATCGAAATGCGAGTTGCGTTGGTTCTTTCCAGTACAAACTTTTCATTAAAAACTGGCGCGTTCCAAAATCTGGAATGTATGGAAACAAAGCTTCTTCAACCTCTGTACGGCTTGGTTTGGCTGAAAAATCGACAGCATTTAATCCGGCAAATATTTCTTCATGATGTGGAGCATAATATTTTGTTCCAATATCGGCAACCACAAGTTTATCTACTTTTTCAGGATATGTAGTTGCGAATAACATGGCTACTTTTCCACCCATGGAATGCCCAATTATAGCTACTTTATCCAAATTATTAGCATTGCAATAGTTCAAAACATCTTGGCACATGACTTCGTAACTAAAGTCATCTGAATGAAAACTTTTTCCGTGGTTTCTTAAATCCAAAATATGTGTTTGAAAACCTTCGGCTGCATATAAAGTACCGAATGTTTTCCAATTGTCTGACATTCCTAAAAAACCATGGAGTATTAGTAATGGCTTTCCTGTTCCTTCTATTCTAGAGTACAACATCTTATATTCTTTTTTACACGAATTATACTAATTTTCACAAATTCGTACCTATTCGTTTTTGCTTATTTATTTTAATTTATTTAAATACATGTTTACAACATTATCCAAACCTAAATATAAGGCTTCGGATATCAACGCGTGACCAATAGAAACTTCTAGTAAATTCGGAATATTATCTTTAAAAAATTTGATGTTATCCAAACTCAAATCGTGTCCTGCGTTAATTCCTAAATCCAAATCATTGGCTAAAACTGCTGCTTTAGTGTATTTTTCAATTCCACTTTGATTACCCAAACCATATTGATGCGCAAATTCTTCGGTATACAACTCGATTCTATCTGTTCCAGTTGCTTTAGCACCTTCAATCATTTCTAAAATTGGATCAACAAATATGGATGTTCGAATTCCGTTACGTTGAAATTCTTGAATAACTTCTGTTAAATAGGCTTGATTTTTTAAAGTATCCCAACCAGCAGATGATGTAATAGCACCAATTGCATCGGGAACTAAAGTTACCTGCGTTGGTTTGCATTCTAGCACCAAATCTATAAAATTATGTTGCGGATTTCCTTCAATATTATACTCCGTATACACCACGTTTTTCAAATCGCGTGCATCTTGATATCTTATATGACGTTCGTCTGGCCTTGGATGAATAGTGATTCCTTGTGCTCCGAATTTCTGAATATCGGTAGCAACCTTAAGCAAATCAGGTACATTCCCACCTCTTGCATTTCTTAATGTTGCAATTTTGTTGATATTTACACTTAATTTTGTCATTGTAAAGTTTACTATTTGTTTGTGATTTAAAATAAAACTACAACTTTTTGAGCTGCGTATATTTCATTACAGCAAAAATACAAAGTTAAAATAAGGTTTTATGTTCTAAAATTTGATTATTTTGCAACAAAATTGCTACCTATTTATATATGACAGAAATTAGCGACTACATAACTAACGATTACAAAGCCATTAGCAGCCAAGAAACCATTGAATCGGTTCAAGATTTTTTTAGCGACGTTTCGTATTCCCATTTTCCTGTAGTGGAAGAAGGAATTTTTATTGGAAACATTGCAGCCGATGATGTAGAAACTTTCGATTTGGATAAAAAAATTACCGATTACCGGTTTACTCTTGAAGGTTTTTATGCTCGAAAAGAAATGATTTGGTTGGACGTATTAGAGGTTTTTGCAAAAAATCATTCCAATGTTGTTCCAATTTTGGATGAAACCAACAAGTATGTTGGCTATTATGAATTGGAAGACATTGTAAAATTCTTTCATGAAACTCCGTTTTTAAAAGAACAAGGTGGCATAATCGTAGTGCAAACACCACTTATTGATTTTTCTATGAGTCAGATTGCGCAAATTGTGGAAAGCAACAATGGCAAATTACTTGGATTGTTTATATCTGAAGCTACTGCGTCGACCATTCAGGTTACTATAAAAATTGCGCTTGGCGGTTTAAATGATATTATCCAAACATTTCGACGCTATAATTATGAAATAATTTCAGAGCACAACGAAGACAATTATTTGAATAATTTAAAAGAGCGATCTGATTATTTAGATAAATATTTGAATATTTAATTAATCTAATCATAACATAATTTGGAATAGTATCGGTATTAAATCGGTACATTTACAATTGTATAAATCGACACATTTTTTTGTATGAAAATAGCCATCTTCGGACAATATTATCAAAACGATACACGACCAATTATTAGAGACATTTTTGTTTTTTTCAATGCTAATAATGTGGAATTGGTAATTGAAGCGCATTTTCTTAAAATTTTATATCAAGAAGAAATAGTAAAGAAAGAATATAAAACTTTTTCGAGTCATGCTGATTTGGATTCAAGTTTCGACATTCTTATAAGCATTGGCGGCGATGGAACAATCTTGCGAGCGGCTACATTTGTGCGAAATTCAGGCATTCCAATTCTTGGTGTAAATGCTGGACGACTAGGTTTTTTAGCCAAAGTACAAAAAGAAAATATTGCAACTTTTTTACAAATTGTCTTAGAAAAAAAATACACCATATCGGAGCGAACACTTCTAAGTTTAGATTGTTCACCTAAAAATCCTGAAATAAAAGATTTAAATTTCGCTATGAACGAAATTACAGTTAGTAGAAAAGACACTACGTCGATGATTACTATTGAAACTTATTTAAATGACGAGTATTTAAATTCGTATTGGGCAGATGGCTTAATAATTTCAACTCCTACAGGTTCTACAGGATATTCGTTGAGTTGCGGCGGACCAGTTTTAACACCCGACGTAAAAAGCTTAGTAATTACACCAATTGCACCACATAATTTAAATGCAAGACCACTAGTAATCCCAGATGAAACAACTCTTAAACTTCAAGTTTCTGGTAGAGAAGAAAACTATTTAGTTTCATTAGATTCCAGAATTACTTCGGTTAGTAATAATTCGGTACTAACCATAAAAAAAACTCCTTTTACAATAAACATGGTTGAGATACCAGAAGAAACTTTTCTAAAAACACTTCGAACCAAATTACTTTGGGGTGAAGACAAACGAAATTAATAATAAAATAAAATACTACATACTACACTTTTTCGTTTCCTAAATACTCTATATTAATTTTAGAGAAAACCATATTTTTAACACGTTGCATCATAATTTATTATAAATACTAATTTGATGATTAATTAGTACTGATAATTGTTATATTTGCACGCTATTTTTGAATTGATGAAACGATTATTTTTATTTATTTTTACATTAGGAACTTTACATTTAAGTGCTCAAATTCATGAAATTGGAGTTTTTTTAGGTGGCAGCAATTACATTGGAGATGTAGGTAAAACAAATTATATCAATCCCAATGAAATGGCTTTTGGAGTGCTATACAAATGGAATAAAAGTCCGAGACATGCTTACCGATTTTCTTATACGCAATCTAAAATTACAGCAAATGATTTAGACTCTAAAGAATCGGCAAGAAAATCAAGAGGTTACAATTTTGAAAATAGCATAAAAGAAATTTCTGCCGGATTAGAATTTAATTTTTTTGATTTCAATTTGCACGATTTCGGAACTAAGGTCACACCTTATGTATATACAGGTATTTCCTATTTTACGTACGATGAATTATTTGTAGTTGGTGGTCAAACAGAAGAAGATTATGGTGAAAGTACCTTTGCGATTCCAATGACAGTTGGAATAAAATCTAACATAACACGTAATTTAGTACTAGGTGCTGAAGTTGGAGCACGCTATACATTAACAGATAATTTGGATGGAAGCAATCCAAAAAATGAAAATTTACAAACATTAAGGTTTGGAAATATAAACAATAAAGATTGGTATGTTTTTTCGGGAATAACCTTAACTTATACCTTTGGCGAAAAGCCATGTTATTGCGCAGAATAAAATATGAGTTTACTAGAATCAATAAATAAAGACAATATTCCAAGACATGTAGCCATAATTATGGATGGCAATGGAAGATGGGCAAAACAAAAAGGCTTTCTTAGAGCTTTTGGACACGAAAACGGAACTAAATCAGTTCGAGAAACTGTAGAAACTTCAGCCAAACTTGGGGTTCAGAATTTAACTTTATACGCTTTTTCTACAGAAAATTGGAATCGCCCGAAATTAGAAATTGATACCTTAATGAAACTACTAGTTCATTCCTTAAAGAATGAATTGGAAACACTTCAAAAAAACGATATTCGATTAAATTCTATTGGCAATTTAGACATGCTTCCTAAAAGCATTCAGAAAGAACTTAACGAAGTTATAACACTTACCGAGAACAACACCAAAATGACCTTAACACTTGCACTAAGCTATGGATCAAGAGAAGAGTTAATAAATGCGGTAAAAAAAATAAGCGATAAAGTTAAAAATAATATAATTTCAATAGACACTATTGATGAATCAATTATAAATCAGCATCTTTACACGCACAATCTACCCGATGTAGATTTACTTATTAGAACAAGTGGCGAGCACAGAATAAGTAACTTTTTACTATGGCAAATAGCCTATGCAGAGTTATTCTTTACCGATGTACTATGGCCCGATTTTAAAGAAAATGATTTATATGAAGCGATCATCAGCTATCAGAAAAGAGAACGGAGATTTGGAAAAACAAGCGAACAAATTAAAAAATAAATACGTGTTAAACAATTACTTAAAAGCACTTCTTACAACCTTAATTTTTGGAAGTGTTACCCTATTACAAGCCCAAGACAGAATACCTTTTGACCAAGGAACGAAATATATTTTAGCCGACGTTGACGTAACTGGAAAATTAAGCTTCAACAAACAAACTGTAGTAACTTTTGCTGGTTTAGAAAAAGGTCAAGAAATCATTGTCCCAGGCGAAGAAATAAGCAACGCCATAAAAAAGTTGGGAAAACTAGGATTGTTTAGCGACATCGATTTTTATGTAAATAAAATTGTAGGTGATAGTATTTACTTGGAACTGAATATCGTGGAGTTACCAAAACTAAATGATGTAAAAATTAAAGGTGTAAAAAAATCAAAAGGTGAAGAATTAATTAAAGAAAACAGCCTTACAAAAGGTAAAGTTGTAAACGAAAACCTGATTACTACAACTCGAAATTATATCGAAAATAAATACAAAAAAGACGGTTTTTTTAGAACTAAAGTTTCCATAAACACCGTTGCCGATACTACGGCTGGAAATTTAGTTAATATGGTCGTAAATGTTGACAAAGGAGATAAAATAAAAATTAAAAATATTGATTTTGAGGGCAACCAAAAATTTAGTGATAGCAAATTGAGAAAAGCTATGAAAAACACTAAACAAATCAATCCAATTCGAATTTTAAAAGCGTCCAAGTATATTAAAGACAAATACAACCAGGATTTAGTTACTGTTATTGATAAATATAAAGAAAAGGGATACAGAGATGCACGAATTGTAAAAGATTCGGTTTGGGTTGCCAATAATAAAATTCAAATAAAAATTAATGTTGAAGAAGGTAATAAATATTACTTTGGCGACATCAAATTCTTAGGGAATACAGTATATCCTGATAATTTTTTAAGTAGAAATTTAGGTATAGTTAAAGGCGATGTATACAACGGAGTTTTATTAGAAAAAAGAATAGCAGATAAATCGAAACCAGATGGAGAAGATTTGACTAATTTATACCAAAACAACGGATACTTATTCTCGAATATCAATGCAGTTGAAGTTAAGACTGCCAACGATACCATCAACTTTGAAATTAGAATTACAGAAGGACCACTTGCCTACTTTAATAAAGTTACTGTCGCTGGAAATGATAAAACTAATGACAGAGTAATTTATCGTGAACTTAAAACAAGACCAGGTCAGAAATGGAGTAAAGAAGAAGTTATTAGAACCATTCGCGAACTAGGTCAACTTGGTTTCTTTGATGCAGAAGCAATTACACCAGATGTTAAAAATCCTGATCCAGTTGCTGGAACTGTAGATTTGGAATGGAAAGTCGTAGAAAAAGGATCAAGCCAAATAGAACTTCAAGGAGGTTATGGCGGAGGTGGTTTTATTGGAACTTTAGGTTTATCGTTCAATAATTTTTCTGCCCGCAATATTTTCAAAAAAGATGCTTACAGACCATTACCAATGGGTGATGGGCAAAAAGTTTCATTGAGAGCTCAGGCAAGTTCGTTTTTCCAAACTTATAGTTTATCGTTTTCTGAACCTTGGTTTGGAGGTAAAAAACCAGTTAGTTTCTCAACATCGCTATCACATAGTAAACAATTCTTATTTACAGGTTCTACTAGTAGTGTAGACCGAGACAAGAGCTTTAACATTACTTCATTATCAGTAGGTATTGCCAAAAGATTGAGTGTTCCAGATGATTATTTTGTATTATCAAACGCAGTTAGTTTTCAATATTACGATTTAAATAATTACAACACAGGATTATTTACTTTTGGAAATGGAGCTTCAAGAAACTTAGCTTTCACAACGGGTTTAACAAGAAATAACAAAGGAATAAACCCAATATTTCCAACCAAAGGTTCTGAATTTAGTGTAACTGCCAAGTTTACTTTACCTTATTCCCTGTTTAATGGTGTTGATTATGCAAACTTAGGTAATAAAAAAGAGTACAAATTAAGATATAATCCTGCTATTCAACCTTTAGAAGATGTAACTGGACCAGATGGATTCTTGGTTCAAGAAGGTGATTTTATAAAACAAACTTCAGAAAATTCAGGTTTGTATGAGAAAGTTTTAAACTATCAAGATGCAGATGCAGATGCTTCTAAAGTAGATCAAGAAAAATTTAAATTCTTAGAATACTATAAAGTTAAATTTAAAGCAGATGTTTACACCAAAATTTATGACAAATTAGTTTTAAGAACATTAGGTGAATTTGGATTTCTTGGCGCCTACAACAGCGATCGAGGAATGGTGCCATTTGAACGATTTTACTTAGGTGGTGATGGTTTAGCTAACTTTGCATTAGATGGTCGTGAGGTGATACAGTTAAGAGGTTATCCTAATCAATCATTATCTTCTCAAAACGGAGGTACGATTTACAATAAATTTTCGTTAGAATTACGATATCCATTAACATTAAAAGCTGCTGCATCAATTTATGCACTCGCATTTTTAGAAGCTGGAGGTTCATACGATTCGTTCAAACAGTATAATCCATTTGTTTTACAACGTTCTGCAGGTTTTGGTTTACGTGTATTCATGCCTGCCTTTGGATTATTAGGAATTGATTTTGGTCACGGTTTCGATGCAGTTCCAGGATTAACAACTCCAAATGGATGGGAAACACATTTTATAATTGGTCAACAATTTTAGTATATTTGTTTTATCATTAGCAAAAACAAAAAAGTTATGAATAAATATTTTTTAGTTTTAATTACAGCACTTGTGGTTTCAAGTACTACCTTTTCACAGTCAAGAGGTGTGAAAATTGGTTATATTGATATGGAATATATTTTGGAAAAAGTTCCAGACTATGCCGAAGCAAAAAATCAATTAGAAACTAAAGCGCAAAAATGGAAGCAAGAAATTGAAGCTAAGAAAACTGAAATCAACAAACTAAAAGAAACTTTAAAAACTGAAAAAGTACTTTTAACAAAAGAGCTTATTGCAGAACGTGAAGAAGAAATTGCATTTTTAGATACTGAATTATTAGATTACCAACAAAAAAGATTTGGCCCAAATGGAGATTTAGTTGTCCAAAAAGCAGTATTAATTAAACCAATACAAGATCAAGTTTTTAATGCTGTTCAAGATTTGGCAGAAGCTAAAAAATACGATTACATATTTGATAAATCATCCGATTTAACAATGTTATTTGCAGCCAAAAGATTTGATGTAAGCGATCAAGTTGTTAGAACTCTTACACGTGCTGAAAAGCGTGAGCAAATGAGTAATAAACAACGTAAATTAGAAGAAGAAGCGGAACGAAAACAAGATCTTATAGATGATAATCCCACATTATCAGATAGACAAAAAAGAATCGAAGAGAACAAGCTGGCACGTCAAAAAATTATCGATGATAGAAAAATTGCAAACGATTTAAGAAAAAAAGAGTTAGATGACAAAAGAAAATTAGCTCTTGAAGAAAAAGAAAATAAAAAAAATGGCACAGTTTCTGCTAAAGATAAAAATGAAGCTTCAACAGGTGTAGATACAACTGATGTTGACACTAAACAAGAAGAAGCCAAACTAGAAAGAGAAAAGAAAATTGCAGCTGCTCAAGAAGCTAAAAATAAAACATTAGAAGAGAGAAAGAAAATTATTGAAGATAGAAAGAAAGCAGCAGAAGAAAAACGTCTTAAAACCATTGCAGATCGCGAAGCAGCTAAACTTGCAAGAGAAGAAGAATTAAAGAAGAATAAACCATAATAATTTAAAACAATAATTAATACTTAGAATGATGAAACAATTAAAAACATTATTAATAGCAGCAGTAGCTTTACTAGGAATGCAAACAATGAATGCGCAAGCTAAGACTGCTCATGTAGATGTTAATGAACTTACTTCAAAAATGCCAGCAATTTTAGATGCGCAAAAACAGTTACAAAAGTTAGGTGAAACTTACAATACTGAATACAACTCAATGGTTACTGAATATAAAAGTAAAATTGAGAAATATGATAAAGAAGCAGCAAATGTAACCGATGCAGTAAACCAGTCTCGTCAAGTAGAGGTACAAGATATGGCAAAACGTATTGGTGACTATCAAGACAATGCTCAGAAAGAACTTCAGAAAAAAGAAGCTGACTTAATGAAGCCACTTATTGATAAAGTAAAAGCATCTATACAAAAAGTTGGAAAAGCTAAAGGATACCAATATGTATTAAACGGTACCGAACTTTTATTAGCTGATGGTCCAGATTTAACTGCCGATGTAAAGAAAGATCTAGGATTTTAATCTTAAAATGATATAAAAATTAAAAACTGTTCAATAGTATTGAGCAGTTTTTTTTTACATTTGTTTGTATGATAAATAATGAAAAACCTATTGGCTTATTTGACTCCGGAATTGGAGGAACATCGATATGGAAAGAAATAAATGCATTACTTCCTAATGAAAATACAATATATCTTGCTGACAGTAAAAATGCTCCTTATGGACAAAAAACTAAAGAAGAAATTATTGATTTGAGTTTCAAGAATACCGACTTCCTTTTAGATAATAATTGTAAATTGATTGTGGTAGCATGCAATACAGCGACTACTAATGCTATAAAAGAATTAAGGGCAAAATATAAAGTACCTTTCATAGGTATTGAACCCGCAATAAAACCCGCAGCACTAAATAGTCGGACCAATAAAATAGGAATTCTAGCAACAAAAGGAACTTTAAATAGCGAACTATTTAATAAAAATGTAGAGAAATTTCAAGACATACAAATTATTGAACAAATTGGATTTGGACTAGTAGAATTAATCGAAAATGGTGCAATAAATTCAATAAAAATGCAGCAACTTCTTTGCGAGTACTTAACCCCAATGATTAAAGCTGATATCGATTATCTAGTTTTGGGATGTAGCCATTATCCGTATTTAATTCCCCAAATAAAAAAGATTATTCCCTCGAATATAAAAATAATTGATTCAGGCGAAGCAGTAGCAAGACAAACTTTGACAATTCTAAATGAAACCGTAGGATTAAACAACAGTACGAATGAAATTTACAACACCTTCTACACTAACAGTAATCCGTCTGTACTTCAATCAATTTTAGAAAATAAAGAAAATGTATCTTACCTCGATTTTTAAGCTTTATTCCTCTTTAAACCAACTAGAATACATCACGTAATTATTCGATATACGATCAATTTCTCCAGCAAAATCAGATTGATCAATATCTTTTACTTTCTTTGCAGGAACGCCAGCATATATAGTACCTGATGGTACAATTGTATTTTGAGTTAACACCGCACCGGCTGCAATTATAGAATTACTTTCCACAACGCAATTATCCATTACTATTGCTCCCATTCCAATAAGAACATTATCTTTTATGGTACATCCATGTACAATAGCATTATGTCCAATAGACACATTATTTCCAATAATTGTAGGATGCTTTTTATAAGTACAATGAATAATAGCTCCATCCTGAATATTAACTTTATCTCCTATCGTTATAAAATTCACATCACCGCGAATTACAGCATTAAACCAAACACTACACTTACTACCAATAGTTACTTCACCAACAATTGTAGCATTTTCTGCAACATAGCAATCCTCATTTATAGCAGGTGATTTCCCATTAACTGACTTTATTATCATATTCTTAAATTTAAAAAAAAATCCTGATAAAACTATCAGGATTAATTAAATTGTTAATTAACTGCTGGACAATTACAGTGGTATTTCTCTGGTTTACAGAATAAGTTAACACCAAGTGTTATTTGATGAAAACCACCTGTATTAAAGTTAATATCACCCAACAAATGTGAATAGGTATACGAAACAACATATTGGTTATAATTAACCCCAACGATAGGTGTTAAATATTGTAACTTCTGTTTTGCAATCGCATTTCCATCAACAAATTCAGCTCCATCTAAACTTCTTCTGTAAGACAAACCGCCCCAAACTTTTCCAAAATCTAAATTTTTATACAATTTCAAATTCAAATCTAAAGTAGATTCTTTCGTCTGAAAAATATGTTGAAACATCATTGAAGGTTCCCATAATATTCTGTCTTCATCACCAAAAGTATAACCCATGTTATATATCAATCTTTTCAAATCAACAGGTTCTCTATCAGAATATAATTTTCGTTCAGAAGCTAATGCATTTTTAACAGTGAAATGTGCATAAAAATCTAAGAAATTATAGGATGCACCAATATCAACATTAAAGTAACTTGCTTTTTGAACGATAGTTCCATCTATAATTGGATCGTATTCTGGATTATTAACCAAGAAATCTGTCTCGTCTAATAAGCTTTGCGCAAAACCAGCACTAATACCGAAAGACAACTGATTTAAATCAACCTTATCTCTAGAAAATTGCAAATGGTGTGCATACGCCAAACGCAGACCTTTTTGTGAGTGATAACCATTTTTATCATTTATTAATATAACTCCCAAACCATCTCTTTCGCCAACGCTACCATTAAAACTAGCCGTTTGTAATGCAGGTGCATCGTCTTGACCAAACCATTGTTGTCTAGCCGTTAATCTAAGTTTAGCACAGTTGGCTGCTCCAGCCATTGATGGATGCAGTAAAAAATAATTATCTGATAAATAATCGGAATAAACTGGTAATATTTCTTGAGAAAATCCCTGCTTGGCAATTAATAAAATTACTACTAAATAAAGTTTTTTGAAGTTCATTATTGTTATCTTTTTAATGAGAAATGGGCTTTAAATTCTTTCACTGTTTGTTCTAAGTACTCTACTGTAAACCAGTAGTCGGTTGCTGGTAGCATTTGACCATTATAGGTTCCATCCCATCCGGTGCC
>NZ_JBVHBT010000007.1:0-157716 GCF_057626655.1 Flavobacterium sp. SP2
TGATGTAAAAGTTACGGTAACGGCATCGCCTGGTGTAGTTGGGCAAATGGTTACTGTATTATCTACGTTGTTAGCATAATTAGCATTTGCTCCTCCTGGATCTGTGAAAGTTCCTCCACATACCGGTGGTGTTATTTGAGTAGTTGCTGTTGCTCCTACAGACCAATCGCTTGTTTCTGTTGGAGAACATACTGCTCTTACATAAAAATTATAACACGTATCAGCTGTCAATCCTGTATATACGAATGGATTTGTAGAGGCTGTTATAAATCCAGTAGATGCTGGTGTTGGTAATGGCGAACCACAAGGCAAAGCCAATACTTGCCATGTTGTAGCAACGCTACTGTTTGGATTAGGTAGTTGTGTCCACGCTAAATTTACCGTGGTAGCTGTGGCGCCTGAAGCAACAAGATTGGTTGGTTTGGTACATGTTGGAGGTGGTGCACAAGTTACATTGGCTATCCATCCTGGATTGTTTACCGAACCATCACTTCTAAATCTAAAAGTCAAACATCCGTCAGGACTTGTAGAGGTAAATGGACCTGGTATTACAGTTCCCCAATATCCTCCTGCTAATCCTCCAGGTACGTTTGCTGCTGGATTGGCACTTGCTATTTGTGGTGCAGTAATTGAGTTACCATTAAAAACGTATAAGGCATCCCAGTTTGCTTCTGTATTAAAAGCTGTAAAAGTAACGGTAACTTGATCGCCTGGTGTTGTAGGGCAAATAGTTACTGTTGAGTCGCTATTGTTGGCGTAGTTTGTAGTTGGACCAGCGGCATCAACAAAGTTACCTCCACAAACAGGCGGTGCTGTTGTTGTGGTAAAGTTAATTGGACCTGCCCATCCACTCGGATTTCCTGGAGCACAAACTGATCGTACAAAAAATTGATAATTTGTATTTGGTAATAAATTCGTTACAACATAAGGTAAAGCACCACTATATGGCACTCCAACTCCTGTTGGTACATTGGCTGCTGGTAAAACTTCAATTTCCCATGAAGTTACTCCTGGACTAGTCCAAGATAAACTTGCGCCATTAAAAGTAACTGCTGTAGCTGTTAAACCAGTTGGATTTAAACACTGCTGTATAATTTGAACATTGTCAATAAACCATCTGTCACCTCCTAAAGCTGGAGTAGGCTGAGCGAAAACTCTAACAAAAGCTACATATACTTGTTGTCCTGCAAAGGCATTCAAACTAACAACTTTCTCTTCATAAGTATTGAATGCTGTTGTAAGGGAAGTTTCCGTCCATTGTTGTATTAAGGTATAATCAGCAGGGTTAATTTGAGTTCCTGTAACAGGTGCTACTTTAATTTGAAAAATAGAACCTTGATCTCCGTTAGAACCTGTTCGTGTCCAAAATCGTAATTGACCATTAGTCGGAACGGTGATCAGTGGCGTTGCCAAGTAATCTTCTGAAGTGTTATTGGCATTGATATTCTCAACATCAATAAATGTAGAATTGGTTCCTGCATAAACATTGGCTGGTGCAGTTACAATATCCCAACGCTTGGTGAGTCCAATACCGTTATCAAATACTGCCCATTGATTTCCTGGTGTTCCAGATCCTAAAGTCCAATCCGTAGGAGTGGTTGGAGAAGGTAAATCTGGACCAATCGTATTTTCAAATCCTTCTAATGGCAATCCCTGAGAAAAGCCAAAAAATGAAAGAAATGAAAAAACTAATACTAAAGTAATTTTTTTCATAAATGTTAAAAATATAGTTTGGTTGATGTTAAATTGAAATAATGTTATCAAAAATAGAAAAAAAAAAGGAAAAAGTGTAATTATAATTTAAAAATTCCTCCTAAGGCTATTATTCTTTGAAGAAAAAAGAATTCTTGTTGCGCTGTATCAGTTGAATTTGCTGTAGTTCTAATGTCACTCATATTAATGTATCCGCCTTTTAATTCAGCTTGTAAAAAGAAATATTTAAAAAATGTAAAGTTTAATCCGACTTTGGCAGAAACTCCATATCCTGAGACATGAAAATCATCATGTCGCTCTTTTCCTAATAATTTTGCATTGGTTTTAGGAAATAAAATCCCAGCTCCAATCCCTTCAGTTAAATTTATCTGAAACTTATCAGTATTATAAATTTTGAAAAGTTTTGAAAAATCATCAACTCTTGAAAATTCAGTATGAACATAATTTAATCCATCTGTGTGTTCAAATGTTAGAAAATTTTCATCTGTAAAATTAACAGGTGTATTATTGTACGTACCATTATTGCTAGAACCAACTTCTGAAGTAGGAAGGTTTACTACTCCTGTTACATTAGCAGTTTGGTTTTGTTGCATTACATATTTCATGTGATCTACTCCAATTGCTATGTTGTAATGATCGTTGATATAATACCCCATACGAAAGTTAGTTTGCGGTATTGTCATTCTCGATGGATTTATATAATCTAAATGCCATCCTTTTGGCTTATCATTTGCTACAACATCATGAATTGTAAAGTCATAATTGGAACCTTTAAAATGAATATCAGATTTGGTAAAGCTCTCTCTATTTCCTCCCCAAAAAAAGAAAAATTTACCTTTATTGTGTGACGTAAACTTTTCTGAAACTATATTTTCTTGTGCTACAGCGAATTGAAAAGTGATTAAAAAAAGTATAGAATTAAAAGATGGTTTTATAGACATTATTTGAAGTTAAAATTGATTTATGGTTTTTCTAATTGCTACCAATTTGGTCATTAAATCTTCAAAGTAGTCAAGATGTAACATATTAGCCCCGTCACTTTTAGCATTTGCAGGATCAAAATGTGTTTCAATAAAAATTCCATCTACTCCAACAGCGATTCCAGCTTTGGCAACTGTTTCAATCATATCAGGTCTTCCACCAGTTACACCAGCAGTTTGATTTGGTTGTTGTAAAGAATGTGTTACGTCTAAAACAGTTGTAGCATAATTTTGCATTGTTGGAATTCCTCTAAAATCAACAATCATGTCTTGATATCCAAACATGGTACCTCTATCGGTAACCATTACTTTTTCATTATTGCAATCTAAAACTTTTTGAACTGCATGTTTCATGCTTTCTGGACTCATAAATTGTCCTTTTTTTAGATTGACAACTTTTCCTGTATTTGCTGCAGCAACTACTAAATCTGTTTGGCGAACTAAAAAAGCTGGAATTTGCAATACATCAACATATTCTGCAGCCATCGCAGCATCTTCATTTGTATGAATATCTGTAACCGTTGGTATGTGAAAAGTCTCAGAAACTTTTCTTAGAATTTTTAATGCTTTTTCATCTCCAATTCCAGAAAAGCTATCAATTCTTGAACGGTTTGCTTTTTTGAAAGAACCTTTAAATACGTAAGGAATTTGTAATTTATCAGTAATAGAAACTAATTTTTCGGCAATTTTTAAAGCCATTTCTTCACCTTCAATAGCACAAGGTCCGGCTAATAAGAAAAAATTTCCACTATCAATGTGCTTGATTTGTGGTATAGTATTTATGTTCATAATGATTATTTTTTTTGCTTCGCAAATATAATAAGAAAAACCTTCTAATGAATGTATTAGAAGGTTTAGTATTGTGTTAAAGTTACAACTTAAGTTATGTAAATGCTATTTTTTTATTAAAAAACCATTTGGACACATAATTTTACCTTTATCATAAATATTAAAGTACAAGATTACTTTCTTGTTTTTACCTTGAAAGGTTACTTCATGTAAATCAAGTATTCCGCCACCCATGACACTTCGTTTAGTTGGAAAAGGACAACAGCTCTCAGTTTTTATGTAGGTTAATTTTTCTCCATCCAATCCTGTTAATGCATTAAAAAAATAATCAATACTGCGAGATCCAAACTTCTCATTATCAAACCCAAGATTTATAGGATAGTCTTTGTCATAACCATATTTAGCATCTTTACTGTATTCTGTAATAACATAATGACCCTCTTTTATTGCTGGTCTTACAGCATTGTTATCAACATTTTTTAACGTAGATTTTACACTGCCACAGGAGAAAAATAGGAGAATTAAAGACGTAAAAATGAATAAATTTATTTTTTTCATGTTTGTTTAAATTATTGGTTAAAGATACTATTTTTCATTAAATAGTAAATAGTTGTTCAAATATCAAACCACTATTTCTATTTTTGTGAAAAATAATTAATAGGTAGTTATGAATTTTATATCTCAAACTTGGCATTGGTCTGTTTCTGGATTTTTAATAGGAATGGTAATGCTTTGCCTAATTTATTTCGGAAAAGTTTTCGGAATGTCGTCCAACCTTAGAAGTTTGTGTTCCATGACTGGTGTTGGACGTGCAGTCCCTTTTTTTGATTGGGATTGGAAGGCACAAAAATGGAATTTAATTGTTGTAATAGGAGCGATATTAGGAGGTTTTGTAGCATCACATTTTATGAGCGATATAACAAATGTTGCAATCAGCCCCAAAACAATTGAGAAATTAGCGCTTTTAGGAATTGATGAACCAAACGGAAAATTACTTCCAAATGCATTGTTTGCCAATTCAATTTTTGAATCGCCTAAAGTGATTTGTATTCTCTTGGTAGGTGGAATATTAATTGGTTTTGGTTCTCGTTATGCTGGTGGTTGTACTTCTGGTCATGCTATTTCAGGTTTAAGTAATTTACAAGTACCCTCTTTGAAAGCAGTTATTGGCTTTTTTATAGGTGGATTGTTAATGGCGCATTTTATTTTTCCTTTATTATTTTAATTATGAATTTATTTAAATATTTACTAGTAGGTTTTGTCTTCGGAATAGTATTAACTAAATCGGAAGCCGTTTCATGGTATCGAATTTATGAAATGTTTCAGTTTGATTCTTTTCATATGTACGGAATTATAATGGTAGCAATAGCAACTGGATTAATTGGTGTACAAATAATAAAAAGAAAAAATCTCAAGGACATCAATGGCTTGCCAATAGAGATTCAAGATAAGGAAAAAGGCACTTTTAGATATTGGATTGGTGGATTGTTTTTTGGACTTGGATGGGCTTTGGTTGGCGCTTGCCCAGGACCAATTTTTATTCTTTTAGGTTCCGGTTTTTTAAGTGTTGGAATTATTTTGATTGGAGCATTACTTGGAACTTTTATTTATGGAGTTTTGAAAGATAAGCTTCCTCATTAAATTTTTTTTGTATCATTGCAATCTAATCTAAATAACAAAACAAAATGAGAAAAATTACAAATTCAATTATTTTAATGCTTACACTATCATTTTTATTACCATCTTGTAGTAAAGACGATGACGGACCATCTACATCTGGAAACATTGTAGGAAAATGGGAATTTTTTAAAGAAGGTGAAAGAATTGGATCAACCGAAGAATTATTTTTGTACGAGCATCAAGCAGGTTGTGCTAAAGATAATATTACTTTCAATTCTGATAATACCTTTGATAGCGCAACTTATGATACAGGTTGTTCAGTATTCACTTCAAGTGGTGAATATGTAAAATCAGGGAATACCTTAACAACAAGTTTTGGTGAAGTTGAAATAAAACAACTAGATGGTTCAACTTTAAAAGTTTATGAAACTTATACAGAAGGAGGAGAAACATTTACAGACGTAACCGTTCTTAAAAGAGCAAATTAATTTTCTCTTACAAATAAAAAAATGCTCTAAACAATTACGTTTAGAGCATTTTTTATTATGAGTCATTTGTTAAATAATTTCTGCACTCAAACCTGCTTCTAGAAGCGAAGTACATTGTGGTTTTAATTCGTCAATATGACCAGTCTTTACGGTACATTTTCCTTTATAATGAACTAAAATAGCACATTGTTCAGCTTGTTCTGAAGTGTGTTTGCAAACTTGTATTAACGTTTCAATGACATGGTCAAATGTATTTACATCATCGTTAAAAAGAACAATTTCGTTATTTACCCCAACTTGTTCTAAAACAGAAACATCTTCTTGTATTTTTTCTATTGTACTCATTATTAATCGAATAAAATTGAACGCAAATTTAATTATTTTTTGTGTATTTCAATGAAACCCAATTGTTTCTTTCAAATTTTTTAACATACGTTAATCCATTTTCAACGCAACTTGCATTTATAAAAGGAATATCTTCTGTATAAAATCCGCTTAAAAGTAATACTCCGTTTGAGTTTAAACAATCGGTATAGGATTTCATATCATTTAAAAGTATATTTCGATTGATGTTGGCTATAATAAAATCATATTTTTTACCATCTAATATTGCTGCATCACCTTCATAAACTGTAATTTCTTTACAATTATTACGTTCTGCATTTTCAATAGAATTCAAATAACACCAATTGTCAATATCAATTGCGTCAATAGGTTTTGCGCCTTTCATTTCCGCCAAAATTGCCAAAATTGCTGTTCCGCATCCCATATCCAATGTTTTTTTATCGGTAACATCTGCTTCAAGCAAATGTTGAATCATCATGTGTGTAGTTTCATGATGACCTGTTCCAAAACTCATTTTTGGTTCGATTACAATGTCAAATTCCGCTTCAGTTTTTGGATGAAATGGCGCTCGAACATTACATTTTCCATCAACATCAATGGGTTCGAAATTTTTTTCCCATTCCTCATTCCAGTTTACTTGTTCGATTTCTTCAATTTCGTATGTTATTGTAAATTCCGATGAAGTTAGTATGTAAATATCTTCTAAAATATCTTCAGACCATAAATCTTTTTGAACAAAAGCAGATATTCCGTTATCAGTTTCTATAAAACTTTCAAAAGCTTTTTCACCCAATTCGGCAATAAGAATTTCTGAACACAATTGCTTCGCCTGTTCGCTTGAGCTCGGGTCAGTAGGTTCAATAATAAAATGGTAACCTAAATAGGCATTTGACATAATTTTTACTTTTTGCAAAGGTAATAATAGGATGCTTACCATTTTAAGTTCTCTGGAAAAAAATTACATTTGCAACCTAACTACATATCGATTCATGAAAAAAATTATTTTATTATTATTTCTTACTTGTGCTTGGACATTAAAAGCGCAGGTATCAATTAAACAAACTAAAACGGATAACGATTTAAAGCTTTCGGTTTTACCCTATTACAATTTTGGAAAAGGCATTGGAATGACTTCTCCGGATAGTATTTTTCAATTAAATATTCGATTCAGAATGCAAAATCGGGTAACCTATATAAAAAATGAAGATGAAAATGGAGGATATGACGGACAAATTAGACGTTTGCGATTGCGATTGGATGGTTATGTAGGAAATCCTAAATTTTTATATGCGTTGCAATTGTCTTTCGCTCCGGGTGATGTTGGAGAAATAAGAGAAGGTGAGAACATTAATATTATTAGAGATGCTGTGATTTTTTATCGTCCTAACAAAAATTTTAATATCAGTTTTGGTCAGACTAAATTACCAGGTAACCGACAACGTGTGAATTCCTCTGGCGGTTTACAATTAACAGATCGAACGATTAATAATGCCAAATTTACTATTGATAGAGATTTTGGATTTCAAGTACATAATTTAAACGAGTACAAAGATCAATTTTCATACAATTTTAAAACGGCAATTTCCACGGGAGAAGGACGAAATAGTACTGAAAAAGCGGATGATGGAGTAGCAGTTACAGGTAAAGTGGAGTTGTTTCCGTTTGGAGCTTTTACCAAAGATGGTACTTATTTTGAAGGCGATATTGTACGAGAGAAAAAACCAAAAGTCATGTTTTCTGGTGCATTTCAGCAAAACAATCATGCTAGACGAACGCAAGGACAACTTGGAAACGATTTGTTTGAAACAAGAACTATGAAATCAGTTTTGTTGGATGCTATGATCAAATATAATGGTTGGGCAGCCATGTCTAGTTTTATGTCAAGAACCACTACTGAAAATGCAATAACCTTCAATCCTGATGATACGTTACAAAGTAATTATGTATTTGTTGGTAACGGCTTTGATTATCAACTGAGTTATAATTTTATTTCTAATTACGAAATAATTGGGAGATATTCGCTTCAAAATGTTGGAAAAGATATCGAGAATTTAGCTCCTAAAACGAAGCAGTACAGCTTGGGTTTAACCAAATACATTTGGGAACACGCATTTAAAGTTCAAGGCGAAGTAACTTATGATTCTTTAAATTATATTGATGGCACAACGAAAAACAATTGGTATTTGAGATTTCAAGTCGAAATTGGGATTTAATAAAAAAGGCTTTTCAGATTTTGAAAAGCCTTTTTTGTTTTAGTATAAATTTTTATACTTTTCAGGATGCACTTCATTCATAATTGAATATACTTTTTCATAAATATCTTCTACAGATGGTTTAGAAAAATAATCTCCATCAGTTCCATAAGCTGGTCGGTGTGCTTTGGCAGCTAAAGTTTGTGGCGCACTGTCTAACTGTTTGTAACCATTTTGAACCTCAATAATTTGTTGCAAGATAAACGCGCTAGCACCACCTGGAACATCTTCATCAATAACAAGAAGACGGTTGGTTTTAGCAATACTCTTAACAATATCTTGATTAATATCAAATGGTAACAGCGATTGAATGTCTATAATTTCACAATCGATACCAATTTCTAAAAGTTCTTTTGTAGCTTGTTCTACCAGCCTTAGTGTTGAACCATAAGAAACCAACGTGATGTCTTTTCCTTCTTTTATAGTTTCTACAACACCAATTGGAGTTTTGAATTCACCAAGATTTGTGGGCATTTTTTCTTTCAATCGGTAGCCATTCAAACATTCAATTACCAATGCTGGTTCGTCTGTTTGCAATAACGTATTATAAAATCCTGCTGCTTTAGTCATATTTCTTGGAACTAAAACATGAATACCACGAATAGCATTTATAATCATTCCCATTGGCGAACCTGAATGCCAAACACCTTCTAAACGATGTCCACGAGTTCTAATAATTACTGGAGCTTTTTGTCTACCAGCAGTTCGGTATTGTAAGGTTGCCAAATCGTCGCTCATAATTTGAATGGCGTAAAGCAAGTAATCTAGATATTGTATTTCAGCTATTGGACGTAATCCTCGCATTGCCATTCCTATTCCTTGACCAAGAATAGTTGCTTCGCGAATTCCTACATCGGAAACACGCAATTCACCATATTTTTCTTGCATACCTTCTAAACCTTGATTAACATCACCAATGTTTCCGGCATCTTCACCAAATACTAAAGTTTCTGGATATTTAGAAAAAATCGCATCAAAATTATCTCTTAGAACCAAGCGTGCATCAACATCCTCGGCATTGTCATCATAGGTTGGTTTTACCTCACTTGCTGAAAATACATTAGTTTCTGATTCTGAAAATAAATGAGAACTAAATTTCGGTTGAATTGTATTGGTATAATTTGTGATCCAATTGGCAAGTTGTGGTTTCGTATCTTCCGAAACAATGATTCGAAGGACTTTACGAGCTGCGGTTAAAATTTCTTTTCGAATTGGCTCTTTAGTTGCAGCTAAATCATTTGCAATTTTTTCAATAAAAATTTTATTTTCACTCTGTGAAGCAATTGAATTTAATAGTTGTACTAATTCTTTTTGCTCTTCTTTGGTCGGATTTGTAAAAGCTTGCCAAGCGGCTTTTTTCCCTTCAAGAACTTCTTTTTTCGCTTGATTATCAATCGAATCTAGTTCTTCGGCAGAAGCCAAGTTGTTTTCGATTAACCATTTTCGCATTTGGTTTAAACAATCAAATTCGGTTTCCCAAGCAAGTCGTTCTTCATTTTTATAGCGCTCATGACTTCCAGAAGTTGAATGTCCTTGCGGTTGTGTTAGTTCACGAACGTGTATTAAAACAGGAACATGTTCTTCACGAGCAATAACCGCAGCTTTTTCATATGTTGCAATCAAAGTTGGATAATCCCAACCGTTTACAGTAAAAATTTCGTATCCTTTATTGTCTTCATCACGTTGAAATCCTTTTAAGATTTCAGATATATTTTCCTTTGTAGTTTGATGTCTAGCATGAACTGAAATTCCATATTCATCGTCCCAAACGCTCATTACCATTGGAACTTGTAATACGCCTGCAGCATTTATTGTTTCAAAAAACAATCCTTCTGATGTAGAGGCATTTCCAATTGTTCCCCAAGCAATTTCGTTCCCTTTTATAGAAAAATTGGTTTTATCTTCTAAACCTTTTACATTTCTAAAAATTTTAGAAGCTTGTGCTAAACCTAATAATCGAGGCATTTGTCCTGCCGTTGGAGAAATATCTGCACTTGAATTTTTTTGTTGAGTTAAATTATTCCAATTTCCTTTTTCGTCAAGCGAATGTGTAGCAAAATGTCCGCCCATTTGTCGGCCGGCACTCATTGGATCAAAATTCAAATCGGTATGACCGTACAAACCGGCAAAAAACTGTTCGATATTTAAAGCGCCAATAGCCATCATAAAGGTTTGGTCGCGGTAATATCCTGATCGAAAATCACCGTTTTTGAAAGCTTTAGCCATCGCCAATTGTGGTATTTCTTTTCCGTCGCCAAAAATTCCAAATTTAGCTTTTCCAGTAAGTACTTCACGTCTTCCCAGAAGGCTACATTCCCGACTTGTAGAGGCAATCTTGTAGTCGTTTAGCACTTCGGCTTTGAAATCTTCAAAAGTAATTTCAACTTTGTTTTGTGTTTCAGTCATAATTGAAAAGAATTCTTTAAAAAACAAATTTAATAAAAAACGATTCCAATTGCAAATCTTTGCAGAAAATTAAATTAAATTATTAATAATTATTGAATGCAATTATTTAAATAAAATAAATTATTAATAGTAAAAAGGCATAATATTGAGTTATTTGTTAAAAATAGAAGATTAAGTGAGCACTTAAAACCATTTTCTTGTAAAAAGATTAATTAAGGTTTGCGGACTAAAGGTAACAATAAATCGTATTTTTTGACCATAATTAGGTTGCGAAATTTCCCAACCATTATTGGAATGAACAGGAAAATAAAGTTCGAAATAGTCGGTTACTAAGTTCAATCGAATACCACTATCGTAGACGAATTGTTCTTGAGAACCTTTATTTTTAATAATTCCAATGTCACCATATGCTTCAATCCAATTCCAAATATTAACTCCAGCATTGAGTGTTGTAATGTATTGATTGGCAAAACGATTGTCTAAAATTGATTTAAATCCGCCTTCAGCAATAATTATTTGTTGGCTAAACAAACCAGAGTTTTCAGATCTACCAAGGTATTTGTAATCAAATAAATAATCGGTTGGTCGATCCAATCCGAAGCTGAAAAAATCAGAATTTGTTTTATTGTATAAAAATGTTCCTGCATACAACCTTAAATTGATGCGACGGTTGTTGTTGAATAGCTTGCGATACTCTATTTCGGCTGCAATTTTTCCAAATTTACTTGCTGCTTGAAAATCTCCAGAAAAATTTAAATGATTGGTTAACTCGGTTTTGGTGTTAAAATATTTTGCATTAAAAACAGAATAATTTTCGGTTTCACTGGTTACAAAAGCCGATTTTTCTTGATTTACAATTACTTGTCTAAATAGAAGTGATTGTTTCCGATTGTCTCTTAAATTTTCGGGTCTAAATCGTAGTAAAATTGTCGGATTAAATCGTGTATAAATGGCATCTGGCGCGTAATGAAATAGTGATGAAGTTAAAGAATACCGAATGTTATACAATCTACTCTCGCGATAATTTTGATTTACAGCAATCGAAGCCGATCCAGATAGCGATTGCGTATTGGACGAGTAGGATGGATTGAAATCGAAATTAAACGGCTTGTCTAAAATAGTTTTGTTGTGAAAGCGCATCCCAATAAGTAAACCGTCATAAATATTAAATTCGAGCGAAGGAACATACAATATTTGATTGTAATAAGGATCTTCTAAATCTTTCATAAAGTTAAACTTGACCGGTTTATTACTTATTCTGAATGGTTTTAGCGATTGCCAATTGTTACGAAGATTAAATTCGGGTACTTCATTTTTATAATTTATGACAATTTTGTCGGCACCATTTCTCGCAATGGCATAAACGCTGTCTTTTTTAACTTGATCTATCCATATTTTGGACACTACATTTTTGCCCTTAATTCCGTAAATTGAAATAGGAACATTTACTTCGGTCTTATTATTTAATGAAAATAAAACAGTGTCTTTGGTTTTGGTAAATTTGTCAAATTTGTAATCTATAATGTCTTTAGAATCAATAATAGTTTTGAAGTACCAATCTATATTTTTGGTAGCATTTTGGGTGATTATCTTTTCAAAATCTGTCCTAGACGTTTGCTTTTGTTTGTTTAATTCATAAAATGATTGGATACTTTTTGATACACTATTTTTTTCTAAATAATTATCGAGGTATTTCAAACTCAATCCAGCACGGTATTTAGAGGCAATTTTTTCATTAAATTTAATCAAAGAACTTTTAGAATCGCCAAGTGGTTGATCTAAATTTTTTCGAGCCATCAACATATAAAAATAGCTGTATTGCTCATTAAAATCTAACGAAACCAAGTTGTATCCACGAAGCAGTTTTATTTTAGAAACATTACCCATCATTTTTTCGTTGGGATAATATTCGTCAATGTATTTCATCATGGTATATATTTGAATTCCGTCAAGAATCCAATTGTCTTTTCGATTATCTATTTGTAAAGTATTTTTTAAATAGTTGTTCAAATAGGTTTTCAAAAATTTTATTTCATAAATAAATTCATCCGAAAAAGGACTGATAAAACTTGGTAATTGATTTAAACCATAAAACGGATTTTTTTCATAATCAGTCTGCGAAACCGTAATTTTTTTAAATGGAAAACTACCTATATTTTGGCTAACATATTTGGTGACTTTGTCAATTAGCAACGACTTTTGTATGTCTGAAAGTTTGGTATCTTTAATATTCGATAGTACTTCAATTTCATCATTTTTAAAATGTACAAAAGAGGATTTGGGTTCGAGATAAATGCTAAAATTCAATCGATTTTTACCTGAAAAAACGCCATCAGAAACTTCGTCTAAATCGGTTGCTATTTTATAATTAACACTATTTTTAAATTCAATTTCATAGTCCGATAAGGCATTCGCTTCATCATCTAAATTGGCATTGCTGTATTTTACAAACCCTCCATTTTCATAGCGAGCAGGAATTAAAAACCAGTTCTTTAAATAAATGTTTCCATTGATATCATACCCATATTTTGTAAATTTTTCACTTGGAATTTTTATAAAATAGGATATATTCAGAACCAATTTTTGCTGTGGTAGCAGTTTGTTTTTTAATCGAATTGCGATTAGATCCAGATGATTAGGCAACCGTTCACAGTTTAAAAATGTTTTATCGTTTTCAAAAACCGTAACATTATTGGTAAAACCTCGTTCTTTCTCTGGTGCTAAATGAAAATTACGAACAAATTCATCAGAAAATCGTTTTCCTAAAGGCGAATTTTTATCGGAATAAGCGTGGTTCCAATCGTTTAAAATTAGTATTGATAAAGTGTCGTTGGATTGATTATAATAAGTTAATTCCTGAAAGACATTAAGAATTTTAGTTTCTGAATTCAATTCAACTGTCAATTTGGATTGATGTTGCGCAACAACATTTAATGCGAATAAAAACAGTAGGTAAACTAATTTTTTCAATTCTTTTTAGGTTTAAAATAAGCGTCAAAAACTACTTTCGTAAATTTTATTGCTCCAGCTTTGTTCATGTGACCGCAACTTGCAAAATACTTGTCTTCGGTAACAGCATCTTCAAAATTACGTATTTCAGGATAAACTAGTTTTATTTGTTTGAAATAAGCTCTGTTAATTGTATTTGAACATATTGGAGTTGTGATTGCAATCAAATTTATATTATTTTTTCGACAGATATTCTTAATTTCGTCATAAGATTTATTCCTTTTCGGCCTGTATTTAGTTAAATCGGCAGGAATTAGTGGGTTTTGATTAGTTGTAAGAGGATAAAATCCGTCATTATCCAAAGCATTTGTTTTTTTGTGAATTGCCGTTTGATACATTTCTCTAAAACCAATTCGAGCATCATAATTCATATAGCGATAAAACGGAATATACAGTAACTCATTGTACTCCTCAATGTTTTTGTAATGATTTCGGATAGTTTCCGATTGATGAATGTAGGGCATAAACAATGAACGAATGGCTTCCGAATGATCGTTGGTATTGATGTTTAAATCGACTTGAAGAATTAGATTTTTGATTTTGTAATTGCGTTCCACCATTAGTTTTAACATCAATGCCGATTCTTCTAATCGTGAACGAGTCAATCCGAAATTGAACGTTTTATAACCGTTTTCTTTAAATATTTGTGGAACAAAATGATTATTAACTCGTGACGAACCCAAGAAAACTACATCATAATTTTGGTCTTTAGAATTGTATAAATAATCAATCTTTGTTCGTTCGTTGGATTGCTTGTAAACCAAAGTATACAATGCGTCAAGAAGTACCAAAGTCAGAAGCAAAAGCACTAAAATTTTTCCGATAAATTGTACAAATTGCTTCATTAGAATTGGAAATAAATAAATTCTTTGTAATCTGAAAAAACGCCTAAAGCTAAAATTGCTGCTAAACAAAGTCCTAACTTTAACCAACTGTATTTACCCGAAATAGGTTCGATTTTCTTACGGTTGTTCCATTCAACAATGGCGAAAATAACAACCATCGAAATTAACTCATAATTGTATCGTTCAATACTAAAATATTGCGTTGAAAAATCGAGGTTTTCAAACATTCTTTTGATGTAACTTATGGCGTCGTGAATGGTTTTGGATCTAAAAAATATCCAAGCAAAACACGTAATTGAAAATGTCATTAAAATGTTTACTATCGTTCGAATCGATTCAAAATTAAATCCTAACGAAAAATCATCTACATTTTTTCTGTTTCGGTTTAACACCAAAAGTGGAAGAAAATACAAAGCGTTTATGAAACCCCAAGCCACATAAGTTAAGTTGGCGCCATGCCAAAATCCGCTTACTATAAAGATGATGAACGTGTTTCTAATTTGGAACAATTTAGTTCCCTTGCTACCGCCAAGCGGAATGTATAAATAATCACGAAACCATGACGATAGTGAAATGTGCCAACGTCGCCAAAACTCGGCAATGTCTCTTGAAAAATAAGGATAATTGAAGTTTTTCAGTAAATCAATTCCGAATAATTTGGAGGTTCCCAAGGCAATATCCGAATAGCCAGAAAAATCTCCATAGATTTGAAATGCAAAATAAATTGCACCCAAAACTAACGATAACGAATTCATTGTCGGATAATGATTAAAAATTTCATTGGCATAAACAGCGCAGGAATCGGCAATGACAACTTTCTTTACCAAACCCCAAATTATTTGGTAAATTCCTTCTTTGGCTTTGTCAAAATTAAACTCTCTTTTGACTTTGACTTGTGGTAAAAGATGCGTTGCACGTTCAATTGGGCCAGCAACTAACAATGGAAAATAGCTTACAAACAGCGAATAATCAATGAAGTTTTTCTCCGATTTGATGCGTTTGTAATAAATGTCGATGATGTATGATAACCCGTGAAAGGTGTAAAATGATATTCCGACTGGCAGAATTAATTTCAATAGAATCGGACTTGCTGCAATTCCAAACGATTGTAACAATTCGGCAAACGATGAAGCGAAAAAGTTGTAGTATTTAAAAATGCCAAGAAATCCTAAATTGATAGAAATGCACAGCCAAAGCCACATTTTTCTGAGTTTGTCATTACTACTGTTTTCAATTTGAATGGCCGAAAAATAATCTAATAAAGTTGAAAAAACCAATAGAAATAAAAACCGCCAATCCCAACAGGAGTAGAAATAATAACTCGCTGCAATCAGTAAATAGTTTTGATAACTTCTTGATTTATTGAATACAAACCAATACAAAATAAAAACTACAGGTAGAAAAATAGCGAAATGGAAGGAGTTGAAAAACATCTTTTTGAAGATAAATAACCACAAAAGACACAAAAGTCATCAATTTTCTTTTGTGTCTTTTGTGGTTTAAACAAATTAAAAGTTCGGACTCAAATTGTATTTTTTGTAGAAATTATCCAAAGCTTCAACGACTTCATCTTCGTTATCTACAATTTTTATAAGATTCAAATCTTCAATATTGGCATTTTTATTTTCTTCAATCATCACATTTTTAATCCAATCCATAAGACCAGACCAATAACTTGTACCGACCAATATAATTGGAAACTTTCCGATTTTTTTAGTTTGAATCAAAGTAATGGCCTCAAACATTTCGTCTAAAGTTCCAAATCCACCAGGCATTACTACAAATCCTTGAGAATATTTGATAAACATGACTTTACGAACAAAAAAGTAATCGAAATTTAAGTTTTTATCTTTATCTATGTACGGATTATAATGTTGTTCAAACGGCAATTCAATGTTCAAACCGACTGATGTTCCACCACCGGTGTGCGCACCTTTGTTTCCTGCTTCCATAATTCCTGGTCCGCCACCAGTAATTACACCATAACCAGCTTTACTGATTTTGAATGCAATTTTTTCTGCCAACAAGTAATATTTATTATCAGGTTTGGTTCGTGCCGATCCGAAAATAGAAACGCAAGGTCCAATTCTAGCCATTGATTCGTAACCATTTACGAACTCTGACATGATTTTGAAAATCGCCCATGAGTCGTTACTTCGTATTTCGTTCCAAGTTTTTTGTTGTAATTTATCTTTTATTAAATCGTCTTCGTTTGCAAATTCTTCAAATTTCATAATCTATCTCTATAATTTTTTACTTAATCTTATTATATCTGTGCTAAAAAAAGCGTGCTAAAGTAACTCTTTTTTCAAAAACTGCGCCGTATAACTTTTCTTATTCTTCACAATTTCCTCAGGAGTTCCTTTACAGATAATTTCTCCACCACCTTTTCCGCCTTCCAAACCAACGTCAATAATGTAATCGGAAAGTTTAATTACATCAAGATTGTGTTCAATTATTAATACGGTATTCCCTTTATCAACCAATCTATTTATTACGTCCATCAAAACCCGAATGTCTTCAAAATGCAAACCAGTTGTAGGTTCATCCATGATGTAAAACGTGTTTCCAGTATCTTTTTTAGACAATTCTGCCGATAATTTTATACGTTGCGCTTCACCACCAGAAAGTGTTGTACTTTGTTGACCAAGCGTGATGTAGCCCAATCCAACATCTTGTAAAGTCTGTACTTTTCGCTGAATTTTAGGAATGTTTTCAAAAAACGGAACCGCTTCATCAATCGTCATATTTAAAATATCTGAAATTGATTTTCCTTTGAATCGAATTTCCAAAGTTTCACGGTTAAAACGCTTTCCAAGACACGTTTCACATTCTACATAAACATCAGGTAAGAAACTCATTTCTATTGTTCTAACTCCAGAACCTTCGCAAGTTTCGCATCGTCCGCCTTTCACATTAAAACTAAAACGCCCAGCTTTGTAACCACGAATCATCGCTTCTGGTGTCATGGTGAACAGGTTTCTGACTTCGCTAAAAATATCAGTGTACGTTGCTGGATTAGAACGTGGAGTTCGTCCAATCGGACTTTGATCAATGTCAATTACTTTGTCTATATGTTCCAAACCTTCAATTTTTTTGTAAGGTTGTGGTTTTTTTACGCCGTTGTAAATGTGTGCGTTCAAAATAGGGTAGAGCGTTTCGTTAATCAACGTTGATTTTCCGCTTCCAGAGACGCCAGTTACACATATTAGTTTTCCTAATGGAAATTCAACCGAAACATTTTTAAGATTATTACCACTTGCACCAGATAATTTTATCGATTTTCCATTGCCTTCGCGACGTTTTTTTGGAATGTCAAATTTCATCGTGCCGTTCATATATTGAGCCGTAATTGTGTTTTCTTTCAACAACTCTTTTGGCGTTCCTTTACTGATGATATTTCCACCATATTTCCCAGCTTTCGGTCCAATATCAATAACATAATCGGCTTCTTCAATCATGTCTTTGTCATGTTCTACAACCAAAACGGAATTTCCAATATCTCGAAGATTTTTCAAGGAATTAATTAATCGTTCGTTGTCACGCTGATGCAATCCGATACTTGGTTCGTCTAAAATGTAAAGAACACCAACTAATTGTGAACCGATTTGTGTTGCCAAACGAATGCGCTGCGCTTCACCGCCAGAAAGTGATTTAGAACTTCGATTCAATGACAAATAGCTTAGCCCAACATCCATTAGAAATTTTAATCGATCATTGATTTCTTTTAAAATTTCTGTTGCAATTGTAGTTTGTTTGTCAGATAATTTCGATGGTAATGCTTGGAACCAAACCGTCAATTCTGAAATATCCATAGCCGATAATTCAGCAATATTTTGATTGTCAATTTTAAAGAAAAGTGATTCTTTTTTCAATCGTGATCCATGACAAACCGGACATAGAATTTCGTCCATAAATTCTTTTGCCCAACGTTTTATAGAATTGGAGCCACTTTCGTCAAATTGATTTTTGATGAATTTTGAAATACCTTCAAATTCAATTTTATATTCTTTAGTAACGCCAGCAGTTTTTGAAACTACCGAAAATTTTTCGTTTCCACCGTTCAAAATCATTTCCATGGCTTCATCCGAAATTGATTCGATGGAATCCGTCAATTTGAAACCGTATTTTTCTCCAATAATTTCCAATTGCTTGAACATCCACGACGATTTATATTCGCCAAGAGGAGCAAATCCACCTTTATTGATGGACAATTTGGGATTTGGAATAATTTTTTTTCTGTTGATTTCGTTTACAATTCCCAGACCATTACAATGTTCGCATGCACCTTTTGGCGAATTGAACGAGAACAAATTGGGTTCAGGATTTTGATAAGAAATTCCAGTTGTTGGACACATCAAAGTTCTACTGAAAAACCGAACGTCATCGCTTTCATGCTCAATAACCATCATCACATTTTCACCGTGATACATTGCTGTTTTGATGCTTTCGGATAATCTTTTATCAGTATCTTCGTCGTCTTCAACCTGTAATCTGTCAATTACAATTTCGATATCGTGTGTTTTGTAACGATCCAATTTCATTCCGGTTGTGATGTCGGTAATTTTTCCATTTACACGCACTTTTACAAAACCTTGTTTGGCAATTTGTTGGAATAATTCAGCATAATGACCTTTTCTAGCACGAATAATTGGCGCTAAAACATTGATTCGTTTGCCAGTAAAATTCTCTTTAATCAAGTCTTTTATCTGATCGTCAGAATACGAAACCATTTTTTCGCCAGTGTTGTAACTGTAAGCGTCAGCGGCACGAGCATAAAGTAAACGCAGGAAATCATAAATTTCAGTAATGGTTCCAACGGTAGAACGTGGCGATTTGCTTGTTGTTTTTTGTTCGATAGCAATTACTGGAGAAAGTCCGTCAATTTTATCAACATCAGGACGTTCTAGTCCGCCAAGAAACTGACGTGCATAGGCCGAAAAAGTTTCAATATAACGACGCTGACCTTCGGCATAAATCGTATCGAAAGCCAAAGAAGATTTTCCTGAGCCAGAAAGTCCAGTAATGACGACCAGTTTTTCTCTCGGAATGGAAATGTCTATATTTTTAAGATTATGAACGCGAGCGCCAATAACTTCAATCGTATTATCGTTTTCTAACATTTAATTTGTTGTATAATGTGAAAGCACGGCTGTTTTATTTGAAAGAAATATGCCAAACGCAAAAGTACAATTTTACACTCGAAATTCAGTTAGTCAGATTAGAAGAATTTGTTAAAGATTTTAGACTAAAATTTGTTTTAGTTTTTTTCAAAAGATGTTTGCGGTTTCTCTATTTTTTGAAAGGTCAATTCGTGTACAATTGTATGTAAAGAGTATTTTTTTACGGTAATATGTAACATTGCAAGTAAAACCTTAAACCATTTTTAAAGGCTATTATTTCTTGTAAATAATAGTTTTTTTTTGGATTCTGATTTTTGAGACGTTAAATTTTAAATACTATTCTAACTCTTCGACCTGATAATTTCAAACTACTTTTTTATGAATTTTTTAAATGTAGTAGTGTTGTCCGTTCTTATTTCTACAACATATAATCCAGCTTGTAATTCGCTCAAATCTATAGAATTAGTAATTACTTTATTTTTAATTGAAATTACTTTATTTTGTAAATCAAATATTTTTATTTCTTTAATTTCATCTTTACAAATTAAATTTAAAATATCTGTAACTGGATTTGGAAAAACAGTTATGTCTTCCTCTAAATTAAATGAATCGTTAGTTAACGTTCCTTGTCCAATTCTTATGGATCCAAGGCCATATTTTGGAGATATATAAACATTATTTGTATCTAAATAGTCTCTATAAACATATCCTCCAATAACTATTTTGCCATCTTCTTCTAAATTTACAACGGAAGATTGATAATCTCTGGCCAAGAGTCCAGGAAAACTGTAGGTGTAAACTCCGTTCTGAGCAAAACTTGTGTCCACAGTTCCAGAGGAATTAAATTTTTTCAACATAAAATCTCTGATGCATGGTTGCGAATTACATCTATCGCTCCCAACTACATAAATGTTTTCGTTGGCATCTAATTTAAAATTGGATTCGAAGTAAATAGGAATATTGAAAACCGTTTGGAAATTAGTTATATTAATTTTTTTTAAATATCTAAACTGAGAAGTAAATGAAGATGATTCTAAAATATTTAAATATAACATAGAATTCACTAATTGAGCATCATTAACAGAATATAAGGTAAGACTTGTTGAAAGATGAATTAATTTTATTCCAGCAGTTCCAAAAGTAGTAACATAATCTCCATTTTCATTAACTTTTGCTATAACTAAATTAGAATTGTAAAAAGTATTAGAACCTGATAATTCAGTATGCATTGTTTTACCAATTAAAAGATAACCATCACTTAATTTTATTATTTTATAAATATCGGGATTTAATAAGGCTGATGGATTGAAGATATATTCTTTAATAGAATTTGTTCCAAAACCAGTATCAATTGCACCATTTGAAAGGAGTTTGAATGTGACTACTTTAGATGAGCTACTATTTGTTTTGGTTGCCGCACAAAATAATTTACCTGAATTATCGATACAAAAATCAAAAATATTTTCGTTATCACCTAAATTCACTTTGCTAATTCCATTTAAACCAAAAGTAGGATCATAAATTCCATTTTCTGAGATTTTCAGAATGAATCCATCTTCAGAATTAGCAATTGTATTTACAATTTTGCCAAATAAGTAAATAGAATTATTAATTATTTTTCCACCATTGATTGTATAATTTTCAGTTGAGTTACCAAATGATAATTTACTATTTACTCCAAATGATGAATCTAAATTTCCATTATAATTTGTTTTAGAAATTTCATTAGAAGAATAATAAAAATAGGATTGATTTAACTTTAATAAACCTTTAGGATTTAATAAATAATTATCATTAAATTTATATCCTTGAGTACCATAATTAGTATCAAGAACGTATGATTGCCCATTTAATAAATTTACCATTAACATCATTAAATATAAAACCAATCTACTTTTCATAATTTTCATTTTAAAATTTTTATACTTTTAGCTGCATTGAAAGTATCTTGCAGTAAATCTACAAAAAAAATTAGAGATAATTTTATTGATTTTTTTTTGACTTATTTCAATTTTGCCAACTTAAGTTGTGGAACTTAAAGGTAGAAATAGTAAAAATTAATTCTATTTAAAAAGTCAATTAAACATTTTATATTTGAACTTTAAAAAAAAGTAAAATGAATATATTAGGAATTGGTTCTAGAATTAAACATTCAGAATTTGGATCAGGAGTTGTTACCAATGTCACTTCTAAGCATTATTGGGTAACATTTATTGAAAGCGGATTAGAAACTATTGATGTTGACAGCGAGTTTGAAATAATCGAAGCAGTTGAAGACGAAGTTGATTCAGTAAGTTTTTATGAAGTAGAGAAAACGTTGAAAAATATTCTACAAAAATGGAGTGATGTTTCGCAAGTTATTCCTATAGCTGACAAATGGAAAGGTGGAAAATTGATCATGGAACCAGGAACACCTACACAAAATAAGGAAGTTCCAATCGATACCTTTTTCAATAAAATTATCATGGTTAGAGATCGACTTCGTGTTATGGAGCAAAAAATTAATTCAAGTAACTTAGATAATGCTGAAAAAGTAGAATTACAACAATATATTACAAGATGTTATGGTAGTTTGACGACTTTTAACGTATTGTTTAAAAGCACCAGTGATTATTTTGTTGGTGAGAAGACGAAGTAAAAAATAAAACCCTTTCAAAGTGAAAGGGTTTTATTTTTAGTTTTGTGATATTTTATATTTTTCTAAAATTTCATTGAAGATTTTTTCTTTGCCTTGCTTTTTCAGTTCGCTATAAGCAATGTTTATAAGTTTTTCGGCATCTGTTCTGTAAGGAGATTTCTGTTCGATATAGATAATATATGCCTGACATAAATTTTCTAATCCTTTTTCGTATTCGTTTAAATATTGAACATAAATATTACCAATGCCATAAAAAACTTCTGGATTTTTGGGGTCTAATTTTGCTAGCTTTTCATATGATTTAACCGCTTTTTTATATTCTTTTTTATACAAATATGCAATGGCAATATTCTGTAACGGCATCGTTCCGCTAGGATCTATTTTTAATGACTTTTCATAAGCGTCAATGGCTTCATCATATTTATTTAGCCTTCTGTAACAAATTCCCATGTTATCATAAGCAAATGCAAAATCTTGATCAAATACAAGCGCTTTTTTATAATATTCAATTGATTTCTCGAAATTTTCTTTTTTAGATTCTTCTAATCCCAAGCTATAATATTTTAAGGCTTCTGGATTTCTTGAAACTGACTTGGAATTGACTTTATCATTTACAGCCATCTTATCTTTTATTGCTGCACAATTTGAAGTTAGGTAACGCTCTATTTCGTAATAATACTCTTTGTATTCTTTGGAATTTGAATTTACATTGATTGAAATATTTATCGATTTTTTTCCATCGTCTCCTTCTTTAACTTCTTCTAAATTTCCTATTGAAGCTAATTTAGTTCCCATTTGATAAGCTCCAACTTGTTTATCAATACACCTGTGAATTTCTGAAGATATGGAATCTACAATTTTGTCATAGGTAGAAATTGAGTCGATGCATTTACAGGCATTTTCAGATAATTCTTTTAAAAATTGTTTTTTATCGAATTTAATTTCTTTCTCAACTGTGGTAGTTTCTTGAGAAAAACTGATTGAAATTGAAAACACAAACAATAGAATTGACAATAATGATTTCATAGTTACTTATTTAGATTCTAAAAATAACTATTTTATTTGAATATCAAAATATTATTCAATAACCATTTCTTTTAATTTTTCTCGATAAGCTTCCAGGATTTCAACTTTAGAAATTAAGCCAAAAAATTTTCCGTTTTTGATAACTGGAAGTAGTGTTTCGTCGGTTTTTTCAAATTTATCCATGATGGTTTCCATTCCGTCATCGTGAAGAATAGTTTCTTTGGGTTGTGATAACACTTCCTTTATCATGGTAAATTTTATGCGATAGGGATTGAAGATTATTGGTCGAATTTGTTCAAAATCAACTACGCCAAGAAGTCTACTTTTATCGTCTAAAACCGGAATTAATTGTTGTTGCGAAGTGGATAAATGTTCGACTAAATTTTGAAGTGATTTGTCTAATGAAATTGAGATAACATCTGTTTTAACAAGCTTCAGAAAATCAATGCTTTGCAGAATATTTTTGTCTTTATCACTGGTAAAAACTTCTCCTTTATCGGCTAGTGCTTTTACATCCATGGAATGTTTTTCAAATTGCTTTGAAACGGCATAACTTATTGAGGAAACCATCATTAACGGAACCATTAAATCGTAACCGCCAGTAATTTCTCCGATAAGAAATATTGCTGTTAATGGTGCATGAAACAGTCCAGATAAAATTCCAGCCATTCCAACTATGGCAAAGTTTGTTACCGGAAGATGTGAATTGATGTTGGTGATATCCATAAATTTTGCAACGAAAAAGCCCAAGTACGAACCAACAAATAGAGAAGGAGCAAAGTTTCCTCCATTTCCTCCTGAACCCAGCGTTAAGCCTGTTGCGAAAGATTTTAGCAATACAATAATTCCGACAAAAATCAATAGAATCCACTGTTTGCTTTTGTATCCTTCAAGAAAAGTATTGTTTAATAAATTTTCAGGATTTGTGGTAGATAATGTTTTGATACTTTCATAACCTTCGCCGAAAAGCGAGGGAAAAATAAAAATAAGGATTGCTAAAATACTTGCACCAAAAAGTGCTTTTTTATAAACTCCAGTTTGTAATTTGCCAAAAAAATGTTCTACTTTTCTGAAATTTCTAGCATGATAAACTGAAACTAATCCAGCTAAAATTCCAAGTAAAATATAATAGGGTGTATTGTGATAATCAAATTCTTTAACATTTTTGAAACTTAGAATTACATCTTGACTCAAAATTACCTTAGAAACCAAAGCACCAGTTGCACCTGAAATTATAATTGGTATAAATGCAGAAATCGATACATCGGTAAGAATAACTTCGACAGCAAAAAGTACACCTGCAATAGGCGCGTTAAATGCAGCGCCAATTCCGGCTGCAACTCCACAGGCGAGAAGTAATATTCTATCTTTTTGTGATAATTTATATTTTTGAGCAAAGTTAGATCCAAATGCTGCACCAGTAATTACGATTGGACTTTCCAAACCTGCAGAACCACCAAGACCAACGGTTAACGAACTGGTGATAATTTGCGCGTACATTTGTTTTTTAGGAATAATTCCGCCTTTTTTTGCAACAGCATACAATATTTTAGAACTGCCTTTTTCCAATTCACCGTTTAAAACTCTTCGAATTACAAAAACGGTTAATACAATTCCGATAATTGGTAGCAGAATAGAAAAGAACGGAAATTTTAAAAATCCATTTACATAATTGGCAAAAACAAATACATTGTGGGCAAAACTTTTTAAAACAATTACTGCCAAAGCACAAGAAATTCCGACCAAAACACAAGCCAAATAAATGAAATTCCGTTCAGACAATAGCTGTTTGCAAAGGAAAATAACCGCTTCAAATTTTCGAGCGAGTTGTCTCAATAAAAGCTGTAGTGAAACCGATCTACGATTAGGCATTTTAATTTTATAAAAAAGTAATTGCAAAAGTAGTGTTTTAAAATTTCACATAAAAAAATCCGATGAAGGATATTTCTTCATCGGATATTGTTGTTTACTCACATTTTGTTTTTCTGAGAATTATTTCAATTGGTTTATAAACTCTTCCATCGATATATTTACAGTTTTTTGCACTTGCATCAAGATGATTACATAAACCATTAATGTCATTTTCGAAGAGTTGTATTTCTGTCAAATAATATTTTGTCCATTCACCATTGTTAAATTCACAAACACTTTCAATTTTTAAATAATAATTTTCAATGTCAAAAGTGTTTCCTACAATTAAGCTATATTCATCAGTTAAAAACGGAAAATTATTTGACTGCGTTAAAATAAATTCTTTCTTGATTTTACCTTTTTTGTCTTTTTTGACTAAACTAACTTTCAAATTTGGAACTGTGTTTTCATTTTCTCTTGTGTGAATTTTTGCAAAAATTATTGACGAGCCATCATACGGACAATGTTGTGCGTTGACTAAATTGGAAACCAAAACAAATAAACAAATTAATATCTTTTTCATATTAGAAATTATAAATTCAACAATTTGATATCTCCAGCAGCTGTAATGATATAGTATCTATTGTTTCTGATAATAGTGTTTTTTGGTAATTGGTCTTCTTTAAGTTTGATTCTAATTGTGATATCATAAAATGCTTGAATGGTAGGTTCAGTAATATCTGGATTCATGACAAAATTGTGATCTTTTACCAAAGCTTGATTGTAATATTGTGTGGTGTTTTTCTTGATTACATTGACTTCGCTTTTGGGATCAAAATTAGCATTGGCTTGCGAATAAGCTTGATAACTTCTGTAGCTTTCCATCGGATAATTAACATTAAAACCTTCTTGAAGTATTTTTTCCTTTTTGTTCAAATCGGTATTCATAATTAGTGAATAATTCGCCATTTGGTCTCTAAAAACTTCCAAGGCTTTCTTTTGCATTGCACTTCTAACTTGGTCAAAATTAGTGGTAACATAATCGACTTTTGCTATATCATAAATTTCGTTTTTGCCACAAATAGATAGAATTTTATCAAAGTCATTGTTATTTCTAAATTTGATTAAGATGTTCTTTTTCAATTCAAATCCGGATGGTTTTTCGTTATACGTTTTTGGATTGAAAATCTTTTTTTCAACAGCATAATCATAAGTTGGCACAAACGAAATCATATCGGTTTCTACCACAATTTCTTTATTGTAAAGCGCTAATTCTTTCATGACGTTTCCAATTCGTTCGTCAATTAAGTTGGTAGCTTCTTCGGCAGTTTTTCCCAATTGAAGTACCGCAAATGTTGCAATTTGAGCAGTAGCACGTTCGTTATAAATTCCTTTAATCGTCAAAACCATTTCGTCTTGACTGCTCGATGTGGTTTGAATCGTGTTTACTCTGTTAATAGTATAACCACCATTTCCGTAAGCGCCATTTCCATAATCAGCGTTTCCTTTTTTTTCGTATTGAGCATTTCCCATGTCTTGCGCATTAGCAAAGTTGAATGCAATTGTAAGTGCGATTGTTGTAACCAAATTTGTCTTCATGTTTTAAAGTTTTTAAAATTAATGATGCAATGATACTCTCGATATTCAAAGTTGGTTTGGTAAAACGACTTTCAACTAACTGTAAAGTTTTTTAGTTACATTTACAGCACTTTTACAGTTGGTTTTCAGTAGAAATATCCAACTATTACTTTACTTTTGAATCGAATAATTAGAATGACAGAACTTGAAAAATTTCAGGAATTGAAACAAAAAGTGCTTTTGAAATATCAAGAGCATCATCCTTTTTTTCAAGGAACTTGGAAGACCTTTAGTTCGCAGGATATTCAAAACTTGATTGGTTTAATTGAAGAAAAGTGTAAGCAAACGATTAGTGAAAAATGGGTTTACACGCATTTAAAACCCGAAAACAACAGCAAGATTCCACGAAAGGATATGTTGAATATTCTATCGGAATTTGTTGGTTTTTCAGGTTGGGATGAGTTTACATTTGAAGAAAAAATTGTTGAATCTTTAGCATCAAATAAACCAATTAAATCAAAAAATAGACTTTGGTTATCACTTTTGATATTGATTTTTGCTATTGTAATTGCTATTGTATTTTTTTTTAGAAATGAAGAGTCAAAACCTAAAACAATTCAGCTAAATAACGAATACACAAATGAAAAAGTCAATGCCGAAGAAGTTAAAGTTTTTGAAGTAAAAGATTCGGTCAAACAAGAATTAGAAATAAAAGAAGGTAAAGTTCAAGTTTCTAATAATGGTAATGAGAAATCCAAATTGGTGATTCAAAGTCCGTTTTATGAGCCCAAAACAGTTAATTTGGTAATGGGCGAACCTTTTAGCGGTCCAAATAAAGTCGTGTCTTTAAAACCCGATGATTATGCCATGATGCTCAAAGCATTTATGTTATCAGATATTAAAGATTGGCAAACTAGGAAAGAGCAATTGGATAAAATATTATCGGATAATTTGGAAGTAATTGTGATGTTGAAAGACGATTTGGGAGCCGAGTATTTCAATAAAACCGAATTTTCACAAAAGTTGATTGTACCAACAGCTTCGTTAAAAAAGATGAAGATTGTTGAAATTAAAAATGATGCTAATGACAAAATTCAGTTCATTAGAATTAAACAAGAATAGAATGAATAAGAAATTTTTATTTATCGTTATTTTTTTATGCAGCTTTTTTGTTAATGCTCAAGAGGCTATGAAAGAAAGTGTCTCAGAAAAAAAAGTTGCTACAACAATTTCTTTAAATAAAAGATTTTCTGCCAAAGTTTTGAATGCTTATCAAGAAAATTCTAAAACTAAAGTAGAAGATTTGTTTTCCTATTTTCAGTTGCTAACTGATGCTAAATTGAATGATGATTTGAAGAAAGAAGTAGTCAAAAACATCAATTTATTGTTTCAAAATCCCAACACAATAGTGATTGATTTAACTTCGGATTCTTTTGATAAAATTCCATTACAACAATTTATTCAGAAGCTTTTAATTTCGGAACCGATTTTATTCTCAGTTTCAGAGGAAAGCAACTATGATTCTGTTGAATATCAAAGTTGGAAAACCGGATATACTGTTTCAAGAACGAAATCAGGAATTGTTACGAAAACCAAAATTGTTCAAAAAGTATATTTTTTTGAAACTCCAAAAAGGTTTGGTGAAGAAACTAAAGTTGTTTTTTCTACGCTTTTAGGCGAAATGTAATTGTTCAATTAGATTTTGACCTATGCGTTTTTAGAAGATTTGACACGAATTACACTAATTGACACGAATTTTAATTTTACTTTAAATATTTCACGAATCATTATGTGATTTATCAGACGCTTTTAGTGTAATTTTCCATTTTCAATTTGTGTAAATTAGTGCAATTCGTGTAAAAGAAGATTGTTTAAAAAAACGTTATTTAATATTTCTCAATGCTTCACGTTGACTTAAAGGCTTTAAATTGGTTGAATTTACATATTCTGAAACACCACTTGGATTAAAACGACTGAAATCTCGCAAAGCCCAACCAATTGCTTTTTGAATAAAAAATTCCTTCGATTCTTTATGTTTTTCACATTCTGATTTTAGTAAATCGAAATTGGTTTTTTCTTTATAACTCAATTGAAATAGAATGGCACTTCGGTTCAACCACATATTATTTGAATTGGAAAATCGTTCGATAACTTCATCAGTTTCATTAGGAAATTGCTGCAAATAGCCACCAAGCAAATATTTAGCAACAACATCAACCGAATCCCACCAAGAGTTTGTTATAATTAATTTTTCAATTAATTTAATATCCTCTAAAACATAGTTTTTCTTGAATTCTTTAACCAATAAATCTATTGCGCATTGATGAAATTCTCTGTCTTCTTTGTTAAATAATTCCCAAGCAATCGTTCTGAAATTTTCTTTGATTTCCGATTTGTGTTTCTCGTAATTTTCTTTAAAATTAGTTCTTCTTTCTTCGGTTTTTATTCCTAAAAAGGAAAAGTTATTTTTCATATATTTCTCCATCGGAATGGCTACTTCTCGATTGGCCTTTTGGAGTAAAACGTATTCTAAATTTTCGATAAATTTCATAGTTTCATTTTAAAATCCAACTGCTTTATCATCACCGCGAGCATCGGCACCAGCTTCCAGTTTTTTATTAGGCAATACTAGAATTGCATCAACTTTTCCTATAATTGGTGAGGAATTTTCGTTAATAATATATCCTTTTTTTGTTAGGTTTTCTATCACTGATTTTGAAAATTTATTAGGTTCCATCATTATTTCATCTGGCAACCATTGATGATGAAATCGTGGTGCATTTACAGCTTCTTGCATTCCCATTTTAAATTCTGTAACATTTAAAATTGTTTGCAAAACTGAGGTAATAATCGTTGATCCGCCAGGCGTGCCTAAAACCATAAAAAGCTTACCATTTTTTTCTACAATGGTTGGTGTCATTGAACTCAGCATTCGTTTTTGAGGAACAATACTATTGGCTTCTGCACCAACTAATCCGTAGGAATTTGGAATGCCTGGTTTTGAACTAAAATCGTCCATTTGATTATTAAAAAAGAAACCCAGCTCTGACGAATACAACTTCGAACCATAAGCACCGTTTAATGTTGTGGTTACTGAAACAGCGTTTCCATCAGCATCAACGATAGAGTAGTGCGTTGTTTCGTTGCTTTCTGAAATCGAAATCTCGCCATGACTAACTTCTGCTGATTTTGTTGCTTTGTCCCAATTGAAACTTTTCATTCTATTTTTTAAATAGCTCTTAGATAGCAATTGTTTTTGTGGAATTTTCACAAAATCAGGATCACCTAGAAAATAATTTCTATCGGCATAAGCTCGTCTTTCGGCTTCAATCAATAACTGAATGTATTGCTCCGAGTTCAGTTTATATTTCGAAACATCATAGCCTGAAATCATGGTCATAATTTGATTCAAGGTAATTCCGCCGCTTGATGGTGGCGACATTGAAGTAATTTTAAGGTCTTTGTATTTAAAAGAAATTGGCGTACGCCATTTGGCTTCGTACTTTTCTAAATCTTCCAACGTTATTATTCCACCTTTTAATCTTAAGAAAGCAACGATTTTTTTTGCGGTTTCTCCTTTGTAAAATTCATCTTTTCCGTTTTCCATTATTTTGGTTAACGTTTGTGCCAAGCCAATGTATTTTATGGTATCACCAACTTTGTACTTTTTACTATATATAGTTTTTTTGCCGCTAACTTTTACAATATCATCTTGGTAGGCATAGAGTTGATTGGCTTGTTTGGACGTAATCACCACACCTTTTTTAGCCAGAGCAATTACAGGTTTCATAATTTCTTGAATGGATAGTTTTCCGAATTTTTCATGTACAGCAAATATTCCTGCAATGGTTCCGGGAACACCAACAGCTAATGCGCCATCGGTACTTAAATTTGGAATTACGTTTCCATTTGCGTCCAAGTACATGTCTTTTGTAGCTTTCATTGGTGCTTTTTCGCGATAATCTAATGCGCCTGTTTCGCCATTATGCAAGCGGTAGACCATAAATCCGCCACCGCCAATATTTCCCGCATAAGGATAAGAAACTGCCAACGCTAATTCGGTTGCAACCATCGCATCAAAGGCATTACCACCTTTTTTCATGATTTCAACTCCAATTTGAGAGGCTTCTTCACGAGCCGAAACTACCATAGCTTTGGATGTTATTAAACCCGTTTGCGCTTGGCAGAAAATTGATGAAAGAATGAAAAGTAATATTGTTGATCTTTTTAACCACATAGAAACATAGATTTGTTTAATACTTATTTATTAGTCGCTGTACTCTTTTTAAGAATTTATAGAAATTAGAATTATCCTTTAGGAAGTTTTGCGTAGTATTCATTAATCAAAGTTTTTTGTCCATCTTTAAAAATATTGAAACAATTGAAATTTATTAATATTCCTTTTGGTACCTTAAGAAGTTTCATATAATTTAATAGTTGTGCATCAAAAAATGGATGCATTTCTGTTACAGATTTCAATTCTATAATAATTGCATTTTCAACTAGTAAATCACATCTAAAATTAGCTTCCAACTCTTTTTCCTTATAAATTAAAGGAACTTTCATTTCGGATTTGAAATTTATTTTTCTCAAATTCAGTTCTTCTTTTAAACATTGATGATATACACTTTCTAATAATCCTCTTCCTATAACTTTATGAACTTCAATTGCTGAACCGATAATTTCGTAGGTTAACTCATCTAAATATTTTTGTGTTATCATACTTTTTGGCGTTTAATTATTTTTTATCGGTCGATTTTTCTCTTTATAAAATTTATTAATGTTTCAATTTTTAATACGTAGAAATATAGATTTATTTATTCAATTTTATTAATTACCTATGAGAAAAAATGAAATTTCTAATAAACTCTTTTTGCACAAACTTAACCTATGTTTCTATGTGGTTAAGATATAATAACGCATTATAATTCATATTTTTTCTCCTTACAATGTTGCTGTAATTCCTCAAAGAATAATGTAAATTCCTCTTCAAATTCTGTGTAAAATTGCTTCACTTCAACAATCGCTTCTTGCATATGAACGCGATGTTTAGTTCGGTAATCCATCTGAAATAAAATCATTTCTAAACCGTCTAAATTGGCATAACTAACGAGCCAATTTCTAGCAATCATGTACGGCATCATTTTTTGAATTTTCTCCGTCAGAATTTCATAATTATCTTGAAGTAATTTGTAAAAATTGTCAGCATAATTCTCGAGTTTTTCATTAGAATATTTAGACCAATTTTTAGCTAAAAAATGATCGTAAACAATGTCCATAATTACGCCTGAATAGTGACCATATTTTTCGTGCAAGCGGTGTTTACTTTTTCTATAAATCGGATGCGCATCAGTAAAAGTGTCAATGTAACGATGCAATAGAATGCCTTTTCTAATTTCATCTGGATAATCCAAATAGTGGTGTCCACGAATACTATCGGCCATAAAATTACCAATCTTAAGCATGTCGTTGTTTCCAGAAAGATAAATGTGGGCTAGAAAATTCAAATTTTTAGTTTAAAAGTTTAAGGTTTAAATGTTTAAAAGGTTTTGAATCTGTCTTATTAGTGAGAATGACAATTCGCAACAGTATATGTTTCGTAAATATATTAAATCTTTACGTGTTTTATTGAAATCCAAATCATAACTTTTTATATTTGTAGTTCAGATGGGTTAACTCTTAAACTTTTAAACTCATAAACATTTAAACAAAAAAAAATGACTCTAATAAAATCAATATCAGGAATTCGTGGAACCATTGGCGGAAAAGTAGGCGATAATCTTACTCCAGTTGACGCTGTAAAATTTGCTTCAGCTTATGGAACATTTTTAAAAGTTCAAAGTTCAAAGTCCAAAGTCGAAGGTCAAAAATTAAAGGTGGTAATCGGAAGAGATGCTAGAATTTCTGGACCAATGATTCATAATTTGGTGATGAATACGTTACTTGGATTAGGAATTGATGTGATTGATTTAGGGCTTTCTACAACGCCAACAGTAGAAATAGCGGTTCCGATGGAAAATGCTGACGGTGGAATTATTCTGACTGCATCACACAATCCGAAACAATGGAATGCTTTGAAATTATTGAATGCAAAAGGTGAGTTTCTCAGCGGAAAAGAAGGCGAATTGATTTTAGAAATTGCTGAAAGTGAAGCTTTTGATTTTGTTGATGTAGATTCGTTGGGAGAAGTTATTGTGAACGATTCGTACATGGACATTCATATTGACGAAGTTTTAGATTTACCACTAGTTAATGCCGATTTAGTAAAAACTAAGAAGTTTAAAGTTGTTGTTGATGCTGTGAATTCATCTGGTGGAATTATCATCCCAAGATTATTAGAACAAATGGGCGTAGAATGCGTGAAATTATACTGCGAACCAAACGGTCATTTTCCTCATAATCCAGAACCTTTGAAAGAACATTTAGGTGATATTTGCAAATTGGTTGTTGAAGAACAAGCCGATTTCGGAATTGTGGTCGATCCGGATGTTGATAGATTGGCTTTTATTTCTAATGATGGCGAAATGTTTGGTGAAGAATATACTTTGGTTGCCATTGCCGATTATGTATTGAGCAAAACTCCAGGAAATACTGTTTCTAACATGAGTTCGTCTCGTGCTTTGCGCGACATTACTAACAAACATAATGGAAGTTATCAAGCAAGTGCCGTTGGAGAAGTTAATGTCGTAGAATTGATGAAAGCTACCAACGCCATAATCGGTGGCGAAGGAAACGGCGGAATCATTTATCCAGAATCGCATTATGGTCGTGATAGTATTGTTGGTGTGGCTTTATTCTTGACGTATTTGGCAAATCAAACGAAAACGGTTGCCGAACTAAGAGCAAGTTATCCGCAATATTACATGAGTAAAAACAAAATTGAATTGACGCCACAAATTGATGTTGATGCGATTTTAGTTGCCATGACTGAAAAGTATAAAAACGAGGATATCACCACAATTGATGGTGTAAAAATTGACTTCGCCGAAAACTGGGTACATCTAAGAAAATCGAATACCGAACCAATTATTAGAATTTATACCGAAGCTGCTACGCAAGATTTAGCAGACGAATTAGCTGAGAGAATTATTGGCGAGATTAAAGTGGTTGCTGGGATTTAATCTGAATTTATTTCAGATTCTTTACAAATATAAAAACCTTTCAAGAGTGATTTTGGAAGGTTTTTTTGTGGAATGAGTTGAGATTTATTTATATTTGGAGAATGTAACTTGTCATTTTATCTTATCAAATAATTTATTGGTTTTTTGATATCTATTAGTTATTGCTATTCTATGAAATCTAAACTACGAAAAAGCACTACTTTATTATATGTACTAACTACACTAATATTTGGTTGCATTTCAATTTTATTGTTAAGAGATTCTGTTACAATTACTGATAAAAGTATCATGATTGCAATGGTAACTTTTGTGTTTTTTTTCTTGTTACTAGGTTCAATTTATAAGTTTGGAAGTGTAATTGAATTGAACTTAAGAGATGAAATTCTTATTGTGCAAAGACCTTTCATCTTCAAAAAAATGATTTACAAATTTTCGGAAGTTAAAGGTTTTGGTTTTGAGAATTATTTCGCACGAGGAATTACCTACCAAATTTTGAAAATTAGAGTAATGAATAAAACTTTTTATATCTCAGATTTTGAAACAAAGAACTTCAAAGAATTAGAAGCTATATTTTTAAATAAATTTAATTTACTAGACCAAAATAATAACATTATTATTGACGAAAGGCGTAAAATTGAATTTCAGAAAAGGGAAATGGAAAAGCAAAATCAAACTAAAGAAACTTTAATTTTACTAAGAAATGCGAAATTTCTGTGTGGCTTTATGATTTTAATTACTATCATGGATTTAATTTATCGAGGAATTAATACTCCCAAAATCTTTTGGATTTTATTTTGTTTTACTTGTACATGCTTTGTATATTATAAATCTAAAAATGTAAATTGAGCACTTAATCTCCCAAATATTTCATAACAAATTCCTGTAAAACCCAATTAATTCTATATTTGATTTTCAAAACAATGTGATATGTCTATTAAAATTATAAGGATTTCTTTTATAGTTGTAATCTCTTTATTATTAGCTAATTGTACTTCTGTTGAAAAATACAATTATAAGTTAGCTCAACCCGTTTCTGTAGTAAAACTTCAAAAAGACATTGATTATACTCAACGAAAACTAGAAAAATTATATCCAAATCTTTATGGGTATATTTCTAAAGAAAAACTAAATTTTAAATTTGACAGCATAAGGAAAGTCGTGGACAAACCCATGACAAGCAAAGAATTTTACTTTGTTATTGCTCCTGTTATTGCATCGGTTCGCCAAGGGCATATGACCATGTCGCCGGTGCAAAATAAAATTTCCAAAGAAGATGCAAAACGGTATAACAAAACTGGCGATGGTCCATTATCGCAGTTCCTATACGAATGGGAAAATGGCAAAATGTATGTTGTTAAAAATAAATCTAAAAATAAAAGTATCCAACTTGGTTCTGAAGTCATTTCGGTAAACGGAGTAACGCCACAATCGGTTTATGAAAAATATAGAAAGGCAATTACTTCGGATGGTTTTAACACTACGTACGTTAGAAAAGGATTTTCCAAAAGGTATACCAACTACATGACCAATGAAATTGGCATAAACGACAGTTTGAGTTTTGTTTTCAGATTTAAAGATTCGTTAGTAAAACAAGTTATTTCTAGAGCTAAATTAGAAAAAAAAGTAATTCCTACAATTTCTAAAAGCGATTCTGCAAAAGTTGCAGTAAAGAAACCATTTGATAAAGAAAAATTAAAACAAGCGAATCGATTTAAGAGCATATACGGTTACAGCAAGTTGACTAATGAATACAGTAAAAGCTTAAAGTTTATCCAATCAGACAGTTCGGTTGCTATCCTAAAAATCAAGAATTTCTCTGACGGAAAGTATTACAAAGCGTATGATTTGATATTTGATTCTATTAAAAAGCATGATGTTAAAAATTTAATTATTGATTTACGCGACAATCCTGGTGGAAGAGTTGCCGATGCTGTGAATTTGTATGCTCATTTAACCGATAAAGATTTTATTTTGCTTCAACCCGCGCTTGTAACGTCAAAAACTAGTTTATTTAAGTTAGGCTTGTTTAGAAATATTCCTAAAATTTCATATCCGTTTGCCGCTATTTTTTATCCATTTTATATGGGTTTTTCCTATTACAGAACGACAAAAAATGAATTTGGAAAGTATCAGTACAAGCTCGTAGGTTCAAGAAAAACCAAAAATGCATCCAATTATTATAACGGAAAAATCTATGTTTTAATAAATGGAGGAAGTTTCTCCGCATCGTGTATTGTATCGGCATCGTTGAAATCAAATCCAAACGTGACTTTTGTAGGCGAAGAAACTGGTGGTGCCTTTAATGGTACCGTTGCCGGAATTATGCCAGTTGTAGATTTACCCAATTCTAAAATTCCGTTGCGATTGGGTTTGATGGATATAAAAACGATCAATCAAAGCGAAATTAATGGACGTGGTATCTTTCCCGATGTCGAAATTATCCCAACAATTAAAGATAAAATTGCTAAAAAAGATCCTGAATTGGAATGGGTTTTGAAAGATATTAAGAAACCATAATTTGCCAATTTTAAAATTGTAATGTATTAAAATTAGTATATTTGCAGTAAACTTATTCGATATGATTGCAACAGAAACAAAAACTGAATTAGAAATTTATTTTCAGCAATTTCGTAACAATATTATTGGTATAGATCAAGAATTTGAAACTCCTTTTGGAACTCAAAAAATTATTTATACAGATTGGACCGCAAGCGGAAGATTGTACCGTCCAATTGAAGAAAAATTGATGAATGAATTTGGTCCTTTTGTTGCCAATACACATACCGAAACCACCGTTTCTGGAACAGCTATGACAATGGCGTATCACGAAGCAAAACATATTATTAAACGTCATGTAAACGCTACAAATGATGATGTTTTGATAAATACAGGAACCGGAATGACTGGCGTGGTAAATAAGTTTCAACGTATTTTAGGATTAAAAATTCCTGAAAATTTAAAAGAGTTTGTCAATTTACCTAAAGAGTTGAAACCAGTCGTTTTTATTTCTCACATGGAACATCATTCTAATCAAACATCTTGGTTGGAAACGCGTGCCGACGTTGAGGTAATTCCTGCCGACGAAAACGGACTATTTTCACTTGAAGAATTACAAAAATTATTGATCAAACACAAAGATAGAAGTTTAAAAATTGCTTCTATAACTTCGTGTTCTAACGTTACCGGAATTAAAACGCCGTATCATGAAGTAGCCAAAATGATGCATCAAAATAATGGATTGTGTTTTGTAGATTTCGCTTGTTCTGGTCCATATGTTGAAATTAATATGCATCCAGAAGATCAAGAAAGCTACCTCGATGCAATTTTCTTTTCACCACATAAGTTTCTTGGTGGTCCAGGAACGTCGGGAGTTTTGGTTTTTAATAAAAATTTGTATAAAAACGCTGTGCCAGATTGTCCTGGTGGTGGAACCGTTTCTTGGACCAATCCTTGGGGTGAACACAAGTACATTGATAATATTGAAGATAGAGAAGATGGCGGAACTCCTGGGTTTTTGCAAGTAATAAAAACAGCTTTAGCAATTCAGTTAAAAGAAAAAATGGGTGTTAATAATATTCTTGCTCGTGAGCATGAATTGGTAGCCTATGTATTTGAAGAATTAGGGAATATTGATAATATTAAAATTTTAGCCAAAGAGCATCAAAACAGGCTAGGAGTAATTTCTTTTTATATAGACGATTTGCATTTCAATTTGGGGGTAAAAATGTTAAACGATCGATTTGGTATTCAAACTCGTGGCGGTTGCAGTTGTGCTGGTACATACGGTCATTACTTGTTGCATGTAGATCAAGAAACATCTCATGATTTGGTATGCCAAATAACGTCTGGTGATTTATTCAAAAAACCAGGATGGATTAGAATGTCTATTCATCCAACCACGACTACCGAGGAAATAAAATTTGTATGCGAAAGCATTAAGAGTCTAGCAGAAAACCATAAAACTTGGGAGAACGAATATTTTTACAATGGGGATAATAATGAATTTGTGCATAAAAAAGCACTCCACATAGAAAAAAATATTGTGGCTACTTGGTTTTCGATTTAGAAGTTACCTTTTATTTTTTTCTATTTTTCCAGCGTTTGTGCGTCCATAAATAGTATTCTGGCGCTTCAATAATTTGTTGTTCAACTTTTCGTATAAAAAGTTCTGATATTTGAAAATCAGGGATTACTCGAACATTTTCAGAAAGAACTTCAAAGGTTGCTTCATAATATCCGCGCTTAACTTTTTTTCCTTTCAAGAAAATGACATTCATGTCAAATTGTTTTGCCAAGGCTTCTGCGCCGTAATGAATAGGCGTTTCAATTCCTAAAAAACTATTCCAGTAAAGTGTATTTTTTCCGCTAGGAATTTGATCACTCGCAAATCCATAAACGCCTAAAATTCCGTTATTTTTATTTTGTTCAATTGTTTTGCGGGTTTCGCGTGTGGTAATCAAATGTGCTTTAAATTTGGAACGGATATCACGAACGAGTTTATCGAAATATTTATTAGAAATCTGTTTGTAAATACCAAATCCTTCAAAATTAATATGATGATTCATCGATATAGCCCATTCGTAACTTGCATAATGAGCGCATAACAAGGCAATACTTTTTCCTTTTTTTTCTAATTCTAAATAGGTATCCAAGTTTGTAAAAACATAACGTTTACTCATTTCTTTCTTAGAAATCGTCATTGTCTTAATCATTTCTAAAAAAATATCGCACAGATGGTGGTATGATTTTTTTTCGACAATAAGACGTTCTTGATCTGACAGATGAGGTAAACCTTTTTTTAAATTCTCACGAACTATTTTTTTTCTGTATCCAAAAATCTTATAAATTATGATGTAAATAAAATCAGAAAATAGATAAAGCAATCGAAATGGTAAAATGGATATTAACCATAAAATTGGATATATAACAATAAAAAGTAAAAATTGCATGGGTATGTTTTTTTTGCAAATATACACTTTATACTTTTTTTATGGCTTTCGTTTAACATATCCTAAGTAAACAATTGTTATTTTTACCTAAAATTATAAATCATGTATCAGAATATTTTTTTAATAGCAATAATAGTTGTTAATGGGCTTGTAAGTTGGAAAGGTTTTGAAGACATTTCGTTTTTTAGAAAGCTAGAATTTCATATTGGAAGCATCAGGTCGGGCGAGCAGTATCGTATGTTTACCTCGGCTTTTCTACACGCGGATATTCCGCATTTGGCTTTTAACATGTTAACATTATATTTCTTTGCACCTTATGTTTGCGAATATATTGGTAATTTTTCTTTTTTATTAGTCTATTTTGCGAGTTTGCTTTTTGGAAGTTTGCTAACGTTGTTATTTCATAAAGACGATTATAATTACCGTGCAATTGGAGCATCAGGTGCGGTTACAGGAATAGTGTATTCGGCAATATTACTTGAACCAAGAATATTGATTTATGGTTTTATTCCGGGTTATTTATTCGGAATTGCCTATTTACTTTATTCCATTTACGGAATGAGAGCTAAGAATGATAATATTGGCCACACGGCGCATTTTGGTGGTGCAATTGGTGGTTATGTTATTACGATTATGAAATATCCATCTGTGATGTCCTACAATGGTTTGAGTGTCATTTTGTTAGCAGTGCCCATAGTTATTTTGTTTATTATGGCAAAGCAAGGCAAGTTATAATTGGCATAACTTTTGAATTAATCAAAAAAACTAAACAAGTAAAACATGAAAAAAGCAGTATTAATTTTAGCCACACTTTTTGCAATTATGACGCAAGCACAAGATCAACAAAAGCAGATTCCTCAAATTACAGTTTCAGGAGAAGGAAAAGTAAAAGTGACACCCGATCAAGCATTGATTTCGATTTCGGTAGAAACTAAAGGAACAAAAGCTGTTGAGGTAAAGAAAGACAATGATGTTGCAGTTGACAAAGTAATCCAATACATCAAGAAAATGAAGTTACCTAAAGAAGATGTTATTACGCAACGAGTTGCATTGAATCCGAATTACGATTACAATACCAAAAAGCACAGTTATATTGCGGTTCAAACAATTAGTATTCATTTAAAAGATTTGGCAAAATACGATGAACTGATGGAAGGATTGGTTGATGCTGGTGTAAACCGAATCGATAATGTAGAATTTAAATCTTCTAAAATGGAACAATATCAGTCGGAAGCTAGAAAAATAGCCATGAAAGATGCTAAACGAAAAGCTGACGATTATGTATCGGTTTTACCAGGACAGAAAGTTGGAAAAGCTTTAGTAATTTCAGATAACTCTCAAAATTATTTTCCACAACCGATGTTTAAATCAGCAATGGCAATGACTGCTATGGCAGATGAATCGGTTCAAAGAGAAACAATCGCAGTTGGAGAGATGGAAATTACATCTAATATTGTAGTAAGTTTTGTTTTAGATTAATCATTTGATTTCAAAGCAACAAAAAAGTCTGGATGTTATTCCAGACTTTTTTTTATTCGTAAAAGGGATGTTGTTATAAAACAGCTACCATTGAAATTTCTACATTTACATTTTTTGGAAGACATGCCACTTGAACCGTTTCTCTAGCTGGCGCAGTTTCTGGGTTAAAATAACTTCCGTAGACTTCATTTATTTTAGCAAAATCGTTCATATCCATAATGAATATGGAAGTTTTTACAACATTTTCGAAAGTCATGTTAGCGGCTGCTAAAACAGCTTTCATATTTTCCATAACTTGCTTGGTTTCCATTTCGATAGAGTCTAAAACTAACTCCATAGTTTCAGGATTTAAAGCAATTTGACCCGAAGTATATAAAACTCCATTTTTTAGAATCGCTTGGTTGTATGGTCCAATTGGAGCAGGTGCTTTTTCTGTATTGATTATTGTTTTCATTTTATTTAGTTTAACGTAACGTTCTATCAGGTTGGTTTTGTTTATCGTACTTGATATCGCTAAGAATTCCTGCTTTGATACCAATAAAAAATCCCCAATAAGCGTTGGTTCCAAATGGTACCCAATTGAAATCCATTCTCCAGCTTAATAAATCGCGCTCAAAACGCAGTTGGGTAAACGTAACACCTTTTTGAACAAAGTCGTAACCTGTTGAGGCACCAATCTTCCATTTAGGAGTTAAATCGGTATTGGCAGATATCATTAAGGAATTTCCAATTATTTTATTTTCTCTACTGTTATTACTGTAGGTCAACGAATAGGCGAGGTTCATATCCCAAGGAAGCTTAGTATTATAAAATTCTATGGGTTCTTCGAGTCCATCATCTTTTTCATCTTCTTCAAACTGACTTTCTCGTCGATCACTTAAATCGGTATTGGTTCCAAATAAGTCGTCTTCGCGACCACCATTTCTTACACTTTGCTTATTTTTCTTAGTTTTATCATTATCAGAACTTGCAAAAGAATAATTTAGAGTCATGTTAGTACTTGTCATTCTAAACAAACTTCCTCCATTGTCTATGTTGAACGTATCAACTCTTCTACCATTATTGTCCAATGCATACGGATCAAGGGTTGCTGCAAAATTGATGTTCATTTTTTGTTTAAACAATTGTGTTCCACCACTTACTCGTACTGGCGACCAACGCAAAGAGTCTGCAGCCATATCGTATCCAGTTGAAAAATTTAAATTGTTTAAAAGCATTATTTTTTTAGGTTCCGTTTTCGTAGAATCTCGATCTTTTACTTTAGCTTCAAACGTGTTACTAATGCTAAATCCTAAATTATTGGAATAATTTTTTCCTGGTGCTCCAAAAGCGTTTCCTTCAAATCTGGTGTAGTCTCTTATCATTCTTCCACTTCCATCAGCTGCATAAGTATCGTAATATCTTTCGAAACTTGGTGCATAACTGTGTGAGATAGATGGACGCATCACGTGTCTAATTGCCTGAATTTTTTTATTTTCTCCAAAATTGAACGTACCGTAAACCGTGGTTCCAATGCTATTAGAAAAAGTATACGTTCTAAAAGCATCAAAGCCATTGACTTTAGTATCTATTACTTTATTCGTTGTAGGATCAAATGATTTTCTGATTGTTTTAAAAGCCCAAACTTCGTTATAGTTAGCAGATGTTGTGGCACTGAAAAATTTAAAAATTTTAAAATTGGTACTCAGCGGAATGCTGTGTTGAAAACCTGTTTCAGCATTTTTAAACATTTCAGATTTAAAAAATAAAGAATCTGTAGTTACAATTCGGTTTTCACCACGCAAATTATATTGAAAATTAATGTTCTTAATAAAACCTTTTTTCACGCCATTTTTTGATGCGAATGGAAATATTCGGTCCACACTTGCCTGAAGCGTTGGTAAAGTCATATTGATTTGCTGCGTCTGTGTATTCTGCGAATGCGTTGCAGTTAACGACATATTAACCTGCGGAACCGTATTAAAAGTTTTAGAATAAGAAATTGAAGAACTTAAAGTATTGTTTAGGGTAGAACCAATGTTTACTTGATTTATAGATTGTGTAAAATAACGGCTACTACCTAAATTCACCGAAGCTGAAAATCTAGAGTTCGGATTGGATTTAGAGTCTTTACTGTGTGACCATTGGATATTATAAATGCTTGTCTTAGCATAATCCGGAAATCCACGTTCACTGTTGATAAGATTTTCAAATCGGACATTTACATTTCCTGTAAATTTATATTTTTTTGCATAGCTTGATTCGAAACGCATTCCATAACTACCATTGGTATAATAATCTCCCAATATGGCTAAATCATAGTTATCGCTTAAAGCAAAATAATAACCACCGTTTTGCAACGAATAACCACGTTGGTTACTTTGTCCGTAACTTGGAATAATAACTCCCGAGCGACTTGTATCAGTCATTGGAAAAAAAGCAAACGGTAAAAATATTGGTGTTGGTACTCCTCCAATTACCATATTAGTAGGACCAACAACAATTTTTTTTCCAGGAACAAATTTGGCTTTTGTGGTAATAAAGTAATATTCTGGATCGTCTATATTTTTAGATGTAGTAAATCGTGCATCTTTCATGAAATAAACCGAATCGTTTTCTTTTTTAGTAATGTCGGCTTTTACTCGAATATCACCTTGTTCGGTTCTTGAATTCCAAACCAGCGCTTTTTTAGTTCTAAAATTGAATCGAATAGAATCTGGTTCAATTACATTTTGACCTTGTTTGAATTTAGGATATTGAATGTATTTTCCGGTAGAATCTTTCAAACGTCCTGCATACACTTCGTCTTTAGTGTAATCCATTACAATAATACCCGATTTTAATTCATAATCTTGATAAAATAATTCGGCTTCGTCATACAGCGTTAAGGTTTGCTTTTTCTGATCGAAACGAGCATATTCTTTTGCCTTATATTTTACTTTTCCTTCTAATATTGATTTTTTCTTCTTAGATGAATCATTTGCTTTTACTACAGTTACTTTTTCCTCTTCTGTAACAATAATCCCTTCATTGTTAATTACTTGAGTTTTCTCTTTTGCAGGTTCAATGGCAGGTTTTTTAACAGATAAATTTTTGTTTTTTGCACGTGTTTCTTGTGCAAACAAACTGAGGTTTCCTACTGTTAGAAAAATTGATAATAAAACGATATAAAATAAGTTTGTACGCAACGGTTTTAATACTATTTTTGTAAAAATGTGGCTTAGTTTTTGAACAGCCAAACTTACAGATTATTTTTCGTCAAAAATAGACAAATAATAAAATTATAAACTAGCAGTTTTAATTAAAATTAACGTTACAAATGAAATTTACATATAAATCGGCACTAATACTCTTATTTTTAACTTTTTGTATCGTAAATAGTGTCTTTTCTCAGAGCGAAAAGTTCACAATTATTTTGGATGCAGGTCATGGTGGAAAAGATCCTGGAAATTCCTATCACGGCTTTGTAGAAAAAGACATTGCATTGAAAACCACTTTAAAAGTTGGTGAGTATCTTGCTAAAGATCGGGATTTTAAAATTATTTATACCAGAGTCACCGACGAATTTATAGAATTGGTTAATCGTCCTAAAATTGCAAATAAAGCCAATGCCAATTTGTTTGTTTCAATTCATTGTAATTCGGTTAAAAATTTTGGTCCAGCAGGTACCGAAACTTTTGTAATGGGTTTATCGCGTGCCGATATGAATTTGGAAGTTGCCAAAAGTGAAAACGCCGTAATTTATCTGGAAGACAATTACAAACAAACTTATAAAGGTTTTGACCCCAAAAATCCTGAGTCGTTGTTAGGTTTGACTATAGTTCAAGAAGATAATTTGAATAACAGTATCAATTTAGCAACTAAAATTCAAGATAATTTTACCACTAAGTTAAGTAGAAAAACTCGAGGCGTAAAGCAACAGCCACTTTGGGTTCTTGATGCTGCATACATGCCAAGTGTGCTTATTGAATTGGGTTTTTTATCCAATAAAGAAGAAGGTGAATTTTTAAATTCAGAGGAAGGACAAAACAGTATGGCGAAACAAATTGCCGATGCCATAATTCACTACAAAAACGAATATCTAGGACAGTTGGATACTGAGATGCAACCACAAACTCAAATACAAAGCGAAACAGCAACAAAATCTGCAGTGGATTACAATGAAAAAGTTTATAAAATTCAGTTATTAGCCAGTAGTAAAAATATCGATTTGGTACCTAGTAATTTTGAAGGATTGACCTCTATTTCATCGGTTTACAATACTAATTTGTATAAATATTATTATGGCGAAACAAACAATTACGAGGAGGCTTTGCTATTAAAAGCTGAAGCTTTAAGTAAAGGATTTTCGTCAGCCTTTATTGTTGCTTATAAAAATGGAATACAAACAGATTAAAATTAAGTTTTTAAACATTTATACTTAAATTTGTAAAAAATATATTTTGAAAATTTCAACCCTACATAAAGTTATATTCATTCTGTCACTACTACTTTTTTTTATTGGTTTTGATAGCTACTCGCAGTCTGGAAAATTTAAAGTTACACTAGATGCCGGACATGGTGATCATGATTTTGGAGCAGTGTATAACGGACATATTGAGAAAAAAATTGCCTTAGCTATTGTTCTAAAAGTAGGAAAGTTATTAGATAAAAATCCAGGTATTGAGGTAATTTATACAAGAAAAACCGATGTTTTTATAGGTTTGGTCGAGCGTGCCAATATTGCCAACAGAGCCGATTCGCATATTTTTGTATCCATTCATTGCAATGCCAATAAAAATACAGTTGCCGATGGAACCGAAACTTATGTAATGGGTATGTCCAAAAACGCCTCCAACTTAGAAGCAGCCAAAAAAGAAAACTCGGTAATTACTTTAGAAAAAGATTACAAAAATAAATACGAAGGTTTTAATCCGAACAAGCCCGAATCGATGTTGGGAATGACCATCATGCAAGAAGAGTTTATAGAAAACAGCATTGTTTTAGCTGGAAAAGTTCAAGATCGATTTGTAAAAGATTTAGGTAAGAAAAGTCGTGGTGGTGGTGTAAAACAAGCACCATATATGGTTTTACACAAGGCTTACATGCCAAGAGTTTTAATTGAAACGGGTTTTATTTCTAATCCGAAAGAAGGCGCTTATTTGGATTCGGAGGAAGGACAGAACGAAATTGCCAAAGCTATTGCCGATGCAATAATTAGTTATAAAAAAGAAAATTTTGATGGCGGAAGTTACGAAGCACCTTCTGAAAAGCCATCCGATCGTGTTGAAGATGTTCCAACAAAAGCGGTTAGTTCCAATAAAATAGATTCGGTAAAAGATAAAATTGAAACTAAAACAGTTGAAAATACTAGTGGTGTAGTTTTTAAAGTACAACTTTCGGCAAGTGCTAAAAAAGTAGAGACTGTTTCAAGCAACTTTAAAGGATTAAAAAACGTATCTGTTTCTAAAAGCGGTTCTATTTATAAATATCTTTACGGCAATACATCTAATTATGATGAAGCAAAAAAACTATTGACCGATGCTAAAGGTAAAGGTTATACAACAGCTTTTATAATTGCTTTTAAAGATGGAAAAAGTATCAGTGTCAAAGAAGCAATTAGTCAATAACCCAATTATTTTATCTAATTTTGTAAAAAATTACTATTTTGAAATTAACAAGAGAAATTAAAACAGCAGTATTAGTTATTGCATCAATCCTATTATTTATTTGGGGTTACCGATTTTTACAAGGAAGCGATTTGCTTTCAAGCTATAAAAAATTATATGTTCAATACGATAATGTTGAAGGATTAATTCCGTCATCGCCAGTTACTTTAAACGGTTTAACAATCGGAAAAGTTAAAGCAATTGATTTGAAACCTGATGGAAAACTTTTAGTAGAATTGCAAATAAAAAACGATTTTCCAATAACCAAAGGTAGTATTGCCGAAATTTATTCGCCAAGCCCAATTGGAGGAAAGCAAATTGCTATCATAGTGAATACCAAAAATAGTGTTCCAACTGAGTCTGAAGAATTTTTAGTTTCATCTGTAAAACCTGGAATGTTAGACGGAATTGTGGGTCAAATCGATCCTTTGAAGCAAAAACTTGAAAAATTATTAGACAACGCAAATGTTGTAATGCTAAGTGTGAATCAAATTTTTGATGCCAAGACTAGAGAAAATTTACAAGCAAGTTTGGCTAATTTAAATGAAACCATTGCTCAGTTTAAAATTGCCTCAACTCAAGTAAACTCTTTGCTAGCTGCAAATAACTCAAAAATTTCCAATACCATGACTAATGTGGAAAAGGCTTCGGGTAATTTTTCAAAATTATCAGATTCTTTGGCACAAGCAAATATTGGTCAAACCGTAAAAGCATTAGAAAAAACAATTGTTAACGTTGATAAAATGATGGCTAGTTTAGAATCGGGAAAAGGTACTATGGGCAAACTTATTAAAGATGAAACGTTGTACAATAATTTTTCTAAAACCTCGAAAGAGTTAGAATTGTTATTACAAGATGTTCGATTGTATCCAACACGATATGTTAATATATCATTATTTGGTAAGAAAAACAAACCTTATACTGGTCCAAAAGCATCCGATACTATTAAAAAATAATGTTTTTTTCAATTTAATAACTCTAAAGAGATGAGCTATTTAGACAATATATTTTTCGCAATTATTCTACTACTAGGAGTAGGTTATTTTACTGTTAATGTTAAAAAATTAATCCGTAATATCAAATTAGGAAGAGAAGTTAATCGAACCGATAATCCATCAGCTCGATGGAACAATATGGCTTTGATTGCACTTGGACAATCTAAAATGGTAAAAAAACCTGTGATGGGAATTTTACACATAATAGTATACGTAGGGTTTATTGTTATTAATCTCGAAGTTTTAGAAATCATAATCGATGGATTATTTGGTACACATAGAGTTTTTGAATTTTTAGGTAGTTTTTATAATGTACTGATCGGAAGTTTTGAAATCTTAGCGTTATTAGTATTAGTTTCAGTCTTGATTTTTTGGTTACGTCGTAATGTTATCAAATTAAAACGTTTCATAAGTTCAGATTTAAAAGGTTGGCCAAAATCAGACGCCAATTACATTCTGTATTTTGAAGTAGTTTTGATGTCCTTATTTTTACTAATGAATGCTTCCGATTTTTGGTTGCAACAAGCTGGAGTTTCGCATTACGTGCAAGCCGGTTCTTTTCCAGTGAGTCATTTTATTTCTCCTATCTTTAATGGAATGTCAGAAAGCGCCGTTGTAATGTTGGAAAGAACATTCTGGTGGTTGCATATTTCTGGAATTTTAGTGTTCTTAAATTACCTTTATTATTCAAAACATTTACATATTTTACTAGCGTTTCCAAATACTTATTTTGCCGATTTAAATCCAAAAGGTCAATTTGATAATTTAGAAAGTGTTACCAACGAAGTAAAATTAATGATGGATCCAAATGCCGATCCGTATGCGACTCCAGTAGTAGATGAGAACGCGGTGCCAAGTAAATTTGGAGCTTCTGATGTTCAAGATTTAAATTGGGTTCAATTGTTAAACGCTTACACTTGCACCGAATGTGGAAGATGTACCGATGCTTGTCCAGCAAATCAAACGGGTAAAAAACTTTCGCCTAGAAAAATCATGATGGATACGCGTGATAGGATGGAAGAAGTAGGAAGAAATATTGATAAAAATAAAGGTGTTTTTATTCCAGATAATATATCCTTGTTAAATAATTACATCACTGCCGAAGAGCTTTGGGCATGTACCTCTTGCAATGCTTGTGTAGAAGAATGTCCAGTAAACATTAGCCCATTGTCGATAATTATGGACATGAGAAGATTTTTGGTTATGGAGCAAAGTGCGGCGCCAATGTCTTTAAATGCGATGATGACTAATATTGAAAATAATGGCGCGCCATGGCAATACAATCAACAAGATCGTTTGAATTGGAAAAACGAATAAAATGAATAACAAACAATTTTCTATAATGTGAGGTTAGAAAAATGTTGATGCATACAATTAATAATTTTTTAAAAAAGAAAAGATGAACACAGAAGACATTGAAAAAAACCTCCAACCGTTAACTGAAAATGGTGAATTAATCAGTCCAATTTTAGCAAACGGAATTAAGAATTATCTTATAGATATTGACGGAACTATTTGCGACGATATTCCTAATGAGCAACCAGAACGTATGCTTACAGCAGAATTATATCCAGATGCTTTAGTCACCTTAAATAAATGGTATGATGAAGGTCATGTAATTTTCTTTTTTACCTCAAGAACGGAAGCACATAGAGAAGTTACCGAACAATGGCTTAAAAAGCATGGTTTCAAATACCACGGCATGGTAATGGGAAAACCAAGAGGAGGAAACTATCATTGGATTGATAATCATTTGGTTAAAGCTACTCGCTACCGTGGAAAATTTACCGATTTAATTGAAAAAGAAGTAACCATCGAGGTTTTTGACGATGGACAACATGAATAAGTGTTTTGATTATTTGTTCATTTGGTAATTCGAATAAACAAATAACCAAATAACCACATAAATATTAAAAAAATGTCAGAAGTATTGAACGTGCCAACAATGGCCGAAATGTTAGCGCAAGGCAAGCAACCAGAAGTATTATTTTGGGTTGGATGTGCAGGAAGTTTTGATGATAGAGCCAAAAAGATTACAAAAGCATTTGTAAAAATTTTAAATCGTGCCAATGTAGAATTCGCAGTTCTAGGAACTGAGGAAAGTTGTACTGGTGATCCAGCAAAACGTGCAGGAAATGAATTTGCTTTTCAAATGCAAGCCATGATGAACATTGAGGTTCTAAATGCTTATGAAGCTAAAAAAATTGTAACTGCCTGTCCACATTGTTTCAATACACTAAAAAATGAATATCCCGAATTAGGAGGAAAATACGAAGTCATTCATCATACAGAGTTCCTAAAATCACTATTAGACGCTGGCAGATTAAGTATTGAAGGCGGACAGTTTAAAGGCAAAAAAATTACTTTTCATGATCCGTGTTATCTTGGAAGAGCCAATAATATTTATGAAGCGCCAAGAGAATTAATCGAAAAATTAGATGCCGAATTGGTAGAAATGAAGCGTTCTAAAGCTAACGGTTTGTGTTGCGGTGCTGGTGGAGCGCAAATGTTTAAAGATGCCGAACCGGGTAACAAAGAAGTAAATATTTTAAGAACAGAACAAGCTTTAGAAACCAAACCAGACATCATCGCAGCAGGTTGTCCTTTTTGTAATACCATGATGACTGACGGTGTAAAAAACAAAGAAAAAGAAGCTGATGTAAAAGTTATGGATATTGCCGAACTTATTGCTAATGCGCAAGATTTATAACTCTTTTGACATTTTAGATATATAAGTATCTAATATCTAAAATCTAATATTATTATGTATATACCTTTCGAAAATTTACCAGAAGAGTCTAGAATCTGGATTTATCAATCTAGCAGAAAATTTTCAGAAGCTGAAGTGACTGATATTGAAAAAGATTTGGTCGATTTTATTACTAATTGGGCAGCGCACGGAACTTCGTTGGAAGCTTCTTATCAGATAAAATACAATCGATTCATTATCCTTGCGGTCAATCAAGAAGTACAACAAGCAACAGGTTGTTCTATTGATAAATCGGTTGAATTTATTCAGCAATTAGAGCAAAAATATGAAGTTGATTTACTAGATAAAATGAACGTAGCCTTCAAGCAAGGTGAATTTGTTACTTACAAAACTTTATTAGAATTTAAAAAATTAGCTAAGGACAAATCAGTTTCAGAAAATACAATCGTCTTTAACAATTTAGTCAATACTATTGAAGAATTTAAAGATGGTTGGGAAATTCCAGCAGCAGAGAGTTGGCACAGCCGTTTTTTCTAATCTTAAAGTTTCTTAAAATTTGAAATAATTTTCTTGCCAATTCGTTTTTATTAAAAAGTTAGATGAGAGTCTAACTTTTCGATTACTATATAATTTCATTACTTATAATCAAATTGAGAATAAGTCAAAAATACAACAATGAAAAATACCCTTCAATTAGCATCGTTATTTATAATTTTACTTTCAGTAACCAATTGCGGTACAAAAAAAAACACGAATACCATCAATCGTGCGATAGTAGCTGTAGCAACAATTGAACCTGAATACGAGCCACAACCTAAAGATCAACGCAAAAATTTCTTTCCAGAAACTGAAGCTGAAACCAAATGGGTAGATAGCGTTTATAAAAATCTAACTTTTGACGAACGGATTGGTCAATTATTTATGGTTGCAGCCTATTCCAACAAAGATGAAACTCATTTTAAAGAATTGGATAAGCTTATTGAAGAAAGTAAAGTTGGTGGATTAATTTTTTTTCAAGGTGGACCAAATCGTCAAGCAGTTCTAACAAATCGATTTCAAGGTAAATCCAAAACACCTTTGTTTATTGGAATTGATGCCGAATGGGGTTTGAGTATGCGATTGGATTCTACCTATAAGTATCCATGGAATATGACGCTTGGAGCGGTTCGAGATTTGAATTTGATTAAAAAAGTTGGCGAAAATATGGCCAAAGAATCTAAAAGGTTAGGAGTTCAGTTCAATTTTGCTCCGGTATTAGATATCAATACCAATCCTAAAAACCCAATTATTGGTCATCGTTCTTTTGGTGAAGATAAAACTAATGTTACCGAACATGCCATTGCATTGATGAACGGCGCGCAAAGTCAAGGTATTTTTTCGACCGGAAAACATTTTCCAGGTCATGGCGATACGGCAACCGATTCGCATTATGCATTACCCTTGGTCAATTTTTCTAAAGATCGATTGGAAAACGTAGAACTTTATCCGTACAAACGTATGTTTGATGAAGGATTAGTGTCTGTTATGGTAGCGCATCTTAATGTTCCTAGTTTAGAACAAAAAGAGAATGTACCTACGTCGGTTTCATATAATGTGGTTACTAATTTGCTTCAAAAAGAACTTGGTTTTGATGGCTTAATATTTACAGATGCCCTAAATATGAAAGCGGCAAGTAAATATTTGAGTCCTGGAGATATTGATTTACAGGCATTTTTAGCCGGAAATGATATTCTGCTTTTTCCAGAAAACGTGCCATTGGCTTATGAAAAAATATGCGCTGCCTATCAGGATTCTATTATTACAGAAGACCGATTAGCATTATCTGTCAAAAAGATTTTACATTACAAATACAAATCGGGATTGCATAAATTCAAACCAATCGAAACTCGAAATTTAGATCAAGATTTGAATGCATCATCCAAAGATGCTTTGCAATATCAACTGTACGAACATGCCATTACAGTATTAAAAAATCAAGACAACATTCTTCCGATTAAAAAATTAGATCAAAAAATTGCCTATGTAAAACTTGGTGATGATGTAAATTCAGCCTTTGTTTCAACTCTTAAAAAGTATACAGATGTAACTGAAGTTGCTTCAGATAATATAGATTCGTTGAACGTAAAATTAAAGTCTTTTAATACGGTGATTGTTGGTTTTCATAAATCGGATAGAGCTTGGAAAAAGCATGATTTTACTGAGACAGAATTAGTTTGGTTGCAAAAAATTGCAGACAATAATGTGGTTATTTTAGACGCTTTTACTAAGCCCTATTCGCTTTCTCCTGTTGTAAATTTTGACGGAATCGAAGCGGTAATTATGTCGTATCAGAATTCTGACATCGCACAAGAAGTTTCTGCCGAATTGCTATTTGGAGGATTTTCTGCACAAGGAAAATTACCAGTTACAATAAACGAATTATTTCCAGTAAACTTTGGTTTGCAAACCGATGTTATCAACCGACTTGGTTTCACAGCACCAGAAAATGTAGGAATGAGTAAAGAAATTTTGTCAAAAATTGACGGAATTGCTACTAAAGCTATCGATGCAAAAATGACGCCAGGCATTCAACTTTTAGTGGCAAGAAGAGGTAAAGTAATCTATCAAAAATCGTATGGGTTTCATACCTATGAAAATAAAGAAAAGGTTAAAAATAGTGATATTTATGATATAGCTTCGATTACTAAAATGGTTTCGACATTGCCAAATGTGATGCTAGCTTACGATAAAAAACAAGTGTCTTTAGATAGTAAGTTGGGCGATATGCTTCCGGTTTTCAAAAACTCTAACAAGCAAGATATTAATTTTAAAGAATTGCTTTCTCACTATGCACAGCTTCAAGCGTGGATCCCGTTTTACAAGCAAACGTTGGACAGCCTAGGAAAACCATCCGATAAATATTATAGCAAAATTGCAACGGCCGATTTTTCCAAACAAGTTTCGGATAGTCTTTTCATTAAAAACGATTATCAAGATACGATCATGAAACAGATTGTAGAGAGTAAACTAATTGATAAAAAAGAATACCGATACAGCGATTTTACATTTATAATTTTTAAAGAGTATTTGGAAAAATTATATGGAAAATCGATTAGCGATTTGAGTCAGGAGAATTTCTATAAAGCACTAGGAATGAACAATACCACATACAATCCGTTGCAAAAATTTGATAAGTCGGTTATTCCTCCAACAGAAATAGATACTTATTTTCGTCATAGTTTAGTACAAGGTTACGTTCATGATATGGAAGCTGCAATGGAAGGTGGAATTGCAGGTCATGCCGGTATTTTCTCCAATGCTATGGATGTAGCTAAAATGATGCAGATGTATCTCAATCGAGGAAATTATGGAGGCATTCAATACATTACCAATACTACTTTTGATACTTTTAATACCTGTCATTTTTGTGCTCAAGGAAACAGAAGAGGTTTAGGATTTGACAAACCTCAAATAAATGGTGCTGGTCCAACTTGCGGTTGTGTTTCAATGTCAAGTTTTGGCCATACGGGTTTTACAGGTACGATGGCATGGGCAGATCCTGAAACCGAAATTATTTATGTTTTTCTTTCCAACAGGACATTCCCTGATTCAAATGCTGCCAACAGATTGTCTAAGGAAAATATTCGTGAAGATATTCAGAAAGTAATTCAAAGTGCAATTTTGGACCGTTAGATTTCTTATATTTGATGTGAAATAGTTTGAACCTAAAATTATAGCTTAATAAATCTTAAAATAATGATTAAAAATTTATCTATTATAAGTTTTGTATTTGTTTTACTCGCAAGTTGTTCTAAAGATAACGATCAAGCAAGTAGTAATACTGATCCAATTGTTAATCCAAATAATATATCCAACATCAACATAAATCAGGTTTCTTTTCAGCCTACAATATCACCTGCCACGTTGTCTACATTTTTAGAACTTGGCGTTAATAATGGTCAAGCCAACAGGAGGACATTTACACTCATAAAAAACGATCAAACATTTAGTACAAATGGAGATATGGAAATAAAAATAACCTATCCCAATAGTAATGCTTCTATAAATGGCACATATAATTTCATTAATAATAATTTACCTAATAATGAAATGGCAACTGGTTCATTTATTAACACCAATGATAATTATATTTTTAAACAAGGTGCAGTAACAATTACTGATATTGGAAATAATTTTTTTAAAATTACTTTTGTTAATGCATCAATATCTCCATTCTCAAGCAGTCTGCAAATACCAGTAACTGGATATTACGAGGGAAAATTCTTTTAAATTAAAACTATGAAAATTGCAATAGTTTGTTATCCAACCTTTGGTGGTAGTGGCGTTGTTGCTACTGAACTTGGTTTGGAATTAGCCCATCGCGGACACGAAATACACTTTATTACCTACCGACAACCAGTTCGATTGGCACTTTTAAACTCCAATGTACATTATCACGAAGTCAATGTTCCTGAATATCCATTATTTCATTATCAACCTTACGAATTGGCACTGTCAAGTAAGTTGGTTGATATGGTGAAATTATATAAAATTGAGCTGCTTCATGTTCATTATGCCATTCCACACGCTTACGCAGGATATATGGCTAAGCAAATGTTAAAAGACGAAGGTATTGTAATTCCAATGGTAACAACGCTTCATGGTACCGATATTACCTTGGTTGGAAATCATCCATTTTATAAAACAGCAGTAAGTTTTAGCATCAATAAATCAGATGTTGTGACCTCTGTTTCTCAAAGTCTTAAAGACGATACCTACAAATTGTTCAACATTAAAAAAGATATTCATGTTGTTCCCAATTTTATCGAATTAGGGAAAGACAGAAACGAACGCGAAATTCGATGTGAACGTTCGGTTATGGCAAAACCAGAAGAGCGAATCATAACACACATTAGTAATTTCAGAAAGATAAAACGAATTCCAGATATAATAAAAATATTTTATAAAGTGCAACAAAGTTTACCAGCCAAACTGATGATGGTAGGTGATGGACCTGAAAAAGAAAAGGCAGAACGTTTGTGCGAAGAACTAGGTGTCCAAGATAAAGTGATCTTTTTTGGAAACAGTAATGAAATTGATAAGATTTTATCCTACACCGATTTATTTTTGCTACCATCAGAAACCGAAAGTTTTGGACTTGCAGCATTAGAAGCAATGGCTTGGAGTGTTCCGGTAATATCAAGTAATTCGGGTGGTTTGCCTGAAGTAAATTTTGATGGAATTTCAGGTTATCTTTCAGATGTTGGAAATATTGATGAGATGGCGGACAATGCGTTGAAAATTTTAAGCAATATTGAAACGTTAAATACGTTTAAAAAGAATGCGCTTCAAGTTGCCAAACAATTTGATATTAAAAATATTTTACCAATTTATGAAGACATTTACCAAAAAGCAATTCAGTCAATTCATGAAAAAATTTAGCGTACTAGCATTTGCTATTATTCTAACTTCGTGTTCAACTTTTAAAAAACCACTCGAGTCCAAACCGTTGTATGATGTGCTTTTTGGAAGCGATTATGGTGGCGGTAGTTTTCAATTTTACGAAATAATATCAGAAGAGAATGAATTCAAAATGCTACTTAATGATGAAATAATTAAACCCTATTTAAAACCAGATGATATTAAAACTTCTAATTTTATTTTGGTCAATATGGGTGAAAAAAACTCAGGTGGCTATACTTTAGAAGTCGAAAGTATTCAGGAGTTAGCCGATAAAATCAGCATTACTTTGAAAGAAGTCCCACCATCAGGAATGGCTACAACTGCGATTACAAAACCATATTATATCCTTAAAGTAAAATCTAAAAAGCCAATTGAAATAAAATAAAAAAATCCCGAGAACTACTTCTTGGGATTTTTTGTTGTATTAAATTCAAAGACTAGAATCTGTAACGGATAGCTAAAGCTAAATCTGGTCCAAAATTATCATCTCTAAAATTATCATTGTCATTAAAATACAATTCTGGTCTAATATCTAGAGCCAATTGAATTGGAGCTTCTTGAAAATTGTACTCGATTCCTAGGTCACCAGCAATAAATGCGAATGTACCATCATCTTCGAATCTGTCGTTTCCAATTCTTCTGTCATAACTCCAGCTTCCTAAACCACCACCAACACCAGCGTACCAGTTAAAACCTCCTTCAATATTCCAAACCCATTGGTATAAACCTGTAAGTTTGAAAGCATCTACATCATTACTGTTTCTGAAACCTAAATCCAACTCCAAACGGTTGTTATCTCCTAGACCTCTTTGGTACGATATTTCTCCACCAAATCCGTCGTTATCTCCTAAACGTAATCCTAATGCGTTTTTTGAAATGTCTTGTGCTTGTGCGCTAAATGCTAATCCGATTAACATAAAAGCTGATAAAATTACTTTCTTCATAAATTGATTTATTTAAATTAGTTATGCAAATATCATACTATGCTTGATTTTTATCGTTACATAATAATGATAAAGTGTTACACAATTTTTAGCAGGCTAATAACTAACTGAAATATAGGATTTTAAAATTTAGAAATAATTAATTTACTTCATAAACATCTAAAAATTCCTCTTGAGTTTGGTTTCCAGATGCCGGAATTGGAAGAAAATCTGCCAATTGAGGATTGAACTCGTAAGTAATAGCGGTGTTATTATAAACCATTCCAATGTCTTTACTATAATATTGTGTTGCCGTAATTACATCTTGTTGGTCTAACAAGTTTAAAGTAACAGGAAAAGGAGTTCCTGGAATCGTAGTTGTGGTAGTGATCTTTAAAGTCAAAACAATTTTTGTTTTTTTAACATCAGTATACACGGTACCATCTGGTGAAGTAAATGTTGGTAAACTACCATCGGCAACAGATTTTAAAGTATAATTGAATGTCAGCGGAAATGTATCAAAAGTCTGTGAAAAGGTTCCCGTTGTGGTGCTTAATTGCGCATTTGCTGAAGCATTTTCATCAAGTACGGTGAAATTTGAAACTGTTAAATTTAAAGGTAATCCAGTTCCTAGATCAAAATTCAAGCCACCGCTCAGAACCACTTTTGAACCATTGATCTTCAATCCGTTTTCTGCTAAAGAATTCGTGAAAAAACCAAAAGGTAAAAATTGCGACTTCATTTTTTTGAAATCACTATTTTCAATTATAGTATCGCCAGCTACGTAAAGCGAATCTCTTCCAATAGTTTGTCCTTGTACATCGTACGTCCAAAAATTGCCACTTGCCAAAGGAAAATAATTTGCAGAAGTTCCAATTGCGTTTTCTTCGTCAGTAGAACAAGATGTAAATAATGCCAAAAAAAGGATTGCGTATAAAAAAGTAGGTTTCATATTTTATCATATTAATTGGCTAATATAACAAAATTATTTCTTCGACATAATTATTGATGCAACTAATTGTTGGTTAATTAAGTCGTCCATTTGAAACAAATCTTCCTCTTCCGTTGCAACAAAATCAGAATGTTTATACATTTTCCATCGTTTTTTGTTGTATTCCAATGCAGTTAAATTTTCAACCCAATCGCCAGAGTTTAAATACAACGTAGAACCATTTTTATTTTCTTTCCATGTAATTTTAGGTTCATGAATGTGTCCGCAAATCACATAGTCGTATTTTTTTTCTATAGCCAAATCGGTAGCAGTGGTTTCAAAATCGGAAATGAATTTCACCGCTTTTTTCACACTAGCTTTAATTTTTTTCGAAAACGAATACGGTTCCTTTCCCATTTTAGAAAGACACCAGTTAACGAATCGATTGGTCAATATTAAATAATCATAACCTAAACCTCCTAATTTTGCAACCCATTTAGAGTGTTGTACCGAAGCATCAAAAACATCGCCATGAAAAATCCATGCCTTCTTATCATCATCAAGAGTCAAAACCAGCTTGTCTATAATCGAGAAATTTCCAACAATAGAATCGCTAAATTTCCGAAGCATTTCGTCATGGTTTCCTGTAATATAATATACTTTCGTTCCTTTCGAAGTCATGTCAATAATTTTCTTAATCACTTTTAAATGCGATTTTGGGAAATACGACTTTCTAAATTGCCAAATATCAATTATATCGCCGTTCAGCACCAACGTTTTAGGTTTAATACTCGATAAATACTGTAACAATTCTTTTGCATGCGATCCAAAAGTTCCTAAATGAACATCCGATAACACCACCAATTCAACTTTTCGTTTTTTCAAAATAGTATAATTTGAAGTTTTACAAATTACACCTTCAATTGTGAATTGAAATTTAGTTAAACGTTAAGAAATTAATTTCTTTCAACATTGTTTTCAACATTTTGACTTTTATATTTTAAACCTTAATATTTTTAAACTTTAAACAATAATCCTATATTTGTTGAAAACATCATAAAATGGCTGGAAATAGCTACGGAACACTTTTTAAAATCACCACTTTTGGCGAATCCCACGGCGAAGCATTGGGCGGAATTATAGACGGTTGTCCTGCTGGAATTACACTAGATTTAGAGGCAATTCAACACGAAATGCAGCGCAGAAAACCAGGACAATCGGTCATCGTTACCCAACGAAAAGAAGAAGATGAAGTACAACTTTTATCAGGACTATTCGAAGGAAAAACTACCGGGACGCCAATTGGTTTTTTAATTCCAAATACCAATCAAAAATCAGACGATTACTCGCACATACAAAATTCGTACCGACCTAGTCATGCCGATTATGTGTATGAAAAAAAATACGGAATTCGCGATTATCGTGGTGGTGGAAGAAGTTCGGCTCGCGAAACGGCAAGTCGAGTAGTAGCTGGCGCAATAGCCAAACAAGTTGTAAAAGATATTAAAATCAATGCTTTTGTATCTTCAGTGGGTGAAATATTTATCGATAAACCTTACCAAGATTTAGATTTCTCCTTAACCGAAACCAATGCCGTGCGCTGTCCTGATTTGGCATCGGCTGAAAAAATGGAGCACTACATCAAAGAAATTAAAAAACAAGGCGATACCGTTGGAGGAACCATAACATGTGTAATCCAAAATGTTCCTATCGGATTGGGCGAACCAGTTTTCGATAAACTGCATGCCGAATTAGGAAAAGCCATGCTATCCATAAACGCCGTGAAAGGCTTCGAATTTGGTAGCGGATTTTGCGGCGCACGAATGAAAGGTAGCGAACACAACGATTTATACAACGAAGATGGAACTACCAAAACCAATTTATCGGGCGGAATTCAAGGCGGAATTTCCAACGGAATGGATATCTATTTTCGGGTTGCCTTCAAGCCAGTCGCCACTTTAATCCAAAAACAAGAAGTTTTAACCAATCAAAATACTATTGTAGAACAGCAAGGAAAAGGGCGTCACGATCCATGTGTTGTGCCGCGCGCCGTGCCTATTGTCGAAGCGATGACAGCACTAGTTCTTGCCGATTTTTACCTTATTAACAAAACTTATAATTCTAATTATTAGAAGCAATTCCAGCTATCTGTTGCAAGTTTGCTTGTAAAATGCTTTTTTTCTAAGACCAAAAACGTGCTTCCGTTGGTCGCAGTTTTTAGTCATGAAAAAATAGCGTTTTCCTTCACAAAGCTTCCCACTACTATCTGGGCTAAAACATAAATACTTTTAAAATGAACACTATCGAAACTACTCACGAACCTAAAAAGTCGATTCTAAGCAACCTAACATTTCAAATTTTGATAGCAATGGTAATTGGTGCTTTGTTGGGAATTTACATCCACAACAACTATGTTCCAGATGACGCCAAAGGCTTTTCTGATAAAATAAAAATGCTTGCGACCATCTTCATTAGGTTGGTGCAAATGATTATTTCTCCATTGGTTTTCACAACATTAGTCGTTGGAATTGCCAAGCTTGGAGACTTAAAATCAGTTGGTAGAATAGGAGGTCGCGCAATGGCTTGGTTTTTCTCAGCGTCGTTTGTATCGTTAATGATAGGTTTGTTTTGGGTAAACTTTTTAGAACCAGGTGTAGGTTTAAAATTGGGAGAAATAGATTTATCAACAGCTTCCGAAGTAACTAGTAAAACACAAGGATTTTCATTTCAAAATTTTGTAGAACACATCATCCCTAAAAGTATCGTCGAGGCGATGGCTACCAATGAAATTTTGCAAATTGTAATATTTTCAATCTTTTTTGGTTTAGCTGCTGCATCAATAGGTACTTCTGCAAAGCCTGTTGTAAACGCTCTAGACAAAACCTCGCACATCATTTTGAAAATGGTAAATTACGTAATGAAATTTGCACCACTAGGCGTTTTCGGAGCTATTGCAGGCGTATTTGCTATAAAAGATGCTGGAGAATTGCTGATTACGTACAAAAATTTCTTTGCTTCATTCATGGTTGGTATTACATCATTATGGATATTTTTACTACTTGTAGGTTATATTTTCCTAAAAGGTCGCATGACTATTTTATTAAAACGAATTGTAAGTCCGTTGGTAATTGCATTTGGAACCACAAGTTCAGAAGCCGTTTTTCCTAAACTTACCGAAGAATTGGAACGTTTTGGAGTCAAAGACAAAGTAGTTTCATTCATGTTACCACTGGGTTATTCTTTCAATCTTGATGGCAGCATGATGTACATGACTTTCGCTAGTATTTTTATTGCACAAGTATACAATGTTCCTTTAGATTTGCCAACGCAAATGACCATGCTTTTAGTATTAATGCTTACCAGTAAAGGTATTGCCGGTGTGCCAAGAGCAAGTTTGGTTGTGGTCGCGGCAACCTGCGGAATGTTTGATATTCCAATAGAAGGAATTGCTTTAATCTTACCAATAGATCATTTTTGCGATATGTTTAGAAGTGCTACTAATGTTCTTGGAAATGCTCTAGCTACATCTGTTGTTGGCAAATGGGAAAAGGATTAAAATTTAATATTTTATTTAAATATATAGTGATTATAATGATTACGAAGTAAGAATAGTTTATATATTTGTTTACTTAATTATAAAAATAACAAATATGAAAAAAATTACTCAACTTTTCCTAGTAGCGGTATTTGCAACAACCTATTCGTTTGGTCAAGCGAATATTTTTTTGAATGCACCGACTGGAAATACAACCACACAAGTTCGTGTACCAAACGGTACAAGTGCGCATTCATTTATGCGTGGCGCATCTCTTGTTTTAGCTTCTGAATTAAATTCAGTTATTTCAGGAACGTCTCTAAACACTTTTGGTTTTTCTACTACTGCTGGCGCAAATGCAGCGGTAACTGGAACCATGATTGTTTACATGCTAAACTCTGCAGATGTAACATTTACACGCGGAACAGATTGGGCAACAATTATTGCTGGAATGACGCAAGTTTATTCTGGTCCTTATACAGTTCCTGCTAACGCAACCAATATCGATTTAACATTAACTACACCTTTTGTTTATAATGGTGGAGGTATTTACGTTGCTTATGATTTTGTAATGACAGGAACAGCTGCAACAACTCCAGCTACATACAGTGCAAATAGTACTGGACTAGTCAATGGTTGTGTTTCTGCTGCAAGTGCAACTGCCGCTCCAACAACACTTGCTGCAACAAGTTTTAGACCAAGTACACGATTTAGTTATGTAAATCCAAACAGTAATGATGTTGCAGTTGAAAGCGTTAGTTCATTTGGTAATATAGCTACAACATTAGGTTTATCTACACCAATATCTGCAATTGTTAGAAATAAGAGTAATGTTGCGCTAACTAATATAGTTGTTACAGCAGGAGTAAGTGGTGCAAATACCTACAGTAATTCACAAACAATTCCCTCTTTAGCAGCCGGAGCAGCTATTACAGTAAACTTTACTAGCTGGACGCCAACAGCTTTAGGTGCAAATGTTTTAAGTGTTAGCGTTCCAGCAGATCAATTTAATGCTAATAATAGTTTTAATTTTAATACTAATTCAACCTGTTATGTCTCTGGCCAAGGTCAAAGTGCAGTGAGCTATTCTTCTGGTGTAGGATTTAATACAGGAAGTGGAATAATATCAACTCCAATTTTAAATTCAGTTGCCTCAACAATTGCTGGTGTTAATGTAGCAATTTCTTCAGAAACGCCTGCTGCTATGAATGTTGGAAAGACAGTTTTTGGGGTATTATTAAGTAGTTCAGGCGCAATATTGGCACAAAGCCCAAATACTGTTTTAGTTGCTGGCGATTTAAATACCATTAAATCATTTACATTTCCTACTCCAATTGCAATAGCTGCAAACCAACAAGTTCATGTAGGTTTAGCGCAAACAGCCAATGCAACTGCGGGTTATTTTCCACTTGGTTCTTACGTTAATCCAAATTTGACTACGGTATACAATACAAGCGCGTTAACTGGTGGTACTTTAACATTACTAACGACAAATTTAGGACAATTGGGAATAGAAGCTGTATTTTCTGGAAATTGCTCATTAGGAAATGAATCTTTTTCAAATTATTCCTTTACTGTATATCCAAACCCTGTACGTGATTTAGTTTCTATAGAAGGTTCTAATGGATCTAATATACTCTCTTATGAAATTGCTGATTTAAACGGAAGAATAGTAAAATCTGGAAATACTATTAATGCTACTACAACGCAAGTAAATATGTCAGATTTACAATCAGGCGTGTACATGATGACTGTTAATTCTGATAATGGAAGTAGTGTAAAGAAAATCATCAAAGAATAACTAATGGCAACCATGATAAAAAAACGACTAAGAAATTAGTCGTTTTTTTTTACGTTAAAAATTTAGCTTTCAATTCAGGTGTTGGAATCATACAACTTTCTTTTTTGCCATACCACTTGTAGCGGTTTTTGGCAATATAATCATAAATTATGTCAGAAAAAGAAGTTGGTAGAAATGTAAAGATTCCCACAACAGAAACCCAACCACTTAAGTTTTTTGCGATTTTTAAAGCCGCTTGCGATTTATAGTAGTAAGCTGTTCCGGGTTCGTAAAGTACAATACTGTCTACTTTATTAGTGTCCAACCCTATTGATTTTAGGATTTCTTGACCGATTTCCGATTGCAATGCTACAAATCGAAAAACGTCTTTCTGGTCGTGCTTAATAATAAACTGTACCGAACTTTCACATAGATTGCAAATCCCATCAAAGAGTACGATCTTTTTATTTTTGGGCAGTTGTATCATATTATTTCGCTTTTTCAACAAATTCTAAAGCTTCAAGCGTAACATTGGATGTAAAAACACCATAATTTACTACGGCTTTGTTTTTTTCGATTTTATCAATAGTACCAATTGCTTTTCCATCAAACATTCGAACTCTATCGCCAACTTTCAGAACTACTTTTGGCTTTTCAACAACTAACGATGCTTTGAGTTTTTTCTCTTTTTTTTCTTTACGAATTTCTTCTACTTGAACTTCGACTTCTTTACTAATTTCTTTTTTAAGAACTTCTTTTTGCTTTATTTCTTTGGCTGTAGCCTTTTTTCGTTTTGAATTTTCAATTTCTATTACCTTGAGAAATTCCCCAATAAGCTCTTTTTTGTTTTTATTGTTGAAGTATTTTTCAGCTATATCTTCAATTTTTTGACCAATATAAATTATCTTTTGATTGCTGTCATACAATTCTTGATAACTCTCCAGCTTCTGCTTGATTTTAGCATTGATGGACTCCATTTTTTTACTTTCATCACGCGCTTTGCTTTCTTCTTCTTTCAAGGTTTGCGATGTTTTTTCTAGTTTCGAACGTTCTTTTTGAAGTGTAGCTATTGTCTTGTCAAAGCGCACTTTTCCACCTTCAATTTTCTTTTTAGCTCGGTTGATTAACCCAAATGGAATTCCGTTTTTCTGTGCAACTTCAAATGTAAACGAACTTCCGGCTTGTCCTAAATGCAATTTGTATAATGGTTCCAATGTTCGTTCGTCAAAAAGCATGTTGGCGTTTGTGGCATTTGGTAACTCATTGGCCAAAATTTTCAAATTGGTATAATGTGTCGTAATGATTCCGTAAGCATCGCGATGGTAAAATTCTTCTAGAAAAACTTCAGCCAAAGCACCACCCAAATCGGGATCGGAACCTGTACCAAACTCATCGATAAGAAAAAGTGTTTTACTGTTGCATTTCTTCAAAAAGTAGTTCATGTTTTTGAGTCGGTAACTGTACGTACTTAGATGATTTTCAATAGATTGATTGTCTCCAATATCAGTCAAGATTCTGTCAAATAAAAACGTCTCACTTCGCTCATGCACCGGAATTAATAGGCCACTTTGTAACATCAATTGTAGTAAACCAACTGTTTTTAAAGAGATGGTTTTTCCACCAGCGTTTGGTCCTGAAATTACAATAATACTGCTTTCAGGATTTAATTCGATGGTTTGGGGATGCGTGATTTCGTTTTTACTTTTATTATTCAAATACAAAATCGGATGGTAAGCATCTCTGAAATACAAACGTTTTTCATTATTAATTGCGGGCAGAATTCCATTGATTTTATTGGCATATTTCGCTTTGGATGCAATTACATCGATATCACTAAGGAATTCTTGGTACTGAATGATTAAATCGATAAACGGACGAATATCTCTTGTAAGTTGCTTTAATATTCGGGTAATTTCTTCTTTTTCTTCGTATTCTAAATTTTTTAATTCTCTCGAATAATTCAAGGTTGCTTCGGGCTCAATATAGGCAATACTTCCTGTTTTAGAACTTCCTAAAATAGAACCTTTCACTTTACGGCGGTACATAGCCAAAACCGCTAAAACTCTTCGATTTTCTACAAAACTTTCTTTAATATCATCAAGATATCCCAACGCATTGTACTGCGTCATGGCGATACCGAAACTTTGATTTACTTTTCCTCTTACTGAATTGATGTCGCGGCGAATATTCAATAAGTCTGGCGAAGCATTATCGCGCACTTCTCCATATTTGTCTACGACTTCTTCAATTTTTTGAATTAAATATTTAGTTACTTCAATTTTGGATGCTTTTTCATGAAGTTTTGGATAGTATTCATGAAATTTCTTCAAAAACAAAATCAAAGTATTCGACGTTTCCGATAAAGATGCAATTTTTCTAAATCCAGAAACTTCCAATTGACTGTCTTCAATGGCTAGAAATCGAAGTTCGTTGGTTATGGATTCAAAACCATGATTGGATATCGCGTTGTTGTTGGTAAAAGAAGATAAATATTCTGAAGTCTGAAGCAAATTATCCATCAAAGGTTCTTTATCCTTAAACGGTACAATCTGCATGGCTTTAGCTTTTCCCATTTCGGTATTGCAACCATCAGACAAGGTTTGTAATATAGTAGAAAACTCTAAATCTTGAAGCGTTTTTTCAGTAATTGAAATCATGTATTAGGGTCGTGGTAGTTTAAAATTAGGCATTCGTGTATTGGAACAAAAATAAAAGTCAAAGTTACAAAGTTATAAGTCCAAATTGATTCAGATTTTTATATTTTTGGTAAAATTTATGAAATGTTGACGACGATTTCTTCATCTTGGCAAACGGTTTTGGCTAGCGAATTTAAAAAGCACTACTTTACTGATTTGTGGCATGCTGTAGAACAAGAATACCAACGCAGTATATGTTTTCCTCCAAAAGAAGTAGTGTTTGAAGCTTTCAACCAATGTTCCTATGAAGCTGTAAAAGTTGTAATTATAGGTCAAGATCCTTATCATGGTTTAGGTGAAGCTAATGGACTGTGTTTTTCGGTTAATGATGGTGTTAAAATTCCTCCTTCATTACGCAATATTTTCAGAGAGATTAATGATGATTTGGACACCATTTTCATTCCGACTTCTGGAAATTTGCAACGCTGGGCATCACAAGGTGTTTTGTTACTCAACGCGACATTAACTGTTAAAGAAAATCAAGCTGGTAGCCATCAAAAACTGGGTTGGGAAACTTTCACAGACGAGGTCATAAAAATTTTATCGGACAACAAAGAGCAATTGGTTTTTTTACTTTGGGGAAATTTTGCCATTAAAAAAGGAAAGAATATTGACCGGAATAAGCATTTGGTACTTGAGTCAGGACATCCTTCGCCACTGAGTGCTAACCAAGGTAAATGGTTTGGAAATAAGCATTTTAGTCAAACCAATTCCTTCTTAAAAAGTATCGGAAAAACAGCAATTGATTGGTAAAATTTAGTTCTTTACACGCTTACTATTTTCATTGATCCGGAAAAGGACAATTCTTTCTATCAGTTCTTTGGGCAATTGTGCATCTATAGGAAATTGTACAGCTCCTTTCGAATAGTTGTACTTTTGGAATTCATTTTTAAACGCTTCAATGCCAGAAGGAGTAGGGTAAAAGCCAATATGATTTTTATATCCAGCAAAATATACAACGATGCCATTTTGTTTGTAAGCGGGCATATTATAGCTTATCACTTCCTCGGCATCAGGAGCTATAGTACGAATGATGTTTCTAATATCTTGTAATTGATCTTGAATTTCTTTCGGAAATCGTGCTATGTATTGGTCGACATTTAATGGTTTTTCTTCCATTGTTTATGCACTAATTCACTACAAAACTATAGTAACCATTACCATTCAAATCATTTTGAGTACTAGTAATGTTCAAGAAAATGTTGTTTCCTTCCGAATCTGATCGTAACTCTACTGCTTCACTATTACTACTATTGTAACCAAAACTCAAACGGTATTCACCAGCAGTTTCTAATTTAATTCCGGCTCTAAATTGGTAACGATCTAACGTGGTATCAAAATTGGCATAAGCGGCATAAAATCCACCTGAAAATAAAGTCCCATCATCAATAATGGTATTGTTTGTTGTCAATTCTACCAATTCCCAATCGTTACCTACCTTTTTTTCTAAAGAATAAGTAAAGTTGAACGACGGTGCATTTCCTGTAGATTTACGCAAATCCAACTGCGATGTTTGGTTGGGTTCGTCTTGCAAGCGATCGATGTATGCATTCAAATACAAATAATCATTTACGGCGTAAGAAGCTTGTGTTTCAATATCAACTAAGTTTGGAATCGAAACAAATTCGGCATTGTAAAAGCCATCATCATCGTTACAGCTGCTTACCAAGGTTACACAAAAAAGTGCCAATACTATATTTTTTATTCTTTTCATGATCTTAATTTTAAAAACGATAACCTAAATTAATTCCTACTCGAGACACATAATCAGGGCTTTTATCGGTATCGAAAAGGTTTCTGCCAATTCCTACCAAAACTTCTAGAGCAATTTTTTCTTTGAAATACATTTTATATCCCAAACTAGCACCAAGAGCAACATCAGAATATTTTGATTTCTCTGTAGTGAAATAGCCAATGCCATTTTCGTCAAGCAAGCGAACTACTTCTTTGTAATCACCGCCATTGGCTGAAGCAAATAGTTCGGCAAAGTAATACCGGGTTTTGCTTTTAGACAAGGCGTAACGTACGTAAGGATTTACTTCGTAGGTAGGAAGGTTGTTTCGAAATCCTGCTTCAAAATCGTCTTCAATATTTTTACTGTTCGAAAAATTAGCGTTGATTCCGACAGAGAAGTCATTTTCTAAAAATCGTTCGTAACTAATTCCAAATTTACCCGAAGTAACAATCGAAAGAACGTCAATTCGAACCTCATTTTTTTTAGATTTCAATGCGTTCTCTTGTGCATTGGTGAGTGCAGATGATAAGAGTGCAAGCAACAGTAATTTCTTCATACCAAGTCAATTTTTATGAAGCTAATATACTACATTATTTGAATTAAAATGCGATATTTAATTCAAAGTTAAAGCTCCTAAAATTTCTTCATTCATAAATGGTCCGCCTGGATATTTGGCAGTATAGTCTAGGTTTAACCAAATCTGTCCACGCTCGTCGATGTGATAATTGATGGCTTTACCTTTACTTTCATCAGGGAAAAGTTCTTTTTTTATGAGGTAATTGATAATTTCTAAGTCGGCTTTAGTTCCTATCAAAATTTCAGGATAAATGTGTCCGTCTGTGTGTATTAATCTCGGCGTTCCTCCAATCGATCGAATGCATGCTGCCATTAGAATGGAATGATCATCACAATCGCCAGATAAATATTGTAACGATTCTGTGGCTTTGGCAATGTAATCTTGTCCTTTTGGATCGTGAATGTAGTTCCAATTGGTATTGATTTCTTTAAATACCGCAAAACACTGAATGATAGTTTGATACTCTTGATAACCTCTAGTATTTTTGAAGTAGGTATTGGCCGACATGATTGCAAAATTGCGCACCTTTGGGTTGTCAAATTCAATCGCATTGATAACCTTGTTTTTATTAGGGAATGGTAGTAATTTCGAAATAATGATGTCTTGCGGATACGGATTAAAACGCATCGAATACAACAACGACTGGTAACTGTTGTACACACTTACCACACTGTATGTTCCCGATATGGTACCAAAAAAAAGAAGTATCAAATAACCAAAAACTACAATTAAAGTAATGCGACGCAGGGCGCCTAAAATTAATTGCAAGACCACAACAATCAAAACAAACATGAAAACCCGGTCCAACTGCCAATACCAGTTTAAATCGATAATGTTTTGATGCAGAATTAAAAAGATGGGTATCGTTAACAAGATATTGATAACAAAAATAATAATCATATCCCATGGTTTTTTAACCGTGAGTTGTTCTTTTATACTTTTATAAGTAAGATTATTTAGTGTTATCATTTTAGGGCTAAAGTTGGAACCTAAACAGTTGCAACGATTTCAGCAAAAGTACCTTTTTTCTCTATAATTTTAAGTTCAAATAACTGATTTTGAATTTTGTTTAACATTTCGTTGGTCAATTGACTTTGCGACCATTCGGTAATCGACAGCCATTCTTGAATATCTTCGATTTTCTGATGGTATTTTTCTGATAAAGTGCTGTCGATTCTTGGAATATCTTTAAAATCTTGCGTAGTCCTGTTGATGATTTCAAGAATTTGGGCAATTGTATTGGGATGTTTTTTTAAAAGCTCTTCGCGAACCGCAATTACAAAACAAGGCCAAGGCGTTGGGCAATAGGCTACTTTTCTAAAAATGCCTTTGTCTACCAAAGGTTTAGTCATGAATTTTTCCCACATAAAATAATCGGAAGTACCTGTTGACAAACTTGCAACAGCACCATCAATGGTATTTACAATTTCAAATTTCAAATTATCGGTATTCCAACCTTGATTATTAGCATTTACATACGCCATCAATTGCGAACCCGAACCCAAGCGTGAAATAGCCACGGTTGTATTTTCTAAATCAGAAAGTGTTTTGTAGTTCGATTTGGCATCGACGTGAATACCCCAAACAAGCGGACTTTCAACGTAAACCTGAACAATCTTTGACGGATTTCCTGCATTGATATCTTTTACAATTCCTTCGGTCAGAATTACTGCAATATCGGTTTCGCCATCGCGCAACATTTGACACATTTTTCCAGTTCCTTCGGGTACATCAGTCCATTGTAAGTCGATTCCAACAGCTTCAAATTCTCCATTTTCGATACATAAATGCCAAGGAAGATTGAAATGTTCGGGCACGCCTGCGATTTTTATATGTTTCATTTTGGATTATTAGATTAATGGATTATTAGATTATTAGATTTTTGAAGTGGCTGATGTGTAATAAATTACAAGCTAATTTAAGGTGTTGGAAAAATATCCTGCTTCATGTTCAAAGTGGTTACTAAAATAGCTATTTGCGGTTTTTGACTCATAATTGTAAGCTAGTCGTAATGGTACATAATGGAAATCGTAGTAAATATACTTGTTTATTTTATTTATAAATTTTGATTTTCTTTCTAGTGATTTTAGTGGTTTTGTGTAAAACGTATTTACGATTGAAAAATCATTGGATTGGTATAAGTGAATGATTTCGTGTGTAATAACATTGTAATTAACTCCATCATTTCTCAAAACGATTGTTCCAGGAAACGCTGCACCTCTCGTTCCAGATTCATAAAGTCTACTGTCACTACTTTTGAAAATGAATTCTCCAGTTTGAACGGAATTTTTAAAATCGAATTTTGCTTGTGCAAATGCTACTGTATTGTAAATAAATGCGATTGGCATAATTTTGTAATTAATTTTAAATTTATTTTTTGTTTCAAATTCAATTCGATTAAAACCAAAATTTATATGCCATTTATTCCAAAAAGTTTCATTTAAAGCTGCATTTTCTTTTATTGATGTACCTCCGGCATTTAGTAGTTTAGCAGTCCAGATTAATTTCCAATCTTCATTTTCTTGTGCTAGTCTCAAAACTCGTTTACTTTCAAAAGTTACGTAACCACCTAACGAACCTTGTGTTAATCCTTTCAGCATAACTTTTCCCATTTTCTCATTTGGTTTTTTATTGATCATTCCACCAATAGTACCAAACAAACCTCCAAAGCTTATATTGTAGAGTAATGCTTCTGTGTCGTTTGCTTGTGCAAATGCATGATTTGTTAAAAATAAAGAGGTAAATAGGATGAGGAATAGTTTTTTCATTTTGAATTAAAACATTTCATTCTTTAATTTTTTTCAATGACCAGTTTACAGCAATTGGTTTAATTATTTACTACTAGTTCAACTATCTAACAATCAAATAATCCAAAAATCCAACTATCCAAAGATCTAACGATCCAATAATCCTTCTTCCATTTGCCACCATTTCCATATCACTCCATCATTATCAGGGTAATCCTCGATGAAATGAAATCCAACTTTTTGTAGCACATGATTGGAAGCGCCGTTTTCTGCATGGGTGTAGGCGTTCAATTTGTGACTTTGACCTTCTAGAAGTGTCATTTGATTGAAAAAATAATCTATCCACGCAATAGAAGCTTCGGTTGCATAACCTTTGTTCCAGAATTTCTCATTCAAACGATAGCCATAATCATAGAAATTGGTGTTTCCGTTTTCTACGTGATTGGTTACGAATTTGATTCCTGTCCAACCAATAAGTTCGTTGGTATCTTTTATAATTGCTACAAATCTACCAATGCCATTATCTACATATTGTTGTCTTACCATCTCTATACCTGCTGATACCTCATCAATATTCATTACAGGTTTTTGCCACAAATAGGTGTGGACTTCTGGATTTTTATCCATTTCAAATAACGCTTCGGCATCTGATACTTCAAATGGTCGCAGGATCAGACGTTCTGTTTCTAAAACTAAATTCATTGTTCAAGTTTTATTTTTAAACCATTTAGAGCATTAAGACATAGTAAGATTTTTTCTTAATTACCTTAAATTTCTTAATGGTTTAATTTCTTTTAATTACTATTCAAATGCCGCTACCAAATAAAAAGATTTCAATTGCTTTAAAAATTTTGGTAGCGTCTCTAAAAGTCATAATTTCCAGTCTTAATACTTAATACTTAATACTTTCATCTCAATACTTACCTCGCTAATTTATCCAAAGTATAAGCAATCAACTCATCAACAGCTTTATAAGGATCATTACTAAAAGTGCCGCTTGCACGATTGGCAATGATAGCATTGAGCGATAAACACTCATGACCAAGTAGTTTTCCTAGTCCATATATTGCAGCCGTTTCCATTTCTAAGTTGGTGATTCGGTTTGCTTCAAATTCAAAGTTATCCATTTTAGAATTCAATTCCTCATCTTGAATAGACAAGCGCAACACACGACCTTGCGGACCATAAAATCCACCAGCCGTTGCCGTAATGCCTTTGTGCATTCTGTCGCTTTCAATGATTTTTTCAAGTTTTTCTGAACACGAAATTACATACGGTTTTCCTTTTCGTAAATCCCAATTGGTGTGATTTACAAATGCGTCTTCCATTTCTAAATTAGAAACTTCGTCAATCAAATAGGAGCGAAGCATGTTGTCCAATCCCAATCCGAATGTAGACATCACAAAACTATCTACCGGAATATCTTCTTGCAGCGAACCCGAAGTCCCAATCCGAATAATATTCAACGACGTCAAGGTTTCTTTGGGTTGTCTGGTTTCCAAATCGATGTTGACCAACGCATCCAGTTCGTTCATGACAATGTCAATGTTATCCGGACCAATTCCAGTCGACATCACTGTAATTCGTTTTCCTTTGTACATTCCGGTTTGCGTTTTAAACTCCCGTTTCTGTTGCGAAAACTCAATCGAATCAAAGTTCTTCGTAATTTTCTCGACACGATTTTGATCACCCACAAAAATGATGTCGTGTGCTATATTTTCAGGTTTCAGATTTAGGTGATACACACTGCCGTCTGGGTTTAATATTAATTCTGAGGATTGTATCATTTAGTGTTTATTTGTTTATTTGATAATTCGATAATTTGTAAATTTGGAAATTCGATAATTTGGAAATTTTTACATCATATCTAATTTAATTTATAATTTTTAATTCTTAATTGAACTATCCTCCAACGCGCTTAGTTTTAAACCCTTTTTCCTGAAGGATTTTCATAATTCGATCGCGGTAATCACCTTGAATAATGATTTCACCATCTTTGAAAGTTCCTCCAACGGCGAGTTTATTCTTTAGCTCTTTGGCTAGAATTTTAAAATCTTCTTCCTCACCTTCATAACCAGAGATAATCGTGGTTGGCTTTCCTTTTCGTTTTTCAAATTTACAAATCATCGGTTCTTTTTGAACGTATAATTCGTGGTCTTTTTCCTCAGTAACTTCTGGTTCGTTAGAAGGTACGTGGTCTGGAAACAGGTTTTTTAGTTGGTCTTGTAAATCCATAGTTTGATAAATTAAAAATTGAGAATTAAAAATTAAAAATAATTCCTAACCCTCAATTTCCAATGAATAATATAATAGTGCTACTAAATTAGTAATTCCAAATTCCAAATTCGTAATTCCTAATTCGTAATTTTTAAATTTTAATTACTTCTTAATCAATCCCAAATCAACCAAGCGTTCGTATAGGAATTCACCTGCCGAAATATCATCGTATAATTTTGGATTATTTTCATCAATACAATTTTCTAAAACGTCCAAACGCATGTCGCTTACCGGATGCATAAAAAACGGAATAGAGTAGCGCGAAGTTCCCCAAAGTTCTCTTGGCGGATTCACCACTTGGTGTATCGTAGATTTCAGTTTGTTATTGGTGTGACGCGACAACATATCGCCTACATTAATTACCAATTCGTCTGGTTCAGCAATCGCATCAATCCATTCGCCGTCGTGGTTTTGTACTTGCAAACCTTTACCTTGCGCACCCATCAAAAGTGTGATCAAGTTGATGTCGCCATGCGCCGCAGCACGAATAGCATTCTCTGGTTCTGAAGTTATTGGCGGATAATGAATGGGTCTCAAGATCGAGTTACCTTCTTTACCGTAATTATCAAAATAAAACTCGTCCAAGCCCAAGTGCAAAGCCAAAGCACGCAATACATAAATACCTGTTTTTTCAAGCATTTGGTAGGCTTCTTTTCCGACTTCGTTAAAACGAGGTAATTCTTTAACTTCTACGTTATCAGGATATTCGGCAGCGTATTTGGAAGCTGCGTCTACATACTGTCCAAAGTGCCAAAACTCTTTCAAATCGCCTTCTTTGCGACCTTTTGCATGTTCTTTTCCAAAAGAAACATAACCACGCTGACCTCCAATGCCCGGAATCTCATAGCTGTATTTTGTTTCTAAAGGAAGTGCGAAGAAATTCCTAATTTCTCCATACAATTCATCAACCAATTTGTCATCCAAAAAATGACCTTTTAGCGCCACGAAGCCAATATCTTCGAAAGCTTTTCCGATTTCATTTACAAATTTTTGTTTACGTGTCGGATCATCCGACAGGAAATCACGCAAGTCAACACTAGGAATGTTTTGCATTTACTAAAACTTTTTTGTTAATAACTTACTACGGAGTAGTCTCCGTTATAACTACAAATGTAAGAATTTTTTAGTTTGATGGAGTAGAAGTTGTTAACAATTGTTGTTGTGGTTTTTGGATTGTTGGAATTTTGGATGGTTGGATTGTTGGATTTTTGGATTGTTGGATTTTTTGGAACGCGGAGGATACGAATGCAAGGTAACGCGGTTTTGGGCGGATTTAATTATTGGTTTATGGAACTGATTGAAAAGCTACACTCTTTGTCATTCTCAAATAAGAAAATTAATATTCTCCTTCTTGAGTTAAATTTAATAGAGGAAAATTATTCATTTTTACTTTCTCAGTCATGTTGTTAAGTAGTGCTGTAATTTCTTCAAGAGAAAATTTTTCTTTGTTGTGATCAATTTCTCTTGTTAATCTATAGGAATTTATACTAATTTTATCTTTTTTCAATTCTTTACTTTTTACTAATAATTCACTTGTACTTAATTTTGTTGTGTCACAAAGTATAATGAATTCGGCAACATTTGGTTTAGTAACGTCAAAAAGAACTTGAATGTCATTAATTATGGCGCTCTTAATATAACTTTTATAGTTTTTTGAATTTTTTAAAACGGTTTCATTTTCAAATCCGATTTTATGAAGTTCCTTGTACGGATGCATTTGCAATAGATCATTTTTGTAGTTGTTTTTTCTATTCCAAACGTAATTATGTTCTGCTATCCCAAGAGCAGGAAACACAACAATTAATAGCAATCCTAAAATTAGCCATTTTAAAGAAATTAGAGTTTCTTGATAGAAATATGCATATAGAATTAAAGCAATAAATACTAATGTAAACAGTACGAGTAAAGTAAAGTACGTCGACTTAATGTGCTTTTTATTTAGTGCATAAAATGTGTTCTTATTTTGCTGCATATATTTTTTTAGTTTTAAGTATTGAACGCGGAGGACACGGCTGCTGGGCAACGCGGATTTTTAAAAAATATAGTTTTTATTTAAAAATTTAAAATTTCATAGGCTATGACTTCATAATTACAAAACAAACTTTAAATTAAGCTAAAAACCCGCAATAGCGTAAAACTTGTGTTAGTCGTACTATTTTTTTATCTCCCGAATTTATCATTTTTAAAAGGACTTTCAAAAGTTGTCCATTCTGTAGATTTTAATTCTTTTCCATCAGTATTCATCGGCGTAAATCTCACTTTGTATTTTCCGTTATTTTTAAAAGTGAATGCACCTGAACACATTCCGTGACCAACATTTATTTTGTTTTTATAACTTGTAATATAAAATGTAGTTTTTGTGTTAGTCGATATTTCTATTACTTCAGTCTTAAACCAAGTTTCTGATTTACTTAAATTATTCACTTCAAATAGTGCATTCGCAGAGGGTCCGCAACCATAATGAACTACATCTGTTTTATCAAACTTTAATTTTAAGTTAGGATTTAATAACTCAGTATTTTCATTTTCATTGGTCTCCCAAAAAATTTCTTCACTTTTGTTACTAGTAGAATTATATTTTTTTCTTTCTCTGATTTCAGATGTAGTTTCATTAGAATATCCAATATAATATTTCGTTTTTGGTTTTAATTGACTTTCTACTTTAAAAATTGCTTGAGTTAAACTCATTTGTCCTTTAATTAATTCAATTAGTTTTAGATTAATTTTTCCGCCATTTTCATCTATTAAATATACGTTTCGATTTTTAAATGATTCTACGGTTTGCTGGCTGTAAGCATAACCTTGAATTATAAACATTGGATTCAAACTAATAGTTTTACTCATTGGGAAGAATTGCATTCCACTTGATGAACAATCAGCAAAAGAAAAATTTATATTTAAAATTATTATTATAAATAGGATTAATTTCTTCATTTTCGGTTCGGTTTTTTAATATTACGGCTAACGTTGCGGCTTCATGAAGTTGCGATGAATCAAGATCAAGCCTTTACAAATATAACTAAAACTTTTAGTTAAAGACCTTTCCAATTTCTGATAAATCCCTTGATTTGCCATTTCTTGAAACGGCTGTTAGTGGAATTAATTTAACCGCACACTTTTTTTCTTCTAATTACCTATATTTATTGACTTTATAAAAATAAGACGGATATTTTAGCGCATAAAAAAGCACTAAAATGTTTGTTTTGTTGTACCCAATGTTGTACCTTCGTATCACGATGCACCCAAATGAACACCTTGATTTTAAAGGTTTTCGCTTTATTACATCGGTTTACAAATATAGTATAATTCAAATTCAATTAGTATGGCATCTATCAAATTAATTTTAAGAACAAACAAAATTGACCAATCAGGACATTCTCCGCTTTATATTAGGCTGATTAAAGACAGAAAAACAAAGTTTGTTGCCGTAGGTGTAAAACTAAAAGAAAGTGAATGGGACGACGAAAAACAGCGTGTAAAGAAAAACCATCCTAATAGTGCAAGAATGAACGCTTCAATTGCTCAAAAGGTTGCGGATGCAGAAGCACAGGTTGCCGACCTGGAGCGTAAAGTTAAAAGCGTTTCCGCAAATAAATTGAAAGAAGCAATAAAAGGAAAAGATATTCCTAACTTTTTTGAGTATTCATACAAAAGATGTGAGAATATTAAAGGAAGTGTTTCAATTAGTACATATCGAAATTACATTTTATATCTAAAGAAATTCGAAGATTGGGTTGGGACAAGAAATTTGCATTTTGATGAAATTACTGTTTCACTACTTAAGGATTTTTTAGGTTATATGGGAAATACTTTGAAAAATGGAAACACAACACAACGTTATTCAATTATGATTTTGGCTATAATGTTTAAAGAAGCAATTAAAGACGACATTATACCAGAGTATATGTATCCGTTCAGTAAATTGAGTTTAAAGAAAGACCCAACTAAAAGAATGTTTTTAAGTAAAGACCAACTTGAAGGATTAGCAAAATTGGAATTAAAAGATAAAGCTGAACTTGCAAGAGATTTATTTACTTTTGCTATATATGCAGGTGGTTTAAGATTTAGTGATGTTGTTGAATTGCAATACAAACATTTTAACCCGGAAGAGAACAGGATTAAAAAGACAATACGAAAAACTAAAAAAGAGCATCAGTTTAAAATAGGAAATACAGCTTTAGGAATATTAAACAAGTATTTAAACCCAAAAGCCAATAAAGAAGATTTTATTTTTCCTTTAGTAGTTGATAAAAAGAAATTTATTGAAGATGAAGAATTTAGACAAAATTTCATTGATAGCTCTAATCATTCAATAAATTTTCAACTAAATAAATTAGGTGATAAATTAGAATTACCATTTAGTTTGTCTTTCCATTTAAGTCGTCATTCATTTGCTACGACAGCTTTAAATAATGGTATGAGAATTGAACACGTTAGTAAGTTAATGGGACACAGTGATATTAGAACCACACAGATTTACGCAAAAATATTAAATGAAGAGCTTGATAAAGCAGTAGACCAATACATTGATTGATAATTATATGATAACGACTAAAAGAGAAGAAATACGCTTTAAATCAGGGCGTTTATGTGGATTGCTTTTTCCATACACTTTGCTTGTGACTAAAAGCGATTATGATTATTGCTATGTAAAGAAAATTGAAGCTTCCGAACCAGATATAAATTTTGAGAAGTTTAAAACCGAAATGGAAATTGAAAACTTTAATGGTATTCAATTAAAAATGCTTTTCGATATTTTCGATGTTGCTTATGAAAAATATGTATTAGCAGATTGGACTGAATTTAGTTCACTTTTAAAAAGAGCTTACAACAAAAATTTCGGCAGTCTTCCTGATGATTTACAATTTCTGAACGATGAAAACTACATCGATTTGATGAAAGAAAAAATTGAAGTAAAACGGAAAAAAGCAATAGAAAATTACAAATTATTAAAAGAAATTTATTTAACCCAAACTGAAAATACTAAACTCGAAAATTCAATCGTAGTAGAAGAGTTTGAAGAAGATACAATCAATGATTTATTTGATGATATTAGAAATAGTGATTACGGAAAACTCAAATTACATAATATACTCAAGGAAAAAACTAATTTCGAACTAGATCCATTAAAATATTTTTTAAACGATTTAGAGCTTTATTTGTTTGTTGAGAAAGATGAATTTGAAAGTGGTATTTCAGCAGAAGAAATTCAAAAGCGAGTAGATGAATACAATGAAAAAGGGTTGCCAATTCCTTTTTACAAAAGAACACCAATTGAAGATTTGACCGAAAAACAAATTGAAAATCGCAAAAAGATAAATATTAGTTTGGAACCGTCAATTGACACGGAAGCTTTAATGTATCCTTTCGAATTTTATAGCTTATATGAGTTCAAAAGAATTATATTAAACGAAATAAAAAAACACGACAAAGTAGAGGAAAATAATACAGTTACTTCAACCAATCCAAAACTAAAAACCAATTTATCAGTTCCAGAATTGGCATTATTATTTAAGCTGCTAAAAGATTTAAAACCTAATATTTTTGATATTAAATCAGAAGCCGAATTGCACCGATTTATTTCAACAAACTTTGAAACAAAGAGAACAGGAGATAAAGATATTAGCACCCAAAAATTAAGAAGTCAATTCAATCAACCAGATACTAAAGCTGCTGATTTTTGGGAAACAAATCTTCGACTTTTACAAGCTGATGTAAAAAAGTTTAAATAATTTTATATTACATAAACCCAATAAAATCAACACTTAACGCAACGGTTATATAACCCATTGTAACTGTTTTTGTTTTATCGTATCGCTTAATCTTGCACCATAATTTATTCATTAACACTAAAAAGAATATAAAATGGAAGCAATTATTTTATCTAAAGAGCAGTATGATGATATGGTGATGCGTATCGAGGAAATCAAAAAAACAATCACTCAAAATTCCAAAGAACCTAAAGAGATTTTTGTAGACAATCAAGAGTTTTTAAAACTAATGAATATAAGTAAACGTACAGGGCAAACTTGGCGTGATGAAGGTATTATATCATTTTCGCAAATTGGTTCAAAAATCTATTATAAAATGGATGATGTAACCAAGATGTTGAACAAAAACTACAAGCCAGCATATAAAAAGTAATTGAATTTATAAATCTCAACTATGCTAGATTTATTTAAATTCAGAATTACTGATGAAGTACTAATCAATACCGTTTGGAACAATGACTTGTTAGAATATGTGGGTAAATCCGAGCGGTTGTATATTGATGAAATCAAAGAAAAGCAAATACGTAAATACAAAAATCTAATTTTTATAAAATACCAAGACCGTTTAGAAATTAGCGGAAGTATTCACTACTTCTATAATGATGAGTTACACAATGCTGACGATTTTTATATCGAGGATTGTATAAGTGCAATTATTCAAATCAAGAGCTTATTTGACCTTGATTTGAATAAATGCAAACTTATCAATTTAGAATATGGAGTAAATATCAATCCAATAATCAATGTAACCGATTTGGTGCATAATTTAATCTACCATTCAACCAGACAATTTGCAAGGACTACAATACATAAAGACTTTAAACAAGCAGGAAATGAAGCCTACAAACAAGTAAAAGCATACAACAAAAGTGTGCAATTTCCACACGAATGTGAAAACACTTTTAGATTTGAAGTAAGAACAAGAGAGCATAAATTCTTAAAGAAATTAGGAATAGTTTCTTTGCAGGATTTAGCAGAAATAAGCAATTATGATAAACTAATAGCTTCATTACTTAATGAATGGGACAATGTTCTGTTATTCGATTTATCTAAAGATATTGATAACAAATTTTTCAATACTCATTTTTGGGAAGATATTTTAAAAAACGGAAGCCGTAATAAATTCAATAATCAAAAGAAGCTTTATTACAAAAAATTGGGTCCAAACAATCTTCATTCCAACATTAGAAATATTATTGAAAGAAGAACCAAATATTTAAAATGTGTGCATATTCCAACTATTACAAAGGTGGAAACTGCACAGGTAAGAATTAAGTTTTCCGAGTGTGATTATATTTTAAAAAAGAAAAAACAATAAGAATTCAGATAACTGTTTCAAATCAATAAGATTATTTCTATTTTTAGCAATTCATAATCGATTGTGTTTTTATTAATTACAATCATTACCTAAAGTTACAATGAACATTGCTCAAATAGAACAAAACCTTAAAAATCTGCTGCTTAACTTCAATAAAGAAACTTTTATTTATGAGTTTCTTTTGGCTTATGGTTTGCCCAAATCGTCAATAACATTATTGCAAAAAGGCAATCTTAACCTATCCAAAGTAGAAGGAGAAATTTCGTGGAAAGAAAAAGTTTTTTTCAAACCTGTTTTCAATCAAGATTTGCACGCTGTTATTACACAAATGCAATCCCAAGTTAAAAACAAGCAACGCTTTGTAATTGTAACCGATTTTAAAATTCTGCTTGCCATAGACACCAAAACCAACGATAGTTTGGATATTGATTTTATGGCATTAAACAAGCATTTTGATTTCTTTATGCCGTGGGCTGGAATAGAAAAAGCAACCCACAAAAAAGAAACCGAAGCCGATGTAAGAGCAGCCGAAAAAATGGCAAAGCTTTTTGACGAAATCAAAAAAGACAATCCAGACAATTCTCCTGATTTTATTCACGGATTAAATGTGTTTCTTTCAAGATTATTGTTTTGTTATTTTGCTGAAGATACCGAGATATTTACAAAAGATTTATTTTCACATTCTATAAAAAACCATACTCAAACAGATGGAAGCGATTTAGCCGATTATCTCGATAAATTGTTCACTGTAATGAACTTGCCTCCAAATGATAAAGCAAGATTGGCGTTACCAGATTACCTACAAAAATTTCCTTATGTAAATGGTGGTTTGTTCGCCAAACCTATAAAATCGCCAAACTTTACACGCCGAAGTCGTCAAGCTTTATTAGATAGTGGTAGCGAAAATTGGAGTAAAATAAACCCAGATATTTTTGGTTCGATGATACAAGCCGTTATCACACCCGAGCATCGTGGCGGTTTGGGTATGCACTACACCAGTGTGCCAAATATTATGAAACTCATAGAACCTTTGTTTTTGAATGAGTTGTATGAAAATTATCTAAAAAATTTAAAAAATTTAAAAAATCTAAATGAACTTCTCAAACGCATTTGGAACATCAAACTCTTTGATCCAGCTTGTGGATCGGGCAATTTTTTGATTATTGGTTACAAAGAATTGCGGAAGTTAGAAATGCACATTTTTAAGGCAATTGATACCATAAACGGCACCTATAGCAACCAGTTTTCGGGCATTATGCTCAACAATTTTTATGGTATTGAGCTAGACGATTTTGCTCACGAAATTGCCACACTCTCGCTTTGGCTGGCAGAACACCAAATGAACCAAGAATTTAAAACCCAGTTTGGTCGCTCCAAACCTGCCTTGCCTTTGATGCAAACAGGGTCTATTGCTCACGGAAACGCCACCAGATTGGATTGGGAAATGGTTTGTCCAAAGAAAAAAGACGATGAAATTTATATTTTAGGAAATCCGCCTTACTTGGGTTTTAGAAATTGGGATGATGTTCAAAAAGAAGATATGGAATTGATTTTTAATTCTATGGGTAATGTCAAAAGATTAGATTATATTGGATGTTGGTTTAAAAAAGGAACAGATTATATAAAAAATATTAATGGAAAATATGCTTTTGTTTCTACTAACTCTATTTGTCAAGGAGAACAAGTAAGTTTATTATGGCCATATGTTTTTTCTAATAATCAAGAAATTAGTTTTGCTCACACATCTTTTAAGTGGGATAACAATGCTAAAAGTGTTGCAGGTGTAACTTGTGTTATTGTAGGTATTCAAAATTTTCAAAGTAACGAGAAAAAAATCTTTTCCAATAACGTTATTTTAAAGGTAAAAAATATTAATCCTTACCTTTTAGATGCTAGTAATATTTTTATTAGTCAACGAACAGATGCAATTTCAAATTTACCAGAAATGGCATTAGGAAGTAGTAGTATTGATGGTGGTTTTTTAATTTTAAGTCCAGAAGAGAGATTAAAGTTTATTTCAGAAGATGCTTTATCAGAGGAATTTATTAAACCTTATATTGGCGGAAATGATTTTTTAAATGGTTTAGAAAGGTATTGTATTTGGATTGATGATGATAAAATTGAAAAGGGTTATAAAATTTCTTCAATTAAAAGTAGAATAGATAAGTGCAGAGAATATAGAATTGGAGCAGGACGAGATGCAAAAAAAGCAGCAGAGGTTCCACATAGATTTTTTTATCGTAAATATAAAAATGAAAATTCAATTGTTTTACCATTTACAAGTTCTGAAAATCGAGAATATTTGCCTGTTGGTTATAAAAATCCAGGCACAATTATTAGTAATGGATTATTTGTTATTTATAATTCAGAACCATTAATTTTTGGGCTATTAAGTTCTAAAATACATAATGTTTGGACTAAAACAATTTCAGGTAAGTTAGAAACAAGAATTAGATATTCTGTAAATTTAGTTTACAATAATTTCCCATTTCCACCCATTTCTAAATCTCAAAAAGAAGAATTGGAGCAATGTGTTTTCAGAATATTAGAAGAACGAGAAGCCCACAGCGAAAAAACATTAGCACAATTGTATGATCCCGAAAAAATGCCCGATGGTTTGCGAGAAGCGCATAGATTAAACGACTTGGCTGTAGAACGATGTTATAGAAGCAAACCTTTTGACACCGACGAAGAACGTTTAGAATATTTGTTTAAATTGTATGAACAAATGATAGCAGAAGAAAATGAAAAAGGAACATTGTTTGAAAGTGAGAAGAAAGCCAGTAAGAAAAAAACAAAAGCGAAATGACAAATACCGAACTTATAGAACTAATTGACGAATTAAGAGCCTTACCCAAAGAGAACGAATGGGTAGAGTTCAAATCTGGCAATGCTACTACTAACGATAAGATAGGACATTATATTTCTGCTATTTCCAATGCAGCTTGTATTAACAATCAAGCTTTTGGTTATTTTGTTTTTGGTATCGACGATGCTACTCATAATGTTGTAGGCACAAACTTTAAACTAAAGAATAAAAAAGAAGGAACACAAGAGCTTGAATTGTTTTTGCGTCAATATTTGCATCCTTCAGTTCGTTTCAATCATTTTGTTTGTCAGTATGATGCCAAACACTATTTAGAAATTTTTAGAATTCCTGCTGCAAAAGCAGAACCTACACATTTCAAAAAAATACCTTACATTCGTTTTGATAGTAGTCTAACCGATTTAAGAAACTTTCCAGAGTTTGTAAAAGCAATTTATAATTCCGAAGAAGATTGGTCCGCAAACTGTATTGAAAATGCAACCATCGATGATTTAGATCCAGATGCTATATCAAAAGCAAAAGACAAGTTTAAAGAAAAAAATGCCGGAACACCCATTTATGATAAAATAGACGATTGGGATGCTAAAACATTTCTTGACAAAGCTAAAATCACAATTGGAGGTAAAATTACTAATACTGCTATAATACTTTTAGGAAAACCCGAAGCATCACATTACATTTCTCCATCGGTAGCACAAATCACTTGGAAATTAGATACCGAAGAAAAAGCCTATGAACATTTTGACATTCCTTTGTTTGTGAGTATCAACGATATACTAAAGAGAATTAGAAACGTAAAGTATAAGTTTTTTCCAGACAATCAATTGCTCTCTACCGAAGTAAATAAATACGATACCAAAGTAATTTTAGAAGCATTAAATAATTGTATTGCACATCAAGATTACAGCCACAATTCTAGAATAGTCTTGACTGAACAAGTGAATAAACTAATATTCTCTAATCAAGGTGGTTTCTTTGAAGGCACAGCCGAAGATTATACAACAGGAGAAAAAACACCCAAAAAATACCGCAATCGTTGGTTGGTTAATGCAATGGTCAATTTGAATATGATTGATACAATGGGTTATGGCATTTATAGAATGTACGTTGAGCAACGTAAAAGATTTTTCCCATTGCCAGATTATACAAAATCAACAAGAGATAATGTTGTATTAGAGATTTACGGTCACACCATAGATGAAAATTATTCTAAATTGTTGATTGAGAAAAAAGATGATTTAAGTTTAACCGAAGTAATACTTTTAGATAAGGTTCAGAAACATTTGCCAATCAATGATGAAGCAGCTAAATTATTAAAGAAAAAAGAACTCATTGAAGGTAGAAAACCAGATTATTACATTTCAGCGACAATTGCAGAATTAACAGGGCAAAAAGCGAATTATACCAAAAACAAAGGATTAGATAAAGATGTTTATAAAGGATTTATAATTCAGCACATAAAAAATCACGGCTTTGCAACTCGTGAAGAAATTAATACATTATTATTTGCAAATTTGCCTGACTATAAAAATGAAAAGCAAAGAAAAATTTATATAAACAATATTATTCAAGAAATGGCAGCTACTACTATTGAGAATACTGGTAGTAGGATCAAGTCTAAATGGGTATTAAAAAAAATTAAATAAAAATTAATAATATTAAATATAAATATTAAATAATACAAAGCAAAAATGCTGTTATGTGTTGTTTTATATAGGTTTATGAGTGTTTAGTTATTTAATTGTATGTTTTAAAAATATTAAATAAAAAAATCATTTTATTAAAGAATATCAACCACCAACAAATAATAAATATGCCAGATATAGTAAATGTAAGCTACAACCAAACAGGAGAAAGCACCAAAATAAATACAATGGGAATGCGTGAAATGCAAACTCGGGCTTTTGCTTCTCGTGATGCACAATATTTATTGCTAAAAGCACCACCAGCTTCAGGTAAATCTCGTGCTTTAATGTTCTTGGCATTAGATAAATTGGTTAATCAAGGTATTAAAAAAGTTATAGTTGCTGTTCCGGAACGTTCGATAGGAAGTTCATTTTCTGCTACTGATTTAAAAAAAGATGGTTTTTTTGCCAATTGGGAACCTAATGACATATACAACCTTTGTACTCCAGGCGATGATGGTAGTAGTAGCAAAGTAAAAGCATTCCATAATTTTATGGATAATGATGAAAAAATATTAATTTGTACACACGCCACTTTACGTTTTGGTTGTGAGGGTTTAGACGAAACAAAATTCAACAATACATTACTTGCAATAGATGAATTTCATCACGTTTCTGCCGATGTAAACAATAAGTTGGGAGAACGTTTAAAAGCTATAATGAACAAATCTACAGCGCATATAATTGCTATGACAGGTTCCTACTTTCGTGGAGATAGTGTGCCAATTCTAACACCAGAATATGAAAGAAAATTTACACCAGTAACTTATAATTATTACGAACAATTAAATGGTTACAACTACCTTAAATCATTAGGGATTGGTTATCATTTCTATACAGGACAATATACAACAGCAATTCTTGATGTTTTAGATACTAACAAGAAAACAATTATTCATATTCCAAATGTAAATTCAGGCGAAAGTACCAAGCAAAAACACGACGAAGTTAATTTTATTATAGATGCTATTGGCGATGTGGTTAAACAAGACAGTCAAACAGGCGTTATTGAAATAAAAAGACATAGCGATGGTAAACTACTCAAAGTAGCTAATTTGGTTGAAGATACTTCTAAAGAAAGAGATAAAATAGTAAACTACTTGCGCGATATAAAATCTATTGATGATATGGATATTATCATTGCGTTAGGTATGGCAAAAGAGGGTTTTGATTGGCCATTTTGTGAACACGCTTTAACGGTTGGTTATAGAGGTTCATTAACAGAGATTATTCAAATTATTGGCAGATGTACTCGTGATAGTGATAATAAATCTCACGCACAATTTACAAATCTTATTGCAAGTCCAGACGCTATTCGTGATGATGTTAAAGTAGCTACTAACAATATGCTAAAAGCCATTACAGCATCGTTATTGATGGAACAAGTATTAGCACCAAATTTTAAATTCAAAACCAAAGTTGATAATGATGATGCCGAAGTAAAGCCGGGCGAAATCAAAATAAGAGGTTTTAAAGAGCCAAGTTCAAAAAGAGTTAAAGATATTATTGAAGCCGATTTGAATGACTTAAAAGCTACTATTCTACAAGATGATAGAATGATAAAAGCAATGCCAGGTAATATTGATCCCGAAGTAATCAACAAAGTTTTAATACCAAAAATCATAAGAGTTAAATATCCAGATTTATCAGACGAAGAAATAGAAGAAATACGTCAATATGTTGTAGTAGATGCAGTAATAAAAAACGGTACAATTAAAGAAGTTGGCGACCAAAGATTTATTACAATGGCTGATAAATTTGTAAATATTGATGATATAAATATTGATTTGATAGATAGAATTAATCCTTTTCAGAAAGCTTTTGAAATCCTTTCGAAATCGGTTACAACCAAAGTATTAAAAATTATTCAAGATACCATTCAAGCTACAAGGTTTACAATGGATTTTGAAGAAGCAGCAATTTTGTGGCCACAAATAACAGAATTCAAAAAGTTATATAACAAAGAACCTAGCTTAACTTCTAATAATCCATTAGAAAGAAGAATGGCAGAGTGTATAATTTATTTGAAAGAAGAAAAAAGAAAACGATTAGCAAATGGATAAACAAAAAGTACTTGATGCTATTTTTAATGATGATGAGTTTGATATTTTAAATGTCAAGCCCAAAGTTTCTAGTGCAAAAAACGAAGAAGAAAGATTATTAGCATCGTTTGCAGAAATTAACGAGTTTGTATCAAAAAATAATAAAGAACCACAAGCCAACCCAAGCAATATAGCAGAGTTTCAACTCTATTCAAGATTAAAAAAAATTAGAGAAAATACAGAGAAAACGGCATTGCTAGAAAATCAAGATGTACACGGATTATTAAGCATCGAAAAAAAGGAGATTAATTCATTAGAAGATATTTTTAATGGTGATGCTTTCGATTTGTTAGATGATGATACTGATTTATTTGATTTTAAACATACTCCAAAAGACTATGATAGAGCAGCAACGGATTTTGTAGCAAGAAGAAAACCGTGTAAAGATTTCCATAAATACGAGCCGTTTTTCAAACAAGTTCAAAAAGATTTAGTTGAAGGTAAAAGAAAAATTGTTGAGTTTAACGAAAACCATCAAAATGAAGGTCGATATTTTATTCATAACGGTATTCTTTTATTGTTAGAAAAAACAATTGATGTCAAAAAAGATAAATTCGGAAAATTAGACGGACGAACCAAAATAATATTTGAAAACGGAACCGAATCTAATATGAAATTGCGTTCGTTATTCAAAAATTTATTTACAAACGGACAGAGCATCACCGACGATTTGACCAAAGTAAATGAAAATTTCATAGAAAAGTTTAGCAACATTACTGAAGAAGATGAAGAAGCGGGATTTATTTATGTATTAAAATCTAAAACTAAAGATGAAAGAATACTAGCAATAGATAATTTATTTAAAATTGGATATTCTAAAGATACAGTTGAAGAGAGAATTAAAAATGCCGAAAAGGACCCAACATATTTAATGGCACAAGTAAGAATTATCACTACTTGGAAATGTTACAATATGAACCCACAGAAGCTTGAACAATTATTGCACAACTTCTTTGGTAAAGCGTGTCTAAATATTGATGTTTTCGATGAAAATAAAAAACGTCACACACCAAGAGAATGGTTTATAGCACCTATCGAAGTAATTGAACAAGCCATTGAGTTAATAATTAGCGGTGAAGTTGTAGATTATAAATACGATGAATTGAATTTCGTTATTGTAAAAAGATAAATATTAATAATAAAAGCAGGGGTGGGTTGTCATAATAAAAGATATTCTACTTCAAAAGAATTAGCAAATTTTGAAACTAATGCAAGAAAAAAATAAAATTGGTTTGGATTGCGAAAGCCCTATTGAGCCGTCAGAATATAAAAAAATAAGCTATAAAAGTCTTTTTGTTTGTAAAGTCATTTCTACGGTAGGTTTTATATAATCTATACTTTCTTTTGTAATAGGTAACAAATCACAAAAACCAGAACTTGTTAGTTCGGATGGTAAAATTCTTTTAAAATACTTTTCTTTAATTTCTTCAATTCTTTGAGGATATTTTTCTTTTAAACTTTCTAATTGATATTCGTAAAACTCACTATTTTTCAACTTATAATCCTCTAGGCTATTAATATCCCAGCCGTCAAAGTCAATATAATTAGAACTATTTAAATAACCTTGAATAACTTTTATACAAAAACCAACACAAGTAGTTACATCATTAAATTCTGTTTCAGTAAAATAATTGCCATTAATGTCATAATATGAACCATCAAAAAGAAAGCCAAATTCAGGCTTCGACTCTTCACAAATTATTTCACAATGAGCTTTAAAATTTATAATGAAATCATCCTCTCCTTCAAAAATAACAAGTTTATTTAGCAAAAACCATTCATTTATATCATTTGAATTTTCAATTTTAACAGTCGAACCATCAAAATGAAATAAAACTAATTCATTGTTTAAAGAAATAAATATTCCGCTATGATGTCCATAACCATTTTCATCTAATTCTATTCCAATAGCAATAAAATCCTCATTGGTATCACATTCTTGTATTTTAAAAATATGTTCAGGTATGTTATTTAAATTAATATTCATTACAATACCTTTCTTTTTGTTTTAACTTCAATCAATTCTTCTATAGTTTTCAACAAATCGCTTATATCATTATTATCTTTAAATGGTTTAGAAATCAACAATATTGATCTTAATCTATTAACATCGGCTGTTTCATTACAAAACATTTTAATAAATTTTCTACTTTCTTTAAATTTTCCATCTGAAAAGTATGATTTCAATTTATAATGAATATGTTTCAATGGTTCAGTTCCAGACATAGAATTATTTTCTCTTATGAAATCTTTAAAATTTCCATAAAAGTCATCTTGATTTGCATTGTAAATATCGCAAAATTCGTATGTCATTTTATTATTTGAATTTAATTTTCCCCAAGCAGATATTTTTACTTCCTTATATAGAAATTTGCCAACTTCTATTGCTTGATCTTCTTTACATTTAATCTTATACTTTGTTCCATTTTGTTCAATATGAAAATTTGGTATTTTTCCACCACTTTCATAAAGTTTGCCTTTAAAAAAATCTATGTTAAAAATGTGTTTTATTACTTTTCTTTCTCTTCTTTGCTTAAATTTTTTTTCAAATAAATTAATTATTGGTACTTCAACATTTAATTTATTTGTATAAACTGCTTTGAACTTAAAGTTGCTGTTTTGTAATTTGTCTTGAACTATTAACAAATTTGAAACATAATCATTACTTCTGTCATCATCTTCATTTACAACTTTTAGCATATTATCGTAAATTATTTCAGCATCATCAATTGTACAACAAGCGCTACCAGTTCGTATACCTATTTTTATATTAGGATTGTTTTCAGTTTCAGCTATTTTTGTAAAAGCCTGGACTATATCTAATAATATTTTCGCAGCATCCAATGACATATTATCTAACTCAATATTTGAGCCATCAGGATACTTATCTAATATTATTTCTATTTTTTCTTTTGACATTTCTAATAAAAAACTGTGTAAATATAAAAAGTATTTGCATAATTAGTCTATTTCACTACTTTTTGTTTATTATTTAAAAAGAGAATAAATAGCCATTACCTCATTCATCTGCACAAAAATCGCTCCTAGTCCAAGTATTCCTAGAATCAATTCTTTGTTTGCTTCATTTCGTTAATATGATAAGGAAAGTAAATAAAAAAAAATATGAACGCTATCGCTGACCTTTTTGCACCCACCCAAGCCAACGCTCTGCCAACGCTCACAGGGTTTTGGCTTTCCCAACGCATAAACAGCACTTTATTTTTTTATAAACCTTTATTATTGTTTTTTTTGTTTTATAAAAAAAGTAAAGAGCTGTTTTCCAACCCTCGAAGCCAAAACCCTTCCCAAGCTATTTTACATAATGAAGGCAACATTATAGTTCAAGCCCACGAACACCGATGGGCTCGAAACTATAATTTCATTATGTAAAATAGCCGCCACACCAGCCGCACCCACCCAAAAGCGGTAAAGTATTTGCATTGTTTATTGAAGATGCCATTACATATCCGTACAACATTTGTTATAATTAGAAACTATCTATTTCGCAAGAACAATCAGGCATCCTCAATAATCAAATTTGCCCACAAGAGTATAGTTTTTTATTTGTCAGACGTTTAGTAGTAAATTGCTTTTAAGCTGTCTTGATGCTACTCAATAATAAAGAAGCATTCAATAAAATAAGAAAACATATTTTCAAAAGAAGAAACGAAGCACCAAGCCAACAATAAAAGCAATCAGAACATCCCGATAAGCAAATAAAAAACTATACCCTTGTTTCGCTACTGCCAGCGCACTAGGTAAGTACAGTTGGGGAAATCTTCCATTTCCCCAAACCCCATAGGATGCAATTTTTTTTAAACGAATGCCACAACATTTGATTTTCAATTGAAACCGACGTAGGGCATTCGTTTAAAAAAAACAGCTCAAGTTGAAGTCTTATCGGAATGGTCTTTTTTAATCGGAATGTTATGGATTTATTTGTGTTTGTGGAATTGATAAAAAAACAATTATTCTTTTTTGATTTAGACTTTTATTACCACTTCTAAACAAAGAATTGATTAATGGATATTTAATACATATTCCATACATATTTAATACATAAGTTACCATTATATAGAAAATCTATAATTTGAGAATAAAAAAAGCCCAATCGAAAGAAAGGGCTTAATTTTGAATTTGAAATCTACTAAAATAAATCTTGTATTTTCATTGCGTTTCCTGCATTAAACAAATAATAGTTTGAGCCAACTTGTTGGTAAAACTCAATTCCAATACTTCCAATTGCAGTTACATTTGTATTCATTGTTGGAGCATTTGGTAACGTGGCAGTTACTGTTAGTGGAGTAGTAGCAACATCGACAGGTGTGTAAGCTGAATAAGCAATGTTTGAAAGTTCATTTAAATCAGTATCGGCAGCTTCATAAGCACCAGTAGTTGGATTGAATACGAAATCTGCAATAACTGAAATTGCATTGATAATTCTAAAATGTGTTGCTCCTGATGGAACACTAATAAAATTAGCAGGATTAAACGAAGGAATAGTTAAAACACTTTCATTTCTATCTACATTAGGAGTTAATGAGTAGGGAGCTGAAAAAACACCATTAAATGAAATGTTACGGTTAAAATCTAAACCTTTCAAATATTGAGGTTGTTGCGAAACTAATACTGCTCTTTGTCCTCTTGCTTCAGAACCATCTTCAATATTGATCTTTTTCATAATTGCAGTTAATCGACCTGTCAATTGATTATCTGCCATTTGTTTCATTAATGAAGATAAACCAACTCTTACTGATTTACCTGCATTGGCACAAGCTCCAAATTCGCTCATATTTTCACGAGTACGAATAAAGCCAGGTGCAGTTTTTACTTGCTCGGCGGTTGGACCACCTTTTAGACCAGCAAAGTAACCATCATTTCCTTTGATTTTGAAGTGTCTAACTTCTCCGAGTGTGCCGACATACTTAATGTGACCTTTTTGTTTTGCCATCTGTTGTGTGTTTTTTGATTGATGAATATTTTTTTTTAATATTGTAAAAATAAAACATAAAACATTATAAATCAAGTAGTTAAATAAAGTAAAACAATGCAAATAAACGCAAAAGAAAATATTATTATAAAAAATCATCTGAAAATTAAAAAAGTTGTTGATGGTGATGGATTAATTGTTGAAAATATTTTTAATAATCAAGAATTTGAAATTAGATTTTTAGGGATTGATGCTCCAGAGTTAAAACCTTGTAGAAAATTAACCCAAGATGAAAGAGAAACACATTTAGCTGCACAATTTTTAATGGAGTTAGGCAGAAAATCTTTAAAATATCTATTGGAAATTGCACCACCAAATACAAATGTTTCAATTTTAGTGGAAACAGAAAACGAAATTGATTTATATGGAAGAACTTTAGCTTATGTTTTTCTAGAAGATGGTTCCTGTTTAAATGAAATTATGATACAGGAAGGATTTGCAAAGCCATATAGTCGCTATTTCTGTTATGAATTATCAAAGTATCAAATGCTAAATTTAACCGCTAAAAACGAGCAAAAAGGACTATTTGCATTTTCAAAAAATTGGTAGAGTATTATAGTTAAGAATGTTGTACCTATGTTGTACCTATTTTAAAATATTACATAAAACATCAGTAAAAACAATACTTAAAAAAGGTTAAAACACTAAACAGCTGTTAGGCGATGTTAATTATTTTTGAATAGCCTGAATTTAAAAAAGAACTTCCCATGGAACATCTCTTAGACATATCCTCACTAATTTTTTTAGAAAGCCCTATAATGAACTGACAAGTGTTAGAAAATCGTACTATTTCTCTTCCCGTTAAATTTGATAATTCGATTTTATTAATATCGCCCTTCCATGCACTTAGATTCCGAATTATAAAGTCTAAATCATTTTTATGAAGTGTATATGGATGCCAAACCCCATACAAATGTTTATAGTTTAAGTCATTTCTTATTCTTGATAACCAACTGTAATTGTTTGAACCAACATAACATAAATTATTTATTAAATCATCTAGTTGTTTTGTAAATAATTGAATATCTGTTGATGTATTTTTAGCCAAACAATCGGTACTAATAAATTTAATCTTTTCTCCAAAAATTTTCCAAAGGGCAACGTGTGATCCACCATCATCATTAATTTTTATTTTTTTGCAACTTACGGATTTAGTATTATCAGCATAATCTACTAAATAATAGCCACCTTGTACATTTATACCATTTAAGTTACCATATAAATCAGCAATACTTTTTACTTTTTTTATGCCATCACTATCAAATTGTGACAATGAATTTCCTAAAAATCTTAGTATTAAATGCGCAGAGTAAAATGCGGAATAATATTGCTTAATTAAAAGCCAGCTGATTGATTTTGGTAAAATGTCCAAATTGTCAATTTTAATTATACTTTCTAATGATGAAGTACAAAATCTATTGCAATCTTTTGATATTGGATTTAAGAATAGAGATCTTTCATTTAAATCAAGAGTGAATTCATCTTCCTTTACTTGGTTTCTTATTTGATAATCTTTTCCTTCTTTTATCCAATCATTAAATGTTACCGCATTATTTACAGTAATGTTATTAAGACCATGAGCCCAATATGTTCTAAAAATATCTTCTATATACATCTATAAAACAAAGTCCGTTTTTAAACAGTCAATTAAATAAGCTGATAAATCTTTGTAGCTATTCCCCGGTTTTGATAATTTACTTGGTTTTATTTTTGAAAAAAGTGGACTTAAAATTTCATTAAAAGAATCAATTCTATAATTTGAATATTTGTCTTTCGTTCTTTGTGCTACATGTGGAAAAATTGAAATAATTGATTTAAAAACTGTAGAATTTGTCATTGAATTTTCCAAATTTAATCTTTTTAAACCATTGTAAAAAGCTCCAACATACGCATTACAAATTTCATAAATTTCTTCGGATTCTTTATCTCCAAAATTTTTGACGATCGATGTGAATGCTTGATTAAAAGTAACTCTAGATATTTTTGTTCTTGATTTTTGTGCTGGACTTGTTAGACCCAATAAAAAACTATCAGATTCTTCATGAAATAAATCAAATATTTCTCGTAATAATAATTCAGAATTGTTTTCATATTCAGCAAGATTTTTTATGTCAAATAATAACTCATTCGGAACTGGTTTTTGGCTTGTATTTATATCAATAAAAATTCTTGTTTCATCTCTTTTAGATAGATTATTATAAATTACAACTGGCACTCTAACTGATGTAAGTGCCATAGAAAAACCAAAAACTCTATGTTGACCATCTAGTATTAAAAAACTTTTAGGATTATCTTTAAATTTAATTGTTTTTCCTCCTCCAATAATTTCAAGTTCTGCTTCTGGCTGAGCAGACAAGATGATTGCAGTTGGAATTGTCCCCATGCCTTTATCTATGTATTCAGCAATTTTTTCTGCTCTGTCTTTATCAAGTAATCTTTGAAAACCATCGACGGGATTTGCATCTCGTGATGAAACAAAGCAAGTTTTTGCAAGAACATCTGACGGCATTGTTAAGGTATAAAATCTATGTTCGCCTTGCGTAACTAAACTAATTGAAAATTTATGGTCTATAACTGGATCTTCCATTTTTTATATTTCTTAATTCTGCTAATATATGAAAATATTCTAATTTTATCGGTTTGCATTTAAATAGCGCCTAACTATATAATGTCCGTTACAAGTAGGTGCTTTTCTTCCACACAAACATATAAAATAATCCCCACAAAAAACCACGTAAAACTACCTGATTTTCAACAAAGTTATAACCAAATTTTTATACTTCGTTTGTGTCTTTTTGCATTAAAAAATAGCGTTTCAGCTTGTTACAGTGCGATTTAGGTTTCTTTCTATGGCATTCGGGTGTAATTGTATTCCGAGTTGCCGCAGACTATTTCAGTTCGTCCGTTTTCAACTTCTTCGCCAATCATGAATTGTTTCAAAATTTGTCTTTCTTCAATAAAATAAAATTTCCAGAGCGTTTTATCAGAAAAAACAAATTCAAACGCCAGATTTCGATAATCCCTAACTTTTGTAAAAACCGATTTTTCAACTTTGGTTAAAGTCATTGTATTTGTTTTCACGTCCAAGTCGTAAAAGGAAAATTGGTCTTCGTCTATGAACAACAATTTTTGTATGCCGTTGTCTTTTACTGCTTCAAATCCCCAATTCGAACCGCTTTCTTTCAAGATCCATTTACCCATAATTTTCTTGCGAATGTTTTGCTGTGCAAAGGGTAGAAGTGAATCGGCTTTTTTTAGGGCAATGCGGCTTAATTCGTTTTTTTTATACCCGTGAACAAAGTTAAATTCATTGCAAGCATATTCGTATTCTTTGTTTTTTAAAGCTGCCATTGCTTCTCGGTATCTTTTTTCCTGATAGCCTTCTTGTCCATATTCTTGAGCAAAACTGTCTGAAAAAAATAACGAAATACTAACAATTAGGAATCTTTTCATAGTTATTTGGTGTGTTGTTGTTACTTTATGTGGCTAACGTTCCGAGTACTTATGTCGTTGCAATTGTATTAGATTGCCCACTGTAAATGAATAGCACGAGACAAGCTTACAATTCAATTTGAAACCCAATTTCTTATACTGCTGTTGCGCGCCTTTTAGTAGTAGCCTTTTTTCAATTTAATCTTCCATTAGACCAAATCCTTCGGGTACTTTTTTGGAATTTACCTTGTTGTAAGGCCAAATGTAAATCGTTGTAACAATTTTAAAATCAGTGTCTAATAAATTGTATTCATCAATGGGTGTGCTCACAATACTGCTTCGCATGGAACCCGTTCGATTCCAAGTATACTGAGAAGCACCCGGTTGTATATAAATTAATTTATCTAAGTATTTTCGGGATTCAGCAACACTGGTTACCAGTATCGGATTGTCTTTCGAAAAGCCAAATTCACCGCTATGATTGGGCAATTCGTCTAGTTCGGTGCCTTCTTCATCTTTAATCTTTTGTATCATGGCTTCCATTTCGGCCATAAAATCTGTCGGATTGCTATCATCCGACGCTTTGGTTGTTTTTTTTCGGAATAAATCAAATAGTCCCATTGTATTTTGTTTAGGTGGTTTTTAAATGGATTGCACTGTTTTTGGGCTGTAGGATGTGGCGGTCAACTAACCACAGACCTTTACAAATATAACCAAAACTTTATAGTAAATATCTTTATTGTTTAGATTGATTTTGTGCTTCGTTATTTTTGAAATGTTGATGTGCAACAGTCTTTTATTTAATTTTTTTAAAGGTTAATTTTAAGATGTTTTCATCAATCGGAAAACTGAGTAGGAGTTGATCGTCTGTTATGAAAGTGAAAAAAGCTTTAGACAGTGCACCTCCATCCACAATTTCTATAACCTTTTCGGATTCTTTTACATGGTATTTTGAAGTTAGTAAAACTACATCATCTGAAATGTCTTGCAATTCAAATTTTGAAAAAATGTAGTGCTTATTTTGATATTCACTTTTCATCATATCAAGGAAAAATTCCAAATCTTTTGAATTGGTTTCACTTTTTATACGGTTAGATACTTTAATTGAATCGGACTCAATGTTATAATAGAAATCGGAATTTCCATTAACTTCGGTTACTTTCCAATCGCCCACGAATTGACTTTGCGCTGCACATAAATTCGCAACAAGAATTAAAAAAAATGGGACTACTTTATTCATTTTGAGTACACTGATTAGTAAAAATCGTTTCTATTTCTGATAAATCCGCATAAATGCAAAGTTTACTTTAGTATTAAACTAGTTAATAAAACAATTCTATTCGCATCAGATTGCGACACAACAAGCCAAGGTTTTACTTGTGTTTTTCTGATGTCATTACCTTTCATTGCAAATTCTTCCTGTTTAGTGTCGGCAATATAAATTTCTGTACCAACTGGGAAATTATATTCTTTAACAGCATTCGGTTCAACATTGCTAACTCTTGTTTGACCTTTTCCATCTGGAGTGAATACAATCAATGAAAGATGGTAAACAGCATTGCTATCATTTTTAAAACTGAGTTGGATATCATCTTGTCCATAAACTGAAAAATTTAAGACCGCAAAAAGGGATAGAAGTAGTAGTTTCATAAGGCAAATTTTAGTGTTTAACAAGTTTACGAATAAAAGTTAGAATAAATTTATTTTAGTCATAGAAGTTGCAGCAACTTTTTAGTAAAAACGTTTTTGATTTCAATTGAATTAACAGCTAGTAAATTCTTGAAAGTGCTACTATTTTCAGTTCTTAAACTGATTCCAGACGGATTCAAACAAATTATAAAATTCAGCCTTACTTTCGGTTTCCCAATTGTCAGAAAGTCGGATAGCTACATTTTCACCAGTAATTTCAATAGAACACGTACTACCATCTGCAACATTACTGTCCTCACTAATGGTTTTAGAATCAATTTTATTAAGCTTTTCTATAAGTTCATAGAAATAGGAAAGGTCAACTTCTTGTTTGCTACCATTAGTATATTTATCAGCTGCAAGATCATCGACAGTACGTTGTATCAAAAAGCATTTTAGTTTTTTCTTAGGTTGTTCTTCAAGAATGAAGCACAGTTCTATAAGTTCATTTCCAATTGGTCTTTTTATGTAGTGGTTACCAATACTTTTATTAAAAGTAATCATGTGTATTGTAATATCCTGGCATATTTTAAAACTACCTTTACTTTGGGCGTTGGACAATGAAAGGAATAGTAAAAAAATAAGGCTTAACTTTTTTTTCATTTTATAAAGATTACATATATTAAATAAGACACTTAACTTTTTATGGATTCAAGTAGCGAAAATAAACCACAACCAAACCTTCACAAATATAAATAAAACTTTATTTTAAAGATTGTTTCTATTTCAGATGAATCTTGTATTTCGCTATAGTTGAAACGGCTGTCTACTTTAGGTTTAGGATATCTTCAGTTAAAATGCTACTTTTTGATCGAATGTCATTTTCCAAATCTAGGTATTTTTTAAATCCTGTTCCTTTAATTGAAATTTTTTGATGCATTGATTTAGTATTCAATATTTTTATTTCATAACCCCATTCGATTGCACGTTCGTCAGATAGTTCACTAAGTGCTTTTTCAAATTTGGTCATTATAAAAACATCCGCATTTATTTTTTGAATAATTGGTTTTGCATATTTCTTATCATATACTCCTTGATAAGTAATCCCTTTTAGTTTTTTATAAGAAAACGGAATCACTTCCAATCGTGCATCTTTTATCAATTCTTGTTCAATTAATGGATTGAAATCATAACCCAAACCGGAATAACCATATCCATTACTGCATTGAATGATTAATATTTTGGTTTTAGCTAGTTCATTTAAATTATCTAGTTTGATTTTCTTTTGAGAATGATTTCTACATAAGTTATCCTTTTGAATAGTAGTGATAAAACTATCAGTACGTTGGTTAAAGTTAGCAAACAACAACAAAAAAAGAGCTACTGGTATAATTTTCATACGTACTTATTTATTAGATTTTTCAAAATTTCTACTAACGTGCTGTGGTTTCAAGGAGTAGCAAACTTCAGAACCGATTATTTCTTCAAAAATAAAATTTCTTGCGCAATACAAACTTGAATTGACCACAAAATTCGCAATTGTCTGAAGCGAGTGTTACGCGGCGTTTTTAATCTTCTAGCACTTCAATTTGGCTATAAACAAAAATCTTCGCTGCTTTCGGTTCTCCTTTTGTTGTAAAGCCTTTCGGTATTCCTTTGCCAGCTTTAAATTTTCCTTTCACCACAACTTTAAAAGGCAATGTCTTTCCATCCCAAAGTTTGTTTACATCTTTGAGTTTTTCATTTTCTCTTTCCAAGTAAACATTTTCTTTTTCGCCTTCCACTTTCCACTGCGCGCACGGACAAGATATAGCTGCGTATGACGCAATAATGCTCTTCTGTTTACTTCCGTTTATTATTAATAAAATCAATATGAATGTTATAATTTTTGTCATTTTTTACAATTCGTTGTGAAATGCCGCCTAAAGTTTCACGGCTTCAAGAAATGGCGATGAACACAGACCAAGCCTTCACAAATATAAATAAAACTTTAAATTTAAAACCTTTATAATTTCTTATAAATCCAGTTCTTCGCTATTTTTTGAAGCCGCTGTTAGGGGATATGTGTTAATTCACGTCCTCTATAATTATTTCCAAATGAAATTTTTTTTTCAAGTACTTTTTCAAGACATTTTTATGTCTAAAAACACAATGTGATTCTTCAGAAATGTATTTAAATTTTCAATCACAACTTAATCTTTATGAGCTAAACTTTTTGCGCACGAAAACCACAACACTGTTTTTATATATTGCATAGATTTAATTTGATTGAACAGTTTTTAGCTGCCAATAAAACCTTTATGATAGGCATAAATAAATAGAAAAACAATTATAATTTCCGCACCTAAAAAAGTAATGAAATTTTGTTTTACAGTTGCCGCATACAATTTATAAATATTAAAAACTAAAGGTGGGAGTACTACGATGCAAGTTGCAATTTGTCGACACAATAGTGCACTAGAACTTTCAGATCCTGCACCTTCTCCAAAATAACCCCAAATTAAAAAAAACGAAGTAAAAAATAATGTAATGGAAAATAAAATTTCCAAAGACACAATTTTCAATATAAGCAAATAATTAATTTTCAATTTATGTCCTTTATTTTCGTTATCTTAAAATTCCGCTACCTCATGAAGTAACATGGAACCGCTACCAAGCCTTCACAAATATAACCAAAACTTTAAACTAAAGACCTTTATAATTTCTGATAAATCCCATGCCTTGACATTTTTTGAAGCTGCTGTCGGCAGTAGTACTTATTCATTGCTATTAACTAGTAGTCTTTTTGTTAATTCATTTTTCTCAATAAAATTAAAGCCCAAATCATACGTTACTGAACTTTTATTTTTAGAAAATATTTTAAATAATCTTCCATCGGTTTCAATTCTGCTTACATCATATTCAGTATCATAATTAGTTACAAATTCGGCTTTAAAAGATTTACTTGTAGTTATTGATTGACTCAATAGATTCGATAAGAAGAAAACTTCAGAACTTGTCAAGTTTATGATTTTATTACCCTTTTCAAATCGAAGATTTATGTGCTGAAAATCTTTAGCTGTTTTGTTTTCTTTTAATTTTATTTTTTGATACAAATAGGTTAGTGGCTCAATATTTATTCGGAAACTTTTTGGAGATTGTCTTCCATAATCAGATATGGATTTCAAAATTTTGTTTTCTTTTACGAATGTAACACTAACCTCTTGATCATCAGTCCAATTTGCTGTATAACTATCTTTTAAGTTTAAGAAATTTACTTTTTTTAAACTATTCTCAATTTCATTGAATTCAGAAGTATTTATTTGTGATTTGAAGTAACCATTATTAGAATTGTAATGAGCTCCATAATAATATAGCTTTCCGTCCTTGTTTATTTCGATGTCATTTATTGGACAAGAACCAAAACAAGGAGATTTTGATATAATTATTTTGTCAAAGTCTTCTTTTTCATTCACTTTGAAGTTTAGTTTTGAGAATTCTAAAACGACTTTTTTGTCAGACTTTAGTTGTAACGTTTTTGAATTAATTGCAATAATTTTAGAAGCATTCCATTTTTTAGAAACTAAATTAAAAATATATAAACTATCGCCTACAATTTTATATTTAGTTTTTGTTCCGTAAAAGATAGTTTTTCTTTCTTCTTTTTCTGTTTCATCTTTTGTTTCAAAATATCCTGGTTTACTTTCGCAGTTTCCATTATTGTCAAACGAATACCCAAAATCAGTGTAAAAATGATTTTCAATTTTAGGGTTTTCTTTTTGAAAAATCCAATCGCCCACAATTATATTTTCATAGTTTTTTGTTGGTCTCTTTTCACAAGAAATCAATGTCAATAATAGTAAAAATAGGTATTTAAAATTTTTCGTCATAGTAGTATTACCAACTTTCGGCGATTTCAAGAAACGGCAACGAACCGCGACCAAGCTTTCACAAATATAAATAAAACTTTAAATTAAAAATCTTTACGATTTCTGATAAATCCCGTGCCTTGACATTTTTTGAAGCTGCTGTCGGCAGTAGTTTTATTCTTGAATTCTGTTTTTCAAATCCATTTTTGAATGTAGAAATCTAATAATTTCAATTTCGTTTTCGCTCATTATTCTGAAGAAAATTATATGTTGTCCCGAGTTATAACCATAAATATCATCATCAATCTCCGTATAATTTTTCGCTAAGCTTTGATTTTCCGCCACTACTTGGCAATCTTTAATAAGTTCAAAATAATATTTGTCTGCTTGATTTTCAGACCAAACTTCGAATGTATAATCCCAAATCTTCGATAAATCTTCTACTGCTTTGTTTGTTAATTCGTATTTAGCCATTTCTCTTTTTGGCTTTTAACAATTCAAGATGGTTTTTTGGATCAAAGTTTTTTGCGATTCCGCTTTCAATCCCTTCACTGATAGCTTTTTTAAGAGCAATAATTTTGCTTTCCTCTTCTTCTAATAATCTCAATCCAGCTCGAATAACTTCACTAGCGTTTTTAAATCTTCCTTCCGCAATTCTACTATCGACAAAGTTTTCAAAATAGTTTCCAAGAGAAACTGATGTATTTCGTCCCATAATTTTTTTATTTTTAACAAAGTTACCAAAATTTGGTAATTATCAAAGAAAGAGTTGTTTTTTTCTCGGACAAAAAATTACAGTTAACGTTACCAATCTTTATGTCTGTTGCTGGTTTTGTTACAGATTAAAACAAATATACCGAAACTTTTACAAGGTGAACGTGATGAGAAAGAAAAAAGATAAGAGACCAAGCGTCCCAAAATGCCCAAGCGCAGTACTAGCATAAAACTTGTGTTACGCGAGGCTTTTTTAATTAAAGAACAATTAAAATAAATAAAAAAAGACCAATAATAAATAAAGATAAAATTATTAGTCCGATTTTCTTCAATGATTTAAATTCGTCATTATTCTGATTGATAGTTACATTATTGTTATTTTTGGTATCTTTCGTTTTAATATAATCTTCTACCATTTTTTTGTCATCATAATCAATTTCAAATGTTATGGAATCCACTTCATTCCTTTCATAATAGTTTAAAAAAGTTTCATTTAAATAAGTCAAATGAATGTTGTTCTGCACTTTTTCTTGTTGGCTATGTATGAATAGATATATTTCTTTTAAACCCTTTACCCACTGAAAATATAAGTTTCCAATGTAAATGTCACTGTTTTCCACATCATCAGGAACAAAATTAAAACCAGATGGTTTATAATGTAATGTGGATGCAAAAAAATTTGTCATAAGATCAGTAAAGCTTTTACTGCGTACTACTAAATTTTGACCTTCACTTTCTTCGTCCCAACAATCGCTTGCTATCCAAACTTCTGGATTGTCTGTATCAGAATATATTAGAGAAATATATTCATTTCTTCTTTCGGAAATCACAATAAATTCGTTGTTTAATTTCAAAGAATTGTTTTCAAAAACTTCTTTTGCAAATTTATTTATATAATCCAAATCATCATAAGCCATATTTTCAGCATTCATAAATTCAAATAAGAATTTTTTTCCAATACTGCGTAAATATTCTTCATAAGCAATAGGGAATTTTTTTTTGCCTGATTTGATAATTGTTATTTCCTCTTCACTACAACCAAAAATGCCTTTTTCAGTATTATCCTCAATGCTGTCTATTTTAAGTATTTCAAGATAACTTTTAAGAGTTTCAAAATATTCGCGATAAATATTCATTTGTTTTGTTTAGTTAATTTAAAAAGTCGCACAATGTGTCGCGACTTCAAGAAATGGCGCTGAACACAGACCAAGCCTTCACAAATATAAATAAAACTTTAAATTAAAAACCTTTTCAATTTCTTATAAATCCCATGCCTTGACATTTGTTGAAAACGGTGTACGAGGCTGTACTTTTATTGTCTCATTGAAATATTTTCGTGAACCCATTTAGCTTCTTCATCTGCTGTTACTTTGTCAAATTTGCTTCCAATTCTACTAAATGTTGCTTGAGCAAAATCGTACGGTTTGCTATCATCAAAATATGGACCAACAACACCTAAACTCCATCCATCTCCTGATGCCCAATGAGGTTTATAAACACAATATTTAAACACTTCGTAATGGACAAAGTTATTTGCTCCATCATAGTCAAATGTAACACGTTTAATATGTTCCATTTCGTCAGGACAAGCACCAAGTTCTGTTGGGAATTCCAACCAATTTGCCAAACTACTTTCAGCTCCTTTTATTAGTGAATAATATTCTTTTGGAAATAAATTTACTTTGTTATATTTTTCTAAAAGTTGAAATGCAGTTTGCCTAGTAAGTAAGTTTTGAGCATATGGTAAAATATTTTCTTCTGTTATATTTTCTCCGTTTTCAAGTTTTTCATAAAGTTCTTTTACTCTTTCAAAACGTTCTTTATTAAGTTTGTTATTTTGAAGTTTTACAGTTATAAATCTATAAATGGCAAACATTACAATTATTAAAACTAATAAACCTATTATTGCAAAAACTATTTTCATTTAATATTCTAATTGTTTTATATTATGTTAATTTTTAAGTTCTGCGGTAGCGTTGTCACTAAGGTTACCTGACTTTATGTCTGTTACTTTTTTTATCATAGACCATAAATATGCCGAAAATTTTGAAAGAAAAAAGATGATGAGAAAGAAAAAAGATAAGAGACCAAGCGTCCAAAAAATCCTAAGCGCAGTGATAGCATAAAACAGTTTTGGTAGATTGGCTTTATTTAAATTTTATATCACTTATTTTTTCATCTTTGTAATACAATTCATAATCAGAGTCTTTATTTTCTATTAATATTGCAAAGAATAATTCAGCGGTAAATTTTTCATAACTTGTCTCTCCAAAATAGACTATACTTAATTTTGGTTTTTTAGTAGTTCCGAAATTTATTTTCATTTCAAAATTGTTATAGCCTTCTCTATCATATTCATTAAAATAGTCTTTTTCGGAATCATCATATTGAGGTAACCAATATCCATCAATTTCTTTTCCATTTTCTTTAAATAGTCTTTCTTTTCTATATGGAATCAATTCAGGTTCTCCAATAAAGCCATTATATCCTTTATAGTCAGCAAGTCTATATCGAATTTTATTTTTAGTGTCTAAAAGCGAAAATGCACTTAATTTAGTTTTGTTATCAATTGTTGATTTAATTTTTGTTTTAATCATTACTTTTCTCAAGTCGTCACTTGTTACTTCTAGTTGTCTGATTCCAAATACACTAACATTATCAACTAATTTAGACTTAATTATTTCTATTTTAATTTCTTCTTTAGTAGTAGTTACTTGCGCAAATAAATTTATGTTTATGTTTAACAAGATTAACAATAGTATTTTTTTAGGTCTCATCTTCTTGATTTTAATTATTTAATTTGTCCCTTTTTTCTAAGCTGTCTGCTAACTTCCCTGCGCTTGTCGAGGTTATGAAGTTCGGAACTTTTTATTTTCTGTTAAAGATAAAAATTCTTGCGAAACGCAAACGTAGCCTTACCACAAAAATTCGCAATTTCGTGAAACGGCTGTTACTGGTAGTATTAGTTTTTCAAATAATCTATCCAACTTTCCACTATAATTTTAAAATCTATAGTTGGTAATATAAAATCAGGTAGAATTTTTGGGTTGTTGTACCATTTTTCAGATGATTGATATATTTTGGTTTCTTTTGAATCTACGAGTACTAATTGCATACCTAAATTTTCACCAATCCATTCAGTTTGAATTCCACTCAAAACTTTTTCAATATTATTTACTACAGAATTTGCAGTGTCAATACGATTATGGTCTCCAATAAATTGTGACATCCAACCGTTCGTTGTTGATATACATTTTTTTCCATATTCTGATGGAACAAAAAGTTTAACTTTATAATTTTCTATCGGATTCATTTTCTATTTTAGAAAAGGCGTGTGAATAGTGCTGGTAACGTTCTCAGGCTGTATGTCTGTTACTTTTTTTATCATAGACCATAAATATGCCGAAAATTTTGAAAGAAAAAAGGTGATGAGAAAGAAAAAAGATAAGAGACTAGGCGTCCAAAAAAGCTTAAGCGTAGTGATAGCATAAAACCTGTGTTAGCGGTACTACTTTTATTCGATTATTAAGTCAACTCTTATTGTCTTTTTTTCATCTCTAAATTCTGCGTTATAAACTTTCTTTCCTATAATTTCTTGACTTTTTTTCAAGTCTTCTAACGCTCCAGCTAATTCAAGTTTATAAATGTTTTGTCCGATACTATTTTCGGATTCCAAAAAATCATAGACGTACAAATAGTATTTGTTTAAAATATCTTCTATTGGATACTGATTATTCGTATCATTTTCTTCATCTAATTTATATGAAATAGTCATTCTATATTTCGTTTCATCGCTGTCAGTTAAATCTTGATAAATTCCGTTTTCAATCAGTTTGAATTGCTCACGGTCGACATATTTCTGACACTTTTCCAGTGAAATATTAGTCATAATATTATATTTTAATCGAAGTTCTTGATCAACTGAAGAGTTTAAATTCTTTTTGTCTGTTTGTGCGAATAATTTGCTGAATAGTCCCATAATTAATAAGATTGTTAATACCTTTTTCATCCTTTATCTTAGGTCAAATATACATCATGCGTTAATAATAATCGTTCGGCAGTTGTGCAGTATTACCGCTAACTAATAAATATTGTGCCTCGCCATTTGTTGTAAGCGCTATTGGCAGGAGGATTTCAATTCAATACTATTGTTTTAAAATAAATTTTACAACTTTGTGTGATATTCCATTTAAACTATTTTCTAACATAATTTTTGGTTTAATTTTATCTTGGCTATCATTAGCAAAAAAGTCGAACAAAATATCTGTGCTGACAGGTTTTATGTCGGATAATTTCCATGTGATTTTTTTATCATTTTGATTTTTATTATTCACTATTAATGATTCAATATCTATGTTGATTTTTATTTCATTTCCATATTGACCACTGTAAAATCCTTTAGAATCCATCGCTTCTGACCTTGTTTTCTCAATTCTAAAAGTAAGTTTTTTTAAAGATAGTTTGTATTTGGCGTTAGTATTATCTGTTAAAATAATATTTTTTTTCTTAAAATTACTCAATATTATGCTATCAATTTCTTGATTAGAAATTTTAAATCCTTCTATGTCGATTTTGTATTCACTTTCATTTATTAATTGTACTTCTGTATAACTTGGCGTTTTTTTCTTAAAAAAGATTTGATTGTTATAATTAACACAAGAAACATTAATTGCTACAAATAAAATTAAAAGAAATTTTATAATTAAAAATTTATTTTTTTTCATTTATAATGGTGTTTTTATAATTTTTTGTCTAACATTCCACGACTTCACGAAGTAGCAACGTACCACGACCAAGCCTTTACAAATATAAATAAAACTTTATTTTAAAAACCTTTCCAATTTCTGATAAATCTCTTGCCTCGCCATTTCTTTATGACGCTGTTGTTTTTCCGTTGCACGCTATTTTTTAGATTTGGCTTGGCCTATTTTGGTTGCTGAACGGACTTCAATATTTTCTCGACAAGACATCGACATTTTCTCGACAAGGCTTCGATAACTTCTCGACAAGGCTTTGACATTTTCTCGACAAGGCTTTGACATTTTCTCGACAAGGCTTCGACAACTTCTCGACAAGGCTTCGACAACTTCTCGACAAGGCTTCGACAACTTCTCGACAAGGCTTCGACAACTTCTCGACAAGGCTTCGACATTTTCTCGACAAGGCTTCGACAACTTCTCGACAAGGCTTTGACATTTTCTCGACAAGGCTTCGACAACTTCTCGACAAGGCTTCGACAACTTCTCGACAAGGCTTCGACAACTTCTCGACAAGGCTTCGACAAGTTCTCGACAAGGCTTCGACAACTTCTCGACAAGGCGTCGACAATTTGTTTTCTAAGTACGTCGACATTTTGTCCGCAGTATTAGAAAACAAAAATGAGTGATGATATGAGTTCGGACTTTCATCAAAGCAACACTTTTTAAACGGCATTCTGATTCATAATAAGTCACGCTGCGCATGGTCTCCTAACTTTACCGAGTTAAAAAGGTCTAAAGCTTCCTAACTGAATGTGATAAAAACGTGGCTAAAGTTCCTCGATCTTATAGAATCAAAAATTCCGCAAGGTCGGGAGACTTTGCAGAGCGTGTTATTAAAGTAAGTAATTACCTTTCATAATTGTGTTACTACCTTTATTAGGCTTGCTCACAGAGGCTTAAAACCAATACCAAGCCTAAACTAATATAGCCAAAACTTTAGATTACTGACCTTTCCAGTTTCTGACAAATCGCGTGCTTAGCCATTTCTTGAAACTGCTTTAAGTTTATTTGTAAGTACAGTTCCTCTTGAGGTTATTTTTTATTTAAATAAAATTTTTTAAGTATTCAATTGTGAAGTAAACAATTCCGATGAGTAAAATATTCCGAACAACAATTTTAAGCGAAAGTACAAACTCTTTTTTATCCTGTTTATAATCATACCAATAGGAAACTCCAATAGCAATTATTGATAAAAAGAAAAATAGTATTATCCACATAATTTTTGTAATAAAGATGTTCGCGTGATAAAATTACTGCTAACGTTTTGTCGATTGCTGAAGTGGCGGATTAAGGAGACCAAAACTTTCGGTTTAACACTGATTTTAAAAGTACAAAACCAAGTTCAAATTAAGCCTAAAACCCGTCATAATGCCAAATTGCTGTTGGACGATTGTATTTTTTATTCAAGTTTAAATTTCACGTTAACAATACTTTCAATTTTAATTTTTTGAAATTCAATATCAATTGGTTTATCTTCTTGTTTGCTTTTTCTGCCATATCCTATAACCACAACTTCGTCTAAATTTGCACTATCGTCAAAATTTCTCACGTTTGTTAAATCAGAAATGAATAGTGCATTACCAACTTTTTGTTTTAAGGGTTTGGTCATAAATTCTGCTTGAATTTTTGCTTTTGCAATTGCATTTGATTTTAGTATCAGTTTTATTGTTTCATATTCTGTATTTTCGGTTTTTGTTACACGAATATTTGAAATTTCAATTGTTTCAAGTTCAGAAATTACGCTACCAGCAATTTTTGCATTTTCAACAACTAAATTATATGATTTAGATTTCATAACATCTGTTTCTTTGATGAAGTATTTTTTGAAATTACTAGCTAAATCGTTTAAACTTAAATTTTGTTTTGTATTAATTCCCAAGCCTTTTAATTTCTGCTCCATTAAATTTTCCAACTCTTCAACAGAATATTTGTTTTTTGTGTCTTTTTCGGAAATTATAATGTTCAGATGAATTCTATTTGGTAATACCAAAGTATCAGCAATTGCGGATGTTTCGATGTAAGGTAAATCAATGAAGTTTTTCGTTTGCGAAAAACTTTTCGCTGAAATAATAAATGCAAATAATAATGTTAATTTTTTCATTTTCTGATTTTCGATTAATATATCGCCCAACGTGTCGCGGCTTAATGAAGTGGCGATGAACCAAGACCAAGCCTTCACAAATATAACTAAAACTTTAGATTAATGAGCTTTCCGATTTCTGATAAATCTCGTGCCTTGTCATTTCTTGAAACCGCCTTTGTTAGTGGCTGACTTTTAATATTGGATTTACAATTTCTAATATTTTTCCAATTCCAATTATATTTGAGCCTTCTCTGAATTCAAATTCTAAATTTTCAAATAATTGACCCTTAAAATATTCTGTAGCGATGATTTTAATTTCTGCTTTTACACTTTCACCAGGAAATACTTTTTCTTGTCCAATAAAATTCTGAAATCCACAAGTTAACATTTTGTCGAATGGAAATTTTATATCTGGTCTGTAACCAGAATGCGCTGCAGTTTTTCTTCCGCCTTCTTCGGCAGTTCTGTATTTTAAAAGTGCTATAAAATCTGTTTCAATTTTCATATTTAAATAGATTTTAGCGGCAGTATTTATTTTTCAAATATTTATTCATGCTAATGATAGTCAAAATTAAGGTCAAAAAAGAAATTATTAGAGCCCAAAGAAGTGCTCCAATCGGCATAACAAACTCAGGATGTCCTGTGGCGTCATATCTTTTGGATGGTTGTATATATTCTACAGTTTCAAATGTTACTTTATAAGAAATCAGGCTTGCTAATAATGCAATAACTAAACTAAAAATATATCGGGTAGTTCTTTTCATATTTAATTGAAACAGTTAGTAATAATAAAGAATTTTATTTGTTTCATAAACTCGCTTTTTCATCACGTGTGAGCTTGCCACTAACGTGTCGCCGCTTCACGAACTTACGGATTTTTAACACTTTAGTTTACAAAAATAAACAAAATTTAGTTTCAAAAATTACTAATTCTGATAAATCCCAAACCCCGCAATTTCGTGAAACGGCTGTTAGTCGATGTTGTTTAGTTTTCCAATTGTAAATATCCCAATAGAGTACCTTTTTTTTCTATATTGTCATAGTACATTATCGTTAAATACACTTTAGTTTTTTTAAATAAACTATGAATTTTACTTTTTGTTATTTCTAATTCTTCGCTGTTTTCATAATCAAATTGTGCCACAACTTTTTTTTGATCTAACAATTTAATTTTTTGTTTTCCATATGATTTTGTGTCACGAAAGAAAACAATTTTTAATGTTTTAAATTCATCGCTCTTTTTAATTACTCCTGTAAGTTTAAAACAATCGACGGCATTGCTACGAAACAATAATTTTGAGCCTTTGTACACCTGCCAATTAGTAATTGTATCAGTTTCTGCTTTTGCCCAAGAAGATAGAGAAAAACTAATTAAAAAATAGAGAATTATTAGCTTGGTATATTTCATTTGCGTAATTTTTAGATACAATATCGCCTAACGTTCGGCGGCTTCACGAAGTGACAATGAACCAAGACCAAGCCTTCACAAATATAAGCAAAACTTTAAATTAATAACCTTTCCAATTTCTGATAAATTTCGTGCCTCGCCATTTCTTGAGACTACTGTTATTAGCTAAAGTTTTATCTAGTAAAACCAATCCTTTCCATTTTTCAGTCGGTTTAAGAAATCAGAAAATGAATTTCCAATTTCTACAAAAGTTTCTTTGTTTAAATCAATAAAAGGCGACAATACAATTCTATAATTGTCATTTTTAAAATATTCAATTGCGATAAATTCTCCACTTCCATTTTCTCCAATTCCAAATGTATTTTTTACATTTTCAGTAATTTTATAGCCTTCATTATTTTCAAGCAATTCATTTTCTGCATCCCAAAGTCTTACATATTCATTTCCAATAAAATTTTCATTACCATAAAAGTTTTCCACATAATTTTTATAGTCGATTGGAAGTTTAAAACCAATACTTTTTTCAATATTTTCGAAGTCAATATACGCCTTTCTTTCACGCTTTGACCATCCTTTTTCAATTAATATTTCTTCGAAATTTTCCATTTTAAAGTATGTGCAATTTTTGGATGCGCTTGGCTATAAAGTTCTGCGGCTGCAAGAAGTAACAAGGAACCAAGAACAAGCCTTCACAAATATAAATAAAACTTTAGATTAATGACCTTTCCGATTTCTGATAAATTCCATGACTCACCATTTCTTGAAACTACTTATAATAGTTGAGTTTATTGTATTTCAATTTCAATTTTGGTTTTAAAGAAAAACCCATGTCTGTTTTTTTTCAAAAGATTTTTAATCGAGTTTTCAGTTTTGTATTTAGTTGTAATATCCTTAGTTGCAATTTCGATACTTTTCACTGCTTTTGTTACTTCTTCAATTCCCGAATCAGACCAATCACCAATACCGAAATGAATATTGGCTGTATCTTTTGGATTCAAATTAAAAACGATTGAATCGCTTGTTGCAATTTCTTTTAATTCATAACTCTCAACTTTTGATTTTAGATTGAATCTCACTTTAGCTGGAGATTGGGTAGTATTTATTAAATCAATATAATGCGGAGGATCGCAACTTATTATGATAATTGCTACTAGTGATAGTAGTACAAGTTTAAATTTTAATTTCATTAACTCAATATTTTTTGTAAATTATTGATTACTTTTTTATTAACTACTTCTAACATCTTGCAGCTTCATGAAGTGGTGATGATCCAAAACCAAGCCTTCACAAATGTAAATAAAACTTTAAATTAAAAATCTTTCCGATTTCAAATAAATCGCGTGCCTCGCCATTTCTTGAAACCGCCTCAAGTTTTTTTGTAAGCACAGTTCTTTGTTGAAGTAGTCTTTTTGTTTTTATTCAACGTTATCTATATCGAGTATTTTGGATTGCTTTAACCAGCTTGAAACCATGTAAAAAAAGAAATAAGCAGTAATTATTTGAAATAATCTTAGGATTTGAGATTTTGTAGATACTGGTTTAATAAAGGCGAAAACGAAGCCTGTTACTGAATCAAGCCAAATATCTGAAAAGGGTACAAATTGTTTCGGATTTGAAATTTGCGTTTGAAGTAGTTGTTTTTCTTTAAGATAAAGCATGATTTCATCTTTTAAGTTTCCATCTTTTGTCTTAAAGAAAAACTTGTTCTTTCCATTTGAAACTTTAAATAAATTATTTCTGTCAAATGATATACCTCTGGGTATCGGTGCTCCGCCTATATGATACCAATCTTGTTTGACAGTTTTTAAAATGAATACATAGTTTCCAAAATTTTGATTTTTGTTTATTGCACTAACGCTTGTAGAAAGAGAAATATTTGAATTTTTAAAATTTTTAAACATTTGCTCTACAAATATTGAGTCACTATAGTTCTTTAAGTTTTCTTTATAGCCGAGAATTCTCTGGTTCAAGTAATCTGAATTAAAAGTGTAGTTATTTTTGTCGGAATGATAAATTAAGTAATGTAAATATGGAAAAGCACCGATTAATAAAAATGATAAAATAAAGAACTTGGATAAATTGGTATAATTTTTTTTAAATAATCTATATGCTAGGAAAAATATAATTGCTGCAAGAATTAAAAAAAAAAGCTCTCCATTTTTTATTGAAATTCTTTCAAACCATGCATATCTCATTACTAAAATTAATAATATTGGAGATGTTGCTAATAGTTTAGATAATTTTTCGCTTTTTGATTTCAATTTGCGGTTTTTTTTGGGTTGTCTCAAAGATTAGTGCTAACGTGTCTCGGCTTTATGAAGTGGCGATGAACCAGGACCAAACCTTCACAAATATAAACAAAACTTTAAATTATACAGCTTTGCTATTCCAAATAAATCCCGAGCCACGCCATTGGTGCAAACGTCTATTGGCAGTAGTTTTTATTTTAAGTTTTGTTAAGATGAATTATTTTGATAAAATCTTCAGTATAAATTTCTGATTTTTCAATGTCAATTTGCAAGATTTCTCCTGAGTCAAGTCCTAAAATTAAAAATTCGTGACTTGCTTTTCCGTGAACTATTAATTTTCCTGTAGTCATAATCTCATTCCATTTAATTTCTCTTCCTTTAAAGACAAATGAATTAGGTAAAACTTGAATATAAAGTTTTCGGTTTGATAAAATTTTATACAAACTAAAAATGATTAAAATAAAACTAATCAAATAAGTTATTTTTAAAAATTGTGTCGTTGGATTTTCTTTATTTAAGTATGGAAAAGTTAGTAAATAAAAAGATGTAATTGTAATCAGTAAGATGTAAGGTGTTTTACTCACGTATATTTTTAAATTGTTGGTTTGTTCTTTTTTTCGGTAAGTTGAATTTTCTATATTTTCAAATTCTTTATAAGTGCTAGAACCAAAATTTCTGCTAATAAAATTTTTGTTTGAATATTTGTCATCAACGATTTCTTGAACTTCTATTTTCGTTAATTTTTGATTCATCTTTTTAGGTAAAATTTATTGTAAATTTCTGATTTAGTATTCTTTATCCAAAATTACTGCCGACGTTCCGCTTCGCGTCAGTAGCGGCAAGTTAAAGAAAAATGTAATAAGAAATGCTGAAGTTCGTAGTATTTTCCAAGAAAGACAAGTCAGCTATTGCGCGAAACCGCCTTTGTTGGCATTAGTTTTTTTTAATCGGTTAATTATTTTTCTTACATTACTTTCTACTAATTTCCAATCCCACAATTCTGGGCTTCCAAATTGTGGATTTGTACTTTCCCAGTTTTCTGCTCTTTTTTTCGAATTAACAGAAACTCTACATTCAATTTGGCTTTCGTTATTTATTAAATTTAAATGGATAAAAATTATTCCCCAACCATCAATTCTGTACCTATAAGTTTTCCCTTTACAACGTTTTGGATCAAGTTCAATTTTAGCTATTGAAACTTTGCCTTTAGTTTCGGGATAATAAATTCCAAATACTAAATGCTTTTCATTTTCAGAAATTGAGCGTTCAAAATATTCTTTAAATTGAGAATAATTATTTATGCAGATTAGCTCTTTTTCCATTTCGGAATAAGACTCATAAATTAGAGCTTTGGAATCTGATAGAATATATTCAATCAGATTATTCAGTTTGGTTTTGTCTATGATTTCTGTTTTCTGCATAAGTTCTTCAAAATTACTGCCAACGTTCGGCCTCTTCTCGTCAGTTGCGAACTTCGGAATTTTTTATTTTCCATTAAAGATAAAAATTATTGCGAAACGTGAACATGAACTTACCGCAAAATTCGCAATTGCGCGAAACGGCTGTTACCTACCGTTTTGTTTTCCTAACCAATTATAAAGATTTTCACTTTCTAACTGCTTTCCAATTTCTTTTATGTCTTCATTTCCCGAATCTCTTAATTTTAGCGCTAATGGCTTTATTTCTTTAAGAAACACTTCTCTATTGAGTCCGTCACATTTTGTTTCTCCAAATCTTAAAAATTGAACTGCGTTCGATATTCTATTTACATTATTAGAAATCAACGCTTCTTTTATAGATTCAAGTCGAGTCCATTTTGTACTGTTTTCTTTCCACCAATTTTCAACTTTTTGAGCTTGTACTTTTCGTAATTCTTTTAACTTTTCTCCAACTTCTGGTTTATCTTTCCAATTTAAGTTGCAAATATCTATGGTTTTATATCCAAAATCCTGAAAGGTTAATTCTTCAACTAGCCAACCAGCTCTAATCGAAATCCAATCCATTGCATACGGAACATATTGCCCATGTCCATACCATTGCTCAGTACCTAGATAAATCAAGTCGGCAGTTCCAGTTAATTTTACAAAGTTTGTATCGCTTAGTAACTCAACTAATTGAGGGATAACTTCTTTTTGATAATTTTCTAATGCAAGTTTAGAAGGATAAACATTCTCATAAAAAGATGCCTTTTTGAATTGAATAAACAAACTGTCAATTTTCTGATTTTGACTTACGCAAATGGAGCAGGTTAGTAATGTAATTAGAAAGATTGTGTTCTTCATTTGCAGGGTTAAAAATTGTAAGTAACGTGTCGCTGCTTCATGAAGTAGCAATGAACTATGACAAAGCCTTTACAAATATAACTTAAACTTTTAATTAATAACCTTTTACATTTCTAAATAAATCCCGAGCCAGCAATTGCTTCAAACGGCTGTTAGCAAGCGTTTTTATTACAATTTATATTCTTTTTTGAGAACAAACTCTATTGGCTTTTTTGTGGGTTTTATTCCTTGATATTCAAATAATATTTCATTTGTAGGATTTGTTCCAACTTCTCCAAAAAGAAACGTAATGAAATTTATATTATTTAGATTTCTCGTTTTTAATTCAGTAATTAACTCTTCGAAAAAATATTTGGAATCAAGTAAATTGTCTTGATTTTCAATTAAATTATTTATTTCTAATTTTTCAAACCACCAACTTTCAATATAATCTTCGTCATAATATTCAAGTTCAGCGTCTTTTCCAAATTGGGATATTGAGTTCGCTTCATTTTCATAATCAAATTTCAAGTAGTCTTGATAAAACTCCTTTTCGGTTTTAAATTTTCCAATCCAAACACAGATTATCTTTTTTGTACTCATTTCTCTAAAATGTTTGCTAACGTGTCGCCGCTTCACGAAGTTGCGAAGTTCGGAACTTTTTATTTTCTGTTAAAGATAAAAATTCTTGCGAAACGTGAAAGTGAACTTACAACAAAAATTCTCAATTGCGAGAAACTGCTGTTAGCAAGCTTTTATTTTTGTTGTCCTTTACACAAATCAAAAGTTTGATTTGCATTACCAAATTCCACAATACACTTATTATTTTCATTCGGAAATGCAATGCCCAAATCTTTGTGAATTAAACCAAAACAATATATTTCCTTTAATACATAAAAGCTTGTTTCTGGCCCTTCAAATGTCCTTGTAATGGATTGTATCTCAAATTGATTTATTCGCCAAGTTTTGAAGACATTATTTGCACTTCTGAGACTTGCGAGCATGACTTCACAAACTAACAATCCAATCGAAAATAGAACGACTAATACTGATAAGACAACTTTAAGTCTTTTGTTTTTTACATAATAATTCAAAAAATACAAGCATAAAGATGAGATAGAAACTAAAATTAAAAATAAAACAAATAAGCTTATTGACAAATTATATTCTGAGAAATAGATATTCAATCCAAAACTCAGGATTATGATAAAAATCAAAGTAGTACTATTTCCAACAGAGTTTCTCATAAATACTTGTTAACTAAGGTCTAGGTGATAATGATGTAAGCTAACCTTAGCTGTATACTTTTGTATTGCGCTAATAATCTCAATTATTTCTATCAAAGATAAAATTTCTTGTGAAATGTAAACGTGAAATTACTACAAAATTCGCAATCGTGCTAAACGAATGGTGGTGACAGTTTATTCTTTATTTTTCTTTAATTTTTCCAATGTATCTTCTAGCCATTCTTCATTTACTTTTTTTAGTTCTTTATTGATAATGATTTGTTTTTCAATTAAATTTATAAAATCTTTATCATTGAGTGCTTCAATGGATTCTAAAATTATTGAACCAAATTCATCTATTTGTTCAAGTTCTCTTATTAAAATTTCTTTTATTCTATTGTCTTTGCGTTTAGCTAAACCAATAATAGCTTCATCTCTTGTTTGTTTATCGTTGTCATATGTTCTATTCCATAATGCTTCACGAATTAATTCATTATCTAATTCTATTTGTGTTCCAAGACCAAATGTCGCCCAATCTCTAACACCTGAATCTTTGTCTTTAGATAACTTTATTAAAGTAGTAACTGCTTCAATTTCTTCAATAGCTAAAAGAGAAGAAACTAAACTGTGTCGAACATTTACGCTTCTATGATCTTGATAAGAACAAATTATTTTAATTTGCTTTTCTGTTAAATTTTTATTGTTGTGTCCAATTCCGTATAATAATGAACTGATTACATTTTTGTTATTTTCGGTTTTGAGTATTCTAAAAAAAGTAATTAATATCTTTTTTAAATGCAATCTAGGAGAACCAAATTGGGCCAAAATAGTTATGCCAATAATTTTCTCTTTATAAATTTCTGATTTGGTCAATTCAATTGCCTTATCGAAAATATCTTTACTTTTTCGTTTTCTTAATTCACATATGTATTTCCAATAGTTTTCGCTCGACTTATTTTTTAATAATCGAGAGAATATTTTTTCATTAGAAAATGCAGTTAGTTTGTTCAATTTTCAATTTTTCATTTTGTTCTGGTAAAATTACCACCAACGTTTTGCCATTTAGCGATGTTGTGAAGTTCGGAACCATTTATTTTCCGTTAAAGATAAAAATTATTGAGAAACGTAAACGTGAATTTATGACAAAATTCGCAATTGCGAGAAACCGCTGTTACCAGTAGTTTTTTTATGACGCATTAATTTTCATGTCTGCAATATCCAAGATAAAACATTGGATACGGATATTTCTTTTTATCGAATGATTTTCCAATAGGATTTAAGTAACCATTTGCTATTAAAATTGTATCTCCAAGTTGTTCAGTCTTTTCATCATCATATTTAAGCGATAAAACATTTCCCTTTTTCTCCCACTTTCCAGTCCACCATTCATTATATCCAAAAACTCCTGTCCAGTTTAATTCAAATGTTTTGTCTTTTCGGAAAAGAATATAAGCTTGATTTTGAGTTCCTTCATAACATGCTCTAAATTCTACTTCGCTTTCAAGATTTTCAGAGTCAATTGTATATGGACAAAAAATCGTGTACAAAAGTGTTATTGAGCAAACTATAGCTGGTAAACAAAGTTTAAAATTCAAATACTTTCTATTGCGAATAATTTTAATGATTCCCTTAATTTCAAAAATGACAATTGTTATAAACGCTATTGGAATTAGAATTGTCAAAAATATGTACAGTATTCCTGATAAATACTTGTCAATATGATGGTAAAATATGGTCAACAAAAGATAAACGCAACAGACGATTGTTGTTAAAATTAAAGAGCGTTTTGTCTTGGTAGTTTTCTCCATAAAATTGCTAGTAACGTTCCACCGCATGTGGTCAGTTGTGAAGTTCGAAACTTTTTATTTTCTATCGCAGATAAAATTTTTTGCGAAATATAAACGTGAATTTACTACAAAATTCGCAATCTTGTCAAACTCCTGTTAGCAGAAGTTTTTTATTCTTCTTCAGCATATTCAATCAAAGGTTTGAAATTTTTAAATCTAATATAATCTCCTTTACTTTTCACTTTGTAAAGCTCTCTTTCGTTTCCATTTTTATCAATCAAGTTTATTGTATGAAAATCTATACTATTCTGAATATTTGCAAATGTTTTTAAACTATCTCCAGATATTTTCGCAAATACTATTGTTGAAGTTCCATGAATCAAAAATGCATCAATACAGTCAAGTTCTTTGTTATAAAGCATGTTTGGATAATCCTGAGAATTTACAATTGATATCAATTCTTTTTTTTTGGGTTCATAAATGAATAATCTTCTCACTTCATTTGATCCTCTTGCAGCTGTTGCCGAAATGAAATTAATATCGTTAAATTTATCGTTATTAAAGTCCGAAATATTAGGTTTAAATCCCATCAATGAATTACTTTTGTAAGTATAACTGTTCTAAATTATCCAAGTTTTATTTTTTTTGTTAGGCTTTTTACTCTTTACGTAAAAATTAATTATTATTTTACTTTCGTCATAATTAACCTCATTTTTTATTAACTCAATTTTGCATTTTCCTTTTTCTCCAATACTAAGACTATCAATAAAAATTTCACTTATGTAAGTGTTTAAGCTGTCTGTTATAGAAAGTTTGGAAGTTGAAGCTTTTTTATTTGAATGATTAATTGTTTTATTTTTATCATTTCCTTTTTCTGTTTCTTGTTTTGAGTTACAGGAAATCAAAATTGTTAAAATTATTATTGTAAAAAATTTCATTGTGTCTTTTTTGGTAAAATTACTGCTAAAGTTTCGGCGCCTGCAGCAGTTGCGTCTTGGCGACCGAGTTTTCTCCACTAGGAGGAAACGAAAATAGGAAAAAGAAACGAACAATTTACAGAAAACCAGCGATTGCTTTTGACGCCTGTTAGAGGTTATGCGAATTTATTTCGCCGTCATTTTAACTTCCAATAGTGTGTCAAGCATTTTGGTTGGAAAGTCAATTACAGTTTCTTTATATCCAATTTTATATAAATAAAGAGTAATTTTCGGACTTTTTGGAACTGCCATTGTAGGATTAATAAATTCAAATTCTCCATTTTTATCTGAATAAAGCGTATCATAAACTACAATTGTATGTCGATCTTCTTTATAAATAATTTTTACACTATCTATAGGTTTGTTGGTTTGGTTAGATATAATTTTTCCATTAATGTGCATAATACCTTCACAACCAGAAAATATTCCAATAAGAAATAAATATAATAATAAGTTGCTTTTCATGAAAGTTGTCTTTAGGTTTACACGCATTACCGCCAGCGTTCCGCCGCTTATCGTCAGTTGCGAAGTTCGGAACTTTCTATTTTCTGTTAAAGATAAAAATTCTTGCGAAACGTGAAAGTGAACTTACAACAAAATTCGCAATTGCGAGAAACGGCTGTTGGCAGTAGTTTTTATTCTATCTTCCACGCAGTTGAAAGGCTAAAATCAAACTCGTCTCCTACATTTACTTTATTCATCATAATTTCAGTTTCCAAATGATTTTTACTTATAATTTTAAGTTTAAAAAATACATTAGACTTACTGTTAATGTTATACTTTTCAGTAATTATTCCTTTTATAAATAAGTCTTTTGTCTCGTCGAATTCCCATTCTAAAGTTCCGTTACCACAAGGATAATCAACAACACTATTATTTTCACTAACTGGCATTTTTATTTTCAGTGTGTCTCCAACTTTGTATTTAGTATAAATTTCAACAGCTTTTATTTTCTGTCTCTTTTCACAATCAATTATAGGTTTCCAATATTCCACATAGTTGTTTACTTGGGATTGTAATTGTATATCTTCGTTATTAAGATATCTATGATAAGAAGTCAAAATAATTGAAGACATATCATCATAATGATGAATTCCAAGTGAATCGAAAAACTTGGTTATTTTTTCTGATTGCTCGTTATGTCTCAATAAGTTATTACGTAAATACATTCCAATTCCGAAATGATAATTTCTCGGTTTGGTTGTGTCTTTTTCCGAGATGTTTTTGAAAATTTCAATTTCTTTTAAATCCCAATTTTTATCGAGATAATCAAAAGATAGTTTTAATTCTTTGGGTATGTTGTCTTGTCCATTACATGAGGACAAAACGAAAGCGAGAAATAAAATTAATATGTTTTTCATAAATTTGATCTAATGGACTTCGGGCAAAAAATTACAGCCAACGTGCCGCTGCTTGATACGGTAGCGGCAATTTACGAAAAATAGTAAAAGAAAGACGAAATAGGAGTGAACTGAGTATTTTCCAAGAAAGCTAAAACCAGCTATCGGAACAAACCGCCTTAAGTTTGTTTTTAAGTACAGTTCTTTGTTAGTTGCTGTTTTTATTAAAATAAACTAGAATTTCAGGAACTAACGCATGTTTAATAACCTCTCGCTTTTCCAAAATTATTGACTTTTCGACAGACTGCAAATTTTCCCTTTTTAAAATGTCGATTAATAAATCCATTCTCTTTACTATAAACTCATATTTTGGATTTTTTGGCCCAACAGTGTTATTCATCATTATATTTCCTTCTCTCCAACGAAAATTGTATGGTTTGAAACTCCAAGTAGAAGTACTATTTCGTTTTGAAATCTCTTCTAAAAGCTTATGATTTGTTTCACCATTGACAAATTTTGGAGGATCAAAATATACATTTAATACAATAGCTCTACTGTTTTTATTATTCGATACAGTTAGCCAATCATAATAAATATCAAACAGGTAATTTTTGTAAATTCCATTTATTCCAACATAATCATTTTCTCTTTCAATAGAAAACCCGCTTTGAATGAGTTTTCGAAATGCCTCACTATCGACAATAGTACAATGCCTTTTATAACCAGTAATATCTGCAAGGAATGACCAAAGCGCTACAATTAGTGTTAATACAATATAAATCGCAATGCATGCAAAAAGTTGTTTTAATGAAAAGTAAAAAATTAATGCAATAGGAAGTGTTATCAAGGAACACCGCTTTATTTCATTTAGAAATTTGATGTAATTACTTTGTGTCATAGGTTCTCGAATTCTTCGGGCGTCTCTAAAAATAGCCACTAACGTTGCAGCTTAGCGTCTAGTGCGATTCCAGCGAACTGCGTACTTTCTACTAAGATAAAATATTTTTGTGAACAAAGAAGTTCAATTCAAGATAAAACAGCAATAGAGTGGAACCGATGTAATGTGACGTCTTTTTAGAAGTCAACATTGTCTTTCTCACAATGCCAATTCGGTTGACAATCTGATACAATACATCCTCCAGCTTTTGTTTTCTGTATTTTCTTTCCTTGTATTCTTTCTTTTGGACTTAAAATTTCAACTCTCAGTCCATAAGAAATAGGAATAACATCTTTTTGGCTATCACATTTTGGACAATTTGTTTTTTCTTCTTTATATGGACAAACTGGCGAGTAAGGTAAATTAACGGCAACTTTTTCACTGTCTTTTAGTTTAATTTTAAAAGATTGTCGAGTGGGATAACTTCGAGGTGAAATGGATAAATTATAAGTTGCTGCTTGTAAATTTCTGATACTGAATTCTAAATTTTCATTGACTTGTACACTGTCGATATTAAATTTTGACTTAAAAACAACATAAGTTTTTCCTATCGTTTTCCCTCCAAATTCGTTATTAGCCAATTGCAACTTTCCGTAGATTTCTCCATTTTGGGCGGAACAAATAGAAACGAAAAAGAAAAAAATAAATGTTGCTTTCATAGTAGGGTTTTAAAATGTAGCACAACGTCTTGGCACTACAGTGGGTTTGGGACTAAATTAAGCCCATTATTAGGATTTGCCAAATATTCCAAATAAAAAACCAACTTTCCATTAAGCCAAATGCCCAAATCTGTTGAAGTGGCTTATAGACACTGGCTATTTATTTCTTTCCACCGAATAATCTTGATAGAAAACCTTGTTTCACTCGTTTCTCAATTATCCAAATTGGTTCATCATTAGGTCTTATGATTTTTGTGTTGGGACCTGATTTGCCCCAAGGAAATCCTGTTTTTATAGGTTTATTAGTCAAGTCCGCCACTAAAAACATTTCTGGCAGTTCAACTTGTCCATTTTCAAAGTCATAATCCGTTTCATTTTTTTCCATTATTCCGACTTTTTCATTCCAAATATCCATTACGGTCTTTTCGTGAATAATGTCCAAGTTGGATTGATTTCCTTTTTGTCCGAACTCGTCAACGTGTCTTATGAACTCTGCTAAATTTTCAGAGTGTTTTACAACCACCGATGGGTCGTGACAGACATAATAAATTGAATTCCAATTTCCATTAGAATCAATATCTAACATCCAAAAATTCCCAAACCCATCTCCTGCAAGTTGGATTGATTTTGGAAATATTTCTTCAAATCCAAAATGACCGAATGCATCAAAACGTACTTCTTCAAGTCCATAAAACTCAAAACCTTTGCTCAATCTTAATAATTCTTCGATTTCATTCGGTAAGTTGTTATTTGGAAGTTGATTTTTCAAGTTTTCTATTTCACTGTCGGTCATTCCGTCCAGCAATTCGATCTTATACAAATCTCCCTCTTCCGATTCGTATTGGTTGGAAAGGATTGATTCTAATTGTTGTTTCGGTGTCATTTCTATTCGTGTTGTTTTAGCTTGTGCCTACCGTTTCGCAACTACATGAAGCTGCGTACTTTATTTACTGACCATTACAAATATAACTAAAATTTCAATTAGCGAATAGATTTCCGATTAAAACAAAACCAGCCATTATCGCAAACTGCTCTTAGAAACAGTTCTTAAGCTATAAATCCCAACACAGTTTACAATACAACTTGATAACCAAATCCAATATCCGATATCATAGGATACGATTTCTCTATAAACGCCACCTTCATTAGTTACAACACGTGAAAGCATCAAGAAAGAAATAGAAAATAAAACTGCCAATATACTACAATATAAGGAAAACTTTGAGTTGATAAATAGTAATATCCAAGAGAAGAATAATAAAGGATTAGCTAGCCATGAAACACCACTTCCCATGATAATTGTAAACCATCCAAACAGAAAAGCAAATAATGAAGCAACTTCTTCAGGAGCGTCACTCTTTCCAATATAAAATGCATTTTGAGCTAATGATACAATTAATAGCGAGAAGCTAATAGTTAGTAAGCCTATTTTAAAAGTAATTATTTTCTTTTCTTTGTTACTTCTCATTTTAAGAATTTTTGTGATAATTGTTGCTTACGTTCCTCCGCATCTCGTCAGTTGCGTACTTCGTAACTTTTTATTTTCTGTTAAAGATACAAATACTTGCGAAACGCAAGCGTGAACTTACTACAAAGTTCTCAATTGCGAGAAACTGCTGTTAGAGGCTGGCTTTTTCCTCTTTTTTTATAAACCAAGGATTATGTTTTTTCTGCGTAATGAACTTCTGCTTTTTAGTTATTAATTTTCCGTTTTTGTCAATAGAAAATAATTTTCCGTTTTTATAAAATAATTTAGAATCCATTTCTCGGTTGTTTTGAGTATAGGTTGATAACATTTGTGAAATAGAAGCATTTTTTTCTGTTATTAATTCTGGATTTTCATTAATTGATAAAATCAAAGTGTCTTTTTTTCCTGAAAAACGCAAAGTATCAAATATTGGAGTTATTGTAAAATAAAGTGTATCATTATTTGTTTTCCATTTACCTCTCGTCCAACTTCTACTCATATGAAAGTTCCATCTGCATATAAAAGTTGAGTCTTGATTAATTTTCAAGGTTTGTCCAAAATTATTGTAATATTCTCCAACAAAATTTTCAGACTGAAAAGTTAGAAATGCCATTACAAATAATATCGAAATAATAATTTTCATTTTTTCTATTAGACTTGTTTATTCTGTAATTCGTTAATTTTTTCGGAAGCTTGCCTCTAATGTTCCTGCGCTTGGCGAGGTTGCGAAGTTCATGACCTATTATTTTCTACTAAGATAAAAATACTTGCGAAACGCAAACGTGAACTTACTACAAAATTCGCAATTGCGCGAAACGGCTGTTGTGTGCTGGCTTTTAGTTTTCTGAATATGGAATAAAACCATTTTTTTCATTAAACTCATTTTCAAACAAGTTAGAAATTTCCGTGTCTATTTCATTTATATAAATTGTATCAAGTAGGACAGAGGTTTGATGAATTAATTCTGGTAAATTATCTTCATTACGATAATTATAGAATACCAATTTTCCAATTTCAACTTCATTCTCTTCTCTTATAATCTGAAATCCAGTTCCAAGTCTTTCAAAATGAATCGTTTTTAAATTAGTTTTTAAAATTCCATAATCATAACAGAAACTTATTGTTTTGGTATTCACAATCAGAGTTTCTTTTCCAAAAAAATTCCAAAGTAAATAACGAATGGGAAAAACTAAAATTAAAACAAAAATCAAAATCATTGGAAATAGCATTTCTCGTATCTCATTTTTTGTAATTGTTGAAATAACAAAAATAAAAACGGTCATTAAAATCAGAATCATAATTAATAAAACAACTTTTCCGAATGGATTTGCTTTTACATTAAATGTAGCGTAAAAATTTATTCCATCGTTATGTTTGTCTATAGTGTTTCTCATTTTAGATAAAAGTTCTTTAAGCTTGTAGCTAACTTTGCGACTTCACGTAGTGGCTATGAACCAAGACCAAGCCTTTACAAATTTAACTAAAACTTTAAATTAATAACCTTTCCAATTTCTAATTAATATAGTGTCTCGCCATTTCTTGAAACCGCTTTTGTGTGATGTTTATTTATTTATTAAGTATCACAAGAAATATCATCCCATTCCTGTTCCATATAATTTATTAGCCAATTCAATGCATATTGTCTTTCATAAACAATACCTGGATTCATTTTTTCCATTTCTAATCCATTTAATCTGGCATCAACACAAGCCCAATTTGCTCTATAATAAAAATCTGTTTGGTCTAAAATCTCTGTTTTACTTCTTATTTCATTTATACTTTTAATAAAAATATTCGGATCAACATTTTGACTTATTGGATATTTATTCGCTGGAATTTTATTTAAATCACACATTTCGTTTGGAAAATCTAAATTATTTACGATTTTTAGTGCCCACATTAAAGTCCAAATTCCTTCACATTTCCAACTTTCTTCCGACTTTTTTTCTTCCGTTGGATTTTCTAGAAACTTCTTTTCATCTGGTGTAGTTTCGTTCCACAAGTTATATTTTTTCAAATATGCAATTGCTTCGTTACCTGTCATTCCGTCAAATGCTACAGTATTCGTAACAGCCAAAATTGTAACTCTAATTGCAATATCTTTGGGTTTTCGTAGTACCGTTTCGTCTTCAGTTTCAACATTGGGCAAATTAAAATTAATTTTTATTCCTTTTTCTTTGAGAATTTTTTCAGTTTTTTCTTTTCGGGTCAACTCTCTTTTTCTTTTAAATATTCCAAACATATTATTTTCAGTTTTTTGTTTTTAACAACTTAATAAAATTATAATTGATTAAAATTAAATTTTTAATGTTTATTTCCCAAAATAGTGCACAACTTAAAATAGCAGCAAATTAATTAAAAAAATACTACGATGATTTCTTTCTCTTTACACAAACATATAAAATTACGCTTAATGAAAACCATGTAAAACCATTCAGAACCAGTCAAAGCGGTCAGAAAAGGAGTTTCAGACACAAAAAAACTCTGAAACAAGGGTTCGTTTCAGAGTTTACAATGGAAAATAACTAAATCTAACTTAAATAATCCATGTTTTTAAAGTATTGCCGAATTCTTACAAAACGATTTTTTTTACCGTTTTGTTTCCTTCACTTCCAGTAATTTGAACTAAATAAATTCCTTTGCTCAAGCCAGTTAATCCAATTATCGTTGCATTGTTTGTTGCGTTGTTGTGGGTAGAGTGGTGTACTTTCTTTCCGTTAATTTCAAAAACAGTGACTGTAAGTGGGTCGCTCGTTGCGGAGGAACTTAAAATGTGCAGGTTTTGTGCTGCATCAACCGTAACCGCAAACGAATTGCTTTTTAAAAATGTGTCGTTAACCAACGTCGCAGGATCTACAATCGAGAATTGTTGGTTGGCGTTGGTGTTGTTTTTTTCATACGTTTGAATTTGTGCTCCAGCATTGCCATCTTGCACATCAAACGCTTTTACTGGCGCATTAACCGAACCAAAATTACAAGTAGTAAACGCAATCTCGAACGTGTATTTTCCTGCCGTTGGTGTTGCCCCTACTTTCAATAAGATGTTGGCATCGTTGGTGGTGAAATTGGCTGTGGCATCCCCAAAATTGCCACACCAGCCGTCGTTGATTCCTAAATACTTTGCGTTACCCACGTTCATAATTTTGTAAGTATCGTTACCTTGGTGCGTAAACGTCCACAGTTGGTAGTTGTTGGTAGCATTTGGTTGCGCCATGTTAGCATCATGTGGCGCAGTGGTAGCACAAGTCATGACTTCGTTGTGTACCGAAGACAAAATTTTGTAGGTTCCGTTGGCAATAATTTGTGCAAACGAGCTGGCTGAAACGCAGCACAAAAGAAAACTTAAACTTAAAATGTGGTACTTCTTTTTCATATTTTGGTTGTTTAGAGGTTACTTGCTTACAATAGTCTGAATACCGTGTGCCGGAATTGCAACTTGTATTTCTTTGTTGTTCAGGAGTACTTTGTACTTAATTTCTTCATTGGTTTTATTCAACACTACGGTGATAATTTCGTTGTTTTGGTTCTTGAACGAAGTACTTTCTAACGAGGTTCTGCTAGTCGATGTTTCAATGTTTCTTGCGGCTTTTTTGATGAATTTCGAAAAGTGTCCGATGTAGTAATAACTTGGCGTATAGATCAACTCGTTGGTACGCAAATCGGCATGGATAGGAGCAAAGCAGAAGTTTTGCACGTGATTTGGTCCGCCATTTTGATCTAATAAAATATTCCAATCGGTCCAACCTACAACACCGTTGTTAAAGTCGTTTATCATGGCGTTGCCATAACGTTCGGCTATATTCCATCGTTGGTAGTCTTTGGCGTCAAATTGCTCTTGGCAACCTTCGGTAAACAAAATGTTTTTGTTAGGATACGCATTGTGAACGGTTTTGATGTTGTCGAATTTTGGTTCGGTACCGTTCCATGTTTCGTACCAATGGTAGCCAATTCCCCAAGCATATTTTGCCGCCTCTGGATCGTCAAAAATAGTATTGGCGCGGTGTGTAAGCAAATCGCGGTTGTGATCCCAAACCACAATTTTTTTGCTTTTCAAACCACTTTTTACCATAGTAGGTCCAAGATAGTTTTTAAGAAAATCGCGTTCTTCTTCGGCAGAAAACACACAGGATTCCCACTTTTGCACTGCCATCGGTTCATTTTGAACTGTAATTCCCCAAACCGGAATGCCTTCTTTCTCATAGGCATTGATGAATTTTACGTAGTAATTTGCCCACGCCTGGTTGAATTCGGGTAGCAATTTTCCGCCTTTCAGCATGTTTTGGTTACTTTTCATAAACGCTGGCGGACTCCACGGACTGGCATAAAATACCAAGTTGTTTTGGATTAATCCCATTGCTTTTTTAATCATCGGAATCTTAAAACGCTTGTCCACATCAATAGAAAACGAAGTTAATTCTTTGTCATTTTCAGTAATGTAGGTGTAGCTTTCAGAACTAAAGTCGCAGCTGTTGATGTTGGTTCTAATGATGTTGTATTGGTTGCCATTGGCACCAAAATAGGCGTTCAGTAATTCGCTTTGCTTGTCGGTGCTTAGCTTGGCAAAAACCTCTGCCGAAGCATCAGTAATTGCGCCACCGATGCCAAGAAATTCTTGATGTTCTTTTTGTGGATTGACCAATACAAAAAGTTCAGTTTCTTTAGGTTGTGTCGAATTTTCAAAGGTTTTAGAATCGGTTTTCGTGATTCTAAGTTTAGAGTTTTCAGCCGTTGTAAAAATGGTGGCATTGGTATACGCTACTTCTTTTTTAGAAGTAGAAGTAGCGTTGTAATTATTTTTTGAACATGAAACTAACGTGAGTAGTGTCAGTGCAAGAAAAGTTCTTTTAATCATAGCTTTTTATAAAATTTACCATACATAAGTTCCGACAGCACCTGCAGCAAGTACGGTCGAAATTGGTTCACCACCAGCGTTAATATTAAATGATTTTTGAGTTCCAGTATTGTTTAACACAATCACTACAATTTTTCCTTCTGGAGTTTTGTATGCTACATTGGGCAGTTCAACCGAAGTGTTGGATTCAATGCGTAACGAACCTTGCTTTACAAATTTAGATGCATGTGCAATAATGTAATATGCAGGATTTCTTGTAACGGTACTACCATTAATAGTAATTGCGCCAAGACATTCGGTACATCCTCCTGGTGTGTGTGGGTTCTGATTCGGATCGGAAGCTAGGTTCCATTCTAAAACCGTTTTACTCCAGTTTCTTGGTGCTCCAATCATCAATTCTCTAAAGTGCCATTTTAAGTCTTCTTGAAAATTTCCTGGTGCTTGAATCCATTGCTCGGTGAAATACACATTTTTATCAGGATGTGCATTGTGTACTTGACTCATATTGTCGATTTGACCGGCATACAAATGGAATGCTGAACCATCGATAAACGGTTTGGCTGCAGCGTCATTCAATATCGAAATAGGATATTCAGGATGGTCTAAATTGTGGTCGAAGGTGATGATTTTAGTAGTAATGCCGTTGCTTTGAAACGCTGGTCCTAAATTGTTTTTGATAAAGTTCGTTTGCTGTTGTGCCGTCATGACCATACTTGGATTGTTGTATGGGTTTTCTGGCTCGTTCTGAATGGTAACAGCATCAATCGTAATGCCGTTGGCTTGCATCGCTTGAACGTATTTTACGAAATAGTTGGCATACGTTTGATAATAGGCTGTTGCCAATTCGCCTCCAACGGTAGCTTGATTGGTTTTCATCCAAGTAGGAGCAGACCATGGTGAAGCTAGAATTTTAACGTTTGGATTTACTTGTTTGATGCGCGTTAAAATCGGAATCAAATCGGTTAAATCAGGTGCGATAGAAAAGTTGTTCAATGCAACATCGGTTTGACCACTTGGTAAATCATTGTATGAAAAAACCGCAGGATCTAAATCGGAAGCACCTAAACTGATTCGTAAAAAGCTGACGCCAATACTGTTTTCGCCTTGTCCGAATAATTCTTCGATTAGGGCATCTTTGGCTGCTGGCGACATGTTGTTGATTAATGTTGCACTACCACCAGTAAGTGTATAACCAAATCCATCCATCGATTGGTAGGTGGTTCCCGATGCTACATTGATGGTGAAATTATCATTTTGTGTCAACGGAGTAATTCCAGTTGATTGCAATTCGAGTAAACTCGATTTGGAAGGTGTAGTTAAATAAAATTTAGCTTCAGTCGTACCAGCTACTGGCGGCTGATAGTTGGGCATGTCTTTGTTATCACAGCTGTTTTGCAAAAACAATACTGAGGTTGCCACAAGTATTTTAAAAGATGTCATTATGTTTTTAGATATCATGGTTGAGTAATTTATTATTGTAAAATGTAAACGTAAGTTCCAGCTTGATACGTATCATTAAGCGTGATGGTTACTTTATAATTTCCGTTAGTGGTTACATTTGTTAGGTTGGAACCTCCGCCAACGACCAAGTCACCGCTTAGGGCATTTGGAGTAGAAGCACCAATATCAAAATCCCACGGACTGATGAACTTCATTTCGTAATTCGCATTCAAATTGGTAGTAATTGTATATTTATTTGGATGTTGGTACGTCATTGGGAATTCGTTTCGAGTATCCCAATTTTGCCAATGGAATAATTTGAAATTGTAATATTCCCAGTTCAATCGCGGTTGACTAAAATCGACGGATAATTTTAAAGCTCGATCAGATGCTACAGTTATAGCGGAACTAGTTGAATTTAAACCGTTATTTCCAGTTACTTTATCGGCAGTTGGCGTATTCGATACACCAAGTTGTCCGTTTACACTATAGCTGGTTCCTGCGCCATTGGCCTGTGAATTTAAAGTATAATTAACCGAGGCTTGTAATGGCACAAATTTGTTCAAGCTAAATATATCTCCAGATTTTGTGAATTCTTCAATCATTACTCCATTAGCCATTAAGAATAGTTGGTTTGGCGTAGGAATTACTGTTGGCGTAGTGTTGTCGATTTCGGTGCTGAACGAATATCCGGAAGCAGAAAGATTTAAAGTTACAAAATACTTACCGATTTGGTTCGATTGAAGATCTTGTACCGAAGCGCCTTGTGATGCTGCTTGCGACTCCATAACCAATTTATTAGTTCCTACCACATTTTTCAATAAATAATCCCAGTTGCCGTTCGCTCTGAAAACAAAACCACCAGTATTTATCAATTGAATTGACGCTTTCCAGATACCACCACCTTGATATACCAGTGGCTCATCGCCGCCCCAACCGCCATTGATAGGACTTCCCACAACGCTCCAATAATTAATTTTTAGTAGCGAGTAGGTTTTCGTATCCAGGTTAACTGAGATGCGGTATTGACCCGATTCTTGGGCAACAATAGCGGTTCCTGATTTTTCCAAATCGCCATCTTCACCACCGTATTGGTGACAAGGAAGTATTTTTTCACTATAAAATTTATAGGTATTTCCAGCAGTCAAACTAGTGTAGATCTCATGTGTGTTGGATAGACCACCGCTGGCATTTTTTAAGCGTAACATTTCGATTGCATTACTCAATACACCGTTGTTTTCGGTTGCTGAACCAGAGATAAACAGTTTAGTTGGAATAATTTCAGTTGGAAATCGTTGGAACGAAATTGGCGCACTTGCATAAGCTACTTTATCCAAACTCATCGCTTTTACAGCCCAAGTTACATTAGAAACTGCATCTACAGGATAGCCACTGTAGGAAAGGTATTCGTTTATTGTGCGGTGTGATAACGATAACGACAAACTTTTTCCATTATTTCCAGATGGAAGTTCTAAGATTGGTGTGTCAAAATTGGTAGAACCAACAGTATCCAATACTACTGCGTAGGTTACGGCATATCCGGCAGTTGATCTAGCGGGTAACCAACTGAATGTAACAGTTTCACTAGGTGTTAATTCATCTAAAACTATAGATGCATCGGCAGTTGGAGCTTCAATCGTAGCGGCTTCTAAATCCCAGTTTCCCAGTTCATCTAGATTGTCTTTTTCGCAGGCGATCAATGCAAAAAGCAGTACTACTACGGAGCTTAATTTTTTAATATTTTTCATAATCACTTTGGTTTTATAGAGGGTTTTGAACTAAGTTTGGATTTCGATCCAATTCTTGTTGCGGAATTGGCAGTAAAATTTTGGCTTGAGTCATGTTGTAATTAATAGGGTTTCCGTTTCTCAAATCGATTTCGATTAGTGAGTTCATCGTAGTAACCAATTGGTTGTAACGTACCAAGTCATCCCAACGTTGACCTTCTTGAAACAATTCCAAACGTCTTTCTTTAAGAATGGTTTGTCTTAGTACCTCTTTTGAACTTTTTTGCGCTGCAGTAAGATCTGGTAACGATGCTCTTGTTCTGATGCGATCAACTTCGGTTGCTGCAGCCGAAATGTTGTTTAGTTCGTTATAAGCTTCCGCTTTTAGCAGTACTAAATCACCATAACGCAACAAGTACTGACGGTTGGAACTGGCAAAACCGCTCGCATTTTTCCATTTGTATGAAAACGGAATGGTGCTTCCTGCTGCATTGTTCCAATATTCATCAACCCATGGTGCATTTTCAAATCGGATGGAAACATTTTTTCGAACTACATCGCCTTGCTCATCAAAAGCACTGATTAAATTTTGCGAAGGCGTTACAAACTTTCTCCAAGAATCACCAGTTAGCGATGGTGGTAATAACAATTGCGGTCCGTAATTTCCTTCGTTAGCTCCAAGATATTGTACCTCAATAATCGATTCGGCATTGTTGTAATTGGTCGCAAATAATTCATTGTACGGTATGAGCGTGTAGTTAGCAGCGCTACTTTCTAAAGCAGTGATGTGATCCAATACTTTTTGATAATTTGGTGTAGGTCGTTGCGCATAGGCTTTGGCAGCTAAAGCGTGCGCAGCTCCAGAAGTCGCTCTCGCCTTGGTAATATCGGCATTGGTGTAGGTATCTGGTAACAAAGTTGCCGCAAGTTCTAAATCTTCGATGATTTTGTCGTACACTTCGTCAACTGTACTTCTTGAAACATTAAGACTTGATGGATCAGAAGACGAGGTATATGCTGTTACTAGTGGAACACCGCCCCAGAGTTTAACCAAGGTAAAATAATGATGCGAACGTAAAAATAATGCTTCACCTTTTATTTGTTGTCTTCGCTCTTCAGTAAAAAGTACATCGTTCACACCATCAACTTTGGCCAGCACTAAATTGGCTTTGGCAATAGCGTTGTAAAGGTTGGACCAATTTTTATAGAGACGACCGCTTGTTGGTGTGATTTGCAGTTTATCGATAGCAAAAATTTCGGGATTATCGCCACCAGCATAGGCATTGTCTGCTCGTACATCGGAATAATTGATGTTATCCCAAACGTAATATTCTGCAGATTGAAATGATTCGTAAGCGCCAACTAGTGCAGCTTCAATTTGACTAGCGGTATTGTAACCGTTAGAACTTGTTTCTTCAGAAATAGGTTGCAAGTCGAGAAAATCATCGCAAGATGCTAATGAAAACAACGAAAAACTGGCAAGTATGAATAGTGATTTTTTCATAGGTAGTAAATTAAAATGATACATTTAAACCAAAAATGATTGTTCTAGATTGTGGATAGGTACCGTAATCGATACCTCTAACGGTGTTACTTCCACCAAATGCATTGACTTCAGGATCAAAACCAGAATAGTCGGTTATGGTGAAAAGATTTTCTCCAGTTACATAAAATCGTAGGTTGTCAAGATTTAATTTATCGGTTGTTTTTTTATTAAAATTGTAGCTTAGTGATACTGCTTTAAATCTCATATAGGAAGCATCTTCTACGAAACGGGTTGAAATTCTTGAATTATCAGTATTTCCAAAAGAAGCTCTAGGAATGTCGGTTACATCTCCTGGTTGTCTCCAACGGTTTAAAACTGCAGTACTTTGATTTTTTTGGTCAATCATACCTTCAGTTTCAATGCGTGTTGCATTGAGCATGTCGTTGCCATAAGTTCCTTCTAAGAATATTTGCAGACTTAGATTTTTGTAATTGAATGTATTGTTTACCGAAAACATAAAATCAGGATTGGCATCACCAATAATTCTTCTATCGTCTTCAGTAGGAGTGAAGGTAGAAGCGCCATCTTTGTCGATGTAAAAAGCATTACCAGTTGCTGGATCAACACCACCGTAAACGTAACCAAAAATGCTACCCAACGGCAAACCTTCTTTAACTAATATAGCTTCTCCACGACCTGAGATTCCTCCTAGGAAAAGCTCTTGTCCTACTAAATCTATTACCTCATTTTTATTGAATGAAATATTAAAGCCGGATTCCCAACTAAAATCTGATTTGAAATTGACGGTTTTCAATCCGAATTCTAAACCTTTGTTTTGGAGTTTTCCGATATTTTGTATCGCTCTATCAAATCCTGATGTAGTTGGTAGTGGAGCATCTAAAAGTAAATCGGTTGTATTTTTTACATAAGCATCTGCTGTCAATCGTATTCTACCTTTTAGGATTTCAAAATCAACTCCAATGTTGGTTTGAGTTGATTGTTCCCATTTTAAATCTAAATTTTCTAAAGTACTTGGGAAAGTACCAGGTTGTGTAGTACCACCAATTGGGTAATTTGCGCCAGAACCGATACGACCTAAGTAGGCATAAGTACCAATCTGGTCATTTCCTACAATACCATAACTGGCTCTCAGTTTCAAATCGTTTACCAGTTCGCTATCTTTTAAGAAATTTTCGTTAGACATTTTCCAACCCACAGAAACAGATGGGAAATAACCCCAACGGTTGTTTGGTCCAAAGACACTAGAACCATCGGCTCTAAAATTGGCAGTAATTAGGTATTTATCGTCAAAACTATAATTTAATCTGCTTATGAATGCTGTGTTTGATTTTTCTGATTTAGAAGCACTAGCGGCGAATAGTTCTGAACCACCATTTGGCGTTGTGATGGTTGCACTAGCAAAGTTTCGGGTTTCAATATTTGAATTTTCGTACTCAAATTTCTGAATTACCGTTCCAATTAAAGCGTCAACTTTGTGCTTATTGAACGTTTTGGCATAAGTAAGTGTGTTGTCAAAGATAAAATAATTGGTTTGGTCGGACGAACGAACAGCTTGACCTTTTAATGCACGACCGTATCCAGTTCTAAACGGATCTAAAAATGCGGCATAGACGCCGTTACTGTTGTCAATACCGTAATTGGTTTTGAATGTAAAATCTTTCAAAAATTTGGCTTGTAAAAATAAGTTCGCCAAAAAGCGGCTGTTTTCATAACCTCGATCCAAGCCGTCGGTGCTTGCAAGCGGGTTTTCCCAGTTTTGAAACGGATTGCTAGTAAAACTACCATCAGGGTTAAAAACACCAATTACCGATGGGGTTGTTAAAGCTCCTAATAGAACACCACCTGCGTTCACGTTGGTATTGTCTTTAATATCCACATCAGAATATTTCGTATAAGCAATTCTTGTTCCTGCGGACAGCCAATCGTTGATTTTTTGGTCCAGATTGATTTTGTAATTAAGACGTTTCAATTCGGCACTTTTAACCGCACCATTTTGCGTTAAGTAACCTGCCGAAAGGTAGTAGTTGGTTTCGTTACTTTTACCAGATACTGAAAATTGATGGTTGTGGGAATAGCCTGTTTGGAAAATTTCTTTTTGCCAATCGGTATTGTTGGTATACGATGCCCAACCTCCTGGCGGTGTTTGACCATTTTCTTCCATCAAATCGCGGTATTGTTCTCCATTTAGAACACGTAATGTTTTCCAAGCTTGCGAGAAACCTGTATAGGTTTCGTAAGTAAACTTAGGTTTGGCAGAATTTCCTTTTTTAGTGGTAATTAATACTACACCATTAGCACCACTAGCACCATAAATAGCAGCAGAAGCGGCATCTTTAAGTATGGTGATACTTTCTACATCTGACGGATTTATCGATCTAGTGTCGTTGGTAGGAACGCCATCTACAACATACAAAGGTTCGCTTCCAGAACTTATAGAACTAGTTCCTCGAATACGAATACTTAGACCTTGTGAAGGTTTTCCTGAACTACTTAGTACTTGAACACCAGTGGCTTGACCTTGAAGTAAATTGCCTATTTGAGTGTTGGTTCTGTTCTTTAAATCGTCGCTTTTTACAATTGAAACAGATCCTGTTAAATCTTTCTTTTTCTGCGTTCCATACCCTACAACGACTACTTCGTTTAAAGTTTGCACATCATCTTCTAATGTTGCATTTATGGTGCTTTTTCCGTTAACAGCGACTTCAACAGTTTTCATACCAACAAAACTGAATACTAGTACTGCGTTTTCTGATGGTACGCTGATTTGATAATTACCATCAACATCAGTAGTTGTGCTAATTTGCGAATTTTTTAACAGTACTGATACACTGGGAATGGGTAATCCGAGTCCATCTTTTACAGTACCATTGATGCTCTTTTCTTGCGAAAAAACGGTAAAGGATAATAGCAGAAATGCTATTGAAAAAAAGTTAATTTTTTGGTTGGTTAGATTCATAAAACACTATCTATTGATTAGGATTATTTTTTGATATCCACAAACTAAATCGATTTAGTTTAGGTTAAAATATCGTAATCACAAAAATACATCGTGTTGTATGTTGAAAATTTTTTAAGTAATAAAAAAGTGGATAAAATACAATGTTGTTAAATTTTAATTAATTGATATATAACTAATTAATAAAATACGTAGCACAAAAAAAAGTAGTGATTTACATACTTTATCTTGTTATTTTACGGTTAATTTAAGGTTCGGTAGAAGTTAAAAATACAATTTTAAGCTATTTTTTTTACTAAATTCTCAAATTCTTCTCTATCGTTTGCGCTATTCTTAATTTTGACTCTGTAATTGTAAATTGTATTCACCGAGTATCTTAAAATTTCAGAAATTTTACTACTGTTGGTTATTCCTAATCGGATGAGTGCATAGATGCGCAGTTCGGTATTTAAAATCTCATCATTATTTTTGATAGTTATTTGTTCGTCTGCTTTTAACAAAGCATTGAATTCGGATATAAAATTAGGGTAGATGGTTAAGAACGATTCGTCAAAGTTTTTGTAAAATAGTTTTAACTCCGAATCGATTACTTGTTTGGATTTCGTTAGTTCCAATAAATCATTGGTTTTGTTGGTCACAATGTATTTGGTAACCAGCTTTCTATATACATCAAGTTTGTCGATGTATTCGGAATACAGATTTAAGAAAGTCCCAATGTAATGTACTTTTACTTCATTAGATTTAGTAAGTTGACTGTATAAACTGTTCAAGTCTTCGTTATTCAGATGCAATTGCTTGTTTAAAGAAGTAAGTTGTTTATTAGCCATTTTGAGATTGTTTCGGGCTAAAGATATTTTTTTATTTTGTTTGTATACATATACTACCACGCCAAGTAAGAGTAAAACCAAAATACTGATTACAATTAAGAAACCTTTGAGTTGCGACTTCTGTTCGTTACTTTGCACGTCGTAGGCTTTCGTTATTGAGGTTAGAATATTGGATATGTTTACATAACGTAGTTGTGAATTGTAAAACTTAGCATCTTCCATCGAGAAGGAAATGAACTGATGAGCCAAATCAATATCTTTTTCTGAGTACAAAATCATGGCTAGCTCTGTTAAAGAGGCATTGTCTTTTACATTAGATTTGATATCAGAAATTGCCGATAGAATTAAATACTTTTTTTGATTTTCTACATCCGATTCAAACTTGTACAGAATGGAGCGTTCAAAAGTAACCATAGCGTATTCTCGAGTACCTAGTGTACAACTTTTTAATCTTTGTGAATTAATTTCAAGTGCTTTACTGATGTTGCGTTGGTCTCGGTATTTTTTTTCTAGTAGCGCTAAATTATCTGTAGAAGTTACACCAAGTCGTTTAGAAAGTGAATCTTGATATTTGTTATACAGTTCGGAATAAACAAGTTTGCTATTTTTCACCATCGTGTAAAAATTCAATCCAGAATAGGCTTCTTTATGAACAAAATAGTAGTCGTTTAAAAGGGTATTGCTTAAATGTTTTCGCTTAATGCTTTTCAAGATATCTAAGGATTCTTTATACCTTCCCGAGTCGGTGAGTAATCTGCTAAGTTTAAGTTGCGATTCGGTTATCTTATATTGATCGTTACTTTTTTTAGCAATATCTAAATTTTTTTCGGTGAAAAGTAGTGCTTTGTCGAAGCTATAATATTGGTATTCATCGATTATTTTGTTGGTAATAAAGTACTGATTGGTCAAACTGGCGTTGGTATCGTTGGCTAGTGCTTCTAAATTTTTTATTCTATTTTCTTTAAGTTTGATGTAGTTTTTGCTTTTAATTATTTCATTTTTTAACACTTGTAATAGCGAGTCCACTTCGTTATTGGCTTGAAGGAGGTGCATGTTTAAAAGGAAGATGGTAGCAATTAGTATTTTGTTCTTCATAATCTTGAAAATAGTATCGATTGGTTGGGAGGTTTTTTTTTGATCGAAATTACTGATTCAAAGTTAAATTATTTAGTTGAATCTTGATATTTAAAATTGTTAGTAAAATGGTTGCACTAAAAGTTGTACTTTAAAAATCAAACTTAAATACTCTTTTTTTAATGTAACTACTATTTTTAAAGTTTTTAAATTGCATCCAAAAAGCTATAGTCTTATAATTTAAGCCTGACCTTATTAGCTGTTTTTGTAAGTACTAGGTTTGATTGAAATTTGGTACAATCGAATTTTCATTCAAGTACGAACCACTTTAACGGACCACTTTGTTAATTTTTAAATCGGCACTGAAGCCACCAATTCCTGTACGTTCCAAGAAGTGACACCATGCTCCAGTACCGACGGGAATTAAATCGATTCTCGATAAAAAGTAGGCAGCAGCTCTAGGAGAAAATTTATGTAAGCAGCTTATCTCAGTTGCTCGAACTTGTTTTGCAAATTCAATTGCTGTTACAGGTTCAATTTCTTTTACAAATCCAATTATATTGGGTAATTCACTTTTCGTACTTAAAAAAAACCAATCATTTTTGGCAATTTTCTTTTTGGGTTTATGACCATAAGGCGCCGGAATTAGTAATTCATTTGGTTTGGTATACCTGTTATAATCTAAATCTTCGCTTGTAAATAATGCTTTAGTATAAGTGCGCAACGTGTCTTCAATAAAAAGACTTGGTATTTTAAAAGGGTTGACCTCATCAGTCGTTCGTACTATTTCATCTATTTCAATTACACCTTCTTCAGGCAAGTTTAACAGAATTTCGCAATCACAACCACAGCCGTGTTCAATCATGGCATCTTCAAAATCATCTTGGTCTACATTATGAGTCATGGCCCATTGCTTAGCAAACTTTAATTTATTATTACAAGAGGTGTTTGCTAGTTTTTCTGCAATAAACTGCATCAATATATGGGCTTGATTTTCTGTTAAAACTACCATAATTTAGGTTATTATAATAAATATTTTTTTCAAGTAAAACTCAAAACATCTTCTGTTACTTTTAATACTACTCTTTTTACTTGCTATCTCTTACAAAGGATATTTTTGTATTTTGACACTTGAATAGTTAGTGTAAACAGTGATGATGTAATTAAATGTAAACAAAACGGATTTTATTGCATGATAAATCATTAGAGCTAAAATAACAAAGTTTTTACTATTTCAAAAGTGTCTTTCTACCAACTGATAAAAAAAAATCCCAAATGCTACATTATATAGAATTTGGGATTTTACTATTTAATCAATAAATTATCCTTTCAACGAAGCCATATCGATTACAAAACGATAACGAACATCGCTTTTCAGCATGCGCTCGTAGGCTTCATTTATATCTTGCATTTTGATGATTTCAATTTCTGAAACAATGTTGTGTTTTCCACAGAAATCTAACATTTCTTGTGTTTCTGCAATTCCTCCTATCACAGAACCAGCTATTGCTTTTCTTCCTAAAATCATTGGAACTGTTTGTAAAAAAGGTTCCAATCCTCCAAGGTAGCCAACCAATACTAATGTTCCACTAATTCCAAGAGTAGCAATGTACGGATTCACATCGTGAACATAAGGAACGGTATCAATAATTAAATCAAATTTACCGCTCACAGATTGCATTTGTTTAGCATCGGTCGAAATAATTACCGCATCGGCGCCAAGATCTAAAGCATCTTTTTCTTTATCTGGTGTTCTAGAGAACAAGGTAACTTCGGCACCCAAACCTTTTGCAAGTTTAATTGCCATGTGTCCTAATCCACCAAGCCCAACCACGGCTACTTTACTTCCTTTAGTAACATTCCAATGGCGTAATGGCGACCATGTTGTAATTCCTGCACACAATAGCGGTGCAACGGCTGCCAAATCTAAATTAGTAGGTACTTTTAGTACAAAGTGTTCGTCAACTACTACTTTTTCAGAATAACCACCATACGTCATACCACCAAGATGGGTGTCTGGAGCATTGTAAGTTCCTGTGAATCCAGTTAAACAGTATTGTTCTAAGTCTTTTTTACAACTTTCACATGTATGACATGAGTCTACAATACAGCCAACCCCGGCTAAATCGCCTACTTTTAATTTGGTAACTTCACTACCTATATTGGTCACTCTTCCCACAATTTCGTGTCCTGGTATTGCTGGATAGGAAGTAAAACCCCAATCATTTCGAGCGGTATGCAGATCTGAATGACACACGCCACAATATAAAATATCAATTTCGATATCTTTTGCTCCAACTTCACGTCGTGCAATATTCATTTCTAATAAAGGAGCATCAGGTGCTTGAGTTCCAAATGCTTTTGTATTCGATGTTGTCATTTTGCAATTATTTTTAAATTAGTACTTTTTATTTAGGCTAATTTACGAAACTTCTGTTATTTAATTTCGTTCTTATATTTTACTATTAGGTTATATTTTGAACATTTTCATAAATAGTATTTTTTCATCTTTTTCAATTATTTTGTAAAATATTCTTTTACAGTAGTTTGTAACAAATTACTTAATTTATTTTATCTAGTTGTATTGTTTTTACCTTCCATAATTATTAAACAATCGTTTAAAATTTAACAAAAAATTATGTTCGTTTAGTTCGGTGTTTAGCGAACTAAATTTATTTTTGCCAAAAAATTGTATTCATGGATACTGAAAAAAATGAATTAATTGAATCTTTTGGAGTTCATTTTGAACACATTTATAACATTCCGCCGCTTGCAGGACGCATACTATCGACATTAATCATTGATGGTTGTAAGTTTGGTTTGACATTTGAACAATTGATCGAGCTGATGCAAGCAAGTAAAAGTTCGGTTTCTACGAATTTGAATTTGTTATTAAAAACAAATAGAATCGAATATTTTACTCTTGTTGGTGATCGAAAAAAATATTTTAAAGCTGCGCCTTTAAGTCAGCGGTTAATAAATTACCTTACTTTAATTGACGAGGAAAAAACATTGTTAGACCAATTGAAACAATACCGACAAAAGAATATTTCTTGCGTGAAAGAGGAAATTAATTTTCACAATATGGTTGCCTACCAAGAGCATTTGATTCAGGTAGAAGAACTTTTAAAAACCACAATAAGTAAATTCAAATCAATAGAAACTCAAAATCAATCAACACAATAAAAATCCTATGAAAAAGCACTATTTTTTTAGCCTTGTGATTGTATCTGTCAGTTTATTTTCATGTAAAAAAACTGAGGAAGCACCTAAAGAAGCACCAGTAATGCCCTATAAAGTGGTTTTAGCCGAAAAAACTAATACTACTTTACTTGCAGAATATCCTGTAACAATCGAAGGTGTTACCGACATTGAAATTCGCGCAAAAGTGGATGGATATATCGAAAAAATATTTGTAGATGAAGGTCAGGAAGTGCGCAAAGGACAAATCTTATTTAAATTGGAAACGTTGTCGGCGACCCAAGATGCTGGCGCAGCAAAAGCGAAAGTAACCGCTGCACAAGTAGAAGTAAACCGATTAAAACCTTTGGTAGATCGTAAAATTATTAGCGATGTACAACTGGAAACTGCCAAAGCCAATTTAGCAAGTGCGGTGAGTACGTATCAAAGTATTCTAGCACGTATTAATTATGCCACGATTAAAAGCCCTGTGAACGGAATTGTAGGAACATTGCCGTTGCGTATTGGAAGCTATGTGAGTAGTGCTACAAGCGAACCGTTGACGCGAGTATCTGATGTGAGTTCGGTTTACACCTATTTTTCTATCAACGAGAAACAGCAATTGGACATCATGATGAATGCTGCTGGAACCACCTTTCAAGATAAAATTGGAAAAATTCCAGCCGTGAACTTAGTTTTAAGTAATGGTTCAGCTTACGAACAATCAGGAAGAATTGAAACGTTTAGTGGTCAAGCCAATACACAAACAGGTTCGTTTAATGTACGTGCAAAATTCCCAAATCCTAACCGATTGTTGCGTTCTGGCGAAAGTGGCGTAATTCAAATACCTACCAATTTGAAGGATGTAATTTTAATTCCGCAAAATGCCACATTGGAATTGCAAGACAAGCGAATTGCTTTGATTGTTGATAAAGACAACAAAGTAAAATTTGTTCCGATTGAAGTACGTGAAGTTCCAGGAGGAAAGTTTTTTGTGGTAGATAAAGGGTTGACAACTAGTGATAAATTCTTGGTAGAAGGCATTGGAATCATTACCGAAGGAACGCCAATTCAACCAGAAGTAGTCGATTTGAAATCGTTAGAAACTCCTAAAAAATAATTACAGACTAACACTTGAAATAACACATTATGTTTTCAAAATTTATTGACAGACCTGTATTGTCAACGGTGATTTCCATTATCATCGTGATATTGGGAGTTTTGGGATTAATTTCACTTCCCGTATCGCAATACCCAGAAATAGCGCCGCCAACTGTAACCGTCTCTGCAAACTATCAAGGTGCAAGTGCTGAAGTTGTAATGAATTCTGTTGTAATTCCGTTGGAAGAACAAATCAATGGAGTGGAAGATATGGCGTACATGACTTCTACTTCTAACAATGATGGTTCGGCAGCAATAAGCGTTTACTTTAAATTGGGTACGAATCCTGATTTGGCAGCGGTAAATGTTCAAAATCGAGTTTCAAGAGCAACACCCTTATTGCCACAGGAAGTTACAAGATCAGGAGTAACCACTTCGAAAAGACAAAGTGATAACATTCTAATTTTATCCTTATACAGTGAAAACCCTGATTATGATGATACCTTTCTTCAGAATTATGCCAACATCAATATTTTACCAAAAATTAAACGTGTTGCTGGGGTTGGAGATGCTGTAATATTTGGACAAAGAGATTATTCGATGCGTATTTGGTTGAAACCATCGGTTATGGCAAGCTACGGCTTGGTTCCTTCCGATATTACCACATTATTGGCGGAACAAAATATTGAAGCGGCGCCAGGACAATTAGGTGAAAGCGGTAATCAGTCGTTTCAATATACTTTAAAATATAAAGGTCGTTTACAAAGTACCAAAGAATTTGAAGAAATTGTGGTGCGTTCCACTCCAAGCGGCGAAGTTTTAAAATTGGGTGATGTTGCCAAAATAGAACTTGGTGCGGTAAATTATGCTGGAAGTTCTAAAACCAATGGAAACAAATCTATAGCCATTGCCATTGCACAAACGGCAGGTTCGAATGCGCAAGAAGTTATTGAAGGTTCGTTAAAAGTGATGGACGATGCTAAAGTTAGTTTTCCAAATGGAGTAGGATATGCTACCTTAATCAATGCGAACGACTTTTTAGAGGAATCGATTACCAAAGTAATTCATACTTTAATTGAAGCGTTTTTACTGGTATTTTTAGTGGTTTTTGTTTTCTTACAAGATTGGAGATCTACATTAATTCCAGCGATTTCGGTTCCAGTCGCGATTGTCGGAACGTTCTTTTTCTTGAGTATGTTCGGATTTACGATTAATTTATTGACGTTATTCGCATTAGTTCTTGCGGTCGGAATTGTAGTTGATGATGCCATTGTGGTAGTCGAAGCCGTTCACGCCAAAATGGAAGCTGGAGAAAAAGACCCTAGAAAAGCTGCTCATAGCGCGATGAACGACATCAGTAGTGCCATTATTTCGATAACCTTGGTCATGTCTGCGGTATTTATTCCGGTATCTTTTATTAGTGGTTCGGCTGGAGTTTTTTATAAGCAATTTGGTTTAACTTTAGCAGTTGCCATTGTATTGTCGGCTGTAAATGCTTTGACACTTTCGCCAGCTTTATGTGCTATTTTCTTAAAAGCACACGATCATGAAGAAAAGAAAAAAGGATTTTTACAACGGTTTTATACTTCATTCAATACTGCTTTTGAAACGACTACAACTAAATACAAACGATCAGTTGAGTTTTTTATTAAAAATAAATGGGTTGGATTTCTAGGAATCGCCGTTTTTGCTGGAATCTTTGTATTGCTATTGAATGTGACTCCGAAAGCCTTTGTACCGGGTGAAGATACTGGTGCTATTTTATCGGATGTATCGCTTCCACCTGGAACTTCATTGGAACGAACAGAAGAAGTATTATTACAGATTGAAAATAAAGTAAAAGATCTACCTGAAGTAAAAGAAATGCTTCGTATTTCGGGACGAAGTTTGATTAGTGGTACTGGAAGTAATTACGGAATGGTAATTTTGAAACTGAAACCGTGGGCAGATCGACCGGAAAAGAACCAAGAAATTTCGGCTATAGTCGGAGAATTATTCAAACGTGCTGCGACGATTAAAGATGCAAAAGTTTTATTTTTTGCGCGTCCCACACTAGTAGGATTTGGTTTTACCAACGGATTTGAATTCCAACTGCAAGATCAAAAAGGAGGTACAATCAAGGAATTGAGTGAGGTTAATAACAAATTTTTAGCTGCATTAAATGCGCGTCCGGAAATTCAATATGCTGCCACTTCATTTTCTCCGAACTATCCGCAATATCGAATTGACTTGAATGTTGCTAGGATTAAAAATTCGGGTTTAACGGTAAGCGATGTTTTAGGAACCATGCAAGGATATTATGGTGGTGTTTATGCTTCCAACTTCAATAAATTTGGAAAACAATACCGCGTTATTTATCAATCGGAACCGCAATTTAGAGCTGATCCAGAATCGTTAAACAGTGTGATGGTTCGAAATAACACTGGTCAAATGGCACCTATTTCACAGTTTGTCAAATTGGAGAAAGTCTTTGGTCCGCAGGCTATTGATCGATTTAACTTATTTACATCAGTAAAAATTACTGGTGCGCCTAAACCAGGATTCAGTACTGGTGATGCGATTAAAGCAGTTCAAGAAGTTGCGAGTACCAGCTTACCTATTGGTTACGGTTATGAGTTTTCGGGTATGACTCGTGAAGAAATTAGTGCTGGAGGACAAACCGGTTTTATTTTCATGCTGTGTTTGATTTTTGTTTATTTCTTATTGGCCGCACAATATGAAAGTTATATGTTGCCATTTGCAGTATTACTTTCTCTTCCTGTTGGATTGGCAGGCGCGTATATTTTTGCTTATTTCTTTAATGTAAGTGATAATATTTACCTTCAAATCACATTGATTATGTTAATTGGATTACTGGCCAAGAATGCTATTCTGATTGTAGAATTTGCCGCCGATGCTAGGCGAAAAGGCATGACGATTGCCCAAGCAGCAGTGCAAGGAGCAACATCGCGTTTGCGTCCTATTTTGATGACGTCCTTTGCCTTTATTTTGGGATTGATGCCGTTGATGTTGGCCAAAGGAGCAGGAGCAGTTGGAAACAATGCCATTGGAACTGGCGCCATTGGAGGTATGTTAATTGGAACTGTTTTGGGAGTTTTTGTCATTCCAGTATTGTTTATGGTATTCCAGAACTTGCAAGAGCGAATAAGTTCAAAACCAGTACCAGTTGCCTCTTCACAAAACGATGAAAATTTATAATTGAAAATATGAAAAAGCACTCTATCATAAAAAGTGTAGTTTTAGTTGCACTGTTGTTCTTACTGCAGTCGTGTTTTGTAGCTAAGGACTATCAAACACCACAAGTTACTACGGACAAATTGTTTAGAACCGAAAGTGCTGATACCACCTCATTGGCTATGGTTTCTTGGGATAAATTATTTACTGATGCTATTTTGCAACAGCACATTACTGATGCCCTACAAAACAATTTAGATCTTCAAATTGCCATTCAGAATATTACTGCTGCTGAAGCTACGATGAAGCAAGGCAAAGCAGGTTATCTTCCGTCAGTTTCTGCAAATGCTACGTATACGCACCAAGAATTGTCTAGAAACAGTCAGTTTGGCGGTTTGTTCAGTACTTTAAATAGTTATGAATTATCGGCAAAAGTCTCTTGGGAAGCTGATATTTGGGGAAAAATTAGAAGTACAAAACGAGGCGCTGTAGCGCAATATTTGCAAACTAATGCAGCCAAACAAGCGGTTCAAACAGAATTGATTGCTAGTATTTCATCGCTTTATTTTCAATTGTTGGCACTCGATGCACAAATTGCTGTGGTTACCAATACCATGAAGAACAGAACTGAAAGTGTTGCAGTGATTAAAGCTTTGAAAGATGCTGGAAATGTGAATGAAGTTGCGGTAAAACAAACCGAAGCGCAGCAATATGCTACTGAAATTATTTTGAAAGATTTGAACTACAATCGAAAGATTACAGAAAATGCTTTCTCCATTTTATTGGGTAAAACATCAGGAGCAATACAACGTTCCACTTTTGAATCTCAAAAGATTGATGCCACAGTTTCGGCGGGATTGCCTGTCTATTTGTTAAGCAAACGACCTGATGTAGTCGCGGCCGAATTGAATTTCAGAACTACATTTGAGCAAACGAATGTTGCACGAAGTTATTTTTATCCTGCATTAACTCTGAATGCTACTGGTGGTTTGCAAAGTTTGGATTTGCAAGAATGGTTCAGTTCCAGATCTTTGTTTGCTACTGTAATTACGGGTTTGGCTCAGCCTATTTTTATGCAACGTCAGAATAAAACCCGTTTGGAAGTTGCGAAAGCCAACCAGCAGAAAGCGTATTTGCAGTATGAAAAAGCAATTCTGGTTGCTGGAAAAGAAGTTTCGGATGCACTGGCTTTGTATGCCAATGAAACGGATAAATTGGTTATTCGAAAGAATCAATTGGATGCCTTGAGTACGGCCGCAGGTTATTCTGATGAGTTGTTGCAATATGGTTTGGTTACTTATTTAGAAGTGTTGACTGCTAAAGACAATGCATTGAACACCGAAATCAATTACATTGATAATAAATACAAGCAGATGAACGCCGTAATTCAACTTTATAAAGCCTTGGGTGGCGGCAACTAATTTTATTTTCACAATAGAAAAAGCCTGTACCTTGATTAGTACAGGCTTTTTTATGCGCAATTGTTCGTTGTAGTAAGCTTGTACTTTTGGCTTATAGTATAGCATAACGGTATGTTGTATTGTTCTTGAATTTCGTTCACAATTCATGCACTATCCATACACTATCCCTACACTATCCGTACAGTATCCCTACAGTATCCCTATACTATCCCTACAGTAGCTGTACACTAACTGTACTTTAGCTTCATTCAATTCTACTGGTGGTTGATTGTAGTACAAAAAGGGATAAAATGGTCTGTTTTGGTCGTTTATGGAACCAAGTAGTTTTGTATGAATTTCTATCCTTTTACTTTTGGTGGATTGTTTAATTTAAAATGGATATGATATGGCAAAACAAGATGGAATTTTACAAATTCGAGGCACGATTGACACTCTTACTTTTTATAAAAGTGACGCTGGATTTTTGGTGAAACGAAAGAGTAGTGTAAGCAAGCAAAAGGTTGCTAAAGGAGCTGCATACGTTCGAACTCGAGAGAATAATCAGGAATTTAGTGACTGTGTGCTTGCCGCTAAGCGGCTTCGCAGTGCAGTAAGTCTGCTGGTTTTGAAAGCAAAGGACCGCAGGTTGAGTAATCGGTTGTTTTCGGTGTTTGCTCAAATTAAAAAGTTGGATGGTACGAGTGTTCGAGGACAGCGGACTGTTGCTAAGGGTTTGGTACCTGCTGGTGGCAAGCAGTTGTTGAAAGGATTTGATTTTAATGCTCGTTCGCCGTTATCTAGTATTTTGAGTGCTCCCCTTGATTTGGACGTTGCTACTGGAGCCGTTGGTATTGCGAATTTGCTTTCGGTTGAACAGCTGCAACTTCCCGATGGTGCTACGCATTATACGTTGCAGAGTGCTTATGCGAAACTTGATTTTGAAACTGGTTTGTTTGAAGTTTGTTATAGTCCGGCTCTTACTGCTGTACTCGATATGACGGCGCAGCAACCTACTTTGACACCGGTAGCTGTGCCTAGTGGATTGGGGGTTTCCCTTTATTTTATTTTGATTGCCTTTTCACAGGAAGTTAATGGTGTGCGTTATCCGCTTCATAATGGTGCTCATAATGTGTTGCATTTGTTGGACGTATTGTAACGTAGTAGCGCCCTTATTTTTTAGTATTTCGTATTGCTGGATGCTTGTCCTGCTGCAATTTGAAGTTTACTAGTTTTTTGAACCAAGCCCTTGCATTGTATTTTGCTGGGGCTTTTTTTATGTTTTCCTGTTTATCTTGCTATTCGGCGGCTATTTTTTGAACTGCTTGTTGAACTGGTTGTCTTACTGTGAGTTGAAGTGCTAAGGAACTTTGCCTTAGTTGTTACCCCAAAATTAATGGAAGTACTAGCTCTATGTTGAGACCTTTGTGTTGGCAGAACTCTTCAATTGTCAAGAAGTGGTGGTCTTCTTTCTTTAGTTCTTTTTTGATCTCTATGAGCAGTAATCGAGCGTATCGATAACTTTTTCCAGTAATTCTTTGAACGTCTTTTGGGTAAATGCAAACTCTTTTTTGGTCGGCTTTCACGTACTATTACCTCTTTGTTTATACCATCAAATGTACGTTTTTTTTTATTACTGTCTTCTTTTTTTTTTACAAAATAATGGTCGTTTGCAGTCGCTTTTTAACCTTTCAAGGTTCGACGCTCTACTTTTTGTATGGGTCAAAAAAGAATGAAAGTGAACAAAATAGGCCTTTTTAGTCTGTTGTGGAACCAAACGTTTTTTTGGTTGTTGGTAATGTTACAACTTTGTGGTATTAAATCTGTTAACGGAGATGCATCAAGGAAGGATTTATGAGGTTTGAAGGAATGTACCTAACATTCTGAATGTTGAATTTAAAATCTTAATGAAAATGGCAAAACAGACCGGAATTCTTAAGTTGAAAGGAACCATAGGAGGTATTTCCTTTTACAAATCAAAAGATGGACACTTGGCTCGAGAAAAGGGCGGTGTCGACAAGAGTAGAATTATGAACGATGCTGCTTTTCAGCGGACGCGTGAGAATGGTTCGGAATTTGGTAGGGCAGGCGTAGCGGGTAAAATCTTGCGCACTGCATTTAGAACGTTGTTGATCACTGCTTCTGACTTCAGAATGGTGAGTAGGTTGACCCGTGAAATGGTGAAGGTGCTGCAAGAAGATGCAGTTAGTCTTCGCGGGTTGCGGAATGTGTTGGATGGCGAATTGGAGCTTTTGACTGGCTTTGAATTTAATATCAATGGTAAGTTGGCTACGACTTTGTATGCACCTTTTACCAGAAGTATTGATCGCGTGTTGGGAACTTTGAGTGTTTCTATTCCGTCCTTTATCCCGAACAAGATGGTTAGTGCACCGGGTGGCACCACGCATTTTAAAATTGTTTCTTCGGGAGCTGCCATTGATTTTGAGGCAGGGACCTTTGTAGTGGCCGAAAGCTCTAGTGCAATTTTGCCTTACAATGACGCTGCTACTGCTGTACTATCGTTGGTTAGTACGGTTACCGCAGCGAGCACGAATCCTTTGTTTTTGGCGCTTGGCGTTGAATTTTATCAGGAGATTAATGGGGTTCAGTATCCGTTGAAAAATGGGTCGTTTAATGCCTTGTCTCTTATTGAAATTAGTGGCGTTTAGTCGTTCGCAGGTCGGGAACTTGCTTTGAAAAATTCAGTTATGGATTTGAACGTGTTCGCGGCGCGAAGGCTTGAATGCACGTTATGCAGTTAGTGTACTATGTATGTACTTTTAACTAGAACTTATTTCCCTGAAGGAACGAATGGAACACTCGAATGTAATGGTCAGTTCCTTTGTAACACGATTGAATTGCCTTGGAAGATGAATGAAAAGAAGGTTTCCTGCATTCCGGAAGGGAAGTATTTTATACGAAAGCGCTACAGCGCGCAATTCAAATGGCATTTGGAGGTGGTGGGCGTACCCCAACGCAGTTTGATTTTATTTCATCCCGCCAATAATGCGTTGCATGAATTGCACGGCTGTATTGCCCCTGTCACCAAAATTTCTGGCGCAGGATTGGGTTTGCAATCCCGAAAAGCGTTTGCTGCCTTGAAAGCATTGCTTTACCCATTCTTAGATCGGAATGCTTGTGTCGAATTAATTATAACCTCTTAATTTAAGATTATGAAAAAAATAGTAAGTAGAATTACTGCTCCCACGCCACGGTTTTTTAGAGTGCTTCGAAATATCGGTTTGGCTTTGGTAGCTGTTGGTGGTGCTGTTGTGTCGGCGCCTGTTGCCTTGCCTGTGCTTGTGACCTCGCTTGGGGGTTATCTTGCAGTTGTTGGCGGTGTGGTTTCTGCGGTTAGTCAATTGACTAAAGACGATGGTGCATCCACCAACTAATCCAACATTGGTTGGTACTGCTGGAGGTACTTTTTTGAGTATGGTACCGAATTTGAATTCTGACGACCTTGTTAAGACTGTCGTTTTAGCAGCGGTAGGTGCGGTAGTTAGTTTTTCAATTTCAATACTTCTGAAATACCTCAGCAGGAAGCACAAAAAATAATGTTTTAATTTAAAAGTGTTCTTTTTTTTAAGCCACTTTTTAAGCCAAGTCGGAAGATTTGGCTTTTTTTTTGTAGTTGTGTGTTTTTATTGAGTAAAGTTTTGGCCCTTAGCGAGGTTGCGAACTTCGGAACTGATTATTTTCTGTTAAAGATACTATTTCTTGCGAAACGTGATCGTCAACTTACACAAAATTCGCAATTGCGAGAAACGGCTGTTACCTGCCGTATTTTTACCACCACGGAATATACTGCGTGCTTGTTGAGCCATCATTATTTTTTTTCGACTTATTACATTTCTCGCAACTCAATTGAATGTTACATGGATCATTCGCGCCATTTAAATCTAAAGGAATCATATGGTCAAAGTTACTAGAAGTTAAAATGTTTATTAACCTTGTTAAATCAGTATTACAAAATACACAACGCCCTTTGTCTCTGTGATAAACTGCATTTCTAACCCATTGCGGAATGTTTACTCTTTTTATTTTTCCTTTTGGATTTAAATCCTTTTCAGGGAAAATATTATCGCAAACAGTTTCAGAAACTAGATAATTAAAATTTAAAAGAAATCCTCTGTTAGAGAAAAGAATGTAAAAAAGTTCATCAGCCATTTTGTCAAAAAGCTGCTCAAATTTTTTCTCATTTTTTTTGAACCAGTCATAAATGGTTTGTTTGCCTTCAAAGTTGAATTTTGATAAATTGATATTATATTCTTCAAAAGAATTATACCAAGAATCCATGACGCCATCCTCATGAAAAAAATCACTTTCTTTTCCAAATTGTGTTCTAAAATGATTTAATGATGTCGAGGTAATGTAAAGATGTAAAAGTGTTTTCTTCGAAAACTTGCTAGCTCGATTTATAAATAAATTTCTATCATAATTAAAAAATGAACTCTCATATTTTGCTGATGAATCAATTAGAGCAGCTAAATCATATATTTCGTTGAATTTATAATCTTGTAATTCGTCCATTTTTATAGATACGTGTTTAAATATGGCAGGTAACGTTTTGCGGCTTCAAGAAGTGGCGATGAACCAAGACCAAGCCTTCACAAATATAACTAAAACTTTTAATTAAAAACCTTTCCAATTTCTGATAAATCCCATACCTCGCCATTTCTTGAAACCGCCTTAAGTTTTTATTTTTCGATTTTAATTGAGTCTAAAAGGTTTTTTAGTCTTTCTAATAGTTCGTCATACAAAACAAATTCAATATCTTTTAAACTTTCACGAAGATTTTTAAAATGATGCTTTTTCTTTTCTGTGTCTAATTGACTTGTTGAACCAATAACAATTATTGCTCTTGGATTAATTATATTGACTTCAAGACCAACTTCAGTTTCGGTTTCGGTTTCAGTTTTTATTGCTTTTGCATAACTTAATGCATTCTCTTTTGATTTTTGAAGATAATCTGATGCTTGAGCGATAACCATTGAAACATCCTTGCTCCAAAACCAAGTTCTATGACTTTTATCGTATTGAATTAATTCTGTACCACTTTTTTTAAGTTCATAAAAATCTATATAACCATAAATGTCAACTAAAACTAAATCTGGGTATTTTGTTAGCCCAGTTGCAATATTTTTGTAATTAATTTTATGTACATAGCGACTATCAAATAATGTTATATACTCATCGAAAAATTTTTGCCATTCACTTTCAGCTGGATTTTCTTTTAATAATTTTTCATATCTTAAGATAATTTCTTGTAACGATAGAATTTGCGCATTTTTAAATAATCCGGCAGTCATTTTTTTTATTATGTGACTAGCTTTAAATTTTCTTGCAGCTTTCACATAAAAATCTCCGATATGTTGTATTTCTGATGCAGTTAATTTTTCGATTAATTTATCATTTAAGTTTCGCAGAATTAATTCTTTGTTATTATTTGTTTCTTGAAAGTCAAAATTTATTTTAGGAAATGCTTGTACGATTAAATTCTTTATTAGAATCTTTTTTGTGTCATTACAAGCTCTTTGTTCTTGATTAATTGACGACAAAAGCGTTTCAATATCATAGTAGTTAAAAATTAATGATTTTCCAGATTTAGTTGAAGATTTAGTCTGACTTAAAACAATTTTATCTATTTCATCGCTTGTGAAGTTATACCTAAAAAAATTATTTAGACTTTTTTCTGAAAAACCGTAACCATATGAACTCAGAAAAGCTGGAATTTCTTCTGAATTTTCAATTATAATTTTTTTAATTGTATCACTTTCAAATTCTAATTCGATATTTCCTTTTACATAAGCAAATATTAAAACTTTCTTTTCTTCAATATCTTCTTTATTTTGGCGGTAAATTTTTTTAATATCCCCTTTAATCTCTTCAAAAAGTAATAATTTTTCAGTCTCTTTAAACTGTTTCATATCGTAGAATTTAGTTGTGAATTCACTGCGGATTTCTAAAATTGCCTATAACTAATGTATTTGCGAAAGTTTATGTAACAATTGCGTTATTTAACGTTACCGTGTTTTGCGTCTGTTGCTACTGCAATCACGAACCAAACAAACCTACAAATTTTCTTTGAAAGATAGAGTTGTAGCTACCAGATTATTTTCCACGAAGAACAAAACAGCAAGCGTAAGCCCAGCAATAGCGCAAAACAAGTGTTATAGCCAGTACTTTAATCAAAATTTATATATTTGTGTACTAAACTAATTTAATAATAGAAGCATGAGAAGTGATAATAAACCAAATCCGAATTCTCCAAGACCTAACAATCCAAATCCAAGTAGACCTAATTCTCCATCAGCACCAATTCCTAAACAAGATCCAGGAAGGTCATTGCCAAGAGTGCCGGTTACTCCTCCAACTAAAAAATAAATGTAAAAAATATCAACAAATTTGATAATCCTATTACTAAAAGTATAAAACTACCTATAGTTGCATAATTTGCTAGTTTATCATATTTGAGTATTATTTTTTCTCTTTTATTTATTTCATCAAGACATTTCTGAATATCTTCCTCAGATAATGTAATACAATATTCACAAATTTCATAATCATTAAAGTGAATCTTAGTTGAAAACCATTGTGATATAAGGTTCAAAATTATTGTTAACAATAGGAGGAAAGCGGAAATTTTTATAATTGGATTAACGCATAAATTTTTTTCGTAAAGATATTTTAAGGTTTCTAAGCATACATAAATTCCTGCACTTGATAATGCAATAATTAATATGTCAATTCTTTGATGACCATAAACTAATGAATCCCAAACTCTTTTTTGGCGTTCAGAATGATAAGTTAATTTATAATTCATTTCAAAACCTTCTTTAATTTCTTCCATACTTTTGGTTTTAGTTCAGTTTTTTAGGTATTGGCTATAACTATTGTATTTGCGAAAGTTTATGTAATAATTGGATTTTTTAACGTTCTGCGGCTTCATGAAGTGGCGATGAACCACGACCAAGCCTTCACAAATATAAACAAAACTTTTAATTAAAAACCTTTCCAATTTCTGATAAATCTCGAACCTCGCCATTTCTTGAAACCGCTTTTGGCAGTAGTGTTTTCAATTATTAGTCATTTATTTCAATCATAAATTCATTCTCAGTTTCTGTATTTTTTTCAGAATAATTACTACAGTTTTTATTTTCTGGACCAAGTGGACAATTCGCTATTTTTATTGTATCAATTCCCTTTTCTTGGGCTTTAAAAAATAGTGTTATTATTCCTCCAGCACCATCATAGCCAAGTTTTGCATATAGACTATTTTCATATTTTCGGTCAACTAATTTTAATTTTTTGCTTTTATTTTCGTTTAGCCAACAATTTGAATAGCCTGTTGAACCATTTTCATATAATCTAATTTCCAAAGTTTCACCAACTTTTAATTCAAAGTTTTTATTCTCACCACTTTTGTAATAGTTGCAAAATCTTATGTAATAAAAAGTGCCAATCAGAATTATGATTGCAATTAATATTCCGAATATTTTCAAATATTTCCTTTTAAGCATTTCATTTTGTAGTATTCTGAGGTAACATTACTGCCAACTAATGTTTTTGCGAAAGTTTCTGTAACATTTGTGTTATCGTTCCGGCGCTTGGCGAGGTTGCGAACTTCGGAACCGATTATTTTCTATCAAAGATAAAATTTCTTGCGAAACGTGAACTTACTACAAAATTCGCAATTGCGAGAAACGGCTGTTAGTGGCTGGGCTTATTTCTGTCAAAAGTGTATTATACAATTTGGCAGTAATTTTTTAATCTCTATCTTTTCTGTTTCACTTAATTTATTTCTTTCGATGTGTAATTCTTGCAAACTTGTTAGATATTTAATTTCTTTTGGTAAACTCTTCAACTCATTATTTCCAATTTCTAGATAGAGTAAGTTTGTCAATTCTCCAATTTCTTTCGGCAAAGATTTAAGTTGATTATTATTCATTATCAATATTCTCAAATTTTTCAATTCTCCAATCTCTGCTCCAACATTGGTTAATCTATTTGAACTTAAAGAAATTTCATCAAGAGTTTTCAATTTACTTAAAACCGATGGGAATTCAGTAAATTGATTTCCAAGCAGATTAATTGAAACTATATTTGTCAATTTATAAAGTTTTTCAGGTAGTTTCTTTAAACCTTGACTTGCAACGTCAATGCTTAATACTTTTTCTCTCTTTCTTATCGCTTGTTTCAAATCTTTATATTCAAATAAATCTCTGTTTTTTTGTATAAAATCCCAATAAGATTTTCCTTTAACTTGACTTAGTTCAAAGTTGAATGTTTTGTCTTTATTAGGTGTTGTCCACAATCCTGAGATTTTTGATTTATCAACAGTTATTTGTCCGTTAAAAATACCAGTTATGCTTTCGTTTATATCTCTTTCAACAAGATTAAATGTGTTATTTTTATTAAGTTGTCCAACTAGTTTTAGCGAACCGTTTTGAGGTTTGTAATAATATGAGCCAACTAAAGTAGAGTCGAGTAGGACTAAAAAATTCAATTTTATTTCTAGTTTTTCATCTTTGTCGGTTTTTATAAATCCTTCGTAAACATAAGTTGGACAAAAAAACTTGTCTTGAGAGAAAGAGTGAATTGAAAAATTCAGCAATAATAATATTGTACAAATGTTCTTCATTTTTGAGCATTTTCGGTAGCCTTGCCACTAACTATTATATTAACGAAAGTTTATGTAAAAATTGGGTTGTAGAACGTTCCGCAGCTACACGAGGATTGGGAAAAAGGATGCCTTAATCTTTCGGTTAAAGACTTATTTTTTAGGCACAAAACCTGATTAAATTCAGCCTAAAACCCAAATCTTATTTAACTGCTGTTAGCAACAGATTTAATTTACAATTAATTTTGAATAATATATACTTTTATCTGAGATACCTTTAACAATATAAGTACCTTTTCCAAGGTAACTAATATCAATACTACTAGAATTGACAGTTTTATCCAAAATAACTTCACCTATTAAATTATAAATTATTATTCTATTTATACCAAGCTCATTTAACCAATTTATTTTGTCATTACTTGGATTAGGAAAAATTATGAAATTGTCTTTATTTATATCAAATTTTTCTATTGATAAAGTTGAATTATTTAAAAAGTATTTTACAGTATTTATAAAATAATAACTTGAAACAATATCAATTTTATTATCATTATTCAAATCTCCTAAACACAAATTCTTATTAAGACTTAAAGCATCACCCAAACTTTCTATAATAACTTTGTTTGCAAAAGTTGTACCATTACCTAAATAATAGAAAATTTTTTCATCATAAGGAGAATAATATTCATAAGAAGTAACAACTATATCAATATTTCCATCATTATTAATATCTGCTAAATTGATAGATTTGCAACTTTGGGAATCTAAAATACTAGGCGATTGAAAAATCCCATTTCCGTTATTTTTTAGTAAAGATAAATTTTGATTTCCATAACTATAACTTCCTGCTGTTATAATATCTAAATCACCGTCATTATCAACATCTGCCAAATCTATCGGGTCTGTAGAAATAGATTCTTGAATAAGGTTGTAAGAAAAGTTTCCTGTTCCATCATTTTTAAGTAATTGTATTTTTGAGTATTCAGTTGAACTTGTTACAATATCTTTGTCCCCATCATTATCTATATCACTACATCTAATTTTATTTGGTTTATATCCATAATTAGAAAAATTAATACTTATCATTGATTGGAAACCAAAATTTCCATTATTAATAATTTTGGCTAAGGGATTAGCTCCGCCAGAAAAAGTCAAAATAATATCAAATTTACCATCGTTATTAATATCTGCCAATTCAATTTCGCGTGATGAGTTTGATAAAGGCAAGTTGTATACTAAGTCAAAGGTTTCGTTTCCATTATTTTTATATACCTGTAGACCATTGTTTGTTACACCAACAATATCTAAAAAATTGTCATTATTTAAATCTTTAATTTCGATGTCATAAACAAATGAAGTCAAGTTAATAGAGCTAATTAATTTTTGAGATGTAAAAACATTATTTCCTTTGTTTTCATTCCAAAGAATTGAACCAAAAGCTGAGATTATATCATTATTCCCATCATTATTTAAATCTGCTATTTTAACTGAATTCACAGCTCCAAAGTAAAAGTTGATTATTTTTTCATTATAAACACCAAAAGTATCTTTCTCAAATATTGATAATTTTTGTCTTGAAGAAATATTACTTTCATATGAAGAACTTATAATTTCATAAACGCCATTATTGTTTAAGTCTTCAATTATATAATCTTTGGGATTAAATATGTTATTTGTTATTTGTATAAAATTTGAGAAAGTTCCATTGTTATTATTTTTATACCATCCAATTTTATCATCTGAATAAGTTGAAATTAAAATATCAAGAATACCATCATTATCAAAATCAATTGTTTTAACTTGATAAGGGTCAATAATATTATTGTCAACAATAACAGGATTTGTATTAAATGTATTACCAAATTGATTTAATGAATATCTCAATTTATCATCATAATTTGATGAAAATATAATATCTAAATATGTATCATTATTAATATCAATAAAATCAAAGCCTGTTCCATTATCGGCTGAACCTGTTATATAGTTTGTTGTGCTAAAATTTACTCCATCAATGTTTTTTACCCAGTAAATACTACCATCATTTTGTCCACTTATGATGTCTTTGTAACCATTATTGTCTAAATCCTTTAATATAATACTATTAACCCCACTAGATAATGTATAGATTATTTGTTGATTTAAAAATGTTCCATTCCCATTATTTTTAAATAATGTTACATCTTTGCTATTATATGAACCAACAATTAAATCATTGTCTCCATCGTTATCTATATCTTGAGAAATTACTACTTTAGGGTTATCTATTGCAGAATTAATTATAATTGCAGAACCAAAATTATAATTACCTAAGTTTTTAAACCAAAATATTTTATCTTCAAATCCACTTACAACTATTATATCTTTTAACCCATCGCTATCTAAATCTGTTGACGTAATGTTATAAGTTGCATCAAAATTTGCTTGAGAATTATCATATATTATTTGTCTTTGGTTTTCTTGTATATTACCATTAATGTTTATGTATAACATTATAGTATTATCATATCTAGAACTAACAATTACCTCTTTAAAACCATCATTGTTTAAATCAGATGATGTAATAGATGTAATATCCGAAGAATAATGAGTTAAATCAATTAAAACTGAACCATTTTGGAAACCAATTTGTGCATTCAATTGAAATGCCACAAAAATTAAAAAAAAGAATGATACTTTCATATGTAGTTTGGTATTTAAAATTTGTTGCTAACGTTTCGCCTTTAAGAAGTTGCGATGAACCAAGACCAAGCCTTCACAAATATAAACAAAACTTTTAATTAAAAACCTTTCCAATTTCTGATAAATCCCGTGCCTCGCCATTTCTTGAAACAGCTGTTAGCAGACGCTTAAATATTTTCCAATAAATATTTTATTCCATAGCCCAAAGTAGCTAGTATTAAAGAACTTATAGTAGAAATAAAAAGTTTCATAAAAATTTCATTCCTTAAACTTTTATTTTTTTGTAGTATTTCTGTTAATTCATTTTTATCACCATTCGTCATTTCAAATAATGGTGTTCCACGAAGTCTATCAATTTTTCGATTTATTTTTCTTCCATAGAACTGACCTATTCTAGAAAATATTGTGAAAGATAAAAATATTCCGCAAATAGCATAAAAGTTATAAGTCAAAATAAATGATAAATCATTTAGTTTTGAAGTTTTTGAAATAAAATATTCACCAATCGGGAAAAAAAGTGCTAAACCAGAAATTATAATAAAAGTTTCAGTAAGTAGCGAGATCTTATTACTCTGGTTACCTAGCCAAACATTTAATTTATTTTCATCTGTTTTTTGAGGTAATGCTTCATACCAATCATTAACTTTTTCTAATAATTCTGTCGCTATTGTTGCGTTAACAAAATCTACCTTTGCAACCATTTGTGCCTGACTTTCTTCAAGTTCAGACTCATCGCCACCAACTATCATAATTTGAAAAAATTCATTTGGTTTTAGACCTTGTCCTAATCTAACTTTTAAACTATGTGTTTGTGGTAACGTGTGAACTCTATTTGGTATAAGCATTTCAAAATCCCAGTCCAACGTAATGCTATCTGTTGTTTGAGCTGTATCCCATTTTTCTTGTAAAAATTCATTCCAATTACCAAAAGATTTTATATGGTTTTTTGAAAGAGTTACTGTAATTGTTAATAATTTGTTTGGAATCGTATGAATAGATAATTTTTCTTGAATTTTCTCATTCAATGCAATTATTGCTGATTTAGAAAATGACTTATTATCTGAATAAAGTTTAATTTGAGTGTCTCTTTTGCCTTTTACAAGATAAAATAGCGATTTAAACTGTTCTAAAGTCTGATTATAGACAGTAGCTGCATTTTCGTTTTGATTTGTCGGAATTAATTCTTCATTCATATTTGATGTATATTAAGTTTTTAAGGTTCAATTTTCATAAGTGTCTGCTAAATATTGTATTTGCGAAAGTTTTTTTAACAATTGGGTTGTTTAACGTAATGCCGCTTTGCGTCTGTTGCTGCTGCGAACACTGACCAAACAAATCTACTGAATTTCTTTGAAAGACAGAATTGTAGCCACCAGATTATTCTCCACGAAGACAAAATAGCAAGCGCAAGCCCAGCCTTTAGATTTGTGCATTGAATTATTCGTAATTTTATGCTAACAACCAAAACTGACAAAGTGAACCATCAAGCCCGCAAAGTTAATAGACTTATCAATT